>JBKHGE010000005.1:0-96023 GCA_046539845.1 Desulfonatronovibrionaceae bacterium
TGTTACTCGACAAAGAATAAATTACAACTGAATAAAAATCGCTCGTTTTAGGTAAAAATAAGCCCCCAAAAAGGGAGTAGTTTTCATTTACATATTACCATTACAAACATGTCATTAAATCGTAACAAAGATATGCCATTTTTTATGGGTATTAAGATGAGGAGCTTGGCGACTCGGATTTCCCGCTTCGATAATAACAAGCCGCTGTATATATGCGGCAACTAAATATAAAAATAACCCATTTTTAAAACACAAGCAATTAAGGATAGGTCCATGAGCAAAAACGGCGTTGAAAATTTCGGGGAATGTAGCGAAATTACGGGTTTTCTGCGGCTCCTGGCCGAAAGTTTGGAAAAAGGGCACGAAGAGATTCCTCAATACCATACTCCCTTGCTCGGCTTCGAAAAAATGAAAATCAGTATCAAGCGCAAGGGGGCAGAGTATAAGCTTAAAATGAAGCTGAGTTTTCCGGGCGAGGAAGAAGAGGAAGACAAGGGGGAAAGCTATAAGACACTCAAGAAAAGAATGAAAATATATTTCAAGGAAATAAAAAAATCTTTGGACAGAAGAATCCTGCCTTCATCAGAAATAATCAATATTTTTCAGGAAGATTCACGGAAAATGGTTCAATACACCGGGACAGACATGGGAGAAGAGCTTTACCCGCAATACCTGGAGGTCTGCAGCGACCTGGAAAAAGCCTACCGGGAAAAAGACATCCAAAAATTATACGCCGCCTACACTGAGCTGGAAAGGCAAAAAAGGGTCTGTCACGAAAAATACAAATAAAAAAGGCACTGTCATGCAGGCAAAGCAAAATAAAATAAAACATGTATACAACCTTGTCCCGGAAAAGCTTCCCCGGGAAATAAGCCAGGAGGACGAGAGGATTTTTTTCTCCATCACCTCCGAGGAGCTAACCGGGAAACAGATCAAGAAAATAAAGCAGCCCGAGGCAAAATACCCGCATCAAAAGGTAGTTTTGGCGGCGCACTGGCATCCGGAATTCGTGTCCATCGACATGGCCATGGAAAGAATGCGGGCCATGTTTCCCAATCTGGAAAAAGAGCTGGTCATTCCCACTCAGCATAATGAGTTGCTGACTTACAAGGGGTACAGCGGCGTGGAAGTTGACTGCTACTCCCGGGGGTTCAACCAAAAAGTACAATTGCTTTTGCACTTTGAACGGGACAAAGTAAAAGAGGCATCCATACTCAAATCCATGCTGGAGCATACCCGCAAGTACAGAGCCTCCCAGCTTTTTGAGTTCATCCGGGCAATAACCGGAGACAATGACTCAAAACTACAAAAAGCCGCCCGGGAGACAGGGGCGGGAGAAGACGTAGTCAGGTTCACCCAAATTTACGTTAAAAAAATCGAAGAACTTATTGAAAAACACTATTCAACGCTGCCTGCAAACAGCATTAAAAACAAGGTGTTGCGTAATTTTTTCGACAGTCTACGTCCGGTTTATTCCGACCAGCTCATAGACAGAGTCCTGACGTTTATAAAATCGATCAAAAAAATGGTCAAAGCGGATTTCAATCTGAACTATTTCTATCGCACTTCGGAAATTATCGAGGAAGCCCGCCTTCATGGCGGAGGGATTGTAGTCCCTCACCCGGAACAATTTTGGCCTATTTTGCTTGCCGAATATGATGTTGACGGATACGAGGTCTGGAATCCTCAATCCCAAAGATATACGGACTTCTTGATATCCGTTGTTAACAGAAAAAATGCGGAAAAGCGAAATTCGCAAAAGGAACTCCTGATTTTCATGGGCGATGACACCCACATGGGTGAAAAGGCCAAGGATCCGGCCTTTCAAAATAAAGAAAAAGCGGGGCGGGAAATCGGATATCAACCCGCCTGGGACGACATGCACATAAGGAAAAAACTCATAACCGCCCAGGTAAACAGAACAAGCGTGATCGATACTTATAAAGAACGCTTGGCCGGGTAAAAAAGAGGCAAGCCGGAATCAACCACCCAAAACAAGCAACTGCGCGGGGGAATAAAGATGTCCAAGGAGAACAAATTTTCTCACGAATCAATTCAGGATTCACAGTCAATAAAGCAGTTCCTGGAAGCACTGGAAGAAGGTCTGGAAAAAGGGACCATGCACCTGTCCAATCAGACCGAGAGCATTGATCTGTTTCCGCAGGGCCTTCTAAAATTCAGCATTAAAGCCAAGAGAAAAGACGAAACTAACAAGATATCCCTCAAAATAGAATGGAAAGACAGTCGGACCAGCGAACTCATATCCACTGCTCCGGTGAACATAACCGCCACTGAATAAGCCGGGAAATTTTAAAGACTGAAATCCAAGATAACCACTACGGGGTGACCAAATAACCTATGATCTCATTTGAAACCATTCAAGAAAACTTCTACTTCATGATTTTGGAAGTCAAAAATCAGGTATATAACACCTTTGACTTCCTGAATTCCCCGGAGCCGGAACTATATGAGAAAATAATCTCCAAAGATGATTACATAGACAATCTCAAAAATGTAATCGAAAGCAAATGCTTTTCCCGGATTCTTCCCTCTTCCGGACTGGTAAAAAAAGAAATCAATAAAATCCGGGCAATTCACACCATAACCGTGAATCTGGAAAGAATCGGGGATTTCTGTGTAAACGTGGCCGAACAAATGAAATACCTGAGCGACTACAAGGTCCTGTATGGATTTGATTATGATGAAATGCTCACGGAAATTCTCCGGGGACTCTCTAATATAAATGCGGCCATGCGCAAAAACGATCTCGCCCTTACCCTGGATATCTGTCGCACGGAAAACAATCTGGACAAGATGTACAAAGTCCATTTCGATCATGTTCTTGGCCAGCTCTCGGAAAAACGGGTCCATCCTGGGGATTACATCACCATTTTATTCATTGTCCGCTATTTGGAACGTATCGGAGACTCGCTCTTAAATATCGGAGAAGCCATCCTTTTCGATATCATAGGAGAAAAAATCAAGATCAACCAGTTCCAGGCTTTGCAACAGAATCTGGATCAGACCGGATTCGAGGGGCCAATCTCCGAGGTGGACTTTCAGGGCATATGGGGCTCGAGATCAGGATGCCGAATAGGCAGGATAAACGACAAACAGACCAACCCGGACAGCGCCCGGGGGAGTATCTTCAAGGAAGGGGCAATCAATAAAATCTCCAAGGAACGGGAGAATCTGAATATTTGGCAGGAAAAATTCCCGGGGGTGGTCCCCAAGGTGTTCAGCTACCAGCAAAGTGACTCCGAAGACAAGGCTTCCATGCTGATAGAATTTCTTCCCGGATGTACCTTGGACGAGGAGATACTAACAGCCGAACTAAACGTCCTCAAATCGGTCTATGCCGATTTTGAAGCGCAGCTCGCCCATATATGGGAAAACACCATCAGAAAGGAAAAAACTCCTACAGATTACGTGAATCAATTCCGCTCCAGAAGGAACGCCGTGCTCCAGGTGCATCCTGAATTCAGGGGTGGAGAACAGAGGATGCAGGAAGTGCGGGTCAAGTCGATAAGCGGCCTCCTGGATGAAGCGGCCGGATATGAAGCCGAAACCCCCTCTCCTTTAAGTATTCTTATTCACGGAGACTTCAACGTAAACAATATAGTTTATGAACAGCGTAAAAAAACAATTCATTTCATAGACATGTATAGATCGCGCCAATATGATTACATTCAGGATGTTTCGGTTTTTCTCATTTCCAATTTCCGTATGCCGATATTCGACTCCAATCTGCGGACGCGCCTGAATTGGGTGATCGAAAAATTCTACAGCTTTGCCAAATCCTTTGCGGACAAACACGAAGACACGACATTTGATGCCCGACTATCCCTGGCTCTGGCCAGATCATTCTATACCTCCACCCGTTTCGAACTGAACAAGACTTTTGCAAACGAGATGTTCCTTCGAGCCCGATTTCTTCTGGAAAAACTATGCCTGTCCGGCAAAAAGCAGTCACAATTTAGGATACCAAAAGAGATCCTTTTTTACTGATGATCAAGATACAGCATGAACCATTGATTTTTCACCCCGACCAAACGGCTTTTGCATCGAATCAAAACCAATAACACCAAGAAATACAAGAGAAAGTTAAAATGCGCATAGGAGTGGTTGGAACGGTTGACGGATGGTCTTCGGAAAAACTGGCGGATACGGTCCAAAAGCTCACCGGCTTTCGTCTTCTGGTGGACATGGACCACTTTTCCCTGGATCTCAGCAACAGGGAAGCTATTTACGGTGATACGGACCTGACCCAGCTGGACGGACTGATCATAAAAAAGATCGGAGCCAGATATTCCCCTAATTTGCTGGATCGCCTGGATTGCCTGCGTTTTTTGCATGAATCCGGTCTGCCTGTATTTTCCGCACCGGCCAATATAACGCGCGTTATAAACAGACTGAGCTGCACGACAGCCATGTGCCTGGCCGGCATTCCCATGCCGGAAACCACTGTTACCGAAGACGTGGACACCGCCTTGAGGACAGTGGAAAAATACAGTCAGGCGGTATTCAAGCCCCTTTACTCCTCTAAGGCCCGAGGGATGTCCCTGATACAGGCTGGCCCCGGGGCCCGGGAGGCGATAGTCAATTTCAAGCGAGACAATCCGCTAATGTATATCCAGAAAAGGATAGAACTCAATGACCGGGATTTGGGATTAGCTTTTCTGGGCGGCAAATACCTGGCCACCTATTCCCGTTTAAAACAAAATTCTTCTTGGAACACCACGACACTAAACGGCGGTAAATACGCGCCCTACGAACCTTCTCCGGAAAGCATAGCAGTGGCCGAAAAAGCGCAAAGCCTATTTAAACTTGATTTCACCTGTGTAGATGTCGTGGAAACAGCTAACGGCCCGGTGGTCTTTGAAGTCTCCGCTTTCGGCGGATTTCGGGGAATCCAGGATGCATGCGGCCTGGATGCTGCTGAGCTCTATGTCAACTATGTCCTGGAGAAACTACAAAATGCCTGAGAACGCATCCCCCGGGACCATTAAAAAATACTTTCCCCATACTGAATGCCCTTGGGAATTGTTCCTGGACCTGGGAGGTGTACAGATCAGGGTACAAACCAACAGCCAGGTTCTTAGAAACGAACTCGAGGAATACTTCAAGGACTTTCTGGGAGGTGAAACGAGAAGGATGCTCAGAATCCAAGCCGTTCAAGCCGAAGAGCCCGATATCCCCGTTAAATTCAGCGACAAGCCCCAGGAGCCAGGAAAAACAAAAATCAAGGAAGAATTCGCAGACATCGGGGGATGCAGGATAATACGCAAAAAAACGACCAGGCTCGTTTTCCTGATCGGAGAAGGGATCAATCTGGCCTACGGACCATGCCGGGAAAATCCGAATCAGATAATAAACTTCATAAACAATCGGCTAATCCAAGTACTTTTACAAAAAAATATGCTCCTTGGTCACGCCGCGGGGATAAAATATGGCAATAAAGGCCTGGCCCTGGCCGGATTCTCCGGCAAAGGAAAATCCACCCTGGCTTTGCATCTAATGAGTCTGGGGAGTATTTTTATTAGCAACGACCGCCTTTTGCTGGAAAAAAGCCCGGAAACCCAGCGTATGTATGGCGTACCCAAACTGCCGCGGATAAACCCCGGAACGGCACTGCACAACAAGGATCTGAAAATGGTTATTCCGGAGTTCGACCGGGACAAATTTTCTCGATTGTCTGCGGATGAACTCTGGCATCTGGAGCACAAGTATGATGTATATATAGATGAATGTTTCGGGCCGGGAAAATTTGAACTGGCTTGCAGCTATAGTGGACTTGTCCTCTTGAATTGGGATCATGAGAATACAGAGACGCGTATGGAGCAGATAGACATAAACAAAAGAAGGGATTTGCTTCCCGCATTCATGAAGCACCCCGGACTGTTCTATTTCCCAAAGGCAGGCCAGTCCCTGAATTTAGATCCGGAAAGCTATGTGCAGGCCCTGTCAAACAAACCGGTATTTGAGATCCACGGCGGAATAGATTTTGATAAAGCCGCTGAAAAATGTCTTGAATTTCTGAAAAAATGACCATGCGCATACAAATAACCCGGGAAACCGAAATCCCGGACAAATACAAATTGGCCCGCTTTCGGGAAGCCCCGGCCCTGGGCCCGAAAATTCTGTTTTTCAGTGGGGGTTCGGCACTAAGGGACGTAAGCCGAAACCTTATAAATTACACGCATAACAGTATCCATATTATAACGCCCTTTGACTCCGGAGGGAGTTCCGCAGTACTTCGAAAGGCATTTAACATGCCGGCTGTCGGGGATATTCGCAACAGGCTCATGGCCCTGGCCGATCAAAGCATCAAGGGCAATCCGGAGATATTCAACCTTTTTTCGCACAGGCTGCCCAAGGACCGGGAACAAGATGAACTGAAAAGCATGTTCTACAAAATGGTTCGGGGAAGAAACACCCTGGTGGCCTCGGTCCCGGATCCCATGCGCAAAATAATTCGTCACCACCTGGAGGTATTCTGGGACAACATGCCGGGCGACTTTGATTTGCGCGGGGCCAGTATCGGAAACTTGGTCCTTGCTGCCGGATACCTGGAAAACAAAGGACATATGGACCCGGTTATCTATATCTACTCCAAACTGGTTGAAGTGCGCGGGGTGGTTCGTCCGGTGGTCAATAGCAATCTCCATCTGGCCGGCCGCCTGGAAAACGGGGAAATCCTCACCGGCCAGCACAATTTGACCGGGAAAGAAGTCCCGAAACTTAAACAACGCATTGACGATTTGTTTCTCGTCCCCAACCTGGAGAGCAAACAGTCGGTTAATACCCAAATCCGGGAAAAGATCTCCAAAAAGATACGCAAGGCGGATTTGATTTGTTACCCCATGGGCAGTTTCTTTACCAGCATCATCGCCAACCTCCTGCCCTACGGAGTAGGAAAGGCCATAGGCGAGGCAAAATGTCCGAAAGTGTTTATACCCAATACAGCCAAGGATCCGGAATGCCACAGTCTGACTCTTTCCCGGCAGCTGCAGCTGCTTATGCATATATTAATGCAGGGATGCGGCAACACTTGCAGCAATGGAGACCTGCTTAATTTCATCGTCCTTGATCGTAATCATTCTCTTTACTTAGGCGGGGTGGATAAAAGCAGGATACTCCAATTCGGCGTGGAAATTTTAGAATATGGCTTGGTTACCGAAAAATCCACCCCCTATATTGATCCGGAAAAACTTTGCGAAGTACTGCTCTCTACCTGTTGAGCTCCAACATTTCCAATTTTTTCGGAAAATATATGGGTACAATATATACAGCTATTTTTATTTGCAAAATGCAAATTCTTCGCAACCCAACAAAAAACATGGAGGCATGAAATGGAAGGAAAAAACAAGATTCAAAACAAGAGCTCTATGGATTTAAAAGAGGTAATCACCTACCTTGAAGAATTGACCAAGGGCTTCAAACAAGGCAAAATAGTAGTTCAACAGGGTGAGGAGTTCCTTTCCCTGCTTCCTCCGGAGTCGGTCCAGGTGGAAGTCGAGGCCAAGCAAAAAGAGGACAAGGAAAAGTTCAGCTTGGAATTAAGCTGGGTGCCTGTCACATCTGGCAGTGAGGAAAGCGAAATAAAAATAACCCAAAAAGAGCCTGTTGTTTCCCCGCCGGAGCCGGAAAACAAGGCAAAAGACCCGGAGAAAAAAGAAGGCGGGGGAGAAGAAGCCAAAACCGGAAAAGAGATTCCCTCCGCGCAAAAAACGTCCGCAGAATCGGGACAAAAATCCGCTTCGGCCACTAAGACGTCTGCGGCCAAAGGAGCAGCCTCCAAAAAAAGCGGAGCATAAAACCAAGGAGAAAAGCACCTCATGCGGGACCAACAAAAAGCGTATCTGTATGGGGTGCTTACAGTCCTGATCTGGTCCACGGTGGCCTCGGCCTTCAAGATCAGTCTGAGGTACCTGGATGTGGTCCAGCTGCTGTTCTACTCCAGTCTGACCTCCCTATTCTGTCTTTTTATCCTGGCTGTCTTCTTTCACGGACCGCGCTTTACCCGCCTATGCTCCCGCGGGGACATCCTGCGCTCGGCCTTGTTGGGACTTCTCAATCCATTCCTGTATTATCTGGTCCTGTTCAAGGCCTATGACCTCCTTCCCGCCCAGGAGGCCCAGCCGCTCAACTATACCTGGGGAATAACCATAACCATCCTTGCCGTCCCTCTTCTGGGACAGAAAATAACCGCGAGGAGATTCGCGGCCATTGTGGTCAGCTACCTGGGTGTTGTTGTCATTTCCACGCACGGCACCCCATGGGACATGAATTTTTCAGACCCATGGGGCGTTTTTTTGGCCCTTTTCAGCACCCTGATCTGGGCTCTTTACTGGATCGCAAACACCAAAGACAAACTGCCGGCCATTTTGCGCCTGCTCTTGAATTTTCTGGCGGGAACCGTCTACCTCGGCATTCTTTTACCTTTTGTCTCCACTCCACTTATTTTCTCCCTCAAGGGACTTGCCGGGGCAGTTTACGTGGGACTTTTTGAGATGGGGATCACTTTTGTCTTCTGGCTGCAGGCCCTTAAATATTCGAAAACCACGGCCCAGGTGAGCAACCTTATTTATCTCTCCCCGTTTCTGTCCCTTGTATTCATCCACTACCTGGTCGGGGAAAAAATCCTGGTCTCCACACTCATTGGACTGGTGCTGATTCTTTGCGGGCTGATCCTGCAAAGCCGGGCTAAAGACAACTAAGGTTACAAATAAACTGCTTGATTCTAATCCGTCAGGCAAAACCGTCTTGAACCGAAAGTCCGGACACGGACAAATAATATAAGGAGCATTCATGGACCAAAACATTGTAAAAAGGCTTATAACCACCCTGGAAAACGTGGCCCGCGGGATATATTCCAGCGATGTCCTGGAATTCACCAAACCGGTCTATGCCCCGAGCGTACGGCGCATTGCTGAGGCCATGGGCATGATGATGGTCCGGGTGGAGGCCAGGGAAATGCGGCTGGAGGAACTGGTTAGCGACCTGCGCCGGTCGAACAACAGACTGCGGGAGAATATCCTGGATACGGTGTCCACGATAGCCAATGCCCTGGAGGCAAGGGATGACTACACACGCGGCCATTCCCAGCGCGTCTCTCAGTACTGCCGCAGACTGGCTTTGAGGCTGGAACTTCCAGCCGAGGATGTGACCAACATCAAGCTCGGGGGTATGCTCCACGACATAGGCAAGATAGGATTCAGCGACTGCATGTTTTCCGGCGATGGGCAGGAATCGGAGGAAAAAATGCAGGAAGAGATCGTACAGCACCCGCTTATTGGGGAAAAAATACTTAAGGACCTGCACTTTCTGGGTCCGGTTTTAAAATATGTGCGCTATCATCACGAGCGGGTGGACGGACAAGGGTACCCCTACGGCCTGCGTGGATCACAGATCCCTTTAGGGGCCAGGATAATCAGTGTGACGGACTGTTTTGACGCAGTGACCACAACCAGGCCGTATCAGAAAAAACGCTCCCCGGCCGAGGCATTCCGGATTCTGCGCGAAACAGCCGGATACGCCCTGGACAAGGAACTGGTCCGGGAATTCATCACCGAGGTACAGGAAAACGGGATGGAAGACTGAAATCAGGCGACCAACTAGCCGCTAAAACAGGCTAAAATAGTCAGGGACAATGCACTTGGTCTCTGGATAATAAAATATATAATTACAAGCATCCGCTGAATAGCAAAAACAGATGAGAAATATCAAAACCCTAGCAACTCATTTTATTAAAAAATTTTTCAACAGTCAGTCATTTCATTTCCGACTTTCAGGCACCTTTACATACCTTCGAGTAAACAGAAGTGATTCCACCGTGTAAATGACAATCCCGGTCCAGATACAAATAAAGGTTATCATATGAGCGGAAGTGAACGGCTCGCCAAAGGCAAATACCCCAAGCAGAAACATACAGGTCGGGGCCAGATATTGCAAAATACCCACTTCCACCAGCCGGAGGCGCCGGGCGCAGAAGGCGAACAATAGCAAAGGGACGGCGGTAACCGCTCCGGCTCCGGCCAGGAGGAAATCAATATGTCCGTCCCCGGCCCCGAACGCCCCCTGCCCGGATATATGCAACCAGACAAGAAAGCTTAACGCCGGAACGCTCATGAACATGGCTTCCACGCACAGACCGGGCAGGGATTCCACCCGGACCAGCTTGCGGATAAGGCCGTACAGCCCGAAAGAAAAAGCCAGAGTCAGGGCTATCCAGGGAAAGCGGCCGTAGCTAAACACCAAATTGAGGACCCCGACTGCAGCCAATAAAATGGCCGCCACCTGAAAGCGCCTTAGACGGTCCCGGAAAAAGACAAACCCCAAAAGCACATTGACCAAGGGATTTATATAATACCCCATGCTCGCATCCAGAACAAACCCGGCGTTAACTCCCCAGATATAGGTCAGCCAGTTCACGGCCAAAAGACAGCTGGTGCCCAGGAAGAAAAGAATATTCTGGCCCCGGCGCAGGGCTTGAAACACCTCGCCCCAGCGCCCCCACACCGTTAGCACCACCCCAGCGAAAACAAAGGACCAAAACATACGGTGACACAAAATCTCTACCGCGGATACGCCTTGAAGAGTCTTCCAGTAACAGGGCAGAATCCCCCAAACGAGAAAGGCGCCGCCCCCAGCGAAAAGCCCGGGCAGACTCAAGCCGGAGCGGTTTTTGGATATCTCTTTTTTCATCTTCACTAAAAAGCCGGGCCTAAAAAACAATCCAGGCCCGAGTCATTGTGTAAAATTTCAACAAACGGTTAAGGATTTAACCCTCCGGATCCTGAATCTCCATGCCCTGAACCTGCAAGTACTCCCGCACCCTTTCCAATACACCGACAAACAGCTTGGTCCCCGCATGCACACAGAAAACATCCTCTCTGTCCCCGCACAGCCGAGCAAACTCCGGACCGATTACCGCAGCCGGGCTGCGGGTTTCTTGGGCCTGCTCCAGGCAACTGACATAAGAGGAGAGCCTCTCTTTGATTATCCGGAAGTAGTCAATATCCTCGCCGATCAAAAGCCCGGTGCTCTGGGAGAGATTGGAGCACAGATCCCGCACCGCCTCCCAGTAGGCAAAAGACAAAAACTCCCTGGCCTCTTTGTCCCGAAGATAATAGGCAAAGGACCAGCCCACACTTATGAACTTCAGTATCTGCAGCTCATACTCTACCGTATCCGGATCCGCTACGGCCTCCTCCGGGATGCCGGCGGCAATAAGCTTTATGTCCTCCCGTTCCAGGGAGTAATTAAAAAGGTCCTCGCCCACCCGGGCAAGGATATCCTCACGGGTCTCCTTTTGCTTGGCGCTCATAAGCCCATCCACCTCTAAATCCTGAATTACACGGTCCCCCCGGGCCGAGGCCCGGGATCAGAAGCGACGATAATAGACATCCTTATTCTGAATCCACAGCTCTATTTTCTGCCGGGTGAACCTGCGGATCACCCGGCGCGTGGGCTTAAAAAGGACTAAGAGCCCGAATGCATCGGTCACAAAGCCCGGGGTGAGCAAAACCAGCCCAGCCACCAGGATAAGCAGGGCGTCCAGGATATCATCCCCGGGCATTATCCCTTGCTCCATATTGGCCCGCACCCGGAGCATGGCCTGGGCCCCTTCGGACCTGGCCAGCCAAGCCCCGGCCACAGCGGTCAAAACAACCAAAGCAATCGTATACCCCGCCCCAAGCACGGAGCCGACCTTTATCAACACATACAATTCCGCAAGCGGAACCAGAAGAAAAAGCAAAAGCAATCTACCAAACATAGTTCAAACTCTCGATTTTTTACGCATTGCAAACCTGGACCAGTTCTGGAACTGGTACACATAGATCATGGCTCCGGCCTGGATGACCATGGATATAAACATGGCCATCCAAATCCCGTCCGCCTCCCGTATGATCAGATGGCCCAAAACAAAGGCCAGGGGGATACGTACCAGCCAGGCCGAGCCGCCCATAACCAGCATCTGATACAAAGTGGCCCCAGCCCCGGTCAAAGCCCCGCCCAGGATCATGGCCGGGAGTAGGAAGGGAATGGCTGCCATATTGTATCTCAAATAATCTATGGTCTCCAGACGGACTTCCGGGTCTGGGGCGATGAACCCGGCGATGGGATCGATCACCAGCCACAAGAGCAAAGTCACCAATCCCACGCAGACAAGACCAAAGGACATGATCTGATATCCAGCCTTGCGCGCTCCGGCCGCATCCCCCTCTCCCAGCTTGTGCCCGACTATTATGGAGGCGGTAAAACTAAAGGCCGCCCCGGGCAAAAAGAGCAAGGACTCCACTCGCAGACCAGCAGTCATCCCGGCCAGGGCGATAACGCTTCCTACCGGCAGGGAAGCGGTCAAAGCAAAGAGTACCAGATAAGCTGAATGCCAGACCAGCTGACTCAAACCGGCTGGCCAGGAAACGCGAAAGAGATACGGCCAGGCCCGTTTTATCCACCTCAAAGGCGGCAAGCTGTTTTTGTCCAGAAACCCGGTCCGACGCAGGGCCCATAGATCAAAGACCATGCCGCAGGCCACGGAAACAAAGGTACTCCAGGCCAGGCCCTTGTATCCCAGCCGGGGTAGACCGAACCAGCCCAAACCCAATCCGAAATCCCCGAGTGTGTTCAGGGTCATGACTATGAGCATGGCGAATAAGGGACACATCACCCTTTTCTGGGCCCGGAAAAAGGCATTGCACAGGATAAATATATAATAGGCCGGGACTATATAAATAAAGACTTCAAACAGATATATGGCCACCGGCAAAATGTCTTCCGGGATCTGCAAAAGGCGCAGGAAATATTCCCCGAGGAAAAAACCGGCCGTGAGAAAGACGATCCCGAAAACGATGCCTGCTTCCAGGGCCATCCCCGTGTACCGCTTGGCCCGCTGCACCAGACCAGCACCCAGGGACTGGCTTATGGCGGCCACACTTCCGTTACCCAGGGCCACGGCCACCATAAGGAAAAAGAAAAGGGCATGGGTTATCATGCCCACCGAGGCCTGGACATCCTTTCCCAGCCTTCCGGCCACCAAGACATCCATAAACCCAATCAGAAAATGAAAGAGCATCATCAGGACCTGCGGCCAGGCCAACTTCCAGATGGTGCCCATTGAGGCCCCTTTAACCGGAGGAGAGACCGAGGCCTCGGGGATCGGGGCCTTGGAGGCCGGGCGGAGAGGGCCGAAGCGGAGTCTAGTCATTTTTGCCCGCCAGAGCTGCCAATTGGGCATCCATCAACTTTGCCGCCTCCAAGGGAGTACCCTTTTCCCTATCCCTTTCCAGACGCAGGGCACCCTGGGGGCAGTTGTTCACGCACACCCCGCAGCCCATACAGCTGTCCCGGTCCACATGCACCTGTGCGTTAATCAGCTCAATGGCCCCGAACTGACAATTTTGTCCGCACAGCCCGCACCCATTGCATTTATCTGTATCAGCCAGACATACATAGCCGGAGGAGGCCAGCATAGGCACCCCGTTTTTTCGGGCCTGCATGGCCCCGCAGCAGCAGGAACAACAATTGCAGATGGCGTAAAACCGCCCGAGCATGGCCTCCTTGAAAAAGGCGTGATGCACGTGGCCGCGTCTGTCCTCGCTTCGGAGTATGTCCAGGGCCTTTTCGCGAGTTATCCATCTGGCCCGGTCCGGATGGTGCTCGACAATAAATCCGGCAAACGGCTCACCTATGATCAGACACACATCCATAGGCAGGCAGGGTTCCTTGCGCGCAAAGCGGCAGGGGCAGCGCAGGGCTGCTATGGCCCCGGGATTTTTAAGGACAATATCCCGGGCCGTGGTATAGGGTATAACCCTTTCCAGATCCCGGACTTCCAAATCCCTATCCAGCCGGATGAGCTGCTCCGCTCCGCTTAAGGGAACCACCTTGCCGTGATAGCTGTCCGCAAACGATTTCTTTGCCGAATCCTTTTTTTCGGTAAACGAATCCTCCCACAAAGAAAGCCTCTTGCCAATCCAGTCAAAAAACGGCTTTAAAAACCTAGCCAAATAATGTCTTCCAGTGGCCAGGGATATATAAAAATACGGCCAACGGCCGTAGACATAGGCGTGTACCCTCTCGGCAAAAGGCTGGTTCTCTTTTTTAGCCTCCTGCCAGAAAGCCCGGGTGGATGGCTTGAAAAAGAGCCTGCCCAGTTTTGAAAAATCCGGCATGGATCAAATCTCTCCAATTTTGCAAGCAAAGATTCGGAAAACGCCCAGTCCAGGGACGCGGTTCATCCCGTTTGGTTCAGGGCCAGGTCCCAGGCCAGCAAGACAAAGAAACCTGCTCCCGTCCCAAAGAGTGCGGATATAGCTCTTGACGGAGGCAAGGGCAAGGGCTGAAAGCGAAGCACTGATCCGCAGGCAAAACCGGCGGCCGTGCCCCAGAAATGGGCCCCAAGATCGGTATTCTCCCCGCCTGTCCCAAGCAGGGCCAAAAGGGCCAAGGCCATAACCACCGCGTCTACGCTGTTCTTGAGCCCGCGCCTGTTCCTGTGCACAGAAACCATGATCCCGGCCGCGGCGAACACAGCCGTGGAAAAGCCAATACTCAGGTGACCCGGGCCGCGGATCCAGGCGTTTACCATGTTCCCCAGCCAGCCGGAAAAGATGATCCCGGCCCAGCCCAGGCCGTTTCCCAACCGCGAACAGACCAGAACCACAAAAGGTGCGCCGAATACTACGTTGCCCAGCGCATGGGCCGGGTCGGCATGCAGGGTCAGGGAAGTCAGTCCCAGCCACCACTGCCCGGAAAGGATGGCCCGGGAATCGGCCGCTCCCGATTCAGTCCAGGCAATATCCTGCACACCGGGAAGATCCGTTTGGGCCCGGGTGAGACTGAAAAAAACAAGCAGGCAGCCCAAAACCAGCAAGTTGCCGGTCCAGGGCAAAGGGGCATCCAAAGGCTCATTTTCCCCAAAGGATACGTTTTCCCGCTCATAAGCCAGGATGTTCTCCAAGGCCCGAGAAGCACTGACCGGATCGACCATTATCCGGCCGGAGTCGAGTTCATAAGGTATACCCATGGCCTCCAGGACTAGGCTCCATTCCGCGATTCTGTCCCGGCCCTTAAACCCGTTTTTCTCGGCCCGGGCAGTAATATCTACCGCTTCCCTCCGGGGCAGTCCAAGGTCTTTATATTCATCTGGATTCATACTCCACGCTCCCGGGAGCCCGGCCGGTCGAAAGGAAAAAACCGCTCCTGAACAAGGACAAAAAACGATCTTTTTCCTAAGTGTATATAAGGTCCCTTTGACCACAGGCATGGATTCTTATGCCTGTGTTTTTTGCCTCCGCCTTATGCAGAGAAACCTCGAGGGATGAAATTCAACATCTCGCTATCGGGGCTCTCCCGATGTATATATTTGTCAATTACAACAAAAAATATTAAGGAAGGCCAGTTCGCGTATAGGACGAAAAATCCTTGGAGGCACAGGCCGAGAACAATATCTTTTTAAACTTGTGCCTTGCTTCCAGGCCGGTCGGTTTTGGGTTCTGGTCCTCATTTCAAGCTGACCCGCATATATCCCACTCGTCCATGCATAAGAACTGCCACCGGGATTGCCGGTGGCTTTGAGGTGGTGAACAAAAAGGGAAAAAATTTGATGTCCAAAATTCTGGTAACCGGCGGGGCCGGCTACATAGGTTCCCACACCGCTTTGGCCTTGATCCGGGCCGGATACGAGGTGGTAGTTTATGACAATCTGTCCACCGGCAAGAAAGAGGCTGTTCTGCCTCCGGCCCGCCTGGAGATTGGTGATCTTGGGGACATCGAGCGGCTCGACCGTCTACTGCGCAGGGAAAGATTCAGGGCGATCATCCATTTTGCGGCCAGCATCATAGTCCCGGAATCAGTAACCAAGCCGCTTAAATACTACCAAAACAACACTTCCAAGACCATTGGACTCGTCGATCTGGCGGTAAAAAACTGTGTCCCGGAATTTGTCTTTTCCTCCACAGCAGCTGTGTACGGCGTGCCGGAGACCGTGCCGGTGAATGAAAGCGCTCCCCTGGATCCGATAAATCCTTATGGTCGGAGCAAACTGATGAACGAGTGGGTTCTCCGCGACGCCCACAAAGCCCATCCGGATTTCAGATACGCCATACTCAGGTATTTCAATGTGGCCGGAGCGGACCCGGAAGGCAGACTCGGCCAGGAGACCCCGAACGCCACCCACCTGATAAAGGTCGCCTGTCAGGCCGCCCTAGGCCAAAGGGAGGTGCTTCCGGTGTACGGCACTGACTACCCCACCAGGGACGGGACCGGGGAAAGGGATTACATCCATGTCTCGGATCTGGCGAATGTGCACGTAAAGGCCCTGGAATACCTGGAGGGAGGAAACCAATCCAGGATATTCAACTGCGGATACGGCCATGGTTATACGGTTCGGGAAATAATTGAGGCGGTGCGTGAAGTCTCGGGAAAGGAGCTCAACGTCAAAGAGATGCCTCGAAGACCGGGAGACCCAGCCCGGCTGATCGCCGACCCCTCACGCCTGAGCGCGGAGACAGACTGGCGGCCGCGCTTAAATGATATCCGCAGGATAGTGGCAAACGCCCTGGACTGGGAAAAAGAATCCGCCGGCCGGAAAGAGTCGCACTAAAGTCAAGGCCCATGACCAAACCAAGGGACGGCCGCAGGCCGTTTCCTTGACTTCGGCCCGGGGATATTACATTTTTAGAGCTTAACCTTTATCTGCAACCGGACAAGATTGGAGGATCCGTACCTGATGAGTGATTATAAAAAGACCCTGAACCTGCCTAAGACAAAATTTCCCATGCGGGCCAATCTGACCCAAAATGAACCCAAGATGCTTGAATTTTGGGATAAAGTAAACGCCTATGCCAATATGGTCCAAATAAGCCCTGAAAATAAAACCTTTGTCCTCCACGACGGCCCGCCCTATGCAAACGGCAATATCCATCTGGGCACGGCCATGAACAAAATCTTAAAAGACATCATTATAAAATCAAAAAACATGAACGGGTACCGGGCGGAATACGTACCCGGATGGGACTGCCACGGTCTGCCCATTGAACTCAAGGTAGAGCAGACCCTGGAGGAGGAGAAAAAGGGGTTGTCCGTCCTGGAAATCCGTAAACGCTGCCGGGAATACGCGCTCAAGTACTTAGACATCCAGCGGGATGAATTCAAACGCCTGGGCGCCTTCGGGACCTGGGAGAACCCGTATCTGACCATGAGTCCGGAGTACGAAGCAGCCACAGCCGGTGAGCTGGGCAGGTTTATGGCCCGGGGATCGGTAAAGAGGAATAAAAAGCCCATTTACTGGTGTTCCTCCTGTGAGACTGCTTTGGCGGAAGCAGAGGTCGAATACAGTGATCATACCTCGCCTTCTATCTATGTGGGCTTTCCGCTCAAAGATCCGAAAGCCGTAGATGCGCTCCCAGGGGCAGACCCGGAAAGGCTCTTTGTACTGATCTGGACCACCACCCCATGGACCATACCGGACAACCTGGCCGTGGCCCTACATCCGGACACCGAGTACGTCCTGGCCGAGGCTGGGGGAAAACAATTCATACTCGCGGCCGAACTCTTGGAAGAATGCGCCAAAAAGGCCGGCTGGGAAGACCCCAGGGTAGTCACCAGATTTCCGGGCCGGACGCTGGAGGGCTTAAAGGCCGAGCACCCGATTTACGACCGCGTATCGTTCATCGTCCTCGCCGACTATGTCACTCTGGAGTCGGGGACCGGATGCGTGCATACCGCTCCGGGACACGGACGGGAAGACTATGAAACCGGACTCAAGTACGGCCTGGACATTTATTCACCCCTGGACGATCAGGGCAGGTTTCTTCCGGAAGTGGAATTCTTCGCCGGGCTGAATGTATTCCAGGCCAACCCAGAAGTAATCTCCAAGCTCAAAGAGCGAGGCAATCTCTTGGCCGAGGAGAAAATCTCCCATTCCTATCCGCATTGCTGGCGATGCAAAAAGCCGGTGATATTCCGGGCCACCACGCAGTGGTTCATATCCATGCAGGAAAATGACCTTCGGGGCAAGGCCCTCCAGGCCATTGACCACGAAGTCACCTGGATTCCCTTCTGGGGCAGGGAGCGGATCCACAATATGATCGAGCACCGACCGGACTGGTGCATCTCCAGGCAAAGAAACTGGGGGGTGCCCATAATCGCCCTGATCTGCAATGACTGTGGTCAGGCTTGGTTCGACCCGGAATGGGTGCAGGACATAGTAAGCAGGTTTGAACAACACCCTGAAGGCGCCGACTACTGGTTTGAGACCGCGGTCGACGAATTGGCCCCGAACGATTTGAGCTGCCCCGGATGCGGCGGGCAAAGCTTTGCCAAGGAAGACGATATCCTGGACGTATGGTTCGACTCCGGAACCAGCTTTGCCGCAGTAGTGGAAAAGAGAAAGGAATGCGGCTTCCCGGCCGACTTGTATCTGGAGGGCACGGACCAGCACCGGGGATGGTTCCACAGCTCGCTTTTGGCCAGCATCGGCACCAGAGACCGGGCCCCGTACAATGCGGTCCTTACCCACGGGTTCGTGGTCGATGGATACGGCCGCAAGATGTCCAAGTCAGTGGGCAATGTTGTCGCCCCGCAAGAGATAATCGAAAAATACGGGGCAGAGATTTTGCGCATGTGGGTGTCTTCGGAGAATTACCAGGAGGATATGCGCATCTCCGAAGAGATCCTGAAGCGTTTGGTGGACGCCTACAGACGTATCCGCAACACCAGCCGGTTTTTGCTGGGTAATGTGTACGACTTCCACCCGGAACGAGACGCAGTTGCAGCCGAGGACATGCTCCCCCTGGACCGCTATGCACTGGATATGATCCTGACCCGCAGCAAACAGATGCTCCGGGCCTATAACAAATACGAGTTCCACAAGGTCTTCCATATCTTGCACAACCTGTGCGTAACCGATCTGTCCGCATTCTATCTGGACATAATAAAAGACCGCGTGTATGTGAACCCGCCGGCGAGCCTGGAACGCAGATCCGCTCAAACCGTTTTGCATCAGGCCCTCATGGTCCTTTTGCACCACATGTCCCCCATTTTAAGCTTCACCGCCGAGGAGGTCTATCAGCACCTCCCGGAACAACTGCGGGACCAGGACTCGGTATTCAGCCTGAGGCACGTATTTCCTGCGGATCCGGGGCTCACTGCCCGGGAAAAGAAGACCTGGGACCTGATAGTCCAGCTCAGAAACGAAGTAACCCGGGCGATCGAACCGAAGCGCAAAAACGGGACCCTGGGGCATTCCCTGGACAGCCGGATAACTATATACGCACCTGCAGAAATCCGCGAGGGGCTTGAGGAACAAAAAAAGCACCTGCGGGAGACCCTTATTGTCTCCCAGGTCCTTTTAAACGATCCGGGGAGTGCCCCGCAGGACTGTTACCCGGCCCAGGACCTGGAAGGGGTGCGCATTGCCGTGGAACCTGCCCGGGGTGAAAAATGCGCCAGGTGCTGGACTTACAGCGAGGAGCTGGGCCAAGACCCGGATCACCCCCGGGCCTGCCCTAGATGCACTCGGATACTGCACGAATTACAAGGCGGTGAATAAAAAATGCTGACCAAATACAAACTTGTAAGCGGACTCGGGCTGGGGGTGCTTATCCTGGATCAGGCCACCAAGCTGTGGGTACAAAGGACTATTTCCTATTTCGAATCCATTGAAATCATCCCCGGATTCTTTCAGCTGGTGCATGTCCTGAACAAGGGAGCAGCCTTTGGTTTTCTGAACCGGGAAAACAGCAGTTGGCAAACCTATTTCTTTATTGCGGTCACCGCCTTGGCTGTAGTCCTTATTTTCCATCTGGTACACACTGTCCCCCGACAGGACAAATATCTGTTTACCGGACTGGGCCTTATTTTAGGCGGAGCACTGGGCAATTTAATAGACAGGATCCGACTGGGAGAGGTCATAGACTTTCTGGATTTCTATCTAGGTCAATACCACTGGCCGGCCTTTAATATAGCGGATACAGCTATTTCCATCGGCCTCATCTTTCTGGTGATCTCTTTTTATAAAAGGAAATCAGATGCATCCCATACTCCTTGAATTCGGCCCGATCACTATACACAGCTACGGTTTTTTTATTGCCCTGGCCTTTCTGGCCGGGATGACTTGGACTATGCGCGAGGCCAACCAAAGGGATCTTCCCGCCAAATACGTCCCGGACTTCTCCTTTTATATCATCCTGGGGAGTATTATTGGGGCCAGGATATTATATGTCCTTTTAAACCCAACTTATTTCTTGAAAAACCCCTTGGAAGCCGTCATGTTCTGGAAGGGCGGCCTGGTCTTTCTGGGTGGGGCTATCGTGGCCACTCTTCTGGGGTATTTGTTTTTACGGAAAAAAAGCCAGCCCGTTTGGCCGTGGTTGGATGCACTCGCCCCGGGTCTGGCCCTGGGCCAGGCCATCGGACGGCTGGGATGCGTGTTCGCCGGATGCTGCTACGGACAGACATGCAATCTGCCCTGGGCTGTCACCTTTACCGCGCCCGAGAGTCTGGCTCCTGTGCACGTACCCTTGCATCCGACCCAAATCTATCACTCTCTGGCCGGGCTGATCACCTTCGCCCTGCTCTTGGTGTTGAAAAAAAGGACCACTGAACCGGGCAAATTGATGGGTGCATTTTTAATCCTGTATTCTGTTTTCCGTTTTAACATCGAATTTTTCCGCGGAGACTACCGTGGGGACCTGGGAATCTTGAGCGTCACCCAGCTTTTGGCTGCAGGCATATTCATCCTGGGCGTGACCATTGTTGCTTCGAGGAAGAGAACATGAATGCCGTTTTGACCAATGCACCACTTGTAATTATATTGCTCTTTATCCCTATCTTGCCTAATCTGTGGGCCATCTGGCATATTTTTCGCAGTGACTTTAACACAGGGCAGGAAAAAATGATCTGGCTGGCGGTAGCGGTTTTTATGCCGATTTTGGGCGGGATCATATACATTTTCTGGGGGAGGAGACGTGGACAAAGGGTTATCTAATAGCTTGAGCAGCGCGGCCGTACTTGCCTGTGTTCTGCTTCTGGCCGGATGCGCGGCCAAAACTGACCTCCAAAGCCTGGAATCCAGTCTGCGCAGTCAAAACAAAGAGCTGCGTCAAGAAAACAAAGAACTAAAGACCAGGATGCAGGAACTGGAAAACAGTTTGGACACCGGGATCAACAAGATGCAAAAAGATTTGCGCAATGCAAGCTCCCCGGTGCAAAGCAAGCAGGCCGAGATGTGGGCGGAGATGGAATCTTTGCGTGTGGAGCAGGCCCAACTCATGGGGGAAGTGGATTCATTGAAACGGGAGATCGCCTCCCGGGACCAGGACCCCGCAAATGCCACATCCGGCCTGGAAGAAATGGTCCGAAAACACGAAAGATACTGGGAAATAACTCAAAAGGAGCTGGACCTGCAGCTGGACGGCCCCCGGGAGAAAGAGTCCGGGGACAATAGCCAAGAGAAAGAAGAAGAAGAAGAAAAAGAAGAGGAAAAATATTCTTTTGACACCCCGGAGGAAATGTACAAGCAGGCCTTGAAGGCCTTTTACGACCGCGAATACGACAAAGCCCAAGACATATGGAAGGAGTTCACCCGCAAATACCCGGATCATAATTTGGTCCCCAACGCTTGGTTTTGGCAGGGAGAGGCCTTTTATCAGATGCAGGACTATGCCCACGCCGTACTCGGGTACCAAAAGGTCATTGCCGATTACCCAAAAAGCAACAAGAACCAGGCCAGTATGCTCAAACAGGGCATCTCTTTTTATGAAATGGGGAAGAACAAGGCGGGACGTTTGATTCTGGAAGAACTCATAGATAAACACCCGGAATCCAGCGAGGCCCGTCGGGCAAAAGGATTTTTAACTGATCAAGAATAACCTGTAACCTCAGGATCTTCGCTTCTATGCTGGCATCACCCAAACAATATTCCAAGTTCATTGTACTCCATTTTGCTCCGGAGATTGCCCGGAGCCCGATGATGTATAATCTGTCCAGGAAATTCGACCTCACGTTCAACATCCTCAAAGCCAGGATCAATCCCCGGGAGGAAGGACATATGATCCTGGAACTATCCGGGGCAGAGGACGATTTCCACCGCGGTATAACCTATCTACAGGAGCACGGTATATCTGTGCAGGAAGTCTCCCAGCACATATCCAGGGACGAAAAGGCCTGCATGCACTGCGGGATATGTACAGCAGTCTGTGCCACCCAGGCCTTGTATCTGGATATGGAATCCAGGGAAGTCCAATTTGACTCCAATAAATGCACTGCCTGCGGGATGTGCACCCTAGTCTGCCCCGTGGATGCCATGCACGTGGAGATGAATGATGACCTTTGACACTGTCCCGGACCGACTATATATTTTTGGATAATCCGCTTTGGACCCGGTCGGCTCAAAAGATCTGAGGCCGGTAAACAAGCCCCGCCTCTGCGGACAAAATCTTTTAGCGGGGAACAAATCACAATAGGAGGTGGCCGTGGAGAAACAAAGCCGAACCTATATGCGGATTACAACACGAATTCAGGGGTATATCCGCCGCCTGGCCTCTTCTGACACCCGGCCTCTGGCCTCGGCCTGTCCCTCCTGTTTCTCCGGTTCGGGCTCCAAAAACCTGCAGAGCGTTCAGCTGCCCCAGGACCTGCTTAACTACCTAAAAGAGCTGGACTCCAAGCTGGATATGATCCTAAGCCTTTTGAACCAGGAATACCTGCAAAACCAATTCGAGTTGCAATGCGATGTGGTGGAGATAAGCGGAGCAGGCTTGCAATTTGTGTCTTCGGAAGAGTTTGAATCCGGAGAAGCGATGGAGATGGTCCTAATCTTGTCCCAGATCCCGTTTCGCGTGGTCGGCCTGGTGGGCTCCATTCACAGGTTAGAGGGCCACTCCGGGGGGAAAAACATCTATGCGGTGGAATACACCTCCATTCGCGACGAGGACCGGGAAGCCATAGTCCAATTCGTATTTCACGAACAGCGGGAGCAGATAAGGGAGCGTCAGAATGTTTGAAAACATCTCCTGGCAGACATGGGTCCCCTGGTACCTTTGCCGGGACGCCGGCCGGAAGATCCCGGGCATAACCCACAATCTGAACAATTTCGTGCACATTATCGATATGCAAACCTCTCTTCTACAATCCAAAAGCATCTCAAAGCCGGAGTCCCCAATCTCTGAGCACGAGGGGCGGATCCAAAAGATGGGCGAGACCAATCAGGGTCTGCTCGAGTTTATGCAGGTAAGCAGCAATTGGTCCTTTTATTCGCAAAAGGAGCGTATCCAGACCGGTATCCCGGAGTTTATGGACTGGCTGCTCAACTTCTGGAAAAATGATTTGTTCTTCAAACACAAGATCAAAGCGGATATTTCTCTGGGGGACAATCTGCCCCACCTGGACATTCCGGCCGTGACTTTGACCTTTGCCGTGCAGGAGGCTCTGTCCAACGCGGTTGATGCCTGCCGACTCCGGGATTCGGAAAACGAGCAGGAAATAGGCATTCGGGCCGAGCCGGAGCAAAATGGGGTCCGCGTGCGGATCAACTCGCCCGTGGCTATGGACCTGGATACGCAATCAGCCTGGGAACCCTGTACCGGGACCAAAAGAGGACATCCCGGCTTGGGCCTGTATCTGATACGGGAGATGTGCAATGACCTCGGCTGGGCCCCTTCCATTGACTCCCACCCGCAGGGCACGGAGTTCAGCCTGCTCATCCCGGAAAAAAAGACCGGATTCAAGTTCGAGTGATACCCCCTGTTTCAGCCGGCTCAAAGTCCAAACCCTGTTTTCGATTGCATGCGATTCGGTCCAGACTTGGCTAACGCTGCTTTTTTGCCCCCGAACTCTTTGATACAGCCCACAATTTTGAAGACATAAACCCTATTTTTTCTTTTTTCCGGAGGAGCGGGGATGGGCACTGTCGTAAACCCGGGTCAAGCTGTCCAGGTTGAGATGGGTGTATCTCTGGGTGGTGGTTATCCGTTTGTGTCCGAGGAGTTCCTGTACGCTGCGCAGATCCGCCCCGCCCTGCAAGAGATGGGTGGCAAAACTGTGCCGCAGTCCGTGCGGGGTCACTGCTGAGGGGAGACCGGCCCGGACGCACATTTTCTCCAGGATACGCCTGACCTGCCTGCGGTTCAGCCTGCCCCCGCGCATCCCCAAAAACACGGCCTGTTCACCGGGCCGGTAAACAAAGGCATTCCTGTACTTTAAATATTGCCCAAAGACCCGCACTGCCGGGTCAGTAAGCGGGCTCAACCTCTCCTTACCCCCTTTGCCCCTAACTCGGACGATCCCCTGAGCAAGATCCAGGTCATCAAGGTCCAGACCAACGGCCTCGCTCACTCGAAGGCCGGAGCCATACAAGAGTTCAGCCAGGGCCAGATCACGCAGTGCTTTGGGGTCGGCCCCTGAGTTGGCCCGCAAAAGGGTCAAAAGCTGGTCCACATTCAAGGCATCCGGCTGGGTCTTTTTCTGCTTGGGGTTGCGAATACCGCGGCACGGGTCCTCGCTGATCCTCTGCCGGGTGAACAGATAACGGAAAAAGGCCCGCAGCGAGGAAAGCTTGCGGGCCACTGTAGACTTAGCTGTCTTAATTTCGTGCAGCCGACCGAGAAAAAAGGTTATCTCCCGGCCGGTTACAGTCCCGGGGGAATCAAGCCCTTTATCCACCTGGGCAAGAAAAGAATGGAACTGCAAGAGATCCCGGGCATATGCGGTGATCGTGGCCTGAGAATAACCCTTTTCCACGTCCAGATAGGCCAAAAAGAGCTGGAGCGGCTCAGGCAGTGATTCTTCTGTCCAGGACATAGGAGCTTCTGGGATCCTTCTTGGCTACTTTCTTCAAATTCATGGCCCGCTGCGAGGCCTCACCGTAATGGGTCAGAACGCCGTTTTGATTAAAGACCACCGCCACTGAGATGGCCATCAAAGGGAAGGTCTGGGTATTGCCCTTGCGGTCCACAGAGACTATCTGCTCCTGTTCCCGGTCCTCCCGGTCGTAAAAATTGGGGACTATGCCATCAAAACTCTTAATGAGCATCTGACTCACCTGCTCGGCCAAGTCCACCGGAACTATGAACACAAAATCGTCCCCGCCGATATGGCCCACGAACGAATCCACCCCGCCGAAGGCCCGGATGGTATTGACAATCACCCTGGAGGTCATCATCAGGACCTCATCCCCGCGGGAGAAGCCGTATTTGTCATTAAAGGACTTGAAATGGTCCAAATCGGCATAGGCCAGGGCAAAATCTTCCTTTTTATCGATAAGATCCTGAATTTTATGTATTATAGAAGTGTTACCCGGAAGCTTGGTCAAAGGGTTGGCGTCCAGGGCCCGGGCGGAGCGGGCCAGGACCAAATCCAGCCTGGCCTTGGTCACCACCGGGTCCAGCGGGGAGAGCAGGAAATCATCCGCCTCGGTCAGACTGAAATCAATCCCTTCGGCCAGACCCTGAGTGGAAATGCACAGGACCACAGGCACCTGACGGTAGACGTTTTCACTCTTTAGGATACGGATAAGTTCCCGGCCTCCGAAGTCCGGAAGCTCGTTGTCCACGAGCAAAAGCTCAGGCGGATCGTTGAAAATATGCTCGATAGCCCCGGATCCGCGCTCAAACACGGACCATTCCGCCTCCGGCATGATCTCTTTTAGGACCTGATATTTATCCGGATCATGGGAGACCAGGAAAAAATGAAAGGGCTCGCAAACGACCATGAACTACTCGTTCTTCAGGGTTAAAAGCTATTCATCCGGTCTAAAGCTGGAGAGTTCCATGAACTGCTCGCCGAGTTCATCCATAACCTGCTCCAGATCGTTTAGCTCCAGTTTAAGGGTCTTTAAGGCATAGGGGCGCAAATAGCTGACATTATCATCCCCGCTGTTTCCGGTCTCAAACAGTCGGGCCAGGAAATCGGCCACATGGACCACGCAGGCCACTTCCGGATACAGCTGGGCCGAACGCGGACGATGATGCCAGGCCAGCCCTTCACGGATATTCTTGGGCAGATTCCAGTGATCGGCCAGCCAGGCGTTGACCCGGTCATGCCCGAAGCCCAAAACCTCGTTCTCCGCATCTATGTATATCAAATCCTTTTCCCGGACCAAGCTATCCACCTCTTCCTTCAACTCCGGGAGCTGCACTACAATGACCACTTTACCCAAATCATGCAGCAGACCGGATACAGAATATTCCTCCGGGTCCTTAAGGCCCGCCTTTTTGGCTACGCTGGAGCAGGCCAGGGCGCATCCCAGACTGTGCTCCCACAGCCCGACCATGCTTTTGGCCATAACATCGAATACCGAAGTGCTTATAATCAAGCCGCGAATGACATTAAGCCCCAAAAGAACCAAAGCGTGCTGGATGGTACTTATCCGACGCGGGAAGCCGTATATGG
The DNA here is from genome assembly GCA_046539845.1 of Desulfonatronovibrionaceae bacterium. Classification (GTDB taxonomy): domain Bacteria; phylum Desulfobacterota; class Desulfovibrionia; order Desulfovibrionales; family Desulfonatronovibrionaceae; genus CAYNNQ01. The sequence goes on from JBKHGE010000005.1 coordinate 26,401, forward strand.
GGGAATTGACCATCTTCAAAACCTTGGCCGAGAGCACCTGGTCGCGGGAAATGACTGCAGCCACCTCTTCGGTGGAAGAACTCGGATCCTGAATCAGCCTGGTCACCTCATCCAGGACAGTAGGCAAAGTAGGCAGGTCATTGACCGCCAGTAATTGGCCTTTTTTGTCTACTCGCAAATCATCCATGTCCGGATCACTCCTCCCGGTTTTTCGGCTCTGCGGCCGAAGACGCCTCGGCAGCCGACTTTTCCCGATAATAACCGCGGATGAACTCTTTGACCTTCTGCATCCATTCATCTCCCTCATACTGCCGGAATTGGTGATCCAGTCTCTCCAACCGCTTGGCAAACGAAGAACCACTGCCCACCCCTTCCATATCCAAAGGCTCACCCTTGACTATGATGCGCTCTATGCCCATATCCTCCAGACGGCTTATCAGCCCGAGAGTCAATTTGGTCCCGGCACCTACCAAGACCATACCGTTGTCCCGCATTACCGGCTTCTCCAGGATCATATCCTCCTGAGCCAGACTTATCGGTATCTTTTGCATATCCTAAGTTCCCTGCAATTTTTATTTTTTATATATGTTTCCCGGATACTCAACCACAGACTGCCTCCGCCTGTCAGGCGGCCGGAAACCGGTCCCGCTGTTTATCCGCCGACATCAAACAGAGCGGCTAAAATACATACCCGGGGCCCTGCGGATCAACCCTTTGATCTCCATTTCGGTAAGCACCCTGGACACCATAGCACTGTCCCAGCCGGTCTCGCGGGTTATAGAGTCAATATGCAGCGCTTTATCGCGGGAAAGGAGATCCATAACTGCTATCTCTTCTTCGTTTAGATCCGGGTTTGGTTCTGGCATACTTTTTCCGGGAAGTGAACCATGGGACCCGGGAGGCATATCCATACCCAGCACCTCCAGAATATCCCCAGCGTCGCGAACCAACCAGGCCCCGTCTCGAATCAACTGGTTGCAACCCTGGTAACCGGGCATATCCACTCCCCCGGGAACAGCGAACACCTCCCGCCCTTGGTCCAGAGCGAGGGTGGCGGTAATCAGGCTACCGCTTTTAATCTCTGCTTGAACCACCAGCACCCCTTTGCACATCCCGGCTATTATCCGGTTTCTGTGCGGAAAGTTACACCCTTCCGGCTCGGTTCCCGGCGGAAATTCGGTCAAGACAAGACCGTCTTTTACCAGTCTGGCCCATAGATCACGGTTGCGGGCCGGATAAATGAGGTCGATCCCTGTCCCCAGGACCGCAATGGAACTACCCGGGCCGTCCAAGCCGGCCAGATGTGCTTCGCGGTCAATACCGGCGGCAAACCCGGAGACAATAGTCAAGCCATTCTTCGATAGTTCGGAACAGATCCTCTGGGCCATATCCACACCATAGGTGGAGCTCTTTCTGGAACCGACCACCGCCAGGCACGTCCCGGCCACAAGATCAATGTTCCCGCGATAATAGAGCAAAAGCGGCGGATCCGGGATGTGCCGTAGGAGTTGAGGATACCGGGTATCAGACCAGATGGCAGTTTTGTAGCCCTTGTCCGCAATCAATTCCGCGTTTTTCCGGGCCTTTTCTTCAGCACTACCGTCCTTGAGAGACCGCACCTGACGCCTGGTGGCCAGAGAATCAACAAGCCATTGCTCATAGCCCGCGTCCAGAGCGGCAGCCGGGCTGCCGTACGCCCGAACAAGGCCCTGCCAAGTCCGGGGGCCGAGATAGCGGCAGTAATACAGGGTCAAACAGGCCAAAAGCTCCCTGTCTCTAGGCTGATAACCGGTCTCTTTTACCGCTGCCATAATACAGGAATTACTCCAACTTCGCAGCCGCTTCAGAATCCGGATAATCCTCTCTCAAGACCCGCTTGTAAAACGCGGCGTTTTCCTCGTCCTCAAGCCGGGAATAGCTATAGGCGATTTTGAGGAGGGCGTCCGGGGCCTTGGAACTGCGGGGATAGTCCTGCACCACCTGCTTGAAGGCCAGTATAGCTTGGGCATATCTCTTCTGGGAATAATAAGTCTCACCTATCCAGTATTGAAAATTGGGCTGCAACGGGCTTTCCGGATATTTTTCCTTGAGCCCTATGAGTTTTTCCCGAGCCTGCCCCCATTTGTCTTTTTGCTCTAACTCCAGCGCCCTGTCGTACTCGTGGTGAACCCCATTTTTGGCTTCCCCGGGGTTTTCCTTCTTCTCGTCCGAATCGCTGGACGGCGCGGTCTGATTCTTCAAGGCCTCTTCCATGTCAGTCCCATTTCCCGCTGCCTCAGAGGGGCGCCCTTTATCCTGGACAAAATCCTCTTCCCCGGGACGGGGTCCGCGGACGAATCCATCCTCACCCGTGTATAACTCTTCCTGCACGGCTATCTCGGACAAAACGGTCTGAAGCTCTTCCACCCTGGACTCCAAACCATCCAGACGGGATTGGAGATCTTCCCGGCTCTTGTCCATGTATTTCTGTTTTTCCTGCAGGCTATACAGTCCCTCCTCCACCTGCTGCAACCGCCAGGCATCGCTCTCGGAAAAACTGGAAGCGGCACACCCGGAAAGGAAAAAGGCAAAAAAAACAGCACTTGTAAAATAGATCCAGCGCATAATCAACACTCCGATCGGTTGAGCAGTCGGCTCAAATAATTCTCCCGGCCAAAGAGACGCAAATTCTCTGCCACACAAGACAGTCCGGCCGAAAGAGATACCTTTTGAAGCCAAAACCGGCCAAGGCAAAAAACACCCCGGCAAAAGCAAAGGAAACAAATAAGAAGTTAGGCCATGGCCGGAAATTTTTCAAGCAAATAAAACCGAATAGCCGTGTCTGCCCACTTGCCATAAATAAAAATATAAGGCACACAAATTCCGGTTTGATTCGACCGCCTGGGGTCAAAATATACGCTGAAAGCGCCCCTAGGAACAATATAACCCATACAAACCGGTTTATCACTCCATTATCAGCAGAGGTTCAAGAATGATATTTGAATACACACTCGGCTCAACTCTTTTGTCCGCCTTTATCCTCGCAGCCGCACTTTTGCCCTTTGGAACGGCTGTAATCGCTCTAGGAAGTGAAATGGCCGGACAAATGGAGAACAAACTGGCAGACAAATTAGCCCAGCAGATAACCCGCTTGGGGTGCATAGCCGTAGCCGCCGTGGCCCTTGCTTCAATCCTCCTGGCCGGGCTGTGGTCATTCGGTCCGGAAAGGACTTTTCGGCCGGAAACGGTGCAATTCCTTTTGTTTAGAATCATACCGGTGATATTGCTCGCCACTGTCTTTTTCCTTGTCTACCTGAGCACCTGGAAAAAACTGAAAGAAAGCAAACCGGCCCATGCCAGCCTGGGGGCCATATCAGCCGCGCTTATGGGCATTTTTTTGTTCCTCCTCCTGGCCTCGATCATGACCGCTTCCCCGCTTTATGACCTCAGGAACCTGCCCGGAGTCCGCTCGGTTGTCTATCCGCTCCTCCTACAGTGGCTGTTTTTCGCCCTGACAGCTGGAGGCACAGCCAGCCTGCTCTTTCTGCTTATACGCCGCAACCGGGACGACTTCGGCCGGGACTACTACCGCTACGCACTCCGGGCCTGTTCCAAATGGGTCCTGATTTCCACCCTATTCGGATTTGTGCCCTGCGCTTGGATCGGATGGCTGCTTCGGCCAAACCTACGGGTTTTACCCCTAATTCTACCCGGGGCCGTATCCGCTCTTGCAGCTTTGTGTCTGTGCACTTTTGTGCTTGTTTTGATACGCACTGCCCAGCCCCTACGTTATAAAGGTATAATCCTGACCGCTCAATTCGTTTTAATCATCTTTTTTGCCTCCCGGATCCTGGTCCAGCTGGAAATATTGAATATGGTCCCGGAAACCATCAAGACCATAACCTGTACCGGACAGTGGAGCAAACTACTCTTCTAATTTCTTGCCCATAAAAATCAGCTGATTGCTACTTTCCCGATAAAGACCAAAGGTTGCTGGTTCCAGGGCCCGGTCTTCAGCCGGGCCCTGCAAGCGGAATTTTCTTTGGCTCAAAGCCCCTTGCCCCCTACTTGCCCCCTCCATAGGACTTGCAAAGACTAAGATTTTTGGACGGATAAAATCCATAAGTTTTGTCCAAGTGTCCGACTTATATTCCTTCTCTCAATACATATCCCGGATATGAATAGAAAATTTATATTGGCCAAAATCTGGACTTTTATGTTTTTTATCTGATGACGTCCGGAACCGAAATCGGCTTGCCCGACATACCGCGAACCGGGACTTCCCCGCCGAAATCGGAGTACATATTTCTGCTTGGTGTTGAATACCGGGGAACAAATTCGAACAAGGAGGTAGTAATGAAGAACTGTTTCGCCACTCGCTGGGGGATAATCACTGTGGGAGCGATCATCGGAATCCTGGCGGCGATTCTGCAGAAACTGGGCAACCCGGGGAACATGGGGATATGCGTGGCCTGTTTTGAGCGGGACATCACCGGAGCCGTGGGAATGCATAGGGCTTCTGTTGTCCAATACATGCGGCCGGAAATAATCGGGTTCGTACTCGGTTCCCTGGGCGCGGCCCTGGCAACAAAGGATTACCGGCCCCGGGCCGGTTCCGCACCTGTTGTTCGCTTTATCCTGGGTGTCTTCGCCATGATCGGGGCTTTGGTATTTCTCGGATGTCCATGGCGAGCCGTGCTTCGACAGGCCGGCGGGGACCTGAATGCAATTTTCGGCATCCTGGGGCTAATAGCCGGAGTATGGATAGGAACACTCTTTCTTAAAAAAGGCTACAACCTGGGACCGGCCCAAAAGACGAACAATTCCGCCGGACTGATCATGCCGGCGATAATGCTTTTTTTCCTTGTCCTCATGTTTGTTTATCCCCAAATACCCGGTGAGCACAAAAGCGGCGTTCTTTTTTACAGCCTCAAGGGACCGGGAGCCATGCACGCCGCACTTTTCATATCCCTGGTAGTTGGACTGCTTGTCGGGGCAATCGCCCAGCGCAGCCGATTCTGCACCATGGGCGCTTTCCGGGACCTGATCCTTTTCCGACAAACGCATCTCTTCGGCGGAGTCCTGGCCCTGTTGGTTTTTGCCTTTCTAAGCAACCTGGTTTTCGGTCAATTTAACCCCGGATTCGAGGGACAGCCGGTCGCCCATACCCAGGCCGTCTGGAATTTCGCCGGAATGGTCCTGGCCGGACTGGCCTTTGCCCTGGCCGGAGGTTGCCCCGGGAGGCAGCTGTTCATGGCCGGGGAAGGTGATGGAGATGCAGCCGTGTTTGTATTCGGCATGATCGTCGGGGCCGCGTTCGCACACAATTTCGGCCTGGCCAGCTCTCCCAAGGGAGTCGGTCCGCACGGCATCGCCGCGGTTTTCATTGGCTTGGCGGTCTGCCTGATAATCGGCTTCACCATGCGTAAAAGAGCAAAATAACCATGTACAAGGAGGATATATAAATGGCGGAAACAATAGATACACGCGGACTTTCCTGCCCTCAGCCGGTTCTGGACACAATGCAGGCCCTAAGCCGGACCTCCGAATCCGAGGTCAAAGTACTTGTGGACACCGACGCCTCAAAGGAAAACGTCTCCAGAGCCGCTCAAGGAAAAGGCTGGCAGGTAAAGGAACTCAAGGAAAGTGATGGGGAATACCACCTGACTCTGCGCAGGGGCTGAAGAAAACAAATTGTCTCATGCCGGGCCGGATGCCAATTTCCGGTCCGGTCTTTCAGACGTGTAAAAGGCAGCGCAATGTACATGCACAAACTCCTTAAGAGAATAAAAACAAGGTTGGGTCCGGCTGAAAAATCCTCTGATCGGGGCATATTTCTGTTTGAAAACACCAGTGAAGTCATTGCCGGGGAAGATGCGCTTAAGAGCGGGGGCTGGGAGATCAAGGTAATGGGGCCTCCTCCGGAGATACAAAAAGGATGCGACCTGGTTATTGAATTTCCCCTGATCGAGCAGATGAATCTCTTGCGTACCCTTACCGAGCAAAACCTCCACCCCCTGGAAACGATACCCGTAACCGGACCATTGCTGAAGCCCGTGGACATTTACCAGATAAAGGACTTCGGGAAATTTCTCATGTGCCGAGCTGCGAATATGAAAATCACCGTGGACAAAAGCACCCGGATCATCGTGAACATCTCCGGGGGAGGATGCCCGGATGTCCCCTATCTGGCCGCCAAGCTATGCGGGAAAAAAATCGAAGAAGCAACTCCGCCCCTCAAGCTCGGGCATACTTTATGCGGATATGCGCTGGAAAAGGCCTATCAGGAGATAAGAAAACAATGCCGACCATAGTGGGAACTGTACCCGAAGCCGGTTTTCCTCTCACATACGGAGAGGTGGATATAAAAGGCCGGGACATGTACATAGGAAAAAGAAAAGTCGCGGTAAACAGAGGCACCCCGGCCCTGGCGGCCGCTGCTTTCCATACTGCCATTGCGCTCGGGCGAAAAAGGCCTCGGGCGTATCTGGTGGGAGACATCGGCCTGGGAGACGGCAGTCGCGAACTGTATGCCTGGCTATCCGAAAATCTGGCTTATACTGAACATGAAACCATTGTTTTTCACTATTTACAGCCGGATGTGGACTGGCAATTCAAGATATTGGAAGCAGCAAACAAAATGCCCCGGAAACCAACCCTGATAGCGGACGCCGGTTTCATGTACGCGGCCAAGATGAGCGGACTGGCCGAGGAATACGATCTCTTTACCCCGGACTTGGGGGAGCTGGCCTTTCTGGCTGACGAACAGGCCCCTCACCCCTTTTATACCCGGGGATTTATCCTGCATGAAGATCAAAAGGCAGAAGATCTGGTAAAACTGGCCTACAAATATGGCAATGCCGCCAGGCACATGCTGATCAAGGGAGCTGTGGATATGGTGGCCAGCAAGGAAGGGATCCTGTACAAAATAAGAGAACCCTCAAGCGAAAGTATGGAGGCAATTGGTGGTACAGGAGACACGATTACCGGAACAGTGGCCGCGCTCATCGCCTCTGGTCTGCCCATAGACAAAGCGTCTTACCGGGCCGCTCTCATAAACCGCTGGGCGGGAAAACTGGCTTTGCCAACGCCGGCTACGCCGGTCATAAACATTGTGGAAAAGCTGAAAACAGCCTGGGAAAAAACCCGAAGCTGACTCCTACACCAGGGCTTCTCTTATCTGGAAATAGGCAATCAAAAATTCCAGGAGCATCCGCCAGGCCAGCTCCCCCACAATCAGCAGCAAGAAAAGTACTCCGGCCACTCTTTTGCCCTTGCCCTCCCGAAGGAAAGCGGAATTTTCCTTTGCCTTACGAAAAGCCAGAATCATGATTACTGGACAGGCAACCGCCCCGAGATAATAAACAAACATTAATATGTGCGGGCTGATCACGCTCTGAAAAGTCAGAAAATCAGCCAACATGTCCGAACCTTGCATATTTTTTCCTTAGCTTTATATTGCAACCGTCTTCACAACATATAAAACCGATCTGCAGAAAATGGAAGAAAAAATCATAGCCGGAACAAGTATTAAAGACTGGGTCAATAAGTATCCGCTTTTAAAACCGATTATGTCCGGAGAGGAAGTCTTCTGGACCAACCCCGATTTAACCGCTTTTGAAATCGCTCGATCGGATACACAACTTACCATGCAGGACATCCAGGAAGCGGACGCACTCCTGCATCGTTTCCGACCCTATCTGGCAAAGAGATTCCCGCAAACCCAAAAAACCGAAGGCATACTGGAATCACCGCTTATACGGGTCCCAGAGCTAAAAAAGCGGCTCTGCACAGAGACAGGCACGGAGACGAACTTCAATTTTCTGCTTAAGGGTGACAATAACCTGCCCATATCCGGATCAATCAAAGCCAGGGGAGGTTTCTACGCCGTATTAAAGACCGCTGAAGAATTGGCCCTGGAAAAAGGTCATTTACGTAAAAACGATGACTATTCCCGGTTGACAGATAAAGAATTTAAAAAGTTCTTTTCCAAATTCGGTCTGACTGTCGGCTCCACCGGCAATCTGGGCCTGAGCATAGGAATAATGGGCGCGGCCTTGGGGTTTAAAACCTGTGTACATATGTCCGCGGAGGCCAGAGAGTGGAAAAAAGACCTTCTTAGAGAAAAAGGCGTCCAAGTGGTCGAACACTGCTCGGATTACAGTTTGGCCGTGGAGCAGGGAAGAAAAGAAGCCCGGAATAATCCGGACATATTTTTCGTTGATGACGAAAATTCAGTGGACCTTTTTCTGGGGTATGCAGTGGCCGCACTCCGGCTCAAGAAGGAGTTGAAAGAAATAGATATCAAGGTCGATAGCCAACACCCCCTTTTCGTTTACCTGCCCTGTGGAGTGGGCGGCGGTCCGGGGGGAATTACCTTCGGTCTGAAACAGGTGTTCGGGGATCACGTGCACTGCTTTTTTGCCGAGCCCACCTCCTCCCCATGCATGCTTTTGGGGCTTTTGAGCGGACTGCACAACCGGATAAGCGTACATGATTTCGGATTAAACAATGTTACCGCGGCGGACGGATTGGCGGTGGGACGGGCCTCGGCCTTCGTGGGCCGAACCCTGCAAAGGCAGATAAGCGGGGTCTACACGATTGGCGACAGGCTTATGTACAATCTTCTTGCTTTGAGCAAAGACACGGAAGGCATTGACCTGGAACCCTCGGCCCTGGCTGGAATGCCCGGGCCGTTCAGGCTTATGATGACTAGAGAAGGGCAAGACTATCTGCAAAAACAAAGGCTGGATATGCACATGGCTAAAAGCACGCATATTGTCTGGATTACCGGAGGAGGCATGGTCCCGGAGGAAGAAATACAAAGATATTACGCGGCAGGCAAAAAAGGAAAAATACAAGATATCCTGTAGCGGACATCCCCTTTTATTTTCCCGTATCCTCCCGTAATGGGTACTTGCCGCAGGTGAATTTCTCCCCTTCCGGGCAATATCCCAGCCGTTCACACTTCGGTCCAGCGGCAGCAAAAATGACCGGCAGTTCCTGGCGCATGATATGCAACATGGACCAGGCCAGCCTGCGGATTTCCCACTGCGCCCGTTCGCAGCAACGGAGTTCAAAGAAATGCAGCAGGCTGCGGCAGTTCATGGTGACCACGATCTTGGATTCCGCCGCCTGAGGCAGGACAAAACGAGCATCCTCATTGGCCTTTTTCCCTCTGCTGTTCTCGGTCAAAATACTCTGCAGATCCGCATATACCGCGTTGACTTCGTCAATAAAACGCTCAAAGCGTTCCCTGGCCTCGGGGATGCGGGCAATGGCCGGGGGGATTATATAATCCAGATCGTTTTCCGCCACGTATCGCTGGCTCTGCTGGGAATATGAAGCCAGACGGTGCCGGACCAGCTGATGGGTCAGGGCCCGGGACACCCCCTGGACCGCAAATGTGTAGGAAACGTGTTCTACCGGGCTCTCGTGCCCGGATTCCAGGACCTTGGCGATAAACTTACACTGCTTCTCCCTGGACACACTACCCTGTTTCAAATCCGGCCACAAATCCCCAACAAACCCCGGGCTATAGCACTGTCTGAAGGCCGCATATATGAGGGATTCGGCATCCGGAGTCCCGGAAAGGAGCTTTACTTCCTGTTCTTTTTGCATATCATTCTCCGCCGCCAGTGTTCAGGGGAAGTTTGCCCAATCTCTCCAATTTGAGGTTTAAATGCGCGTATGCCTTTTGCGTGGCCATTCTGCCCCTGGACGTCCTTTTCAGAAAACCGCGCTGAATAAGAAATGGCTCGTAGATCTCCTCAATGGTTCGCACCTCTTCGGAACAGGCCGCGGCAATGCTTTTCACCCCAACCGGCCCGCCGGAAAAATGGGATATAATACACTCGAGTATCTTACGATCCATGCAGTCCAGACCGCTTTTGTCCACATCCATTGTCTCCAGGGATGCAGAAGCGGTTTGGGCGTCAATTTCTTTTCGTCCCTCGACCAGGGCGAAATCGCGCACCCGGCGTAACAGACGATTGGCGATCCTGGGAGTACCGCGGGAACGACGGCCGATTTCCAGGGCCCCGTTTTCGGTCAATTCTACTTCCATGATCCGGGCCGAACGACTGACTATAGTGGCCAGCTCCTGCGGGGAATAAAAATCAAGCCGGCAGATGACTCCGAACCGGTCCCGGAGCGGGGAGGTCAAAAGTCCGATACGTGTGGTTGCCCCGACCAGGGTGAACGGCTCCAAATCGATCTTGACCGTGCGTGCCCCCGGTCCCTGGCCGATAATAAGGTCCAGCTTGAAGTCCTCCATGCCCGGATACAATATCTCCTCCACACTGGCCGGCATACGATGGATCTCGTCGATAAACAGGATGTCGTTGCGATTCAAGTTGGTAATAATGGCCGCTAGATCACCGCTTTTTTCCAAAACCGGCCCCGAGGTGCTCACCATGTTCACCCCCAGCTCGCTGGCCATGATCTGGGCCAGGGTGGTCTTGCCCAGCCCGGGATTACCGTAGAGCAGGGTATGGTCCAGGTGCTGACCGCGTTCCAATGCGGCCCGCAGATATACCTCCAGATTCTGACGGACATCGTTCTGGCCCACGAAATCAGAAAGCCGTGTGGGACGGATATTCTCCTCAAATGTATGCCCGGTCATTGTCTTTCCTGCGCCTTTAATTTCAGTACCGCCCTGATCGCCCCGGAAACATCCATATCCGGATCCTCTTCCAGAACCCGGGTTACTAGGGCCCCTACTTCAGCCGAGCCGTATCCGAGAGTGGCCAACCCGGACAAAACATCGGCATGCACCGATTTGCCTGCATCTGCAGGATATACGGTGCCTGCCGGACCGGGATGGACAAAGTCCAGACGGTCTTTCAGATCCAGAAGGATGCGCCTGGCCGTCTTGGCACCGATCCCCGGGACCGAAGCAAGGGCCCTCTCGTCATTGGCGGCGGCCAGCCCGGAGAGTTCACACGGGGTAAAACAATTGAGCATGGCCAGGGCGGTCTTGGGACCCAGCTTGGGCAGATCCACGAGCACTGCAAAGGTCTCCCGCTCCTCCCAGGTCAAAAAACCATACAGCTCCAGGGCGTCCTCCCGGACAACCGTGTACACAAAAATCTCAGCCTCGTCACTCGCCTGCAGTCCCTGCAGCCCCCGGGGGGACAAAAACACCTCATAGCCCACCCCCTGACCGGTGACCAGTAAACAGGAACGCCCTTTGGCCCGTAGTACAGTGCCTTTCAGATAAGCGATCATTTCCCACCCGTACTCAGCATGACAAAACGCTTTTGATTCAAATAAGTTATGGCCACAGCCAGGGCGTCACTGCTGTCTTGGGACCAATCCGGCCTTGCGCCCAAAAGCCGACCGACCATGAAGGCCACCTGGTCTTTGCCCGCCCGGCCCTGGCCGACCAGGGACTTTTTGACCAGCGTGGGCTGGAACGAATGCACCGGGATACCCCGGGAGGTGCAGGCCACAACAACCGCCCCCCGGGCCTGTCCCAGTTTGAGGGCGGAAGCGGCGTTATAGGCGGTGAACACGTCTTCGATGGCCGCACATTGCGGTCTGTATTCTTCCAGTACCTCCCGGGTACGGGAAAAGATATACCCCAGCCTTTCGGCCAGAGGATCCTTGGCTGGCGGCCGAATGGTCCCGGCATACAAAAGCTCCAGGCAGCCGGAATCCTCCCGGATCACCCCCACTCCTGTGCATCTGGAGCCCGGGTCCAGGCCGACTACAATACTGTTCAGCGCCTTTCTTCCCTTGAGAATAGCTGTGCTCCTGGTTTTGTCCGCGTGGCTCGCCCCGGGCTAGTCGGCCTGAAGCTCCTGATAGGCTTCGTCAGTCAGTTCAAAATTGGCATACACATTCTGGACATCGTCATGATCATCCAGTTTATCATACACATCCAAAAGCTTTCTCCCGGTCTCCGCATCCACGGACACGTAATTCTGGGGGACCATGGTAATCTCTGCCTCGGAAAACTCCATCCCGCTGTTTTCAAAGGCCTGTCTCACTGAACTGTAGTCCTCGGGAGCGCAGCGCACCTGCCAGACCTCGCCGTCGTCCCGGATATCGTCAATACCGGCCTCCAAACCGACCTCCATTATCTGCTCCTCGGAGTATTTTCCCTTGTCAAAGGAAAGCACCCCCATTTTCTCGAACATCCAAGCCACGCATCCGGACTCACCCATGGAGCCGCCGCCCTTGCTCAAGATATGCCTTATCTCGGCCACGGTCCGATTCTTGTTGTCTGTGGCCGCTTCAATCAGCATGGCTACTCCCCCCGGACCGTAGCCCTCATATGTCACTTCCTCTATGCTGTCCGCGGCCAGCTCTCCGGTTCCCTTCTTGATCGCGGTTTCTCTTCTGTCCTTAGGCATATTCACCGCCTTGGCCGACTCCAAGGCGGCCCGGAGGCGCACATTATGCTCCGGATCTCCACCGCCCTCGCGTGCGGCCAAAATGATCTCCTTGGCCGCCTTGGTGAACATCTTGCCTTTTTTAGCGTCCTGGCGCCCCTTGCGGTGCTGTATATTATGCCATTTGCTGTGTCCTGCCATTCTATCCTCCCAAAAAGACGTATCCTAACTATTCACGCGGTTTGAGTTCCATGGCCAAAAAAAACATCTCCTTGCTTTCGGCCCGCGAACTCTTGGGCTTGAACTGCTTGACCCTCTTGAATTCAAGCTTCATCAGCCGGGCCAGCTCCTGAGAATCCGGACCCTGAAATATCTTGACCACCAAGTGTCCGCCGGGGCGGAGCCAATTCAGGGACAGCTCAAAGGCACTCTCAGCCAGGCGGTGGGACCGGGCCTGGTCGGTGAATTTGATCCCCGTGGTCTGCGGGGCCATATCGCTCAAAAAGACATCAAAAGGGGCAAGCTCTTTTGCCCGGTGCAGAAACTCCGAGTCCTCAGAAAATATATCCTCCTGAAAAAAAATCACATTCCCGGGCACGGCCACCTGCAGGGGATTTAGATCCAAAGCCAGGACCCGTCCCTTTTTCCCGACCCTTTCCGCGGCATACATGGTCCAGGACCCCGGGGCGGCACCAAGATCAATGATCTTCTGGCCGGGGGTGAACAATTTGAAACGGCGGTCCATGTCCTTGAGCTTGTACACGGACCGGGCCGGATAGTTGTCTTTTTTTGCTTTTTTAAAGTAATAGTCCCTGTATTCCTTCATTAGATTCCGCCTGGGAATGGTTTGCCGCCCCCCTTTTTTCCAGACAAGGCCGGACCGGCTTGGGCGAAAAGCACTATAGGGATTAAATGCGCACTCCGTCAATAAACCCTCCGGGATTGAAGGGGTGTTTTATCCTTGAACCCGGACCGCAACTTGGCTATCAATAAAAAGTATCTCAAAATAAGTAGCCGGTCATTTTCTGCATGACTGCTGAAAAAACACCTTAAGCTGGCAACCTGTACCCTTATCGCAAGGGACGGGGCAAAATGATCAAAACCGCTTAACGATTGTCTTATATTTAAGGATCTTAACTCTTACCGCTTTTACTGCCGACAGGAGGCTTTTAGCAGGCTGGGAAAGACATCACCTGTTTTTAGGATCAAAAAAATGAAATGCCGGGCAGGCCCTTTGACCCGGCGGAGTAAAATACATGCCAAACTCAAACGGCGACCAATCCAAGCACGAGCTCCAGGCACGCATTGCAAAGCTGGAAGAAGAATTGGACAAAACCCGTAGGACAGCGGAGGAGGCCAACAGGGCCAAGTCCAATTTTTTGGCGGTCATGAGCCATGAGCTACGCACTCCCCTGAACGCTATAATCGGATTCACCGACCTATTACTGGAGACTCCATTGGATAAAAAGCAGGAAGAGTACGCCAGGATAATCACTGAATCCGGGCGCAAACTCTGGGCCCAGATCGGGGACCTTTTGGAGCTGTCCCGAATCGAATCCGGAGAGGAAGAAGTCAAAACCGCCCCGGTGCAGATAAGGCAGCTGCTGGAGACTGATTTGCGTTTTTTGGGCTCCCTGGCCCGGGAAAAGGGTCTAAAATTCGTTTACCATATCTCTGAAACCGTGCCCCGGACCATTTTGTCCGACTCCAGTGCCCTGCGCCAAATCCTCCTTAACCTAGTAAAAAACGCCATTAAATACACCGAAGAGGGCGGGATCCAGGTAAACGCGGATATCGAGGCCAAGACCGACGACCAAAACACCTTAATCCTGCAAGTACAAGACACCGGGATAGGGATTGAGACCGCTGACCTGGAAAAGATTTTCTCTCCATTCTCCCAGGCGGACAGCTCCTTTACGCGGCAGTTCAGCGGGACCGGACTGGGGCTGACCATAAGCCGCAATCTGGCCCGCTGCCTGAACGGAGATATTCAGGTGCAAAGCGCTCCGGACACTGGGAGCACGTTTACTCTCTTCATCCCTCTCATTGTGGCTCAACCCGAGGAAGAAGACCAAAATCAGGCCCTCCTCCGGAGAGAACCCCTTTCTTTTGCAGGGCAAAGCCCTGTTCTCCGTGTACTTGTGGCCGAAGACGACCCCTTAAACCGAAAACTCATCTCCACCTTCCTCAAGTCCCTGGGTCATGAATTTGAAATGGTTGAAAACGGCCGGGAGGCAGTACGCTCGGCCGGGGAAAAGGACTACGATATAATCCTTATGGACCTGCATATGCCGGTAATGGGCGGCATGGAGGCGGCCCAAGAAATTTATGCATCCGAAAACAGCCCCGCCTCCCCGGTTATAATCGCCATGACCGCGGACGCAAGAAAAGACATCGTCAGAGAATGCCTGGAGTCAGGAATAGCGGACTATCTGACCAAGCCGTTCGAAAAAGCCGAGCTAAAGCGGGTTCTTAAGAAATGGAAAGACCGACGGGATTGCGGCCGGGACTAGACCGGAGTCGGCCCGAACTGACTGCTGAACAACCCCAAGGGGCGGCACAAAAAAAGCAAGACCTTAAGCATAGTTAGCCGACTTTGAATATTCCTCTGCCGCCTTCTGGCATTAAGCAATTCAAAAGTGGGCCGGTAACGCCACTGTGGCTCCCAGACATTTGCTATGGATTTTATCCGCCTTGATTTTCTTCGGATGCCTTTAATCGGCAATTGAACATAAATTGAGGATCAGACGGAGGAGATATAAATAACCATCAGGCTCATCCAAGGCCCATTTTTCTGCTCAAAGAGACAACCACTGTTTAGGTGCAAAGAGGCTAGCCAATGAGAACAGACAACGACATTGAACTCGTATGCAGCTTCTGTGGAGGCAAGGCCCGCATAAAAGGACGGTGAGTAAAGGCCCGGGTATGCTGCATGGACTGCGGCGTGGAGATGCCTTTGTCCTTTTACCGTCGTGAACTGGAAAGAGCCAAGGAAAGGATGCTCTTGGAATTCGAGCCGGGATGCGCCTTGGGAAACAAGGGGCATGATTCAGGGTAAATACGCTTTATTCCCGCTTTCATCCACCCGGACAAAAGTCACTGAAGTGGCAAACACCCATTTCTCCTGATCTCCACCCGGCTCGTCCGAATACACGTCCACCTGATAGGTGACCGAGCTTCGCCCCTTGTCTCGCTTCTGGATATTGAAGCGCAAAATAGACCCGCTAAGCACAGGCTTACGGAAACGGATCTCGTCCATGGCCACGGTCACAAGCCTGCACCCTCTGAATTCCTTGCTTGCGGCCAGCCAGGCGAATTCATCCACCCATTTGAGCATCATTCCCCCGAACAGATACCCGTGATGGTTAAGGTGCCCCGGCCGGACCAGCGTAAAATTATCCATTGCCTGTGCCCTGTTGCTTGAAATATCCCTTTAAAAGACCAAAGCAACCGGCAAGCATCATGTCCCCGCCCGGACAGGGATAGCGGATATCCGATCCCTGCAAGAGATCCCGTTTGGGCCCCAAAACAAAGGTATGGGCAAACCCGGCTGCCGCCTGGGGCAGATCGGCGGTATAACAGCCGTGGCCCCGCTCAAAGAACACTTCCTCATTTTTAAGCCTGCCTTTACGGAAAAGGTCCAGGTCAGTGCGGAGTTTTTCCGGAGTCAGGATCCCAGTGTGCTGTTCATAAACACCCCACACCCGGTCTGCATACACCAGAAAGGCCACAGTATGGCTGTTTCCGATATTCACGATACAGCCCCCTTCCTTCAAAACCCTACCCTCAACGGCTGGATCAAACAAGGCCCCCAGGGCCGCGGCCGAGCCGCTGTCCGCCACCAGTCCCGCCCCGATACTTTCGGCCAAGGCCTTGAGCCGGGTCATCTCCACCGGGGGAGCGGCAAAGAGCAGCTCACTCATCTCCCCCCGGCTGGCGGTAAGGAACCTCTCCCACAGCTCGAATCTCCCCCTGCGGTTGCTCTCCCGCGGATGATAGCCGTGGTCCTGGGCACAGGCCAAAATGAGTTCCGGATACTCCAGACCGGCCGCAGCCAGCCAGGACCGCCAGAAACCGGGATCAAAATCAGCCAAATAAACAGGGACAAACCCGGGGGGACAATTATCGCTTATTTGTACGCCCAAGCCAGTCACCCGGTCCGGATCGTCGGACAAAGCCAAAGCGGCCCTGGAAGTGGCCACGACCCGTAATCCGGCCTCCAGATGGGCGCGCAGCGCCCCGGAAAACCCGCCACCCATATTTTGTCCGAACAAAAAGATATTGTTCCCCTTCCGGGTATGCCCCTCTATTTCTTTGGAGACCGCGACCGCAGGTGAGGGTAGGATAAACTTGGGACAGTTCTCCAGCGCGGTCCGGGGCTGATAGTAAAGCACATCCTGGGTCCCGCTCCCAATATCCAGACATAGAATAGACCTCAATTTCCACTCCTTGGCATTTGACTCCGTTTATGTGCTCCGGTACAGCGTATACGCCGCACCCGGGAATGAATCATCCGGGAGTCAGAATACACCCCGGGCCAGGAATAGACAACCCGGCTTCGGACCGGGGCCCTCAAAGACAAAAAACCCCGGAACCTGGCACATCGCCCGGAGCCGGGGCCTAGTTCTAGCGCGCCCTGCATTTGGCCTTTCTTTTAACTGATGTCAAAGGCCAGTGCACCGTCGCGTACAGTCACAACCACTTTCTGTCCTTCCTTGAGTTCTCCGTTTATCAGTTTCCTGGCCAACCCGGTCTCTATATTGTGCTGCAGATACCTCCTCAGCGGTCTGGCCCCGTATACTGGATCATAGGCCTCGGATGCGATCAGATTCTCCGCCTCTTCGGACATCTCAATCTCTATCTTGCGCTCCTCAAGCCGGCCGCGAATCTCATCCAACATAAGGGAGATGATCTTCTTTATCTCTTCACGGAGCAGGGGCTTAAAGAGGACCACCTCATCAACACGATTAAGGAATTCAGGCCGGAAATGGCCCCGGACCTCATTCATTACCTGATCCTTGGCCTCGTCTCGGAGCTCTCCGTTTTCGGTTATACCTTCCAAGAGATACTGTGAACCCAGATTGGAGGTCATAATGATTATGGTATTCTTGAAATCAACGGTCCGGCCGTGACTGTCGGTCAACCGGCCGTCGTCCATGATCTGCAACAGGATGTTGAACACATCCACGTGCGCCTTTTCCACCTCATCAAAAAGGATCACGCTGTACGGCTTGCGCCGGACGATTTCAGTCAGTTGTCCGCCCTCGTCATAACCAACATATCCCGGGGGAGCGCCTATGAGCCTGGCCACGGTATGCTTTTCCATATATTCGGACATGTCCAGGCGGACCATATTCTCCTCGGTATCGAACAGTGTCCGGGCCAGGGTCTTGCACAACTCGGTCTTGCCCACCCCGGTAGGACCGAAAAAGAGAAAGGAACCGATGGGTCTTCCGGGGTCTTTCAGCCCGGCCCGGGCCCGGACCACCGCATCAGCGACTGCGTCCACCGCCTCATCCTGACCCACGACCCGTTTGTGCAAAACATCAGCGAGCTTGAGTAGCTTCTCCCGCTCGCCCTCCATAAGCCGACTGACCGGAATTCCAGTCCACTTGGAAATAATCTCGGCCACATCATCCGGACCGACGAATTCCTTGAGCAATCCCTCATTGCCTTCCGTTTTCTGCCCGTAGACCTTTTCCTTGTCCGCCAGTTCCCTTTCCAGCTCGTTCAGTCGCCCGTAGCGTAGCTCAGCCGCTCGGTTGAGATCATAACTGCGCTCCGCTTTTTCTATCTCCAGCTTGGTCTTTTCTATCTCTTCTTTTAGGCTGCGCAGACGGTTTATACCTTGCTTTTCCTTTTCCCACTGCGCGGTGAGCGAGGACTGCTTTTCCCTGAGATCGGCCAGCTCTTTGCCCAGCTTTTCCAGCCGCTCCCTGGAGGACTCATCATTCTCTTTTTTCAGGGCCTCCTGCTCGATTTCCAGCTGCATGACCTTGCGGTTTATCTCATCCAGCTCAGTGGGCAAGGAATCAATTTCCGTCCTTATCTTGGACGCGGACTCGTCTATCAGGTCTATGGCCTTGTCCGGGAGCTGGCGATCGGTAATGTACCTATGGGACAAAACCGCTGCCGTGACCAGGGAGCTGTCACTTATGCGTACCCCGTGATGCACTTCGAAGCGCTCTTTTAGACCGCGTAATATGGAGATAGTGTCCTCAACCCCGGGCTCATCGACCATTACCGGCTGAAAGCGCCGCTCAAGCGCGGGATCCTTTTCTACATTCTTGCGGTATTCGTCCACAGTGGTCGCTCCTATGCAGTGCAATTCACCCCGGGCCAGCATCGGCTTTAAGAGATTACCCGCGTCCATGGAGCCCTCGGTCCGACCAGCCCCGACAATGGTGTGCATTTCGTCAATAAAAAGAAGTACCCGTCCCTCTGACTGCTGCACTTCCTTGAGTACCGCCTTAAGGCGTTCCTCAAACTCGCCGCGATATTTGGCCCCGGCTATGAGTGCACCCATATCCAAGGCGAATATGGTCTTGTCCTTGAGTCCCTCGGGCACGTCCCCGTTGACTATCCTCTGGGCAATGCCCTCGACTATAGCGGTCTTGCCCACTCCGGCCTCGCCGATAAGCACCGGATTGTTCTTTGTCCTCCGAGAAAGGATACGGATACAGCGTCGGATCTCGCTATCCCGACCTATAACCGGGTCCAGCCGACCCTGTCTGGCCTCCTCGACCAGGTCCCGGCCATATTTCTTGAGCGCGTCATAGGTCTCTTCCGGATTGGCCGAGGTCACCCGTTGATTGCCTCGCAGCTCGGTCAAAACATTCAGTATTCTGTCCTTGTCCAGATTAAACTCCCGGGCCACACGGCCTATGCCCGTAGAGCCCGGTTCATCCAAAAGGGTGAGAAATATGTGCTCGGCACTTACATATTCATCCTTCATCTTAGCGGCCAGGTCCTGCGATTTGAGCAGGACATCATTTAACCTCTGGGTAACATATATCTGTCCGGGTTGCCCTCCGGGCCCGGTCACGCTGGGGATCTTCCCCAACTCCCGATCCAGGGCCGCGGATATGCCCTGTACATTATATCCGCCCCTCTCCAGGATACGAGGGACAACCCCGTTTTCCTGGTCCAGAAAGGCCCGGCACAAATGCTCCGCATCCACCTGCTGGTGTTTGTGCCGCATGGCAATATTCTGGGCCTCGGAAAGCGCTTCCTGCGATTTCTGGGTAAACTTGTTCAAATCCATAATATCCTCCTTTATATATCATCCGGGAGATATCCCGGTTTAATGTCCTAAACTGCTGCGGCTACAAAAGCCTGCGCAGTTCTCTGACCTCCCGCTGGAGGTCCTCGATCTGCTGCAGCAGATCGACAATTATAATTCCACCCACGGTGGACAGCTCAAAATCCTTGCATAAGCGGACCAACTTGCGGACCTTGAATATTTCCGGCTCCGGGAAGAGAAAATCGTTGTTCCTGGTACACACTGAGTCCACCCAATCCATTTCGATCAGTTCCATCAGTCGGTGCGGACTGATCTCGCTGGCCTGAACAAATTCAGACCAGGCCAAAAGTCTTGACTTGGCCGGCCTGGACATTTTCCTTAAGTCTATTCTATCGTTCATCCCGCCTCCGCTCTAATTCCTGGGATTGAAATTGGATTTATCAGCCAATTGTTGCCAAAGACCGCGCTCCTGTTCGGAGAGCGATTTCGGGACCTTGATCATGATCCGTATCAGCTGGTCGCCCTTGTCCCGGCCCTTGCCCAGGCCCTTGCCTCTGAGCCGCAGCTTTTGTCCGCTTCCGGTCCCGGCCGGGATATTCATCTCCACCTGGCCGTCCAGGGTGGGAACATTTACCTTGGCCCCCAAAACCGCCTCCCAGGGAGCCAGGGGCAGGTCATAGACTATATTTTTGCCCTCTACCTTAAATTTGGGATGCGGGGCGAGGCGGACCCGCATATACAGATCCCCTGACGGTCCACCGCCCATGCCCGGACTGCCTTGGCCGGAAAGGCGGATCTTGCTCCCGTCCTTGACCCCGGACGGGATGTTCACCTGCAGTGTCTTGTTTTGCATACGGGGGAGGCCGTCCGGGCCCTGGACCTGCTCCTGCAGGGTAACGCTTTTATTCCCACCATGATAAGCATCCTCCAAGCTTATCTGAATCTCGGCCTCGGCATCACGGCCCTTGCCCTGAAATCCACCCTGGGCCCCGGAAAAACCCCTCGGACCGAAACCCGAACCGGTGCTTCTACGGTTGTATCCGCTCCGACCACCACCAAAGCCACCGCCGAAAATGGTCTCAAAAAAATCGCTGAAGCCGCCCAGATCAAAATCCTCGGCTCCGCCGCCCCCGAAAGTAAAGCGCACATTCTCATAGCCCGGCGGGGGCTGGAAATTCTGGCCGTGCTGCCAGTCCGAGCCCAGGGAATCATACATGCGGCGTTTCTCGTCATCCTTTAAGACCTCATAGGCCTCGCCAATCTCCTTGAACTTCTTTTCCGCCTCCGGATCGTCCGGGTTCAGGTCCGGGTGATATTTCCTAGCCAGCTTCTTATAGGCCTTAGATATCTCCTCCTTGGACGCGTTTTTATCCACTCCGAGTAGTTTGTAGTAATCCTTGTATTCCATGAAAATTGTCGCTCCTGTCCAAATTTTCAGTATTATCTAACAACTATCTTTTAAGAATAAGCAGGGATTTGCTTTAGTCAAGAAAATGACGGACAGTCTTTTTATCCGTGGAGCTGTTGCCTGGCCCGGACAAAGGAATTAATGTCTGTCTGCCGGCAGCGATAGTACGCTACAACAGCTTCATCTGTCTGTGGTTAAAAGTATCAAAAAGGCTTGGAAAAAATCGCTAGCAAGCGCCGGGAAACCAAAAATATTATGTCAAAAAAAGCCACACCAGAATTCACCGGTACGGACCGCTTTTACCGGGGCATGTGCAGACCGGAAAAAGGAGAAGTCCATTTCCAGGTAGTCTTAGAGGAAACCGATTTGTGGGTCACCGCCCTTAAGGACCTGAGTGCAGAGATCCTGGAATATATCCACACCCTGAGAGCGGAACTCAAAAATCACTGCCGGCGGCATCCGGATTTCTTGTCCGCGCTTCATCCCCTTGATCCCGGACCTGCAGACCCGGAAATAGCCGCCAGGATGAAAGAGGCCTCTTCCAGGCTCAATATCGGCCCCATGGCTGCAGTAGCCGGATGCATCGCCATGATGGTCGCAGAAAGGTTCGCAGACAAAAGCCCGGACCTGGTGGTGGAAAACGGAGGGGACATCTATATGTACTCCACCCGGGAGAGAAAAGTCGGGCTCCTGGCCGATCCGGAAACAGGGGTCCATTTGGCACTGCGGGTTCCGTTTAGCCAATTCCCGTGCTCCCTGTGCTCCTCGTCCTCGACCATCGGTCATTCCTTGAGCCTGGGCCAGGGAGATTTGGTCACAGTACTGGCCAAAGACGGCTGCTTGGCGGACGCGGCCGCCACCGCCCTAGCCAATAACCTGCAGGGGAAAAAGGGGCTTAGCAGGATGCTCACTCAGGCAAAGACCCTGAAAAAGAACGGAGTCATGGGGGTATTTGGACAAAAAGGGGAGGAGATAGGGGTATGGGGGGAAATGGAGCTGGTCAGCATCCCAGACGATCCACAGTCTCCTTGACCTGTCTCCCCAGCGGTGTCTGGCGGTTTATCTCCCGTTCCAGATTGGATATGCCCTTGAGTACAGTGGAATGCCTGCGATTAAAGCTGCGGCCAATTTCCTTCAACGACAGTTCGGTATACATCCGGGCCAGATAAAAAGCCGTGTTCCTGGCCAAAACATGCTGCTTTTTCCTGCTCTTGGAGGCCAGTTGGGAGCTGGTCACTGAATAGACCGAACACACGAATTCGACTATCCTGGACATGTCCACTCGGGGGCCGTGGACATCGTAGTTCTTCAAAACCTCCCAGGCCAAATCCAGAGAAATGCTCTGCCTCAAAAGTCTGGCCTTGAGGACAAGGTTCTGCAGGCAGCTCTCCAGCTGGCGGACATCGCTATGTATCTTGTCTGCCAAAAGTTCATTCACCTCCGCGGGCACAGAAAACTGCATGGCCTTGGACTTATTTTCCAGGATTCGAAGCCGGGTCTCGTAATCCGGCTTGTCAATCACGGCCAAAAACCCCTGACTCAGCCTGGACATAAGCTTGCCGTCCACATCTTTTAGCTCCTTGGGCAAAAAGGTGCTGGACAGGGCGATCTTCTTACCCTGATTCTTCAAGGAATCAATGGTGGCCAGGAATTCGTCCTGGATTTTCTCCTTGCCCTGGAAGAAGTGGATGTCCTCGAGCAAAAGCATGTCAATGCCGTCCCGGAACTGCTTCTTGAACTCATCAATCCGCCTGTTCTTCAAAGCGAAAATCATCTGGTTGGCGAATTCCTCTGCAGACAGATAGGCCAGTCTTATCTTGCGCCTCGCGTTGTTTTTACCCAAAAGACTGCCTATAGAATGGATCAGATGAGTCTTGCCCAGGCCGGGCGAAGAACACAAAAAGAGCTGGTCCGCGGACAAATCCTGGCTGCACACAGATTTAGAGGCTGCGTAAGCCAACTCGTTACTGGGTCCGACCACAAACCTTTCGAAATCGAATTTGAAACGCTTGTCCAGTCCTATATCCGGGGATAGGGGCAGACTCAACTGATGCTCCTTTCTCTGGGTCCTGACCGTTGGAGCGGCCGGCTTTGGACCGGCAGAATCGACCCTGACCTGAATCTCAGGGACAAAATCTAGGATACTTTTGGCCGCGTCAGCTATTTCCCGGGCATGCCTGTCTCTAACCCAGGAGGCAACAAACTCGTTCGGGGCCTTCAAATACAAGGTCCGGCCCTTGAGCTCCCCGGTCAAAGGCTGGATCCAGACCTTGAACACCCCTTTTTGCAGGCAATTTTCCAGGACTTTTTGTATTCTGGGCCAAGTTCCATTCATGGCCCCGATCTTTACGCCCGTCCCCCCATATGAGGCAAACCCGACTAAAAGCCTGTTACCCGCACCTGAAAAACATTTGATTTACAACATATCGGCCTTAAATTACTGAAAATTCTTCTACATACCCCTGTGTATTGCAAGACTAGCGACCGGCAATAATTCCAATGATTAGAAGCCTACACCCCGTATGCAGGCATTTTTTTAACAGACACTCATAAGTTTTCCACAGGCAAGGTAAAAATTTGCTTCTATTTGCTCTAAATCAGGACCAAATTCTTAACTGGAGTGAAAGTATTTCTTAAACCCTCTTGACACTGCTATTGTCTGCAGCTCTTTTGCAGATCGACTTGACCGGATCGTCTGCAGGGCAATAAAGTCGTGGCAAAAGACCTGTTCACGGCCGACACCGACGTCTTCCTTGCATAACGACTTGATTTTTAGCGGGAATAAAAGCTTGAGATAAAAAAGGGGGCAAGACTGACGGCCGGAAAACATAGCCGAATAAAAAAGATTAGAGGCCATGGGCCGTGGGTGGCCAACTCCGGCCGGTAGAAAGGAAAAAATCAGCCCTGGGCGGCCTTGCTCATGGACAGGCGGTACAACTCATGCGGATCCAGGATCAAGACCACATGACCGTTACCCATTATAGTTGCCCCGGCAATGCCCTGTAAATCGCCCAGATACTCACCCAAAGATTTTATAACGATCTCCTGGCGCTCCAGGAGATCGTCCACCACCACACCCAGTCTGCGGCCGGCCACATTCAATATAACCAGAGGCAAAACGTCTCTTTCCTTTTCCTCTGCAGCTAGACCCAAGACCTCGGTAAGCTCGACAATACCCAGGACTTCGCCCCGCAGAGAGATTGCCTTGCGTTTATTGACTTCGCTCAGCTCGGCCGCGTCTATCTTTGTAGTCTGAGAAACTGCATCCAGAGGGATGGCAAAGGTCTCATTGGCTGTTTTAACCATAAGCGCATCAATAATAGCCAGGGTCAGGGGGAGGCTGACCGTGAATCTGGATCCCCGGCCCAACACTGACTCCACATTTATGCTGCCCTTGAGGCTCTTGATATTGTTGCGGACCACATCCATACCCACTCCCCGTCCGGAGATATCTGTCACTTCCTGGGCCGTGGAGAATCCCGGAGCAAAAATAAGATCTACTGCCTCCTGATCGTCCAGATTGCTGGCTTCCTCCTGAGAAACAATCCCTTTTTCCACACCCTTAAAACGCATCTTTTCCGGATCGATACCGCCCCCGTCGTCCTCGACCTCGATAACCACGGAATTGCCCTTATGTGAGGCCCGGAGCCGGACCCGGCCGGTTTCCGGCTTCCCGGCCTTTTTCCTGGTTTCCGGGTCTTCCAACCCGTGATCCACTGCGTTACGCAGAAGATGGACCAGGGGATCACCAATCAATTCGACCACACTCTTATCCAGTTCGGTATCCTCACCCTCCATTACCAATTCCACATTTTTCCCACTCTTGCGACTTAGGTCCCGAATAAGACGGGGAAACTTGGAAAACACCATCTGAACCGGGACCATGCGCACATTCATAATGGTCGCCTGCAGATCGTCGGAGATCCTGGCCATGGAATAAGTTGTCTCCGTGAGCTGCTGGGCCACTACTTCCGGTTCCTCGCCCTCCTCCAGATTTCTGGTAAGCATGGAGAAGCGATTGCGGTTTATGATCAGCTCCCCGATCAGATTCATGAGGTGGTCGAGCTTGGCGTGATCCACACGTATGGTGGAGGCTATATTGGACTTGGCCTTGTCATCGTCCTTGCCGGATTTATCCCCTTTATCAGGCTCGGCCGGTTTCTTCTCCGCGGCAGAACTTCTTTCCTTCTGGGGTTTTTTGCCTCTCTCCTCATGTGCTTCAGGCCCAGGAGTTTTTTGGTCTTTAGCCGGGGCCGGCTTTTCCGCCTCCGAACCGAGGTATTCTTCCTCCTCCCCTGTTCCAGCCGCTTGGTCTGTCTGGGCAGATCCCTCTCCGGACATAGCTCCAATGGCCTTGTCCACCATCTCATGCAATATCTCCGCCTCCTGGCGGAGCAGATCCAGAACCAGGGAAAAGTCCATATCCGCATTCCGGCTCTGGTCTACGAGATTGGCGGTCCGCTGCGCATAGGTCTTGATCTCCTCAAGGCCCATATACGCCGCGGAGTTTTGCAAGGTGACCATAGCCCGGTACAACCCGTCGATTATTTCCGACTGCCCGGCATCCCCGGCCAATTGCTTCAAGGCGTAGTCAATATTGTCAAACTGTTGGGCAACAGTCTGCTTGAAAATCTTCAGATCCTCGGGATCCACCTCTGGTACAGAAGAGACATCCTCCTCCTGCTCTAATGTCCCGGAGTCTGGCTTGGGCTCTTGCTCTGCGGCTGGCTGTATAGAGGTTTCAGGTCCTCCTCCCTCCAGCTTCTTCAACCTGGCCAACAAACCAGAGACATCGCCCGGGCTAACCAGGCAGCTCTCCATATCCACCCATTCGAGCATTTCCTCCAGGGAATCTGCGGTCTGGAGCAGGGCATCGACAAGCTCCTGTCCGGCCTCAAGCTCCTGGTTGCGGACCTTGTTCAAAATGGTCTCCGCGGCATGGGTCAGGCTGTTCAGCTCCATAAAACCAATTATGCCGCTGTTGCCCTTGAGATTGTGGAAATTGCGAAAGATATCGTTTATCAGATCCTGGCGGCCGGACGGATCCTTTTCCAGCTCCAGAAGCCGACTGTTCAGGTCAGCAATAACCTCCCGGGCTTCTTCCATGAAATCAACCAGGTGATCCGGGCTGACCAAGGTGAGCTTATACGGAGCGTTCTCGGGTGCAGCGGCTTCGGTGCCGGTGTCAGCGGATTGTATCCCGCTCTCTCCGGGATCTTCCGAAGATCCGGCCGATTCCGGAGCCTCACCAGCCAGAATGGATTTCATCTTGTCCACCAAAGGACGGACATCCAAATCACCCTCTCTGCCCTCGGACTCCAGGGTGTCAATCATGCTCCGCAAGGCGTCAGTGGCCTCCAGGATAATATCCATTATCTCAGAGGTGACCTTTAAATTGCCCTTGCGTAGCTCATCCAGGACATTCTCCCCTTTATGGGCCAGCGCATTTATCTCGTTTAGACCCAGAAATCCGGAAGCTCCCTTCAGGGAATGCATAGGACGAAAGATATGGTCCAAAAGCTCCAATCTGTCCGGTTGTTTCTCCAGCTCCAGAAGATTGGGCTCAATGGTCTCCAGATGCTCTCTGGCCTCGATCACAAAATCGGCAAATACTTCCGGATCAAAGGAGTCCTGACTCATTTTCGGCCCCTAACATACTGTTTTTAACCCGTTTGGCAGATCATTTATCACACAGCCCGGATTGAGACCCGGTCGGCAGAAAGAAACAGATAAGCACAAAAATCCGGGCCCTGGACAATTGCAAGAGATTCAATCCCCGCCTCCGGACTCAGGATCGACTCCCAAAAGCATCTTTACATTTCTGACCATCTTCTCCGGCTGGGCCGGTTTAACCAGATACAAATTGGCCCCCAGTGTAAGTCCCTGCTGGATATCCTGCTCCTGTCCCTCGGTGGAAAGGACAATGATCGGCAGGTCCCTGTACACCTCTTGGTCCCGGACGGTTTTTATGTACGTAAATCCATCCATGCGGGGCATATTCACGTCGCAGATGATAAGATCCACATCCGGGGTGGAATACAATTTTTCCAGACCGTCCAGTCCATCCTCTGCCGTGGTGACACGGAAGCCCTCCTTTTTCATGATAAAGGCCACTAAATTGCGTACTGTCTTTGAGTCATCAATGATTAATACATGCGGGGCCATTAATCCTCCTTAAACAGACCACAGTTGACTGCGGAACAAAATCCCGGACACTTTCCTCCACCACCCTAGCTGTGAACAAGAATGTCCGCCAGTCTGTCCACGGACAGAACCGCAATCAACCCCTTCTCTCCTTTGATCACCCCTTCCACCAGGTCGCAATTCGCGCCCAGACTGGATTCCACTCCCCATTCAATGTCCTGCTGCTGGATATGGTTCATGGTGGCAATAGAATCTATTATCAACCCGATCTGCAGTCCCTTATGTCTGCAGACAATAATGAATCTGGACTTCCCCGCTTCCCGGCCGCTGTCCACCAAACCGGCCAGCCTGACCATGGGCGTTACCCTGCCCCTGAGATTGACTATGCCCTCTATGTACTCCGGGGACCCGGGCAATTTGGTCGGCTCCTGGTATCTAAGGACCTCCTTGACCCGGGATACGGGCAGGGCAAACTCCTGTTTCCCCAGCCGGAAGCTTATCATCTGCACCTTCTCGCTCCCGCGATAGGCCGTGTCTTGCCCTGCTTCCGAACTTGCGGTCTCTTCATGGGCGTCGGTATCATCCATCCGCTCGTCCACAGACGCCGCTCTGGCCCCCTCAATCTCCTCGGGGCGGGAGAGATCCGAGGACTTAGCGCCCCGCTCGTCAATCACGGATATATCCTTGAGGACGCTCTGGCTATCCCCGCCCAGATACCGATCCAAAAAACTCTTTTCCTCCGGACTCAAGCCCGGACTGTCTTCGCCTCCGGTCGCTGCAAAAACATGGTCCTCGAAATACTGCTCCGGTGTCTTCATAACGCGAGCACCTCCCTGGCCAGCAGGTCGTATTCCCTGGCGCCCCGGCTGTCCGGTGCATATCTGCTTATAACCATTCCCATGGCGCTGGCCTCTCTGAATTTGGTGTCCACGTGTATAACAGTCTCAAATAGCCTGGCGCCCAATTTCTTGCGCAGCAGATTTAGCACCCGGCGGCAGGCCCCGGCCCGACGGTCATGCATTGTAGCCAGGGCCCGAAATTCTATAGGAGAGCTCAAGGCCCGGTTCAGAGTGCGCATGGTCTCAAAAATCAGCTTCAGACCGTGCAAGGCCAAAAAATCAGTTTGAATAGGGATAATCACCATATCTGAGGCAACCAGGGCATTTATCAGCACGACCCCCATATGCGGAGGACAGTCTATTATCACCGCATCAAATCCACCGGCCTGTTTTTGGATCCAATTGCGGAGTATAAGCCCCTTTCCGGAAATATCCCGCAGATCGCTCTCCACATCTGATAACCGGACATGACTGGGGACAAAATAAAAACTCCTTTTTTTATCCGGGACGATCACCACCTCCTCCGAGACGATATCACCTTTTTGGGCAAAAATATCCCGAACCGTGGCCGGCATATTCTCCGGATAAAAGGCCATATGGATCGATGCGCATGCGTGCGGATCAAGGTCCATGACCAATACCTTTTTCCCCTGCGCGGCAAAAGACTCGCCCAGACTGAGCGCAGTGGTTGTCTTGCCCACCCCGCCCTTTTGGTTGGCTATGGCCAGGACCTTACATTTCAATACAAATCCCCGCAAGCCGGCTTACATATTGTCGGCAATCAGCCGATACAAGGCCTTCCAATCGTCCCCATCCACGTTCACGAACCTTATGCCCGCCTCAAAGCGCACTCCGGAGACCACTTCCCGGACCCAGGCCACCTCGGCCACTGCCTGCAGACTTTGAGACAAATCACTCTCAAATACCTTAAAGTATCCGGGATGGAATTTGTTCAATCTGGGTATGCCCACCTCCAATTGCAGCAACTGGCCGGTTTCCAGCCTGACCGGGGACTGGATGCGCATCCCCCCGCAGCTTATGTCCACGCATTCCAAACTAAGTTCCTTTTGCCTGGAAAGCGGAAATGCCAGCTTCTTCAGACTGACCCGATAGGTTTTGGGCAAACGGACATATTCACGACGCTCCATTGCCATCACCTATTCGCTCTTTTTGTACACAATAGCGCCCGGGTGATGCGCCGGGGTAAAGGCCCTGGAAATATTGTGCAGGGACTCGGAGTGGCCGATAAACAAGTAGCCTCCGGGCAACAGATTGTCATAAAAGGAATTGATTACATTCTTTTTCATCTCATCGTCAAAATAAATAATGACATTGCGGCAGAATATGACATGGGAGCGTTGCACCCCTTTGACCTGAAAACGGTCACTCAAGTTCAACTGACCAAACTCAACCAGCCCCTTCACCTTAGGATCTAATTTGTACTTGCCTGGCCCCTCCTCCTGGAAATAACGCTTCTTGATCTCCTCGGGCGTTGTTCGCAGGGCATACTTGGTGTAAATCCCCCGTTCTGCGCTTTTTATTACCGCCGGGGAGAGGTCGTTTGCAGTGATCTTTACATCCCACTGGGTTATTTCCCAGCCCAGGACCTCAAAAAGTATAATGGCCAGGGTATAGGGCTCTTCTCCGGTCGAACATCCGGCGGACCAGATATGCAATTTCCTGTCTTTTTGCCGGCGCTGTCTTTCCAGGATCTCCGGGAGGATCTTATCCTGAAATATGGCCAGCTGCGGAGGATTGCGAAAAAAGCTCGTCTCATTGGTGGTTATGACCTCGAACAGCTTGGACAACTCCTGTCTGCGGCCTGGGTCATATTTCAAATAATAATAATATTCGCCAAAATTCTTAAGATTAAGCTCTTTTAAGCGGTTGGCCAGCCTATTTTCCAAAAGATATTTGCGGTTTTCCCGGATATGGATACCGCTTTGAGCATATATAAAATCACGCAACAAAAGGAATTCTTCGTCCGTGATCTTCAGATCCTGCCTTAAGGTAATCGTCTTGGAAAAAAGGGTCATCGATTCAGTCCGCCATATCGCCTTGAATCTTGTCCAAAGCCCTTTCCGCCATCTCCAGGATCTCCTCGTCCCCCCCTTCGAGTTGACCCAAAAGTGCCCGGAAAGCCTCTTCTCCGCCCAAATCACCCAATGTCTCTATGGCCTTTAGCCGGACCATGGTCGATTCGTCGTCCAAGAGTTGGATAATGCGGGGCACAGCTTCCCTTTCCTTTCTCTCACCCAGGGCTTCTATCGCACGCAAACGGACCCATTCGTTTTCGTCCTCTATGGCCCGAATCAGATAGGGAACAGATTCCGGACGCTTGCACTCGCCCAATAGCTCCACCAGAGTCAGGCGCACATCCCGACTCTCGTCCTCGAACAAAGGGACCAGTATCTGCAGGGACTGGTCGTCTTCATAACATTGGGAGGCTATTCCCTCCATCGCCAGCTGCCGCACATTAGATACCCGGTCATGCAAAGCCTTTTGCAGTATCTCCATATTCTCCCGCGCCCCCAGCTTTCCGGCAGCGTACACGGCCATAAGCCGGGACTTGTCGTCTTCCGACTCCGCCATCTCCTGAAAAAGGCGCATGACCTTATCTCCGCCAATATTCAGGACCGCATCCAAAGCGGTTTCCTTAACATCATCCCAGGGATGGTCCAAAAAACCCATTATTATCCGTGCGGTTTCTTCGTCACGGCAATGCACACCCAGATAGCGCAGGGCGTTTTTCAAAACATCGCCGTCATCATGGCGGCGGAGCACTTGCAAAAAAAAGTCTCCTGCTCCGGCATACGTTCTGTTCAAAACCGAGCTTATCTCCCTCTGCAGATCCCGGCCTTTGTCCCAAAAAGCCTGCATCAAATAGCCAGCCGCCTTCTCAGTCCCGAGTTCATCCGCCACAGCCACACCCACGGTGCTCAGGGATTCATCATTGCTAAAGATAGCCTCTTTAAGGGCCTCGGTCATCCCCATACGGGACAGGGCCCGGATCATCATGGCCCGGCGTTCCTCATAAATATCCGGATCCAAAGAAGCGGCCAGTTTAAGGATCATCCTGCTACCCCTTTCACTGCCCACACTGCTTATGCCCAGTACAGCCGCGTCCTGGATCTCCTCGTCGTCATCCTCCAATGCCACCAGGAGATATTCCTTGAATTTTTCTTTTTCTGATTCTGATAAATAACTCAGGGCCTTACCGCCCAGTATATTGACCACAGCCTTGAGGATCTTGTTGCGCATGGCCGTGTCTAGATCGCTGTCCAGCTTGTTCAAAAGCATGGGCACGGCCTTTATATTACCCATCTCCCCCAAAGCGTCCACGATCATGGAATTTACCAGTTCGGTGGAAGAATCCATGGCCGAGACCAGGGCGTTTATCGAGGATTCGTCCCTAATCTTCAACAGTGCCTCTATAACCGCAAACTGCACCCATTCCTCGTCACCCAAGGCCTGATTCAAGTATTCCACCGCTTCCTTACGCCTAAGATCCCCCAAGCTCACTGCCGCCTGATAGCGGACATTCACGTCCGGATCATTCAACAGGGAGTCGGACAGTGGTCCAATGGCCATGTATGAATCACTAAAACCCAAAATGTCCGCGGCAAATATACGAATATCCCCGTCCGGATCATTCAAGAGACCGATAATGGCCCCCATGTCCTGATATCCGATATGCCGAAGTATATCCATGGCCAGATTGCGCACAGCAGCCGACTGCTCGCCAAGCAGCGGAATCAAAGCATTTACGCTGTTTTTGCCCCCGATCTTACGCAAAGCCATGTCCGCTGCTTCCTGGACCCCGATATTGTCGCTCTGCAAGAGGTTCACAAGCAAAGGAACCGTGCGCTCGTCACCAGTGTCCCGGGCCGCGAACGCAGCTTCCCGCTGTTCATCCGGATCACTGCTCTGCAGCCGTTTGATTATCTCGTTCGAGGCAAATTTCTGCATCTGTCCTAGCTCCGCGTCTCGCCCCGCATCGAGTCTGATCTCTGCCGCATGGGGACTAATTATACAAAAAAGAGGCAATCTCTCCGGCCAGTTCCTCCAAGGGAACCACTTTATCCGCCAGACCTTCGTCCACTATGGCCATGGGCATACCATAGACCACGCAGGACTCCTCGCTCTGGGCCAAGGCCTTTCCTCCGCAGGCCTTGAGATCGCGTATCCCCAAAAGCCCGTCGCTGCCCATCCCGGTCAAAATAACCCCCAGGCCCCTGCTGCCGACCGCCTTGGCCACTGAAGACATAAGCACGTTAACCGAAGGTCGGTACAAAGCGTCCTCTGGCTTCTCACCCACAGCCACATCAATCCTGCTCACTTTCTGCTCAATGGTCAAATGCATTCCCCCCGGAGAGATATAAACACAACCGGGCCGGAACACATCCCCGACCTCGGCCTCCTTAACTTTGAGCCGACAGCTCTCCCCCAGGCGTTTGGCAAACGGCCCGGTAAAGGCCTTGGGCATGTGCTGGGCGATGAGTATTCCGGCGGGGAAATCCGGGGGCAGCTCGGACAATATACGCTGGACCACCGGCGGACCTCCTGTAGAAACCCCGAAGGCCACCACGTCCCTGATCTGCTTGCCTCTTTTGCTGGACTCAATCACCCGGCGTCGGACCGGCTCCGCGCTCTTATCGCGCGCCCTGGCCGGCCGGGCCGCCCTGGGGCGCACCCTGCGCCTGGCTATAGCCTTGACCTTTTTT
Organism: Desulfonatronovibrionaceae bacterium; assembly: GCA_046539845.1. Classification (GTDB taxonomy): domain Bacteria; phylum Desulfobacterota; class Desulfovibrionia; order Desulfovibrionales; family Desulfonatronovibrionaceae; genus CAYNNQ01. Next base: position 59,076 of record JBKHGE010000005.1, read on the forward strand.
AAAAGGTCCTCTTCTATCTTGACTATATCCAGGCTAACTTTGGAAAGCTGCTTGGGGATGAAGTCCACCGCACCGTTTTCCATGGCCTTTAGCGTGGCCTCGGCGCCCTCAGTGGTCAGGGAGCTAACCATCAGCACGGGGCGGGGCATCTCCATCATTATATGCTTGAGCGCGGTGAGCCCATCCATGCGGGGCATTTCAATATCCAGGGTCACCACATGCGGATCATGGGCCCGAATCTTCTCCAGCCCCTCCTCCCCGTCCCGGGCATACGCCACCACCTGAATCTCAGGATCCTTATCCAGCATGGTCCCGATGGCTTTGCGCATGAATGCGGAATCATCAATAACAACAACCCGAATCATTCTCTGCTCCTGAAATAGACGGCAAAAATCAACCCCGGCCGAAAAGCTCTCTTATGCCGGAAAAATTGCTCTCGTTAATAGTGGTCAAATCATTGCTCTCAATAAAACCCAGCCACTTATAAAGCAAATCCTCTTCCCATTGGGTCCCGGCGCCCTCCTCCATGATCAGCTTGACCTTGTCCATGGGCAGGGCCTGCCTGTAGGCCCTGTCCGAAGTCATGGCCTCAAAGGCGTCCACCACGCTTATGACCCGGGCCAGAAAAGGGATCTGTTCACCTGTAAATCCTTCCGGATATCCCCTACCGTCGATACGTTCATGGTGATGGTAGACAATGGGCAAGATGTCCTTAAGACTCCAAACCTGAGAAAGGATATCCCGGCCAATGGCCGGATGCTTCTTCATGACTTCGAATTCCTCGTCCGTCAGCCGGCCCGGTTTGTTCAGGATATGATCCGGGACCCCGATCTTCCCAATATCGTGCAATACTCCGGCCACATAGATTTTTTCCAGCTCCTTGCTGGTCAACCCGACCTCCATCCCCAGCTTCAGTCCATAGGTGGCCACCCGCTCCGAGTGCCCCTTAGTATACACGTCCTTTACTTCCACGGCAGTGGCATAGGAACGAATAATATCCAAGTTCAGATCCTGCATCCGGACATACATATTCGCGTTCTGCATGGAAGTGGCCACATGGGAGGCAAAAACCGACAACAGCTGGACGTCGGAATAGACAAAAAGGCTGTTCTTTTTCTCTCGAATCAGCCCGACCGCACCTATGGACCGACCTTGGGCGACCAAAGGGACTATAAGCAGGGAATACGGAAAATCCTCTTTCTTTACCAAATCATTTTCCGGAAAGTTGTACTGATCGACCAGTTTGGACTGCTGGCTACGCATGGACTCTACACACAGCCTGCGAACCAAAGAAAATATTTCCTGCTTGGTCCTGAACACCACCCCCCGGATAATGGAGCTGGCCGCTTCCTTATTGTCGTCGTTCAGAAACAAACAAGAACTGTCCGGCTTAAAATTCTTCTGGATATGGCTTATGAATTCGTAGGAGATAGACTTGGGGTCCAGCTGGGCGTTGAGCGCATTGCTCAGATTCAGCATACGCACGATATTACCCAGCCTTTTGTGCTCCATCCTGGACTTTCTGCTGCTTAAGACCTTGTTCACTTTAACCAAAAGATGGCTTATATTGAACGGCTTAGGCAGGTAGTCAGAGGCGCCCAGCTTCATGCATTCCACTGCGGTCTCTATGGTCCCAAATCCGGTCATGACCAGAAAATCCACATCCAATTCCTGTTCCTTGACCCGCTTTAAGAGATCTATCCCGTTCATCTGGGGCATACGCAAATCAGAGACAATCAGATCGATCTCCGGATTATGGGCCAGGTATTCCAGGGCAGCCTGTCCGTCTTCGGCCAGGGACACATGGTATCCCTCGTCTTCCAGGGCGTCCTGGCAGATCTCCCGCAGGCTCTCCTCGTCGTCCACCACCAATATCGAGGCGGGCGTTTCTTGCCCGGACGTTCCCTTTTCCCCTATTTCGCCTTCAATCTTGTCTCTATCCGAAAATTGCATCCGACTCTTCCTTAGGGAATTCCCTGACTGATTTTAAGCCCTTTATGGGCCTACGGATTTCTTTCAAACTCGCCCTTTCGCTATACCGAGAAAAATCAGTAGCCTTGTAAACTCCCGGCAACAAGGGGCATTTCTAAGCAGAATTTTGGGTATTTCCAAACAAAAGGGCAAAATCATAGTCTGCCCGAAAAACCCCTTGCCCTTGGAGGCGAGATAGTATAAATATTTGCCGTCAATCCGACGGGATGTGGCTCAGTCTGGCTAGAGCGCAGCGTTCGGGACGCTGAAATCGCAGGTTCGAATCCTGCCATCCCGACCAGGAAATCAAAAGGTTGCGAAGTCTCGCAACCTTTTTTGTTTCCGGATACCACTGACAAACTTCCTTCCTTAGTACCTTCAATGCCCAGACCAGCATCCTCCAGCAACTCCGCCCCCGATTTTTAAATTGCCTCCCGCGCTAATTATCTATCTGATAACTAAAATGATCGGTGTTGAAAAGAAAAAAATCAACCCCAAAGGGACTTCGCTGAGACAAGAAGCCACGCCTCTGCCTTACGCCCCGGAAATACTCCGGCCGGACTAATATACGGGTCGTCTGCCGATGCAGAAATAGGCAAAACCCTTTACCGCCATCTCCTCCGGCGGATAAAGATTGCGGCCGTCGAAAACAATCGGGGCCTGAAGTCTCTTTTTGATCCAATCAAAATCCGGGTTGCGGAACTGGTTCCATTCCGTAAGCACAGCCAAGGCGTCCGCCCCATCCAAGGCCTCGTATTGCTCCTTTACGATGCTTACTCCTTCACATCCGGCAAAGCGTTCCCTGGCCTTGGACCCGGCAACAGGATCAAAGGCCCGGATATGCATGCCCCGGGAAATCAACTCCTGGATTATCTTAACCGATGGGGATTCCCGCAGGTCATCGGTATTCGCCTTGAAGGCCAGGCCCCAAACAGCCAAGATCTTGCCCCGCACACCTCCCTGGTTCTGAAAATAATCCACGATCTTGTTTGCCAGGACTTTTTTCTGGGCCTCATTCACCCGGTCCACTGACTCCAAAAGCTCCGCAGGATGACCGTATTCCCTGGCCGTTCCGATCAAGGCCTTGACATCTTTGGGGAAACAAGACCCTCCGTAGCCGATACCCGGATAAATGAAATGATACCCAATTCTGTGGTCCGCACCAACACCCTGGCGGACATCGCGGACATCCGCGCCCACGCTTTCGCAAAGATTAGCAATCTCGTTGATAAAGGAGATCTTGGTGGCCAGCATACAATTGGCCGCATATTTGGTCATTTCTGCGCTGCGCACGGACATGATCATGAGCTTGTCCCTGCTGCGGGCGAACGGGGCATAAAGGGTACGGAGAAGCTCCGCGGTCCGGACATTGTCCGTGCCCACCACCACCCGGTCCGGCTTCATGAAGTCGGTCACTGCATCGCCCTCTTTTAAAAACTCCGGGTTGGAAACCACGTCGAATTCCTGGCTAACCCCCCTCTTGTCCAGCTCGGCCGCCACTATCTCCCGGACCTGGTCCGCAGTGCCCACAGGCACAGTCGATTTGTCCACCAATATCTTGTACTCCCCCATGGTCCGGCCCACTTCCCGGGCCACCTGGTGGACATAGGACAGATCAGCGCTCCCGTCCTCCAGGGAAGGAGTGCCCACGCAGATAAAGACAAACAGTCCGTTTTTCAGCCCCTTGCTCAAGTCCGTGGTAAAATTGAGTCTGCCCTGGGCGCTGTTGCGGACCACCAACTCCTTCAACCCAGGTTCATAGATATGCACTTCGCCGCTTTTGAGCTTGTTTACCACTTCCGGATTGACATCAACGCAGCAGACATTATTACCCATTTCCGCAAAACAGGCGGCAGTGACCAATCCTACATAACCGGAGCCAACTATACAGACATCCATTAATGATCTCCATTTTGTTTTCGGTTCTTCCCAGCAAAAATAAGGGCCACGGCCCTTACTGAGTGTTGAAAAATTCCTTGTAGCTCAGGCCGGTTGAAAACCCCAAGTTACGGGGCGCAAAAGTTCAAGACCCAAAACTACTTACCTGCAGGCAAGGGATTAGACTCATTTCCCCTTGGGGACCATAAAATAAGCGCCCAGCTAAACAGACTCTAAGATCCATGGACTACGCCAACGAACGGGTCCCCCTGCGGACAACCAAACAGGTACTTACTTATCCCTTGAAGACGCTGGCAAGCAAGTGACTATACATAATTCCTTTAAATGGCAATAGAAACGGCGTCTTCCCGGTCTTGACCGGGGAAGGCAAACAATATAAGAGAACACCAAAAGCGCCCGTAGCTCAGTAGGACAGAGCAGGAGCCTTCTAAGCTCTTGGCCGGGGGTTCGAATCCTCCCGGGCGCGCCAGATAACAGGAGCCTAAAAAAAAATGTTATATAAAACTCTGCTGGCAGTTTTGGGCAGCATATTTTTTCTTTGCCTGGACGTTAAAAGCGCTTTGGCCTGGGGGCCAGGAGTCCATCTGCACACCGCCAACTACATCCTGTCCAACCTACACCTTATAGCCCCGGCTGTGGCCGGGATAATCTCCGCCTATCCGACTTCCTTCAAATACGGTTGCCTGAGCGCGGACATTTATATGGGAAAAGGCAAGAAACTGCACTCCAGACACTGCCACAATTGGGGCACCGGCTTCGGTCTTTTGGACAGCAGCCGGGACCCGGAAATAAAGGCCTATGCCTTCGGATACTTGAGCCACCTGGCCGCGGATACCATTGCACACAATTACTTTGTCCCGGACACGTTGCGCGTGTTTCCGGGCAGTGGGAAAATGAGCCATCTCTATGTTGAAATGCAGGCGGACCGGATTATCGCCGGGACCAGTTCCCAGGCCCGAGACATAATGGGGAAGAAGAACTCCCAGGCGGACCGTATACTGCGCTTGGCCCTGCGCAAACCAAAGCTCAGGTTTGCGCTCAAAAAGCAGCTCTACAGGCAGGGAATCAACTTCTCCCGGCTTCACAGCTGGGAAATATCCCTGCGTATCCTGGACCGGGCTCTGCCCTGGGGAGAATCCGGCTATCTGCGGCACATGGTCGGATTGAGCCAGAGCACGGTGGCCAATTTCCTGCAGAACCCTGATCACGCCGCCTGTCTGGACCTAGATCCCATGGGCTTTGCCAACCTACAGGTGGTAAAAGACATGAAGCGGAACCCGCCCTGTGCGGACCGAGACCCTGCGACCCCTTTTTATCCTGATCCCCGCCTGAAAGAACTTTCAATCTCCACCAACTGAACCGATTATTATGTCCGGGGCACAAACCTCTTGCCGGTGCTGTGGGACCTGCTGCAGGAAAGGCGGGCCGGTCCTGCACAAGTTAGACCTGCCCCTTATCCAAAGCGGGTACATCAAACGCAGCAATATCGTCTTGCTCCGTCCGGGCGAGCCGGTCAATGACAATATCACCGGAAAAATAAAATTCTTATCTGTGGAAATGTTCAAGCTGCGGGGCAAATCAGAGAGCAACTGGACCTGCACATTCTTGGACCCGGAGACGAATCTGTGCCGCATCTACTCCCGCCGCCCCAGGGAGTGCAGGCTGCTCAAGTGCTGGGACACAAAAGAGATCGAGGCAGAATACGGAAAAAACCTTTTGTCCCTTAAGGATATCCTGACCGAGGATTCCGGGATGAGAGAGCTGGTGGACTTTCACCGCAGCCAGTGCCCACTGGGAAAGGCAATAGACCTTGTCAAACGGGCCACGGACAAAACACCCGGCGACAGACAGGCGCTGCATGACCTGATCGCTTTTGACAAAAGATTCCGGGAACAATTCGCTTTAAGGACCGCAGGCGGGCTTGAGGTAACGGATTTTTATTTTGGCCGTCCCCTGGAAAAAATCATCCCTCAACTTCGGCGCTCTCTGCAGCTTTTGGCCTAAGCCCGGCTTTGCGTATAAGCCGGAAGATCAAAAAAAAGCGGGCCCCAAGGCCCGCTTGTGCGGTTTCCCAATCAACGGGAAGCCGTTTTTTTATGTCGGATCTATTTTTCTCCGGCCAGTCTTTTCAAACGTTCATATTCCTTGTGCAGCCTGGACTGGATAAAATCCACGTCCTCGTCAGTTAAATGCCGAAAGCGGCGCTGTTTTTGGAAGTACTCCTTGACCGGCTTTAATTCCTTTATCTTCTTGGTGATGTTGAACTCGCCGTCTACCACTTCATATAGAGGAAAGACCCCGGTCTGGACCGCGAGCTTGGCCAAGGTGATACTCTCGTTGGGTTTGCTTCTCCAGCCCGTGGGGCAGGGGGAGAATATCTGCATATAGGCGGGCCCGTCCACTGCCAGGCCCTTGCGCACCTTGTTCATAAGATCCAGATAATAGGCCGGACTGGCCGTGGCCACATACGGGATCTCGTGTGCAGCGGCTATCATGGCCACGTTTTTCTTCCAGGTCCTCTGGCCCTTGCTGGACTTGCCCGGAGGAGAGGTGGTGGTCATGGCCCCGTATGGGGTAGAGCTGGACCTCTGGATTCCGGTGTTCATATAGGCCTCATTGTCCAAACAGACGTAGAGCAAATTATGCCCCCGCTCCAGGGCCCCGGACAGGGACTGCAGACCGATGTCCGCCGTGCCGCCGTCTCCGGCAAAGGCGATGATGTTCGGCTTTTTGGTCAACAGCCTGCCCTTTTTATACAAGGTCTGCACAGCAGCCTCTATTCCGGAGGCAACAGCGGCAGCATTCTCAAAGGCCACGTGGATCCAGGGAATCTTCCAAGCGGTCTGGGGAAAAGGGGAGGTCACGATCTCCATACAGCCGGTGGCATTGGCCACTATCGTGTTCGGTCCGGCGGCCTTGGTAACCATGCCCATGGCCAGTATTTCCCCGCACCCCTGACAGGCCCGATGGCCCGAGGTAATCATTGACTCCTGCGGGATGGTCTTGGCAGTTATCTTTTCATAGTCTATGGCCTGTGCGTTATCCTGCATTGCTGCGTACCCCCCAAATTGTATACCCTTTATCCAGTTCTCCGGCCGCGGCCTTTTCGTAAATGGCTTTGAACTCCCGAACCGGGACATCCCGGCCTCCAACACCGACAATCACATTGCGGACCTCCGGGCCTTCGGTTCTGCCGTACAAAAGACTTTTTATCTCCTGGGCCACCGGACCACTATTGCTGCCCGGGCTGAGGGCCCGATCCAGGACTACCAGGGTTTTCACGCCTTTTATCGCCTGCAAAAACTCTTCCTCAGGAAACGGCCTCCAAAGCCGGAGGCGGATCTGCCGGACCGCTTTGCCCTCCTGATTGAGTGCATCCACGGCTGTCATCAGGGTCTCGCCGAGGGATCCCATGCTGACAAAGGCAATCCCGGCCCCCTGACTGCCGTTTTCCTCCACCAAACGATACCTGCGTCCGGTCAGATCCGCCCATTTGTCCAGGGTCTGGATGACCACTGCCTTGGAATTTATAAGGGCCTGTTCACACTGTTTCTTGGCCTCCATGTATATCTCCGGGACCCCGACCGCGCCCATGGTCACCGGATGGGCCGGGTCAAGACGCTGCTGCGGCTCATATGCAGGCAAAAATTCATCCACTGTTTTTTGATCCGGGATCTGCACGGCCTCAATCATATGACTCAAGGTAAAGCCATCCATGTTCACTCCCACCGGCAAAAGGACCCGGCTGTCCTCGGCAATCCTGAACGCGGCCACAGTTAAATCAAATGCCTCCTGACCGTTTTCCACGAACAGTTGCACCCAGCCCACATCCTTTTCCGACATTATATCACTGTGGTCGTTCCAGATGGATATCGGCCCGGACAAAGCCCTGTTAGCGATGGTCATAACCATGGGAGTCCGCAGACTGGAGGCAATAAACAGGATCTCATGCATAAGGGCCAGACCCTGAGCAGAGGTAGCTGTGTACACCCTGGCCCCGGTCGCAGAGGAACCTACTGCCGCACTCATGGCCGAGTGTTCGGACTCCACCGGGATAAAGGCGGCATCAAGTTCGTCATTGGCCACATATTCAGATATTTCCTCCACGATATGCGTCTGCGGGGTTATAGGATAGGCGGATACCACATCCACCTTGGCCATCTTCACGGCCTCGGCTACAGCCAATGAGACCTCGGTTCCAATCCTTTTGGACATCAATCCTCCTCCCTGTGCATGCTTATCGCCTCCTTGGGGCATTCATGGGCACAAATTCCGCACCCCTTGCAATAATAAGGATCGGTCCGGAAAAACCCCTCACTGTCCTCGCTTATGCAGAATTCCGGGCAGTATAAGGCACAGATCCCGCATTTAACGCATTTTTCTTCGTCTAAAACCGGAATCTCGGAGCGCCAGTCGCCGGTCTTCAGCTCGGCAGCGTTTCCCGAGGTGGTGATCGCCGCTCCCAGATTCAAGTCTTCCCAAGCAGGAAACTCTTCAGTCCCCATAGGTCCTCCCAACGTGTTTTAGCATCCGGTTTGTCCGGTCGGGCAGCAGGAATCACTGCCGCGACCTTTGAAACATCAGACAATATCCAATCGGTCATTTAGAAGCAAACACCGGTTAAATGCAAGCTAATTTTCGGTCAAAGGCGGATAAGATAGACAAAAGGCTAAAGCTCGGATGCGCTTCTTTCCAATTTCAAAGCGACCTCACTTCCAAGCGTGGACAGAGTCTTCAAACAATCCGGACCGCAGACCCCGCTGTCCAAACGCCTGAAGGCCCATTTGGCGATATATACTGCCTGTACAGAGCCTTCGGAATTCCCCAGGGCCCGATGCAGTTTCTTCCTGGCCTGCTCACGCCCGGAAATGGCCTCCTTGATCTTCCCCCCCAGCTCTTGAGTCTGGTTGCCCTCTTTGTCTTTTTGCCAGTAACTGTGGTAAGCGTTGCGGACCTCTTCCTCCGCTTGGATATAAGAGTGCAAAAGCTCTATATTCTCCTTTTCAGCACATCCGGCCAGGATCCTGCTTACCTCTTTCACCCGGGTGGACAGACGGACGAGCATATCTGAAATCTGGGAATCCTCGAGCACGACCTTGGTCTTTTCACCGTTCGGACCCGGCACTGTTTTAGGGGTGGATCTAGCCACAGTAACCAATTCCCGGACAAAAATCGGAGTGTATTCATCAGCCAGAAATTGAAGCACTTTCTTCCGGAAAAGATACTTAAAGAGAAAGTTGCGCATGTCCACAACCGAAGAGCCCTCGGCTTGCAGGCCGTACATATTCAGCCCGTATCTGCTGTTCACCTCGCGGAAAGTGAGCGTAAACTCTGCATCCGTGCCGTTTTGTGTCCCCGGCACATAGTGATCAAAGACAAGCCGGGCCAAATCACGGACAAAACCGCGGGTAATAACCTCGTCCTCTGGCTCAGACACTTCTCCCGATTTCCCGGATTCGGAATCGGCCTGTTTTCTTTGCCGGGTACTTTCCGCCTCAGGGCTTTCCGAATCAGTTTTGTTTTTTGCGGATCCTGAACCGGTTTGATCTTTTTCCTGCAGATCAGAAGAAAAGTTTTGATCCTTTTTCGGGGAAACAACCTGTTCGCGGACCTCCAGGTCGTTTTCAGCAGCTTTTTGCGGGGCCAAGACCCATTTCCACACAACCCCGACTCCGAGCAGAATAACAGCCAACCCGATAAGGACAATATACAATTTCTTCATAACAAGTACCCCGTAGTCTTTACAAATTCAGGCCGGCAACACACTTACCCCGGACCCAAAAAACAGGCAGAGGAAATAGCAAAAGCCACTAAAGATTTCCCAAGAGCCGACAAAAAGGCCTTAAGAATGATCCTTTGCACCTACATCGCCCTCTTCCCTGAGCATCCGGACCCGGCCGGAATCCAAAAGATCCCGGACCGCTTCCTTCATCCGGCCCGCCTTCTCTGGGTCCGCCCGGTTCCCGGGGGTGCATTCCGGACACATCCCATGCAGAATAAACAGTTCGCTATCTTCGTTTTCCCGGTATATGCCCACCTGCTCCGCTGGCCGGGAACATACGGCGCAGACCTGAATCAAATCCGTGGCCCTGTCCATGTCCCGAACCACCTTTTCCCGGTTATCACAAAGATAAACGCAAACAGCAAAAATGCCGTGCTGCTCCACGTGAGACTCCAACTCCTTCAGCCGTCTTTCGTGTTCCCGGAGCTCCTCTGGGCCAGGCTGAAGCTCCGGATATTTTTCAAGCGCTTCTTCCCAACATTCGGGGACTATTAATTCCCAGTAGCCGTCTTTGGCCCCGCCACCCGGACCTAGTACACCCAGGGAAGCGGCAAGCTCCATTTCCCGCTCAAAACTGCGCTTTACAAATAAAGGCCACATGGGCAGACCGATCCGCCGGCCCAGGGAAAACAAAAAACCTTCTTTGTCCTCATCTTCCAGGTCATAATATCCAGCCAGACGGGAGGCAGGGTATCCTGTTTTGTGCTCTAGGGCTATCTTGCCCTGATTATGGAAATAGACCCTCTCCTCCCCGTCTATGGTCACCTTCCATTCCTTGCCGCACCGGTCGCAAACCAGCATAAAAACTCCGCAAAAAAACTGTTTTTATTCATTCCATTTCAAAACGGCCTTAAGGCACCGGCCAAAGACGTACTTTGAAAACCCTCATCGACTTGGCCCACAACAGCACGACTATCAAATCCCTTTACCAAGTCCGCCCCGATTTGCACCGGAAAAATAAATTATACCCTCTTTTGCCGGCTGTAAATCCTGCAAGGACCGCCGGATAACGATCCTGCCTATTCCTTTTTCCCGGGGCTGAATATTATATTCCTGCCCTTTACCCGGGCAGTCTTCTCCCCTGGGAACTGCACGCATTTACCCCCCCGGCCAAAGGCCCATGCCCGGTCCAGGGCAAGTATGTTTTCAAAGAGTACCTGCCCCGGCCCAAGCTCTTCCAAAGCCATCTTGTACGCCCTGCAACGCAGGGCGGGGTGCAAAGAATTCAGGTCCTCGCCCCTGAGGATGACCTCCCCGGACTCATCCCTCCGAGGCAACCGGGCCAGCCGGTTTTGAAAAAAGTCCCGATCCATATTTCCCTGCCGCCACAGAGATACGACCTGATCCAAAAACCCCGGGTTTTCCTTAAAAAACAAGGGTAATATATCCCGGCGGACGCGATTGCGCATATAAGAACGGTCTTGATTCGAGGCGTCCTCCATCCACCCTTGCCCAAGCTCTTCAAGCAGGGCGCGCAAGCTGGCCCCGGGCGTCAACAAAAGAGGCCGGACCACCTTGCCGTTTATCCCCGGCATCCCGGCCAATCCCGGCCAGCCGGCGCCGCGGACTTGGCGCATCAGCATATCCTCGGCCAGATCGTTCAAATGATGACCAACAAAGATATAGTCGCAGTCCTGCCTGTCCGCGAGCCCGTGCAAAAATCTATACCTTATAACCCGTCCGGCCTGCTCCCGTCCCATCTGCATCCGGCGGGCGTATATATCCACTCTGCTTTCTCCCAAGCTGCAGTCTACTCCGGTTTCCCGGCACAGTCGGGAGACAAACCGGGCCTCCTGGTCCGCCTCCGGTCGCAGCATATGATGCAGATGGGCTGCACGCATATAAAACCCGGCTTTACGCTGAAGGAGACAGAATATACACAGCAAGGCCGTGGAGTCAGCCCCGCCAGACAGGGCGAAAAGTATTCTGCGGCCGTGCAAGTCCAGCCCCAGTTCGCGGCGAACAAACCCCTCCACTCTCAGGCACAACCTGGCCCACTGAGGGCGGATCTGCTGGATGTCCATTGCTCCTACCTTTGCAGAAAATGTTTCTGTCTTGCCTTTGGCACCCACCAACGGGACAAATTATAGGTAATCCCGGCCGGGGCCGGCTCGATCCCTTTGAACCTGGAGTCCACCGCCGGCAGGGCCTTGGGCACGTATAAAAAGCAGTACGGCTGGTCCCGATGCAGGATCTCTTGCACCCGGTCGTAGATTTTTTTTCGCTCCCGACGGTTAAGTGTCTTGCGACCCCGGACCAAAAGAGAGTCCAGCTCCGGATTGCTGTAGCCGACAAAATTCAACCCCCGGCCCTCTATCTTGGATGAATGCCAGACATCAAAAAGATCCGGGTCCTGCACGATGTTCCAGCCCAAAAGCAGGGCCTCAAAACGTCTTTTGTCCACGAATTCCTTGATAAACGTGGCCCATTCCACAGTCCTTATCTCCATTTTTATGCCTATCTGCTGCAGACGGTACTGGATAATAGTCGCGGCTTTTATGCGTAGATCATTGCCCTGACTGGTAAGCAGGGTAAAGGAAAATGGCCGGCCGTTTTTATCCAGGATCCCGTCTTGATCCCTGTCCTCCCATCCGCATTCCTCCAGAAGCTCACTGGCCTTTTGCGGATCGTATCCGTAGTCCTGGATATCCTCGTTGTATACCCAGGTCCCGGGCTTGTACGGGCCTATAGTGCTTACCCCCTGCCCCAGAAGCACCCCCTTGACTATCTCCTCCTTGTCAATAGCCAGGGCCAGAGCCCTGCGCACCCGACGATCCGAGAACAGGGGATGATCCAGGTTATAGCCCATATAGGTATAACTAGAGGACAAATACTTGTATTTATTAAAATTATCCTCCCAGAACTCGCCTGAGGTCTGAAACAGATACTGCTGGGGGGAGAGAGTCATCATATCCAGATTGCGGGCCTTAAGCTCCATAAACATAGTTGCCGGATCCGGGATGATGCGATAGATCACCCCATCCAAATTCGGACGACCCAGAAAATAATCCGGATTGGCCTCTAAAATAAGTCTGCGCCCGGCCTCCCATTCCTTCAGCCGGAACGGCCCCGCACCCATGGGTTTACGGCTGTATTCGGTCTGCATCAGGTCTTGGTCGCGGAGCCGGTGCCGGGGCAGAATAGCGTGGGCCCAGGTGACCAGAGAACGAGCAAAGGGCTCTTCATATATGACCTCAAAAGTATACTCGTCCAGGAGCCTGAAGTCCTCTATCCTCTTATAATCCTCGGCATACGCGGTCGGGGTGTCTGGATCTGTCATAAGCTCATAGGTAAAGCGGACATCTTTGGCGGTGAGCGGCTCACCATCGAACCACTTGATATCCTCCCGGAGCTTAAACCTGAGCCTAGTGCCGTTGTCTTTGACCGTATACTTTTCTGCCGCCCAGGGCTCGAGCTCCAGGTCCTTATTGTACCGTAGAGGGGCCACAAAAATAAGGTCCGCCACCTCATGCGATGCACTGTCCGAGGCCAGGGGAGGGATCAAATTGCTGGGCTCTCCACTAAGCCCCAGAACCGCCACTCCGCCCCGGACCGGATCTTGATCATGTACCGGCCCGGATGCATGTTGTTCTTTTCGAACCCGGGACCGTCCTTCCTGTACCGGCTCATCATCGCAGGCAAAGAAAAAAACAAAAAAGGGCAAAAGATAAATCAAAAATCTCTTGTAGAAAATCATGTATTGTGGTCAGTATGGTTTTTGGGTTTCCCGATTCATGGTCGGGGACATTTGCGGTCGCATAATCCGGCCCACAGTGCCGCTTGAACCAGACTCAAAGGCCACATTCCGGACCGGACCTGGAGCGGGGGGCGAATCGCAGGGCCTCTTATACCTGTAGCCATTTATACTCCAAATCCCGGCGACTGTGAAGGTGGCTTAAGCCGTATTTTTCTAATTATATTCAACTCCTGCACTTTCCTGAGGACTTTTTTCTTCCCCGGGCTTGCAAACAGATAAAACTTTGATTAAATAGTTCTGTTATTTCTCGCATTACCCGACAGGGAAATGCGGGAAAAATCTTTTTTGGTTTCCAACGAGGTCTTTTTTCAATGCTCAGCAACGAAGACATAAAAATAAAAGAAATTCTGGAAAATTTTGTCCAGGAAAACATCCCGGAATACATCCGGGAGGGCGCGGACAGTATACTGGCCAACGAGGGAGTTCAAAAGCTCAACCTCAAGCAGCACGACCAGTATCTGGATATAGAGGCCCATATCCAGGGCGATGATTTTCAGGTCTACAACTCGGAAATTGGTTTGAACCTAAATAACCAAAGCACCAATTTCTACTGCAACTGCCCGGAATCCTTCTCCGGTATCTGTCGCCACGTGGGAGCGGCCGTTCTCAAGTTTTTGAGTTCCTTTGACGATAAAAACCAAAACGGACGGCCCAAGCCCCGCACCGACTGGAGGCAGGACTTTCGCCCCTTCTTTGCCACCGAGCTGGAGCCGGAGCCGGGGCAACACTATCTGGTTTACCGCTTCTTTCCGGAACCGGAACGTCTCCAGGTAGAGCTTTATCGGGCCAGACAAAACAAATCCGGACTATCCACGGTACTGAATCCGATCACCCTGGAACAGATCATGCGTAATCCCAATTGGTGCGAGATGGCCCCGCAGCTGCCTGAGCTGGCCGAACAGATAGGGCAATACCTGGATTACTACGGCCACCGCATCGAGATCCCTTACGGGCTCATGAACTGGTTTTTCTGGACCATTCGCAACGAATACTACCTATTCTGGGAGGAGACCGAGCAACCGGTCCGGGTGGAGACCACACCCATGCGCCTGCAGCTCAAGCCAAAGCTCTCAGAGGACGGGCTGAGCTTTGAGATCATGCTCGGCCGGGAAGGAAAACTGCCGTTTTCCATTTCCGGGGAAGAGGTCTACTTCTACGGTCAGCTCCCGCTGTGGGTCTGCTGGAAACACAGATTCTACCCGGTACAAACCGGACTGCAGCCCAAACTGGTTCAGAGCCTGGCCAGCGATCCCCCGATCATCCCGCACAGCGAGATATCCGAGTTCCTGGACCGGGTCTGGACCAAAATCCATGCTTCGGATCTTTTCGGGCAAGAAGAATTTTTGGAAAGGATGTCCCCCATCTTTGTCCAGGCCAGCTATAACCCCAAACTGTATCTGGACGAAGAGGGCAGCCTGCTCACCCTGCAGATCCAGAACATCTATGACACCGAGCACGGGGAGATAACCCTGGACGGACCGGATCCGGACCTACAGACCGGCAGCTATCAGTTCGAGGGCAGCTCATATCTTATCCGCCGCGATCAGGACGCAGAGGCGGAACTGATAAACAAGCTCACCCAGATGGAATTCCAGGCCCGAAACAACGCCCTGTGGTTTCTGGAACCGGAAGAGGCAATCACTTTCCTCTTGGATTCCTATCCGATTCTGGTAAAGGACTACCGCGTCTTCGGCGAACAGAACTTAAGCCGGTATAAAGTCCGCCTCTCGCCTCCGACTGTGGTGGCCAAGGTGGAAAGCGATGAGGATGATAAGTGGTTCGACCTGGAACTCAACGTGGAATACGATGATGTCCAGGTCCCGATCGACAAGATCTGGAAGGCCTGGACCGAGGGCAAACGGTATGTCCAGCTCAAAGACGGTTCATACACCAGCCTCCCGGAGAGCTGGCTCAAGAAACTGGGGCACAAGCTGCAGGCCATGGGTCTGGATCCGGACAAGCCGCCCAAGACCAAATTCCAGAACCACGAGGTCCCGGTCCTGGACAATATCCTGGAAGACGTGGAGGACGTCCAGGCCGATTCTTTCTGGAACGAACTGCGGGAGAAGCTGCATTCCTTTGAGGAAATAAAGCAAATAGACCCGCCCCAAAATCTGCATGCTGAATTGCGTCCCTACCAGTTGCAGGGACTCAGCTATCTAAATTTCCTGCGTGAGTACCACTTCGGAGGCATCCTGGCCGATGAAATGGGGCTGGGCAAAACCATCCAAACTCTGGCCTTTTTGCAGTATATGCTGGAGCACAAGCGGCCCGGGCCCAATTTGATAGTCGTCCCCACTTCGGTTCTGCCCAACTGGGAACGGGAAGCAGCCAAATTCGTACCGGACATGAAAAGGCTGGTCATTTACGGGACCAAGCGCGAGGAGATGTTCAAAGAAATAAAGGATTCGAACCTGGTAATAACCACCTATGCCCTCCTGCGCCGCGACCTGGAGGAGCTTCTCAAGCACGACTACAACACCATAATCCTGGACGAAGCCCAAAACATAAAGAATCCAAACACAATCACCGCCAGGTCGGTGCGCAGACTGAAAGGGGATTTCAAGCTGTGCCTGTCCGGAACGCCCATTGAAAACAATCTCCTGGAACTTTGGTCCCTTTTTGAGTTTCTTATGCCCGGCTTTCTTGGCTCCCAGCACGCCTTCCAAAAGGGATTCGTCAAACCCATTAAGGACGGGGATGAAGAAAGTCTGGAATACCTGCGCAATCGGGTGAAGCCGTTTATCATGCGCCGGACCAAATCCAAGGTGGCCAAGGACCTGCCCCCCAAAATGGAGCACGTATACTACAGCGCCCTTATGGACGATCAAATGGAGCTTTACTCCGGGCTGGCCAAAAAACTCAAGGAACAGGTCTTACAGAGGGTGGATGAAAAAGGGATCGCCGGTAGCCAGATGTCCATTCTGGACGCCCTACTCAAGCTGCGTCAAATCTGCTGCCATCCGCGGCTGCTCAAACTGGAGATGCCCGGAATGAGCACGAATCTGTCCTCGGGCAAATTCGAGGCCTTCAAAGATCTGACCACCAACATTATCGAGGACGGGCATAAGGTCCTGGTCTTCTCCCAATTCGTGCAGATGCTGCACATCATAAGGTCCTGGCTGAACATGCACAAAATACCCTTCTCCTATCTGGACGGGGCGAGCAAGGACCGCTTCGAGGAGGTGGACAAATTCAACAATGATCCGCAGACCCCGATCTTCCTTATCTCTCTTAAGGCCGGGGGAACCGGGCTGAACCTGACCGCGGCCGACTACGTCATCCACTACGATCCGTGGTGGAATCCGGCTGTCGAGGACCAGGCCACAGACAGGACCCACCGCATCGGGCAGACCAAAAAGGTCTTTTCCTACAAAATGATCTGCGAAAACACTGTGGAGGAAAAGATACTCAAGCTCCAGGAGCAGAAAAAAGGCGTCGCCGAGGCCATCATTCCCGGGCAAAACGCCTGGAAGAACCTCACCCGGGACGATCTGGAGATGCTCTTTGAGGTATAACCCGGGCACTCTGAATATCTGAATGCCGGAAAAACTCGCCCGGGGCACGGAGCGCGCAGAAAATTAATATCTGTACCTGCTCCGTACCGGAGGAATCAAAACGGTTCTCGCCCTTGCGGGGGAGCCGAAATTTCATGGCCCACCAGCTCGGGGGAAATGGACTCTGCCTCTCAGCGCCTTGCTTGGTGGCTCCAGTCCAAATCCTGGCCCCTCTGGATCCTAAAAGGGGGAGTCATCCATCCCGCTGGCCTCAGAAGGGAACGCAGGTCCCATGTCCTCCCCCCCCTCGTCCTGTCCGGATTCGGGATATCTGTTGCGCTCCTCGTCAGGCGGGGCGGAGACATAACCTTCGTCCTGCTGCCTCCGGGAATCCAATCCTTGAACACGCATGGCCACCACTTCGGTGGTATAGCGGTCCTGTCCGTCCCGGTCCTGCCATTTGCGGGTCTGCAACTTTCCTTCCACCAGGACCAAGCTGCCTTTTTTCAGATAATTAGCGCAGAACTCAGCCGCTTTGTTAAATACCACCACACGATGCCATTCGGTTTTGTCCTGACGGGTCCCGCTACGATCCGTATATGATTCGTCCGTGGCCATGTTGAAATTGCACACCGGAATACCGCTGTTGGTGTACGCCTGTTTGGGATCGTGCCCCAGTCGGCCGACCAAAAGGACCCTGTTCAAACTTCCAGCCATACTGCCTCCTTA
Organism: Desulfonatronovibrionaceae bacterium; assembly: GCA_046539845.1. Lineage (GTDB taxonomy): Bacteria > Desulfobacterota > Desulfovibrionia > Desulfovibrionales > Desulfonatronovibrionaceae > CAYNNQ01. Next base: position 76,711 of record JBKHGE010000005.1, read on the forward strand.
AATAGGTTTGTCCAAAAACTTTGCGCTCATTTGACGTCTGTTGACGCCAAATCCGGCCGCCCAAAAAAATAAAAACGCCTACAAAAGAGGACTTATTCTCCCCTCCAGAGAGTCCAAAGTATCTTCCAGGGCGTAGGTCACCTGGTCCGCTTCCCTGGGTCTACGGTCAGCCAGAAAGGTATCCAGCTTAAGAAGTCCGGACTTGAGCTCTTCCACTGGAGAGGACATTTCCTTTTTGATTTCTTCATCTATGTCCTCAGCAAACCGATATTTGTCCTCCAGGACGTGCACAAGCTCCAAAACACCTTGTTTCTGTTCCCGGGTCTCATCCTTCTTGCCGAAGGCCAGCCAACTCAGGCCGGGCCATCTCTTCCGCACCTCGTTTTGGTCGTAGGTGTAGGCCATAACCCTTATCTGCAAAACCCTTCCCATACCTTACCCCCTTTCTTCCCATTCCGCCTGGACCCGATTGACCACATCCTGTATCTCAGCCAATTGTTCCTCCGGGCAGACCCCGATTAAGGGCTGACCGGCATCAATCACCTCGTCCGGAGTGAAGTACACAGTATAAATCAGGCCGGGCTGACCCTGATAAGGGATTATGGTCTCCCTCTTCATTCGGGACAAAATAAACAATTCATCGTTGTCGCGCACCTTTACCGACTGATGCCCCTTGGCCTTGATCTTGCTGTCCACTGCAGGGACAAAATAATATTTACCCTTTTCCGGGGCGTTGAACAGATGCAGGGCCTTTTTGAGTATAATATCCAAAACTTCCTGGCGGGTCAGGAAATGGCGTATCTTGAGTAGCGGGGTTCCAGCCTGCACAAAGTCCCCGCTTTTGACCGCACAGAATTCGATAATCTCCCCCTTGTCCGGGGCATATACGGGCTTTTCCAGATTTTCCCGCCGCAGTTTGGCCAGCAGTGTCCCCGGGGTGTTTTTCCACTTCCCATGCCACCCCAAGACCCGAACCCCGGTCTCCCGGACAACAAAATCCACATATCCGGTATGCATGGCCTTAACCACTATCTCTATATACGGTTCCCTGTGTATCTCGTCCAAAAGTCCTTTGACGTCTAACAAGGCATTCTCCTGTATGAAAACATCTCGTTCTTTAGCGGTAATCCACCCGGCGGGATTACCACGGCTAACGATAGTATATGTTCTTTCCACCCATAGTCAGCAAGGCCTGGTACAAATTGGTGCGTATTTCCCGGCGGTCCCAGATCCCCTGGATGTGCCCGCGGGACAAAGCGCTGTAAGCCCGGTGATAATCCGGGGGGATCTCCATGCCAGTGGTCTCCTGGATCACTCCCGGACCGGCGAACCCGATATTGGAAGAACGGACCGCGAACTGATACGGAGAGCACCCCAGAAAACTGGCCACCGGCCCGGCGTAGGAGTTGGTATCGTAAAGGACCAGATACAGCCCCCCGGTCTCCAGGTACCTACGCACAGCCATGGTGCAGCGCGGCATCTGGATCACCCCGTTGGTCCCTTCCTGGATGCGAATTCCGGCCGTGCCGTGGACATAAAAGAAAAAAGGTAGATGCCTCTTTCTGGCCCTTTCCGCAGCCAGAATAATCTTCTCCCCTTCGGCCGCTCCCACACTCCCGCCGCGAAAACGACCCATGAGCATGGCCACAACCATCTGTATGCCCTTGACCGAGGCATCAAAGGTCATACACGCACTTTTGTGCCCCACGCTCTTTCTGGCCTGTTCCAGTTTGAGGTCAAAGCCCTCGAAGTCGAGCGGATTGGAGGAGGCTATATGCGGATTGAATTCCCGAATGGAACGGCGGTCAAATACATTGTACAGGTACCACTCATATTCCATGGGGAAATGGTGCCCGCAGTAGCTGCACACCCCGGCAAAATCCCCGAACAGATCCGGAGCCCACTGATCCAGGCAATTCTGCTCCTCGGAATTGGGGCAGCTGACCGCCTGATCACGCTTGGACTGGGGGCTGGTGTATACCCAGGTCTCCTTGCCGGCAGCTCCGGGATCCCAGGAAGAAAGGGAAGTCAACTCGCTTGCTTCCTCACTCTTTTTCTTAAGCCGCAATCCGCGGACAAAAGACATGGATCTCCTGGCCATGCGGCCGAACAAGGCATGCACTTCGCCATGCACTTCCTCGGCAAATTCAGCAATCTTGCGCTGATGGCGCTTTAAGAAATCATAGCGGATAAACCCGTAAACAGTCCAGGCGCTGTCCTCCGCGAAACCGATCACCTTCTGCCACCAGGGAGTGAGGTCATTGTAGGCATGGCGGCTCATGGCCCGGTACCTCTGATAACGCTGCCAGACCAGACGGTCCTTGGCCTTGGCGCTCAGGGTCCAGCGGACAAAGATGTCCGGATCCTTAAGTTTGCGCAAGGCCAGGGAACGGACCAGCCTCACCCCCCTGACCCGGAGGACCACATCGTCTGTGGCCCGGATCAGCTCCTGGCGCAGATTGCGGAAAAAATCAAAGTGCTCTGGTCTGGCCCCCAAAACCGGCTCCCGTAGCACTTTATCCACATATCCCATGACCCGATTGTCATCTGCGGTTATTTTCAGCTGCCGGGCGCATTTCTCCACCAGGGACGGATCCGCCCTCTTCCCTGATTTGAGCCTGCCTTCGATCGCGGCCGCACCCTCCGGAGAAATAACCGAATAATACCCGTGGGAGAGCATTATCCTGCGGTCGGCCAGACCGATGGCCTCGGCCCCTCCGGACCCGCCCTCGGAAAAGACCGAAATTATAGGCACTCGCAGTCCAGCCATTTCGTACAGATTCTTGGCTATCTGCTGAGCAGCCCCGGGATAATCCTCTATTGGATATGAACCCGGAGTGAACACAAACGAATGCACCGGGATATTCTCCAGGGCAGCGACCTGCATATAGCGCAGGGCCTTGGAGTTTCCCCACGGCTTAACCGATCCCCCGTTGCGGAACTCCTCGCCATGTCCCTTTTCCTGCCCTACAACCATTACCGGTTGCTTGAGGATCTTTTTTCCCACCCGACGGGTTATATACGCCCGGGCAATGATCATGGACGGATCTATACTGCATTCCTCGCGGCCGCCTATCTCGGTATAATTGTCGTAGACATGCTCCAGGATATCCTTGAGACACACCCGCTGTGGATGGCGGACAATGCGCACCTTGTCCATGGGTGTGAGCTGGCGTTCTAGCTTGTTCTCCAGAAAGGAAAACACCTCCTCCAGGGCCAGAATCTGCCTGCGGCGCTCCTTGCCGGACATCTCCCTATAGCGGCCCAAAAAATCGCTCAATTTGGACTTGAGCAGATATATATTCTTGTTTTCCCTATGGCCGAATATGTCCTCTATGTAACGCAGGCGCTCCTGCATTTCCTGTATTTCTTTTTCTACATCCACCATGTCACCATGAGTCGGTTTCTTGTGTATCCAAAAATCCACCGCCCGGTATCTGCCTGCAAGAAATCCCTTAAAGATTAAAACTCAAGCAGATTGGCCGTCTTGGACTTCAAAAAGCCTATATTGGATCTGAGCGGCCGGCCGCTTACGTCCCGGCCTTCCAATACGAGATTGTCTAAAAAGGAATATCCCCGGCTGCGGGCCTCGTCCAGGTCCCGGCCCCAGACAATGGCCAAAGCCAGATTGGGATCGAACTCGGTGGGGATCTCATACGTCCGATCCGAGGGTACCTGAGTATACAGCTTGAGCCAAGGCTCATCCTTCCAGGAAAAGCGCTCTATCTTTCCCACCCAGGGTGCGAAGCGATCTTCTGGATCTTCGGCTATTATCCTGTACTCAATGCCCACACCGCTGAAGCGGACATCCTTCTGGGAATAATCGAGTTTTTGCCCCAGACCCAAGCGGATCTGCTCGCGAATGAGATCCACCTCGTGATCGTTCACCCGGGAAATGACCGCAGACACCCCGTTTTCCACCTGAATCCGGGTATTGACCTCCATCAAAAAAGGCTGCCCGGTAGGACTGACTATCCATTCCCAGGTCCCCAGATTGTCATAGCCCGATTCCCGGGCCATACGCCGGGAATAATCTATTATGTCCGTAAGCACCTTGTCCGCCTGAAATGCGTAGTTTAGGCCCTGGGGCCAGAAGCCGGGGGCCACCTCTATCCTCTTTTGATGGCCAAGGCTTTGCACCGAGCAGTTCCTGGTCCCGAAGTGGACAAGACTGCCGTGACGGTCGGCAACTATCTGCACTTCCAGGTGATTGAAATCGAATATCCTCTGTTCAATGAGCACACTCTCATCCCGGAATTGCCGCCGGGCATAATTCTTCACCCGACGCAAAACGGTCCGAAAGCGGTCCAGATCGCTCACTTCTTCGATCCCCATCCCTCCGCCCCCGGCCGAGGCTTTGACCAGGATCACCGGGTTCTCCACCCCTTGTTCCTTTTGGAAATTATACAGGGAATGGGCCAGCTGCTCTGCCTCTAGGTCGTCGACAATAGGCCGGTCCGACCCGGGAACAGTGGGCACGTTCAGGCTCCTGGCCAGCCTCTTGGTATTTATCTTGTCCCCGAGGTCCCGGATAAGCTTCCAGGAGGGACCGATAAACAAAAGTTTGCGGGTCCGCTCCTGTACGCGGCGGGCGAAGCGAAAATCCTCGGCAAAAAAACCATACCCCGGATGGATCGCAGTAGCCCCGGAGGCGTCGGCAACCGAGAAGATCTCGTTTGCGTCCTGATAGGAACTGATGCGGTACAGGGCATCATCCCCGCCCCAGTGTACGGCCTTGGTGCAATGCTCGGACTCACTGTCCTCAGCCGTATACACACAGACAAAATCCACATCCAAAGAGCGGCAGGCCTGCATAATCCGTAGGGCAATCTCGCCCCGGTTGGCTATAAGTACTTTATGTTTCTTTCGGCTCATCCTCTTGCTGACTCATTTTTTTCTTCAGTTCAATCATCTTTTTCTGGGACTCAAGCACGATTTTGTCCAGCCTGATCTCCTGACGCAGGGTGAGCCCGGTAAATTCCAGGGCCATCCCGTTGTCCATGAAGCGGACAATCAAGGCCTCCAACCCCTGCATAAGCAGTCTTTCCTTCAAATACAGGGCCACCACCACTGACTGCCCCCTCTCCAGGCCCTTTTCCATTCCTTCTATGAACAAAGCGATCCCTGTACTGCTTATATCCAAAACCGGAAAACGCCCGGATATCCCCTCTAGCTCGGCGAACAGACCAGGGATTTTGACCCGGTAAGCCCTCCGGGCATTGTCAAACTCATAATCAATGGAGAAATCATGCAAGAAATCCATCATTCCCCCCCGATCATCTTTTCCAGGACGATTTCCACCCGGCGGTTGCGGGCCCTGTTCTCTTCCGTATTGTTCGGGACCAAGGGCCTCATATCCGCAAACCCGGTGGCTGTAAGCCTCTCCGGCTCCAGTCCCCGCTCCAGAAAAAATCGAAGCACATTTATGGCCCTAAGAGAGGATATCTCCCAGTTGTCCTTGAACCTGGAGCCGGAAGCAGGAGGGACATCGTCAGTATACCCCTGAATATTGATCTGCTGATCGGAGTGGCGAATAAAAAAATCCTCCAGGTCCTGCAACACATTTCTCCCCTCCTCGGTCAGCTCAACTTCTCCGGAAGCAAACAATACATTACCCGGGATGCGCAGGGAGATCTTTCCGGCGTCAAGATTTGCACCGATAATGCCTTCCGAGCCCTTCTGGGAGAAATACATCTGAAAATCAGAGAAGACTTCCTTCTGGGCCTCGAGCATACGATTACGCTGTGCGGCCTGATCCAGAAGCGCCCCCTGATCCGGGGAGCCGACACGCATCCCCTTAAACCCTATATTTTCATTGCCCAATGCCCGGCTCACCGACATGATCGTATTCTGGAACTTGCCCTTGCTTACCGAGGACATGGAAAAAAGCAAAATAAAAAAAACCAAAAGCAATAGACAGATGTCCGCGAAAGTGGTTATCCAGGATGAATCGCCTTCATCTTCATCTATGAATTCTTCGGATACCCTGTACTGATCATGTTCGGTCATAGCTGCGTTCCTGCGGAGCGACAAATGAGGATAGCTTCTCGTAAACAAACCTGGGATTGTTGTTCTCCAGAATGGAGCGGGCCCCCTGGAAAATAATCTCCAAATGCAAGACTTCCTGCTGGCTACGACTCTTTAGCTTGCCCGCGGTAGGCAAAAAAATCAGGTTAGCCATAAGCGCGCCGTAAAAAGTGGTCAATATGGCCACGGCCATGGCCGGCCCGACTGAGCTGGGATCGTCCAGTCTGGTGAGCATTTGGACCAAACCTATGAGCGTCCCGATCATCCCGAAACCCGGTGCAAACGCCCCCATCTTCCTGAACACATCCTGGGCCACAGCATGTCGCTTTCGCATGGCGCTTATTTCAAACCGCAGGGTCTCAGTGATCATGACCGGGTCGGCATTGTCCGCAATCAGCTGACAGGCCTTTTTTAAGACATTGTTGTCGGTTTTAATATGCTCCAGGGCCAAAAGTCCGTCTCTGCGGCTGATCTCCGCCACCCGAACCATAGTATTCACAATCTCGTTCGGAGACACCTTCCGGCTGCCAAAGATGTTAAAGGCGGCTTTTATGGCCTTGAAGATCTCGTCCACCGGGAAATTGATGCAGGTAGCCGCAAAGGTCCCGCCGAGAACAATCATAAGGCCGGGAATGTTCAAAAAGACATCCACCGCTCCGCCCACGAAAATGGCCCCTATGACCAGGGAAAATCCGGCAATGAACCCGAAAAATGTTGCAATATCCATAGTTTCAAACTAGTTTTGAGTTTGCTGTGGGCTAAAAACGGAGCACCAGCTCGTTTCTCTCCTCCGCAAAACGGTCTTCAAAACGCCGGCCGGGCAGGAGCCCTGCCTGCTGCACTTTTTGGAGACAGCTTCCCGGCCATGCAAACAGTCCCGCGCCGGTACTGTCTGCCCCTGACCCGGGTAAGGAAAAACAACCTATGGGATCAAAAGCATAAAGTTCATGATCATGCAAAATCAGAAAAAAGTCCAGAGCGCAGTTGAATACCTAAAGGAGAAGGCCCCGTTCAGGCCAAAAACAGCCGTGGTCCTGGGCAGCGGCCTGGGCGGGGAGGCACAAGAATCCGATATCGCCTGCAGCCTAGCCTATGCAGATATACCCGGTTTTTCGCCTTCTACAGTCAAAGGGCACGGGGATTTTTTGCATTTCATGGACAGCGAGTCAAGGACAACAGCCGTACTGTCCGGCAGGAGCCACCTTTACGAGGGGCTTAGCCCGGAGGAGATAGCCCGCCCGGTGCGTACCCTAGCCCTTCTGGGGGCAAACAGGCTGGTGATCACCAACGCTGCCGGAGCCCTGAATCCTTTGTTCAATATCCCTTCACTCATGCTCATAACCGATCATATTAATTTCACCGGCTGTAATCCCTTGTCCGGACCGAACAGAGATGAATGGGGGCCCAGATTCCCGGACATGAGCTGTATCTATTCCCGGGACCTCATTTACACCGCCGAGGAGTGCGCCTTGAAACTGGGCATGGCAATACACAAGGGGGTATACATAGGCATTCCCGGTCCCAGCCTGGAGACCCCGGCCGAGACCAGGGCCTTCCGACGTCTGGGAGCGGACGCAATCGGCATGAGCACTGTATTGGAAAGCATTGCCGCCAGACATATGGGCATGGAGATCCTGGGGATATCCTGTCTAACCAACAAAAACCTCCCGGACTGCATGCAAGAGACTTCGCACGAAAAGATCCTGGAGCAGGCAAAAAAAGTCAATCAGGACCTGCATACCCTTCTGGGAGCCGTGCTTGAGGCCCTTTACCACAAAGACTCCCGGCCATGAACAGCGTGGACACCGAACACATCCTTCGGGAACTCAAAGACAATCTCCGGAAAAAAGACGTCATAAAAGCGGATATCGTCCTGTCTTATTTGGAAGATACCGAATCTCGGACCAGGGAAAAGGCCTTTGCCCTGCTGGAGTCGGCTGACCCGGAATTCTTCTTTGATCTTGTCCGACATATGGAAAAGGGCAACCCGGACATTTTAAGCACCCACCCGGAAATACATAAAATCCTCTCCACTCAGGCCCTGAAGTCTCCTGGGGCACTCTGCGCACGCATAAACGCCCCGGAGGGCCCGAGTCCCTCCTTGATCCGGACCGCAGGCGAGACCGATCTGCCCCAGGCCGTGCCCGTCTTAAAAGAGATACTAGAATCTAATCCGGACCCGGCAACAGCCAGGGACACTCTCCAGGCGCTGGGCGCAGTGGCTGATCCCGGCAGTGTGAACAGTATAAGCAGATATCTGTATGCTGCGGACAACCGGACCATAAGCGAGGCCATAAGGGCCCTGGCCGAGATCGGAACGCCTACGGCCATGCGACGTTTGGCCGAGTCCATGGGCGGTAATCATCAGACCGATCTTTTGATCCTGGACCTCTTTTCCCGCATCCAGGACGATACAGCCATAACCAAACTAAGCGAGACCCTAAGCTCCCATTATGCCCACCTGCGAGGCTACGCCAAGGCCAAGCTGGCGGGCATAGGGAAAAAAGCGGTCCCGTTTTTGACCCGCAATCTCTTGCACGAGGACCCGGATCTGCGCATCCACTCCCTGAACCTTTTGGGAGAGATCCAGGACTCTAGCGCGTACCCAGCTATCCGCAAGCTCCTAAACGAACAGCCTAAGGACCCCAACGTCCGATTCGCTGCCTACGAGACGCTGGGCACGATTTTTGCCCGGGGAGGGGCGCATACTCTGGCAAACGGGCTCCTTGATCCGGAAGAGCAGGTGCGCCTTGCAGCAGCCGGGGCAATTGAAAACAATCTCAACGGGCTTTTGAGCGCCGGAATTGCCAACATGCTTGAGCTGGGGGAAAAAGAAAGAAAAAATATCTGCGCGGCGATCATTAATTCCAGGGCCCGGAAATTATTTACCGCCCTGCTTTCAAATCAGGATTTCCGGGCTGTCGCCATAAGGCGGCTTAAAAATGACTCCCCCCGGGATCTGCGCACCTATTTTGCCGCAATCCTGGATAAAAACGGATACGAAGAAGAGGCCGCCGAGCTGCTCCGGGAGGAGACAGAAAAAGGAAAGCGGCCCCTGGCCCTGGCAGTGGACGATTCAGACATGATCTTGAATATATACAAGAACGCCCTGTACGGCCTGGGCTACGAGCCGGTCCTTTTTAACCGGCCGGAAAAGGCCCTGAAATGGCTCCATAAAAACCGCCCCCGGGTCATGTTCACCGACCTGAACATGCCGGAAATGACCGGTGTGGAACTCATTCAAAAGACAAGAAAGCTTCATCCCCGAATCGAACTGCCGGTGATAATGATCACCACCCAAAACGAAATCCAGGACAATCAGGACGCCATCCGGGCCGGGGCCACCCGAGTGGGACGCAAACCTTTCTCCGCCCACTCCCTGCGGGAAATACTCCAGGGAGTCGGGGAGGCCGCCGGAAGTCAGGACGGACGACAATAAACCATATTTAGGACCTGTAAATCCAAAGGATATCTCTGATGCGCATAGGAATCCTGCAGCTCAATCCCAAAATCAACGATCTTGTCGGAAACGCGGACAAGATCGTCAGCCGGGTCAGGCGGGCCAGGGACCAGGGGGCAGAGCTGTGCATCACTCCGGAAATGGCTTTAATCGGCTATCCGCCCAAGGATTTCCTCTTTTACTCCTCGGTAATAGACAAATGCCTGGATACAGCCGTGGACTTGGCCCGGGAAATCTCGGGGGTGTGTCCGTTGATTTTGGGTATGCCCCTATATTCCGATGACCGCCGTTTTCTTTTTAATGCGGCGGCCCTGGTACATTCCGGAAAAATCGTAGCCAGTACTGCCAAAACCCTGCTACCCAATTACGACGTATTCGATGAATCCAGATACTTTGTTCCCCATCCCCAGCCGCAGATATTTGCGATAAACGGCCGCAGACTCGGGATCACCGTGTGCGAGGATATCTGGAACGACAAAAATTTCTGGGAGTCGCCGCGCTACGACTTAGACCCGGTGCATACCCTGGTTCGGTCCGGAGCGGAGATAATCATAAACATCTCCGCCTCTCCATTCAGCCTGGGCAAACAAAAAACCCGGGAGGCCATGCTCTCCAGCCAGGCCCACAGACACAGAGTGCCCATTGCTTACTGCAACCAGTGCGGCGGAAATGACGATCTCATATTCGACGGATTCAGCTGCGCCCTGGACCAATCCGGCCGGGTTTTTGCCCGGGCACCCGGTTTTGCCGAACATACCCTGATCGCGGACATGACCAAAAGATCGGATGCAGACCTCTTTCCCCTGTGCGTGAACAAAGAGGAGGAGGCCTGGGAGGCCATGGTCCTAGGATGTCGAGACTATGCGGACAAATGCGGATTCAAGCGGGTAGTCCTGGGACTCTCCGGGGGAATAGACTCTGCTCTGACCGCTGCCGTGGCCGCACAAGCCGTGGGGCCGGGGAATGTGCTCTGCGCAATGCTGCCCTCCCCATACACCAGCCGGACCAGCCAGGAAGACTCCCGCCGCCTGGCCGAAAACCTGGGCGTGGAGCTCATAAATCTATCCATCTCTGGAGCCATGCAGGAGTTCGCGGCCATTCTTACCCCCGTGTTTTCCGGGCTCCCCAAGGGCGTAACCGAGGAAAACATCCAGGCCCGCATTCGGGGAAACCTGCTCATGGCCCTAGCCAACAAGCTGGGGGCCCTGCTTTTGACCACCGGCAACAAATCCGAACTTGCGGTCGGCTACTGCACCATTTACGGGGATATGGCCGGAGGACTGGGAGTACTATCCGATGTGCCCAAAACAATGGTCTACTCCCTCTCCCGATGGCTCAACCAAAAAAAGGGGCGGGAAATCATCCCGGAAAACATCCTGATCAAGGCGCCGAGCGCGGAACTCAAACCAGGACAAAAAGACCAGGATTCCCTGCCCCAGTATGAGACACTGGACCAAATCCTGTATTTCCTTTTGCAGAGATTCGAATCCGTCTCTGAGATAACCGCGCGGGGCTTTTCTAAAAAAGAAGTCCAAAAAATAGCCGCTTTGGTCCACCGTTCGGAATTCAAGCGCAAGCAGGCCCCGCCGGGACTGAAAATCACCGATCGTGCCTTTGGCACCGGCTGGAGAATGCCCATTGCCAGCTACCGGCTGACTTGAATTGGAAACCAGCCGGAACAGGGCCCGGCCTTGTGCAGTTAACCCTTGACGTTAAATCCGGATTGTGAGTATAATTTTTCATATGAAAAGTTTCAGCACTGCGGACTTTTTCCTGTTTTTTAATTTTTTTATTTTCCGAGGGGAAACTGGGTCCGTGGTGTAAAGACAAAAACACCGCCAAGGTACAGGGCCACGGACCAAAAGTCCGTGGCCTTTTTTATGCAATTTAAAAATCAAAGGAGGGCCTCATGATCCTGAACGTGGAAAAGGAAACCCTGCCCCGGGACGAGCTCAAACAGCTGCAGACCCAAAGGCTCAAATATCTGGTGGACAAGGCTTACCACAACGTCCCCTTTTACCGGGAAAAATTCAAGGAGCAGGATCTGCGGCCGGAGCATATAAACTCATTATCCGACCTCAAATATCTCCCGCTGACTGAAAAGCAGGATTTGCGCAACAACTATCCGTTCGGACTGTTCGCCGTTCCCCAAGAGAACGTGGTCCGGGTGCACGCCTCCTCCGGGACCACAGGCAAGGCCACTGTGGTCGGATACACTCAGAGGGACGTAAACAACTGGGCCCACCTCATGGCCCGCTCCCTGATGGCTTCCGGAGCCACCCGCAGGGACGTGGTCCACAACGCATACGGCTATGGCCTTTTTACCGGCGGGCTTGGGGTGCACTACGGCGCAGAGGCCCTGGGCGCAACCATCATGCCTGTTTCCGGCGGAGGAACCAAGCGCCAGGTGATGCTCATGCGCGATTTCGGTCCTACAGTGCTCTGCTGCACTCCTTCTTACAGCCTGCATCTGTTTGAATCCGCCCTGGCCGCGGGAATAAATGTCTCCGATCTGAAACTCAAGATCGGGATTTTCGGCGCAGAACCCTGGACCGAAGAGATGCGTCGGGACATTGAGTCTAAGCTGAACATAACCGCCCTGGACATCTACGGCCTTTCCGAAATCATGGGCCCGGGAGTGGGTATGGAATGCGCCGCCGCCCAAGACGGCCTGCACATCTGGGAGGACCACTTCCTGGCAGAGATCATCGATCCCGGCACCCGGGAAGTATTGCCCCCGGGCGAGACTGGAGAGCTGGTCATAACTACCCTGACCAAAGAGGCCCAGCCGCTCATCAGATACCGGACTCGGGATATAACCCGCCTCAATCCTGTCCCCTGCAAATGCGGCCGGACACATTACAAGATCGATCGTCTCAAGGGCCGTAGCGACGATATGCTCATTATTCGAGGAGTAAACGTCTTTCCCTCCCAGATCGAAAGCGTCCTTCTGGAAACAGAAGGGCTCTCCCCACACTACGTACTGTATGTGGATCGGGAAGGTTCCATGGATACCCTGGAAATACGGGTCGAGGTTGACGAAAACATCTTTTCCGACGAAATTAAACACCTGCAAAGATTGGAGCACAAAATCTCTTCGCATATAAAAGAATTTTTGGGTGTAACCGCAAAGGTCAGTCTGGTGGAGCCCCGGAGCATATCCCGGTCCGAAGGCAAGGCCCAGAGGATCGTTGACCTACGCAAAAAGGACTAGGAGGAAAGAATGAAAGTCGAACAAATATCCATATTTTTGGAAAACAGAGCGGGCAGGCTGGAAGAAGTGACCAGGACTTTGACCGAGGCCGGAGTGAATATCCGGGCCCTCTCTCTAGCCGACACCTCGGACTTTGGGATCTTGCGCCTGATCGTGACCGATTGTGAAAAGGCCAAAAAGGTACTTAAAGAAAACGGCTTCACAGTGGGCAGGACCAACGTGGTTGCAGCCGAGGTCGAGGACAGGCCCGGAGGACTGCACAAAATCCTCTCCCTTTTGAGTTCCAGGGGGATAAACGTGGAGTATATGTACGCCTTTGTCCAGCAAAGCGGCAAAAATGCAGTGCTCATATTCAGATTCGACCGCACCGATCAGGCCATAGAAGCTCTGCAGGAAAAAGGGGTGCGCATAATCCCCGGAGACGAGCTATACAACATCTAAACGGCAGTCAGGTCTCGGACGGGTCCGGCGGCCCCGCAGCCGGGGACAATCCGTTGGATTTTGCCTGCAAAACAGATGAAGTGCACAAGCAGAGACTCGGCAAATAAGATCCTCCCCGGACATAAAAAAACAAACGGAGAAAAGCATGCCCAATCATTGCCAAAAATTCTTTCTTGCCTTTTTTATCCTCCTCTTTGGCTTGCTCCCGGCCTGTTCCGGTGAACAGGACCGGGAAAAAGAAACCGCGGACACCAGCCGGGAAAGCGGACCGCAAAAAGAGCCGTATAAAATAGGCGCCGTCCTGCGACTGTCCAAAGGGGCCTCGGACGGGGTACCAGCCCGGGTGGGCACAGAACTGGCCGTGGATATGATCAATTCAGCCGGGGGGATAAACGGACGCGAGCTGAAAATCGTGTACTATGACAGCAAGGATGACGCCACTACTGCGGTTAATGCGGTCCAGAAGCTCATTTCCGTGGACGAGGTCCAGGCCGTGATCGGACCAATGATGAGCGGCAACGTCCTAGCCGCTGCTCCACTTTGTCAGCGTTCAGAGGTGGTCATGATCACCCCCACGGGGACCTCTCCCAAAATCACCGGGGCCGGAGACTATATCTTCCGGGTATGCAGTCGGATAGACCTGCAGGCCAAGGCCCTGGTTAAAAAGGCTCTAGAAATGAGCGGGGATGAGCGACCAGAAGTGGCCATAATCTACAGCAACGAACCCTATGGCAAGGGATGCAGGAAATTGTTCGTCAAGTACCTGGAACAGGAAGGCATCTCCCCGCAAGCGGTGGAATCCTTCCAGCGCGGGGATAAGGATTTCCAAGCCCAGCTGACCAAGATCAAATCCCTGGACCCGGATATCTTATTCATCCCGGGCTATCTGCAGGAAACCGCCCCTCTTGTCTCCCAGGCCAGACAAATGGGTATAGATGCCCTGAGCGTCGGGGTCTTCGGAGACATGGCCCCCCTTTATGTGGAGCTGGCAGGCAAGGCGGCCGAAGACCATCTGATAGCCGGGGAATACGACAAAGACTATGAAACACAGATAAACTCTGAATTCAAATCAGCCTATGAACAAAAGCTCCGGGACAATCCCAATCTCCCGGACAATATTATGTTTGCCTCCCTGGCTTTTGATTCCGTACGCATGCTGGCCGAGGCTTTCCAAGAAGGGGCCCAAACCGGACCACAAATAAAGGGCTATCTGGACGAGCTGGAAAATTTCGACGGAGTAACCGGAACGCTCTCTTTTGACTCCAACGGAGATATAGAAAAAGGTGGTGTATACTTGTTCCAGGTAAAAGAGGAAAAATACGAAAAGATAAATTAAGTTCAGCCCCACCGGATAAAGACCAGGCCGTCCGCTCCCGGACTTTACTCCCGGCGGGCGGCCTTTAACTTTTTCCGGCTGGAGGCAATCCCTAGCCAGAAACCCCGCCTCACCTACCTTGAACTGCTAACTCACAAGATAAAGCAGGACTTCGCCTTTGCCACCGCCAAGCAAAATTTAAACCTAGACGTTTGCGATCACCGGGACCCGGCAATCGCTCTTTCCCTAAGTTGCCAGGAAACTGGAAACACCGCGGAAGAATCCGTCGCTTACCTATAAAGATTTTGCCCTATTTCTAAAGACGGGTCTATTTTTTATTGCATCCCAAAAAAGAGTGCTATACTTACCCGGGTGGATTGAGCCCCAAAAATACCAACCCATTGGAGGCACCCGGGAATTGATGCTTACACAACAACTGGTAAACGGCCTTGTCTCCGGATCCGCTTATGCCCTCGTGGCCCTGGGATACGCCCTGATTTACGGCGTACTCGGGCTTATCAATCTGGCCCAGGGCGAACTGTATATGATCGGCGCCTTTGGTCTCTGGGCGGCCGTCAGCTACCTGGGACTGGGCCTTCCGGGGGCTGTTCTGGCCGGCTTGGCTCTGGCCGGAGCAGCCGGACTGCTCATGGAACGGCTGGTCTTCCGCCCTCTACGGGGCAGGCATCCCCTAATCCCCATGCTGGGTGCGGTCGGCCTGTCCATTGTCCTGCAATCCGCTGCTCTGCTTGTTTTCGGACCGAATACACGGTCGTTCCCGCTGGCTATGGAATCCCGTGTCTGGGACCTGGGGCTGTTTCGGATAACCAGTCTGCAGATCATGCTCATGGCCTCAGCGTTGATCCTTATGCTCTTTTTACTGTGGTTTGTTAAGCATTCCCGGTCCGGAAAGGCCTTGGAAGCCGTATCCATGGACCGGGAGGCGGCCCGAATGGTGGGCATAAACACCAATACCAGCGTGGCCAACGCCTTTTTCATCGGGGCTGTTTTGAGCGGGGCCGGGGGTATGATGATGGCTGCATACTACAACGCCACCTTCCCGTACATGGGTATATTGCCCGGCCTCAAAGGATTTTGCGCCGCTGTTCTAGGCGGAGCCGGATCCATAACTGGAGCCATAATCGGCGGGCTCCTACTGGGCGTGGCCGAAAGCTTGGGCGCAGCCTATTTTTCCTCCGGATTCAAAGACGGATTCGCTTTCGCCCTTTTAATTCTCATCCTCTTGTTTAAACCCACCGGCCTTTTGGGGCGCAAAAGGCCCTGACCCGGGAAAAAGAACCAGGCCAAGCGGCCTGCACCCCGGACATTAGCCGGAGATTGACCTTGCCAAGGGGGAAAAATATCACTAAATTCCAAAATGCGGGTTGCGCGGCCAGCGTAGACTCGCATTATTTTTGCCCCGCTAGCTCAATTGCAAAAGTAAAATGTGTTACCCCGAGCAAATCTTTCGCCGGGATCAGGGACTGTTTCTAAACTATTTTGCGCCCAAAGGACAACGTATGGCTTTACAATATGACACCATAATCGTCGGAGGCGGTCCGGCCGGACTTTTTGCCGCCTGGCACCTGGCAGGGAAACCGAATCATAAAGTCATCTTGCTGGAAAAGGGCCGGCACCCGAAAAAGAGGAAGTGCCCTATAAAAGAGGATCAGGAATGTCTGAAGTGCAATCCCTGCAATATCCTCTCCGGGATTGGCGGGGCCGGCCTGTTTTCTGATGGAAAGCTGAACTTCATCCATAAGCTGGGAAAAACCGACTTAACCCAGTTTTTGCCCAAAACCGAGGCCCGAGACCTTATCCGCGAAACCGAAGAGATATTCAACCGCTTTGGCATGGACGGCCAAATCTATCCCACGGACATGGCCTCGGCCAAAGACTTCCGCAAACAGGCCCGGAAATACGGGATTGAACTCTTGCTTATCAAACAAAAACACCTGGGCAGTGATTGCCTCCCCAGACATATCGCGGCCATGGCCGAGGCAATAGAGAAAAAGGGCGTGCATATAGCCTGTAATGAGGAAGTCCGTGAAGTTTTGACCGAAAACGGGCGGGTCTTGGGAGTGAGGACTGATAAAAACGAGTACGAGGCCCAAAATATTGTCCTCGCCCCGGGCCGTGTGGGAGCGGACTGGATGGGGGAAATCGCCGCTGGTATGGGCCTGGAAGTCACCCAAAGGGGTATTGAGGTCGGGGTTCGGGTGGAGGTGCACAACGAGATAATGCAGGACCTGACCGATATCATCTATGACCCGACCTTTTTCATCCAGACCCAAAAATACGACGATCAGACCAGGACCTTTTGCACCAACCGCGGGGGGTTTGTAAGCCTGGAGAACTATCAGAACTTTGTCTGCGTGAACGGACACGCCTACCTGAACACCAAGTCCGAGAACACCAATTTTGCCTTTTTGTCCAAAGTAGTTTTGACCGACCCGGTAACGGACAACCATTCCTATGGCGAGGCCATCGGCCGCCTGGCTACCCTTATCGGCGGAGGCAAACCGCTTTTGCAGAGATTCGGGGACTTAAAACGGGGCAGACGCAGCACCTGGAACCGAGTCCGCAAGGGGTATATAGAGCCGAGCATGAAAAACGTGGTCTGCGGGGACATAGCCATGGCCCTGCCGGAAAGGATTCTGACCAATGTCATTGAAGGCCTGGAACAGCTGAACTGCGTCGTCCCCGGCGTGTCCAACTCCGAGACCCTGCTCTACGCCCCGGAAATAAAATTCTTTGCCACCCAGGTGGTCACCGACAAAAACCTGCAGACTAAGGTGCAAGGCTTGTTTGTGGCCGGAGACGGCCCTGGAGTGGCTGGAAACATTGTCTCTGCGGCCGCAACCGGGATTCTGGCCGCCAAAGGGGTCCTGGCGGAAAGGTAGTAAACTACAAATGTTTCAGGTCATCGGGATGATTGACGTTAAAAAAACAGGTCGACCTCTCTACCGAGTACGGGATATGATGCCTGAAGCTTTCGGGTATAAGCCTTGAAAGCTTATACACTCCCTGTTTAAGACCGGGATAGAGAAAGGAAAGCGCCCCGGGTTCATATATAGACACCAGTGCTTCTATATACCCGGTCTCGACCTGAAGGAAGGTGGTCATAACCGCACTGGCGGGCCTTTGCTTTCTCTCTTTTATCAACAGATTTAGACATCCGGGCCCCAAAAACGGCAAGTCACAGGCCAAAACAAGACAAGGTCTGTTCCCGGCCAGCCGTAGGGCGGTCAAAATCCCGCCCAACGGTCCGATTCCCGGGTAGTCGTCCGGACTCCAGTCAATATCTAAACCGAACTCCCGAGCCGAACGGCCAATAAACAAAACCCGGGGGCAAAACCCTTTAATGAGTTTGACCATCCGAACCGGTAAATATTCCCTGTTTACCTGGACCAAGCATTTATCCCGGCCCAGCCGTCTGCTCTCCCCGCCGGCCAGGACCACACCCACTACATCCAGCCCAGGTTTTTTTTCCATACCCTTTCACCTGAAACTAACTCTTCGTTACTGCCGGCGCACTTTTTTCCTAGCAAATATTCTGTCTGACCCGCTTCATGCTTGGCATTGTCACCACAGAGCTACCAACGACCAGGATTGGTTTCCGAGGTGCATATGACCCGACTCATCAGGGGGCGCACGGATCGCCGGGGCCGCCCCGTCCTGTCTGCAAAAAGAACTCCTTGTATAATCGCCGGTATCTGGGCAGGCTGTACTCGTCTATCCACCGTTCATAGGCCTTTCTGTAGCGCTTAAGGGGCCGTACTTCTCTGAGCACCCGGTTTATATCCGAGATAACCTTTGCCCCCCATTTTGTTTTCGGACAGGCCACATAACCGAGCCAGGAACAATAGTCGCCCTGATTCTCCTTTAAATGGACAACCTTAAGTCGGTCGCGGACACCTTTATGCTCCGCCCAGTACATCACTTCTTCCGGAAGAGCCAGGGTATAGTCCACCCGCCCCCCAAGAACCATCTGCAGAGTCTTTTCCCCGATATCCTGACCAAAATACCAGTGTATATCCGAATCACGACCCTGTTCACTCAAGATCACATCCAAGGTAGTGCCGTAGGAGCGCTCACTGACCAGGGCAGCGTCCAGATCGTTGCGTGTAAGCACATCCTTCAGACTGACCATCTCTCCAGCTTTGGGCAAATCGGCATTCTCCCGGAGTGCAACCAAGACCACAGGGAAGGTAATGGTGTTGGGAATGGAGAAATACATAAACTCTCTTCTCTCCGGAGTGCGGTAAAAGGCCACATGACATACCTGCCGGCCCTGCTTGAATTCTTTATATATCCGGGAAACATTGGCTATCTCGGATTCGTACTCATAACCCTGCAGCTCTTGTTCCAATATCTGCGTAATCACATCTTCATATCCCATCCCCTCATAAGGACCACTGTGAATAAAACACGGTGGGAAATCAGGTTCAAGCCAGGTAATCACTTCATTCTTCTTTTCCTGGGCATAACCAGGCCCCACGGCGGCCAAAAAAAGAACCAGCAGGGAATAAAATATGGACCTTAGGCAATTCAGGGCCAAAATATGCATACCACTCTCCGGGTTTCTACGGGGATGATTGCGGCCTAGCAAGGCCGGCTGGAGCAATGACCGACAAAAGCCAACTCATGCCGGCCCGAATTTTTCGAGCTGCCGGACACTATCACTTTAGATATTAACCTAGAAATGCAAGGAAATAAAGACTAACATAACCTCCGCTCTGAACGGAGGATTACTCGATATCAGCTGCTTTTCCAGTATTCGGGAGTATCCCGGAGCAAGGTTCTCCTCTATAATTATTTTGATCTATCAAGGCTTGTTTAAAGCGGATTTTATC
>JBKHGE010000006.1:0-87566 GCA_046539845.1 Desulfonatronovibrionaceae bacterium
CCCTGCTTGCGCATAGGTTGAGGCCATAATCAAGGCTTCCATTTTTTTAAAAAACCTCTTCATAATTATTTCCTCCCCTGTTTTTTTTCAATTGAATATATACAAATAATATGCCAAGTCTGCTCCCGATTGAAAACAATGTCTACAAACACGAATTGAGATGTGGAGCGCATAATCTGTTGCTCAACGCAACTCTTTGCAGGCGGTTATCTGACAAGCAGGCAAAAAAAGCACATATCTCGCGTGCTGAATCAGAACCCGGGCATTGCGGAAAGCAACAGGTAGGGATTACTCGATTTTAAACAGGGGTGGATCGATTCGTTCGCTTTTGCAGAAAGGACAGCGGTTGGGCTGGGCCAGTTTTTTTCTTTTTTCAAACGTATATTCGCAGGTAATGCCTGCAGCAGGTAGAATAGTCAGCTGTCTGCCCTACCCATTTCGCGTCAAGCGGGATATGGGTAATGTGAAAAGCCAACTTTTCTTGTTCAGTCGTTGCCCTGAGCCTATCATAGGTAAATAATGCATTTCTGGAGGTGGATATGGAGCTGCGCAAGGCCATTTTGTCCCGCATGAGCATCAGGAAGTTCAGGCCTGATACGGTGCCCAAAGAGCAGGTGGCCAAAATCCTGGAGCTGGCTTGCCCGGCAAAGTCCGGACGCCAAACGGCAGTGCCGGCAAATTGTTATCCCAGATGGACAGGATTATAGACCGGGATTGTCCGCATTCAAGATTTAAGACTTAGCCCCCATGTCCGCTTTTCACTCAAGAGTGGAAGAGGCACACGAATCAGTGGAAGCGATAAATTTACTCAAATTTATCGCAGAGCTCACTGGTTATGCAGCGTCCAACGGTTTAATCCGGTCAACTTCCTCCTTGAACGACTGGGCAGCAATCCACAGATCAACAGCACGCTGCGCATTCAGCCAGAACTCCGGAGAATTACAGAACAGACGGGCAAGCCGAAGCGCCATTTCCGGACTAACAGCCCGGCGTTCACGTAACAGCTCATTGACCGACTGACGCGAGGCCCCCAAGGATTCAGCCAATCCGGCAACGGTCAAGTCATAGTCCGGTATGAAATCCGCTCTCAGCATCTCCCCTATTTTTACCCTTGATAACAAAAACTCCAGCATATATAGCCTGCTCATCATGAGCAAAGATCTAATAATAGTCGAGTCACCGGCCAAAGTACGGACCATAAGCAAGTTTCTGGGCAAGGACTATCTGGTTGAGGCCTCGGTGGGGCACATCCGGGATCTTCCGGTCAAGGAGCTGGGCGTGGCCGAGGAAAACGATTTTAAGCCCGAATACCAGACCATCAAGGGCAAGCAGAAAATCGTCACCCAGCTTAAAAAAGCCGCCGCCCAGGCCGATCAGGTCTATCTGGCCCCGGACCCGGACCGGGAGGGCGAGGCCATTGCCTGGCATATCGCCGAGGTTATCCGGGGGGAAAACAAGAACCTAAACCGCATCCAGTTCAATGAGATCACCTCCCGGGCGGTAAAAGAGGCCCTGGAGCACCCCCGCGAGCTGGACGAAAACCTGTTCAACTCCCAGCAGGCCCGCAGGATTCTGGACCGGCTGGTGGGATACAAGATATCCCCGATCCTGTGGAAAAAGGTCAAAAGGGGACTTTCCGCGGGCCGGGTGCAGTCCGTGGCCCTTCGCCTGGTTGTGGACCGGGAAAGGGAAAGGCAGGCCTTTGATCCGGAGGAATACTGGGTATTTAAGTCCCTTCTTTGCGGAAGCGGCGGGGAGTTCGAGGCCGAACTGTGGAAGGTGGACAATAAAAAACCGGCCATAGGCTCCGAGGAACAGGCCGAGGCCCTGCACTCCGAGATCAAGGACGCCGAGTTCCGGGTGGCGGAGATCCAGGAAAAGGAGAGAAAACGCCAGCCCAAGCCCCCGTTTATTACCTCCACTCTGCAGCAGGAAGCAAGCAGCAGACTGCGTTTTTCAGCCAAAAGGACCATGTCCACAGCCCAGCGCCTGTATGAGGGCGTGGAACTGGGGGACAGGGGGACCACCGCGCTCATCACCTACATGCGTACCGATTCGGTGCGGGTGGCCCGGGAGGCCCAGGAATCGGCCCGGGAATGGATCAAGGACAAAATGGGGCCGGACTATTGCCCGCCCAAGATACGCAATTTCAAGGGCAAAAAATCTGCCCAGGACGCGCACGAGGCCATCCGCCCCGTGGACCCGACCCTAACCCCGGAGGACATCCGCTCCTATCTGCCCGGGGATCAGTTCAAGCTCTATTCCCTTATCTGGGCCAGGTTCATCGCCTCCCAGATGGCGGCGGCCGTATTCTGGGACACCGTGGTCACAGTCCGGGCCGGCAAGACCCTGTGGCGGGCCAAAGGAGAACGCATAACCTTTCCCGGATTTCTGGCCGTGTACAAAACCCAGGATGCGGAAAAGGCCACGCAGCTCCCCAAGCTTCAGGAACAAGAAGAACTGGAACTCAAAGAGCTCACCAAGGAACAGAAATTCACCCAGCCGCCCCCCAGATTCAGCGAGGCCTCCCTGGTCAGAAAACTGGAGGAACTGGGTATCGGCCGGCCGTCCACATACGCGACCATTATCTCCACCATCGCGGACCGCAACTACGTGCAGATCGAGCAGAGGCAATTCATCCCCACCGAACTAGGCTGCGCGGTCAACGACCTTCTGGTCAGCCACTTCCCGCACTTAATGGATGCCGGTTTCACGGCCAACCTGGAAAACGATTTGGACACGGTGGCCTACGGGAAAAAGGATTGGGCGGAGCTGCTGCGCGAATTCGCTACCTATCTGTACCCCTCCCTGGAAAAAGCCAAGGAGAACATGGCTGAAATCAAGGTCGGGATAGAGACGGATATAAAATGCCAGGAGTGCGGCCGGACCATGCTTATAAAATTCGGAAGAAACGGGGCTTTTCTAGCCTGCTCCGGGTATCCGGACTGCAAATACACCTCGGATTTTGTCCGGGACGAAAAAGGAAATATCCAGGCGGTAGAGCGCAAGGAACAGGAGCTGGAAAAGGTGGGCACCTGCCCCAAATGCGGCAAAGACCTGGTGGTCAAAAAGGCGCGTACCGGGAGCCGGTTCATTGCCTGCACCGGATATCCGGACTGCAAATATACCCAGTCCTTTTCCACCGGGGTGAAATGCCCCCGGGAAGGCTGCTCCGGAGAACTGGTGGAAAGGGGGTCCAAAAAAGGAAAGGTCTTCTACGGCTGCAGCCAATACCCGGATTGCACCTTTGCCCTGTGGGACCTGCCGGTGAACAAGAAATGCCCGCAATGCGGCTTTCCTATTCTGGTGCAAAAAAACACCAAGGCCCGGGGCGAGCACCTGGCCTGCCCGGAAAAAGGCTGCAACTATCGTGAGGATGGAGAAGAGGAATAAGTTTATTTTTCTCTCTCACCCGCTCGAAGACTCGCTCGGGGCGCTGAGACGCGGAGAAGAAGTACTTCTTTATGATTTCTCCGCGTCGGAGAAATCATAAAGGTCACCCGCCCCTGGCGGGGAACACCTGGTCATATCCTCCGATTTAGGGGAAAATGAGCATGTAGTTTCTCTTTGTTGCCTTCCCCCCTGCGCACTTTCAAGCTTGCAATGCCGGGTCTAGATCCTGACCTCGTATTTGCGGCAAAAATCCGAGGGCAAATAGGAATTTTTGGCCTTGCGCAGTCCCGGATCGCCCAGGTCTTGCTCCCGGTTTACGATTTTGTATCCGGATGCGGAATTCTTTAAGAAAATCTGGTTTATGGCCTGATAAATCCCCTTGTACTGGGGGCAGCCCTTCTCGAAATGGATGACCAGCATCTCCGGGCTCAACTCCTCGGCCACGGTATAGGCGATCATATGCCCTTCCATCAACAGGCCGCCACCGAAAACACCGCGGATTTTCTCCCAGTCGTGAAAGACCCTGATTATGGCGCTGTTTTCCGCCTCCAGGGCCTCGGAATCCTCACATTCCTTCCACAGGCACCATTCCGACTGCAGAGTCAAAGCCTTTTCAATCAATTCCGAATCCAGATCCACGTATTCAAATTCATACTTGCGCAGGAACTGGTTAAGTAAATTCTTTTTCTTGTGCAGTTTGTTGCCCTTGAGCTCAATCAATTGCTGCACTGGATATAAATAATCCCAGTGCTCCTCGGCTTCGTTCACCTCGATCGGGCCGAATTGTTTCGTCCATATCCGGGCCAGTTCCCGGGGTATCCGGGTAAAACAGGTCCCGGCCGGAAATCTGGATATCAGCTTTTTCCAATCCTGCTTCCAATTCCCAATCGGGGCCCAGTATATTTCCTCCGGGATAGTCTGTTTTATCCACACCAGCTTGTTTCCCTGGTCAAAAGACCAGTCAAGGCCGTATTCCTCGGCCCAGCCCCACAGGTTGGCAAAGCTGTAGTCCGAGGCAATGCACCCGCAGTAGCCTAAAAAGTTCAAATATTTTTCCTGCTCGGGCAGGGAAATCGGTTCAAATTTCATTATCTCCCTCATACATTAACATTTACCCCGCCGATTAAAAAGCAAACGGCTTCAATAATATATAATAAACATTCCTTCCAAGGCTGTCGACTGACAAAATCCGAACCCCACCCAGCAGTTGACGTTTGCCCTTGTGTGACATAACCATGCCCGGAATATAAGCACCTATTTCCTTAATCCAGAACTAAGACCTATCAAGGACTTTTAATGCACCCCAAAACCGGCCTTTTTATGAGATTCAAGGAGTGGACCTTCTCCCCCCTGTGGAACGTGGGGCTTTTGACTATAGGTGCATTTATTATTGCTGTGGCAGTCAAAGGCATCGGCTTGCCGCATCAATTCATAGCCGGAGGGGTCTCCGGGATAAGCCTTATCCTGGTTTACACGACTGATATCTTTTCCCTGACCACCTGGTTTTTGATCCTTAACCTGCCCCTTTTTGTGATCGGTTTTATGTTTGTAAGCCCCAGGTTTGTCATCTACAGTCTGTACGGGATGCTGGCCATCTCCTTTTTTTATGGCGTCATAGACGTAACCCTGCCCATCAACGACACCTTCCTGGCCGCGCTCAGCTACGGAACCCTTCTGGGCGCGGGCATGGGCCTCGGTTTTCGCACCCTGGGCTCCACCGGGGGAACGGACATACTGGCCGTGCTTTTGCAGCAGAAATACAATATCCGCATCGGGCAGACCATTTTCGTCTTAACCCTGGCCATTTTCGGGGCCGGATTTCTTTTTCTGGATACTGACGCGGTGCTCTATTCCCTGACCGCGGTTTTCGTGGCCTCCGTGGTTTCCGAATACTTTATGGGCATGTTCAATCAGCGCAAAATGGCCCTGATAATAACCGAGAACCCGGATCCCATAGCCGAAGCAATCACTCAGGACCTGCACAGGGGATCCACCTTTCTGTATGGTAAAGGGGCGTATACGGGCCGGGAAAAACGGATGCTCATGACCGTAATCAACAACTATCAATTAAAGAGGCTGGAGGAACTGGTCTTTAATCTCGACCCGCACGCCTTTGTCATCTTTGAAAACACCTTTAATGTCATCGGCCAGGGATTTTCCAGGCGCAAGGTATATTGAGTCTTAAAATGAGCAGGCAGGAAATACCCCCCCCAATCCTTTTTCTGACCGACTTCGGTTTGAACGACCCCTATGTGGGGCAGATGAAAGCAGCCGTGCTCCGGGCCTTTCCCCGGGCACGCATGCTGGACCTGACCCATGGGGTGCAGCCGTTTAACACCCGGCAGGCCGGCTTTTTCCTGTATTCCAGTTTGACCCACGCCCCGGAGGAAAGTGTGTTCACCTGTGTGGTTGATCCGGGAGTGGGCTCGAACAGGCGCATCGTGCTTTTGCGCATAAAAAACCGCTGGGTGCTGGCCCCGGACAACGGTCTTGTCTCCCTGACCCTCACCCGGACAAAGGCGCAGGAATGCCTGCAAATAAAAACTCCTCCGGGAATAAGCTCCACCTTTCACGGCCGGGACATTTTCGCCCCGGCCGCGGCAGAGCTGGCTGCCGGGACAGATCCGGCCTCGCTCGGAACCGCTCTGGATCCGGGAACCCTGGTCATAGATGCGGATATCTCGCCCAAGGTAAAAGACAAAGAGATCGACTGTCTGGTTTTGCACGTGGACCGCTTCGGAAACGCGGTTTTGAACCTCCCGAATTCGGGCCGGGAAGCAGACACGATCCGGGCCGCGGACTGGGCTCTTCAGGACTGCTCCATTTCTGCGGTCCGCTATTATCAGCAGCTGGGACCGGGGCAGACCGGGATTCTGGCCGGGAGCCAGGGGTTTTTGGAGCTGGCCATGAACCGGGACTCGGCCGCTTCCAGGTTCAAACTCGCCTGCGGACAAAAAATAAGGCTTGTTTGCCGGCAATGAAATTCCTGCTCGACTTCCGGCTCTGCCTGTCTTTTTTAAGCAGGTTTAAGACCGGCCCGCACGTACTTGACCCGGATTTTTCCCGGACCCTGGCCTGGTTTGTGCCCTGCGGCCTTATCCTGGGCCTATGCCTGAGTCTGCCGCTGTGGATCCTTAAGGACGGCCCGCCCCCGGCCGCTTTAGCCTGGATCGTGGTCCTGGGGGAGGTCTATCTGACTCGGGGGCTGCACTGGGACGGGTGGGCCGACTTCTGGGACGCGGTGGGCAGCAATGCCCGGGGGGAGAGATTCTGGGAAATCCTCAAGGACAGCCGCATCGGGGTTTTCGGCGCCCTGGGCATAGCCTTGGGCATCTCCGGAGAGATCGTCTTGCTCAGCGCGGCTGAAGCGGCCTGGACTGCCGTGGTCTGGGCCATGGTGCTGGGAAGACTCGCTCCGGTGCTACAGGCCCGGATGGGACAGGGACTGGAGCGGCCCGGTCTGGGACAGATGTTTATCCAGAAAGCGGACCGAAAGACTGTTTTGGGCTCCTGTGCGGGCACGGCGATAATCGGAGCCCTGCTGATCGGCCCCTGGGGAGTGTTTGTCTCCGGTGCGGTCCTGACCCCAGCCCTCTGCGGCCTGCAGGCAACGGCCCGGCGGCAGGGGGGACTAAACGGCGATTTTCTGGGTGCGGGGATAATCTCCGGTCAGCTGGCCGGGTACCTAGGGGCCGCGCTTATCTAGTCCCGGGTTTAAGGGGCCGGCTCCAGCCCCTGACCGGGATGCATCTCCCGGCCGCACAGCCCGGTTTCATATCCGCCCAGCCCCTCGATCCTTTTTTTCACCTCTTCTTGACTCAGCAGATCCAGTAAGGTGCGCACCTTGGGATCATTCAGGCTGTCTTCGGAAACGAGCAGATCATAGCGTTCCCGGGCCAAGGGGACGAAGTCCAGACCCAGGGCCCCAGCGGCGGCACTAATGCCCAGACCGCAATCGGCAATGCCGCTTAGGACATTCACAGCCACTGCCATATGCGTGAATTCCTCGTTTTCATACCCCTTGACCTCATCCGGGGCTATATTGTTCTTTTCCAGATGATAATCGAGGAGGATCCTTGTCCCCGCCCCCCGCTGCCGATTGATGAAGGTAATGTCGTTTCGGCGCAGGTCCTCGATACTTTTTATGCTTTTGGGATTGCCCCGGGGCACGATCAATCCCTGGTGACGGACGGCCAGATTGAACAGCCGGACTTGCCCACCCGGCAGATAACGCTTTAAAAACGGGAAATTGAAATCCTCGGACCCAGGATCAAAGAGATGTATCCCGGCCATATGCGCGTTGCCCCCCTTTATGGCCGTCAGCCCGCCCATACTGCCTACATGGGTGGAACTCATCCGCACAGGCCGGTCCAGGGCCATGAGCTCGTTGGCCAGAAGATCCAGGGTATTGTCGTGGCTGCCCACCACCACCAGGGTGCGCTCGATCTCTTCTCCGGGGACCAGAAGTTCAGCCCTGACCAGGCTGCCCTCCTCCAGGCCCTCGGCCTCAGAAGGCACAGAGACCAGGCCCTGGGCCCGGGTCATGGAGGTTATGCTCCCCGCCCCGCGGGGCAGGGGAGTAGCCACGTACCTGTCCTTCACCCGGCCCAGAGAGACCCGCAAAAATTCCTCCATGCCGGGACGAGAGGGCACTCTGCGGGTCAAAAAGACTTCCACAACCTCCCGTTGCGGGACAAGCCGGTGCTGAAGGGCAAAGACAACAGGCCTCAGGATGCGCTCGAAACAGATAATTGAACTCACCGGATACCCGGGGGCGCCGATAAGGACAGTCTTATCCGTGCACCCTATAATCGTCGGTTTTCCGGGCATGGCCTTTATCCCGTGCACAAGCACCCTGCCCTTTTCTTCAATCACCCGGCGGGTAAAATCCCTGCTCCCGGCCGAGGATCCGGCGCCAAGGACTACAATATGCGCCCCCCGACCGATCGCCTCGTCCACTGCCTGGTTCAGCTCAGAAATATTGTCCGGGACTGGCGGACGGCGCCGAAAATTACAGCCCCAGTCCCGGGCCATTCCGGCCAGGACCTGGGAGTTGCTCTCTACCACCTGACCAGGTCCGGGGACCGGTTTTTTCTGAAAATCCACCACCTCGTCCCCGGAAGGTATAAACTCGATGTTTACCCTTTCTAAAACAGACAGCTCCCATATCCCAGCGGTCAAAAGCGCGCCCAGGTCATAAACGCTCACTTCGTGATTGCGGGGCAAAAGGAGCTCCGAGGCTACAATGTCCTCCCCTATCCTGCGCACGTGCTGCCAGGGAAAGGCGGGCTTTTCCAGAACTACGTCCC
Organism: Desulfonatronovibrionaceae bacterium; assembly: GCA_046539845.1. GTDB lineage: Bacteria > Desulfobacterota > Desulfovibrionia > Desulfovibrionales > Desulfonatronovibrionaceae > CAYNNQ01. The sequence continues at coordinate 8,703 of JBKHGE010000006.1, forward strand.
CATTTTCCAACCTTTGGACATGCTCGATCATGACCACGGCATCGGTGCCCGGAGGAAGCGGGCCCCCGGTATTTACCCATTGAAAATCCCGCTCCAAGGAAAGGGTCACTGGGCTGCCCTCCCGGGCCCGGAAAGTGGACTCCGCCTTTAGAGCCACTCCATCCATGGCCGCGCTGTGAAAAGTGGGCGAGGACAGCCTGGCCCATACCGGCTCGGCCGTAACCCGGCCGATCGCCTCCTGGGCCGGGACGACCTCAATCTGAAGAAGGCTGCCCAGGTCGAGCTCTTCCCCTAGCCGGTGCAAGGCGACTTCAATAGGCATAACCTGCAAATAAATATTTCTATCCTCAGACATATAGGCTCCTTTATCAGCGTTCTAAAATTGCAGATGCCCTAACTGGATCCGGCCGACCCCGTAGGGAACAGACCCCTTTAAGGGCAGACAAATCTTTATCCACCGAGTGTATATGCAACTTTAAGTCAACGCAACAAATCGTCTTTAGGAAAGGCTCTGGCATGTATCTTGAATTATTAAAGCCGGTCCGGGCCCGCTTCCAGTTTGTCCCCCGACGACAAAAGGGCGGTGACGGGACCGGGACGCAGGAAAAAAGCTTTCAACTACTCGCCATCCGACCGGTCATAAATTTGGCGGGACGGATATGCACAAACCGGCTGAGCTGAGGATATGCCCGGATTCAATTTTTCCCTGCAAAAGGTGCTCGACCTGCGCAGGCAAAAGGAGGAACAGGCCCAAATGGCCCTGGCCTCTTCCCAGCGCCGGCTCAAGGACAAACAAAAGGAGCAGGAGCGGCTGCAAAAAGAGCTGATCAACTGCGAACAGGAATTTCGGAGCAAAAAAACCCTTTCCCGCGGGGATATCTGGCTATGGAGGCAGTATCGTCAGCGCTTAGACGCGGAGATAAGGGAATGCAACGGCGCCGTCCGCCGCCTGGAAAGCCGGGTGGAGAGGCAGAGAAGAGAACTTGTTGACCGGAGCAAGGAAAGGGAGTTACTGGAGAGATTCAAGGAAAACCGGAAAAAGGCCTTTGATTATGAGCAAAAAAAAGAAGAGCAGAAAGAATTCGACGAGACTGCTACCACCCGTTATAAAAACGGGACCGTGTAGGATACTACAGGTTTTCCTCTGCCTCGGGCTCATAAAGCTTATGCTTTTGAGCGGTTTTGCCCTGTGGTCCGAACCGCAGCAAGACAGGGGGAAAACCCCGAGGCCCAGTATTCCCTCTATTTCCGAAGCGATTGCCGCCCCTGAGGAGGATGAAAATGCTGACGAAGATGAATCCGGGAAGGACCAGGAACTGTCCGTTTCCGAGGAGATGGCCAGACTGCGGGAGAAGCGCAGCCAGCTGGAGAATAAAGAAAAAGACTTAAAGAAGCTGGAACAGGAAGTGGAACAGAAAATAGAACGGCTGCAGAAGCTGGAGGCCAACGTCCAGGAGATGCTTGAAGAAGCGGACGTGGTCAAGGACAAGAAGATAAAGCACCTGGTGGATGTGTATTCCAATATGAAGCCCAAACAGGCGGCCCAGGTCCTGGAAACACTGGACAAGGACATTGCTGTCAAAATTTTGGCCGGGATGCGCGGCCGCACGGCCGGGGAGATTCTGTCCTTTGTCCAGGCGGACAAGGCCGCCGAACTGTCCGAGGACCTGACCCGGCTACAGCTACCCTTTGAAGAGTAGCCATGCCGCGGTTCGCCCTCCACCTGGCCTATATCGGGACCGCCTACCACGGCTGGCAGAGACAAAAAGACAAGTCCACCGTGCAGGAGACGGTGGAAAAGGCTTTGTATACCATCTGCCAGGAGCAAATCACTGTGCACGCCTCCGGGCGGACAGACGCCGGGGTGCATGCCCTGGATCAGGTAATCCACTGCGACCTCCCTGTGGACAAGCAGGGGATCAGCTGGACCAGGGCCCTGAACGCCATCCTTCCTCCGGATATATGTGTGACCAGACACGCTGAGGTCCCCCCGGAATTCCACGCCAGGAAAAGCGCCGTGTCCAAGGAATATTCTTATACTTTCTGGACCGAACCGGAGTATGTCCTGCCTCACAAAAGACCGTACGTATGGGAAACAGGCCCACTGGATTTAATGCAAATGCAGCAAGCACTGGCCGGACTCCGGGGCAGGCATGACTTTGCCGCGCTCATGAATACCGGAACCCCGGTGGGCTCAACTGTGCGGACCGTTTCCCGGGCCGAACTGAAATGCGGAAACGGCCCGGAAATCGTGTTCACAGTCCGGGCAAACGGATTTCTGAAGCAGATGGTCCGCAACATGTCCGGGCTTTTGTTCGCTGTAGGCAAGGGCAAACTTTCTTCGGAAATGATCCCGGCCCTGCTTTCCGGCCGGGATAGGCAGACGGCGCCGTTGACCGCCCCGGCAAAAGGGCTGTGCCTGGGCAAAGTATCCTACGACCCAGAGGAATACACCCGGACCGAATAAGGGACCGCCGCCTGCTCGGCAAGCTCTGTCTCTTGATGCACCCTATGCCCGGACCGGGCGTTAACAAGACTTAATCTTTTTTTATTTTTTGTTTTTTACTCTGCAAACCCAAATCTTTTTTACCCCTCCCTTGTGTAAACAACTCTTTTGACTTACGCACAGATTTTAAGTAAAGTTATGATGTTTTTTGCAGGGCTTAAGTTAGGGCTACCTTACATTTTCCATCCCAACCAAACTATACACCGAGTAAACGGAGGGAAAGTGGCTTTTTCCTGGACCCATCTGGCCATAATCATTTTTTTTGCCGCGGGCATCTCGTTCGCTGCTATCCCCCTGATAGCATCCAGGCTTCTAGCCCACAGGTCGGAAACCGAGGCCCTGTTTCAACCTTATGAATGTGGCCTGCCCACCTATGGCTCGGCCTGGGTCAGATTCGGTATAAACTATTATTTCTACGCCCTTATTTTCCTGGCCTTTGACGTGGACGTACTCTACCTGTTCCCTGTAGCCCTGTTTTACCGCGAAGCGCAGGGAATCGCCCCATTTGTGGAAATTTTGATCTTTGTCCTGGTCCTGCTCGCAGCCATAGTCTACTTCCAGCGCAAGGGAGTTTTCACCTGGCCGGGGAGGATCAAGATATGATCCAGTATCAAGAAGAATTCACCGAACCGCTGCTGCACATAGAACTGGCAGACAAATTCTTGAATATCTGCCGCTCCATGTCCCTGTGGCCAATGACCTTTGGTATCGCCTGCTGCGCCATCGAAATGATGGCTGCCAGCATGGCCCGCTTCGACACCGCCCGCTTTGGCGCGGAAGTGTTCCGGCCTTCCCCGAGGCAGGCGGACCTGATGATTGTCGCCGGGACCGTTTCCCGCAAGATGGCCCCTCCATTAGTTAGGCTTTATGAACAGATGCCCGCCCCGAAATGGGTGATCGCCATGGGCAACTGCGCCATATCCGGGGGCCCGTTCGTCTTTGACGGCCAATACAATGTCGTCGAGGGAGTGGATCAATTGGTTCCGGTTGATGTTTACGTGCCCGGCTGTCCGCCCCGGCCGGAAGGTCTTTTGGAGGGTCTATTCAAACTGCAGGAAAAAATAACCGGCAGGCGCTGGTGGCCGGACCCCCCTGCAGGAGGTAGGAAATGAAAAACCATCTCCTGGATATATTGCGAAAAAACGGGGCTATCTGCCGCAGTACAAACCTGGAAGGCACCGGATACAAAAACTTTGTTTTCATCCTCCCGGCCTACCTGGAAGCAGCGGTAAAAATTGTTGATGCGGCAGGCTATTTTTTAGAAGACATTACCTGTTGCCAGGTAAAAGAGGGCCTGGAACTCATCTATCACTTCGACCATTACCACAGCCCGGGCCGCATATGTCTGCGTACCCTGATAGACGAGGACAAGGCGGAAATTTCCTCCATTGCCTCCATTTATCCCGGGGCACAGTGGCACGAAAGGGAATGCACGGACTTTTTCGGCCTCACCTTCCAGGGCAATCCCAACCCGGTGCCGCTTCTCCTCTCCCCGCAAAATCCTGGTCCGGTCCTGAAAAAAAAAGCAGGCAAACTGCAAGGGCTAGAAGAGTTCCTCCCGGAAAGCCTGACAATCAAACACCCGGGCCATAATTCCGGGATCGAGGACATCCTGGCCGGATGGGCGGAGGATATCGGAAAAGACAGGGGGCAAAAGTGAGTCTTATAGGCAATGATGTCCTGGCCGGAAAAGGAGACTTCTATACCCGGCATTTCCAGCCCACGCCCAGGGAAGACACTCTGATTCTGAACATGGGGCCACAGCACCCTTCCACTCACGGCGTGCTCCGGGTCATGCTGGAAATAGACGGGGAATACATCATCCGAGCCGAGCCGGTCATAGGCTATGTGCACCGCATGCAGGAAAAAATGGGTGAGTGCTTTGACTACAACCAGTATCTCCCGAATATGGCCCGGGTGGATTACCTGCATCCTTTGGCCTGGAACTGGGCCTATGTAGGGACGGCGGAAAAACAGATGGGCTTGGAGGTCCCGGAGCGGGCCGAATACATCCGGGTTATCACCTGCGAACTGAACAGGATAAGCTCGCATCTTTTGTGGTGGGGGACCTATCTTCTGGACCTGGGTGCGTTTACCCCCATACTATACGCCTTTGCCGACCGGGAGAAACTGGCCGACATCCTGCAAAGGATAACCGGGTCTAGGCTGACCTTCTCCCTGTATCAAATAGGCGGATGCAAGGCAGACATGGACGACCGCTTCATCCGGGAGACCAGGGAGTTTATAGACTATATGCGCTCCCGTTTTCCCATGTATAAAGACTTGGTCACCGACAACCTCATTCTGCGCAAGCGGGTGGAGGGCATCGGCGGCATAACCCGGGAGGAATGCCGCAAATACGGGGCCAGCGGCCCGATCGTCCGCGCCTCGGGAATAGATTACGATGTCCGCCGGGCTGAGCCCTATTCCGTGTATGACCGTTTTGAATTCGATTGCCCGGTATATGAGGAAGGGGACGCACTGGCCAGATACCTGGTCCGGATGGAAGAAATGGAGCAAAGCCTGAAAATAATCGAGCAGGCCCTTGAGCAACTCCCGGACGGGGACATAATGGCCCCCAAGGTGCCCAAAAAGCCGAAACCCCCGGCCGGGGAAGTGTACCACGCAGTAGAAAGCGGCCGGGGAAAGGTGGGAGTATGCCTAATAAGCAACGGTTCCCCGGTTCCCTACCGAGTAAAACTGCGCTCCCCTTCGTACAGCAATTTAAGCCTTTTCCCTGGCATTTCCAAAGGCACATTGCTTGCCGACGCCATCTCCATTCTGGGAAGTCTGGATCTGATTGTTCCGGAGATTGACAGATGAACGAAATAACACTGCATATAATCCGGATATGGGCCGGGCTGTTCATCATCCTCTCCTTTGTCAGTGTAAACGCCATTGTCCTGGTCTACCTGGAGCGGAAAATAGCCGGACACATCCAGAGAAGGCCGGGCCCGTTCGAAGTCGGGCCACACGGCATACTCCAGCCGTTCGCGGACGCGGTCAAGCTTTTGGGCAAACAGCTCATAACCCCCTTCTATGCGGACGTAATCCTTTACTGGGCCGCGCCCATTCTTTCCTTCGCCCCGGTCGCGGTCTGCTTTCTGCCCATTCCAGCCGGCCCGAATACCCGAATAATGGATATAAATGTCGGGGTAATCCTGGTTTTGGCCTTCAGCGGCCTGAACGTTTTGGCCCTGTGCCTGGCCGGATGGGGATCACAGAACAAATGGTCCCTTCTGGGCGCGGCCCGGAACATTGCCCAGTCCGTGGGCTACGAAATCCCGCTCCTTCTATCTGTTATGCCCATCCTCATGCTCTCCGGGAGCCTGGATTTAAACACCATAACCCTAAATCAGGGCGTATGGCCCTGGGAATGGTACGCTTTCAAACAGCCCCTGGCCTTTATCATATTCTTTGTCTGCGCCCTGGCGGAAACCAACCGGGCGCCGTTTGACCTGCCGGAAGCGGAAAGCGAGCTCACCGCTGGATTCCATACCGAATACTCCGGCATGGGCTTTGGCCTGTTCTTCATGGCCGAATATACGTACATGATTGTTGTCTGCTCCCTGACCACGCTTCTGTTTCTGGGCGGATACCAGGGGCCTCTCGCTTCCGGATGGTGGTGGTTCGTACCCAAGGTATACGGACTTTTGCTGATCATGATGTGGATCCGCTGGACTTTTCCCCGGGTGCGCTTTGATCAACTGCTCAATGTAAGCTGGAAATGGCTGATCCCGGCCTCGCTTTTAAACCTTCTGGCAACCGCTTTGGTGATAAGCCTATGCTCCTGAAAGTAAAAAAGACTTTGGCCGGCTTGTGGAGCCTGATTGTCGGCCTGAAAATAACCGGACACAATTTCTGCAGCCCGCAGCTGACAGTTCACTATCCGCGGGAGGAAGTCACCAACCTGGACGGGTTTCACGGTCATGTGGAGCTGGTGCCCAGCCCCAAGGACCCCATGATCCCCAAGTGTATAGCCTGCGGGACCTGCGTCCGGAACTGCCCGTCGCAGTGCATAAGCCTGGATTTTGAAAAGATAGAACCTACGGCGGAAGAAGAAAAAGACTCCCATTCCGGCGGGAAAAAGAAAAAAAGCCAGAAAAAAGTGACCGGATTCGTTCTGGATTTCAACTACTGCAGCCTTTGCGGGCTGTGCGTCAGGAGCTGCCCGGTCGGTTCCCTCCGCTTTTCCAGTGACGTGTACCTGGCCGGATTCGACCCGCAGGAATTCAGACTGGATCTCTTGGAACGCATGCGCGGACAGATTGACACCCAAGGAGAAAAAGACTGATGTTTTATTTGAGCCTGAGTGTGTTGGCAGCGCATATGGTTTTGATCATTATCGGAGCGTTTATCACTGTTCTGGCCAAGAGCCTGGTCCGGGCCCTGACCGGACTGATAATGACCCTTTTTGGCGTGGCCGGGCTGTATTTCCTTTTGGCCGCCCCTTTTATCGCCCTTATGCAGCTCCTTATCTACGTAGGCGCGGTGAGCATCCTTATCTTCTTCTCCATAATGCTTACCCAGGCCTCGAGTGTCGGGGAGGAAGGCCAGAGGAGAAGGCGGCTTAAAACAGTGTACGCCTTTTTGTCCGCTCTGGCTCCGGCTGTTTTTCTAGGCCTGGCGGTGATAAAGACCTCCCCCCCGTCCCTGTCCACCCCGCAGGAGATAAGGGCCACCGACCTTGGGGAATTTATGCTCGGACCTTACGTCCTGCCCTTTGAACTCATCTCCCTGGTCCTGCTCGTGTCCATGGCCGGGGCTGTTCTGCTCGGATTTGAAAAGAGGAAAAAACGATGACTTTCTTGACTTTTTTTCACCTGGTGGCGGTCTTCCTACTCTGCATCGGGCTTTTCGGAATAATCTGGCGCCGGACCATAGTAGGCATCCTTTTGAGCGTGGAGCTCATGCTTAACGGAGCGGGCCTGAGCATAATGGCCTCCACTCAGCTGACAACAACCGCGAATGCCCTCGGTCAGGTAGGCACCCTTCTGGTCATGGGCCTGGCTGCGGCCGAAGCCACCCTAGTCCTGGCCATTATCCTGGTTGTGGCCAAACGGTTCGGAACGATAGAACTGCGCTATATATCTAGTCTCAGGGGATAAAAATGGAAAAAAGCGCTCTTGTTCTTCTGCCTCTGGGGATAACCATGCTTGCCCCGTTTGCCTTGTGGCTTTTGCGCAGGGACATAAACAAGCGGGAAGCGGTATCCCTTGTCGCGGCGGTCGCTTCCTTTCTGAGCGTGACCGCCCTTATTCCCGGGGTATTAAACGGCAGCGTATACATCTATCCCCTTTTCCGGATCTTGCCCGGGATACATGTCAAATTCTGCGCGGACGGGCTGTCCCTTATATTCGCGCTGGTGGCCACTTTTCTGTGGATCCTGGCCACCGTGTATAATATCGGCTACATGCGCGGACTCAAGGAGCATGCCCAGACCAGGTATTATTTCTGCTTTGCCGTGGCCATATTCGGTGCCGTGGGCGTGGCCTTTAGTGCCAACATATTCACCCTGTACCTGTTCTACGAAATAATCACCATTTTCACCTATCCCCTGGTCGCCCATCACCAGGACGCCGAAGGATACCACGGCGGGCGCAAGTATGTGGTTTATCTCATGGGTACCTCCAAGCTCTTTTTACTCCCGGCCATGCTTATGACCTATGTCTTGGCCGGGACCCTGGATTTCAACCTCACGGACATGGTCCACGGCATATTCCCGGACAGCGCCGATCCGCTGTGGGTGAGCGTAACTTACTTCCTGTTTCTGGCCGGACTGGCCAAGGCGGCCATAATCCCGCTTCACAACTGGCTGCCCTCGGCCATGGTCGCTCCCACTCCGGTAAGCGCGCTCTTGCACGCCGTGGCCGTAGTCAAGGCCGGGGTGTTTTCCATAAGCCGGGTCATTCTCTCCGGTTTCGGAGTGCAGACCATGGACAACCTCCATCTGGGCGAGCCCACCGCGTATCTGGCCGCCCTAACCATTGTCGCCGCCTCTTTGGTGGCCTTGACCAAGGACGACTTAAAGGCCAGGCTGGCTTATTCCACGGTCAGCCAGCTCTCGTACATAATCGTGGGCGTGGCCATGCTCACTCCGGTGGCTGTAACCGGCGGACTGATCCATATCGCCAACCACGCCTTCAGCAAGATCACCCTGTTTTTTGCCGCCGGGGCCATATTCGTGGCCACCGGGACCAAGAAAATAAGCAATATGTCCGGGCTGGGCCGAAAAATGCCCTGGACCTTCGGGGCCTTTGCCCTGGCCACGCTTAGTATGGTCGGCATCCCCCCGGTATGCGGATTTGTCAGCAAGTGGTTTCTGGCCGAAGGAGCGGTAAGAATAGACAATATGCTCCTTTTGACCGCGCTTTTGGCCAGCACGCTTTTAAACGCCGCCTATTTCGGGCCGGTGGTGTACAAGGCCTTTTTCCAGTCCCGGCCGCAAGAGGCGGAAACGCGGCAAATAAGCGAAGCCCCGCTGGCAATGGTTTTGCCTCTGGCCCTGACCGCGCTCGTATCGGTTGTACTCGGCCTGTACCCGGATCCTTTCCTGAACCTGATCCGGGCTTTCGGAGGTTTTTAGATGCAGAAAAACTTTTTCACCCGGCAAAAAGAAAAAACCTTGTTCTGGAAAAGATCCTTTTTCGGCTTGTTGGTTTTGCTTCTTATGGCCAATTACTTTATCCGGCCGCAGCACCCCCATTTCGGCCTGGAAAAGATCCCCGGCTTCTGGGCTGTGTTCGGCCTGGGCGGGGCGATCATCCTGGCGATTTTGAGCAAAGCAGCCGCGCACAGGCTGCTCGGACGAGGCGAGGACTTTTATGATCGGCACTAATTTCATACATCCCGCGCTCTTCTTTTTGCTTCTGGCTGCTTTTTTACCTTTTTGCCGCGGCAGGTACTGGAGATTTTTGCTCCCGCTTCCCGGTATCGCCGCCATCTGCGCGGTCATGCTCATGCAGAGCGGGCAATACATGCATCTCGACTATCTGGGCGTGCATCTGACCCTGGGCCGGGTGGACAAATTGTCCATAGTCTTTGCCCACGTATTCGCTTTGCAGGCGATAATCGGCTTCATCTATGCCTGGCATATCCGGGACAGGGGCCAGCATGTCGCGGCCGCCCTGTATATTGCCGGTGCGTTCGGCTCCACTTTCGCCGGAGATTTCCTGACCCTGTTCATATTCTGGGAACTCATGGCTGTTTCCTCCACCTTCCTTATCTGGCTAAACCGACGCAAAAAATCAGTGGATGCCGGTTTCAGGTATTTCTTGTTCCACACCCTGGGCGGGCTTTTCCTTCTGGCCGGGATACTCCTTAAATACAAGGCCACGGGCAGCTTTGCATTCCAGCCCGTTGTCCCTGCCGGGGCCGCATGGGCCGATTATTTGATCCTTTTGGGCTTTGCCGTGAACGCGGCGGTCATTCCTCTGCACGCCTGGCTCCCGGACGCCTATCCGGAAGCGACCATCACCGGAGCGGTCTTTTTGAGCGCGTTTACCACCAAGACCGCGGTCTATGTCCTGGCCCGCGGATTTGCCGGCTTTCCCGTCCTGGCCGTGGCCGGGACGGTGATGGCTGTCTACGGGGTCTTCTACGCCACTATTGAGAACAATGCCCGCAGGATTCTGGCCTATCACATAGTCTCCCAGGTGGGATACATGGTCGCCGGGATCGGGGTGGGCACGGCCCTGACCGTGAACGGGGCCTGCGCCCATGCCTACGCACATATCCTGTACAAGGGGCTTTTGTTCATGGGCGCGGGGTGTCTCTTGTATGCCACCGGGACCTCCAGGCTCACGCAGATGGGCGGGCTCATATCCAAGCTCCCGCTAGTATTCATCGGGTATATGGTCGGGGCGGTCTCCATATCCGGATTCCCGCTTTTCTCCGGGTTCGTGAGCAAGACCATGGTCATATCCGGCACGGCCGCGGCCCATCACACCTGGCTGGCCCTGGGCCTGGAACTGGCCGCGGTGGGCACGTTCTTGTCCGTGGGCATAAAGCTGCCTTATTTCGCCTTTTACGGAGCGAAAAAAAATACGCAGGAGATAAAACCCCTGCCCCTAAACATGTATGTGGCCATGTTCCTGGCCAGCCTGCTTTGCCTGGCCATCGGCGTCTATCCGCAAATGCTTTACAAACTGCTCCCCTTTCCGGTGAGTTACCAGCCGTACACTGCCTGGCACCTGACCCAGTCCCTCTTGCTCCTCGGGTTTACCGGACTTGGATTCTATCTCTTACGCCAAAAGCTCCGGCCGGAAGCAAAAATCAATCTGGACTTCGACTATGTATACCGGCTGATCGGCCGGGGATTTATGCGCTTTTGCCGCCGCCCGGTTGAAACCGTGGACAATGTCTGGTCCGGCGTATACGCCCGCATCGGACTGCGGGGACTGTCCGGACTGGCCAAGGGGTCGGCCGAGTTTGACCGGGAAGAAATCGACCGGGTGGTGGACGGGACCGCTTTCAGTTTTCTGCGTCTGGGAAGGCGCCTAAACCTCCTGCAGACCGGAAACCTGCAGGATTATCTGGCCATGGCCGCCTTTATAGGTCTGGCCATCTTTGCCCTGGCCTATTTTCTGTAACCGCGTTTCAAATGCAAAGAACAATTACGGAAAAAATGAATAAAAACAAACACCTTATCCGGAGTGCTCTAAGATGCCTTACTGGCCCCTTTTAAGCATTCTCATATTCCTGCCCCTAGCGGCCGGACTGGTCATGGGGACCCTGCGCACTTCCGGGCAGGTGCGGGCTTTTGCCCTGGGGACCGGGCTGGTGGAGTTCATCTGCTCCCTGCCCCTGCTCCTGGCCTTTAACCCGAAAAACTCCTCCTTTCAATTCCAGGAACTGCATCCGTGGATAGCCAAATGGGGCATAAACTATCACCTGGGCGTGGACGGCATGAGTCTTGTCCTCGTTGTCCTGACAACCTTTCTTCTGCCCCTATGCGTACTTTGTTCCTGGTCGTATATCAAAACCAGAGTCCTGGAATTTTACATCTGCCTGATGCTTATGACCGCGGCCTGCGTGGGAGTGTTCTGCGCCCTGGACCTTGTTTTGTTCTATGTCTTCTGGGAGGCCATGCTCATCCCCATGTTCCTGCTCATTGCCGTATGGGGCGGACCACAACGCAAATATGCGTCCATAAAATTCTTTGTCTATACCCTGGCCGGAAGCACCCTGCTTTTGGTGGCCATAATCGCCTTTTACCGCGCCTCGGGTACATTCTCCATCCCGGAACTCCTTCAGGCCGAGCACGGATTTGACTTTCAGTTGTGGACATTTCTGGCCATGGCCCTGGCCTTTGCCATAAAAGTGCCCATGTTTCCCTTTCATACCTGGCTCCCGGCCGCCCATGTCCAGGCCCCGGCAGCCGGATCTGTGCTTTTGGCCTCAGTGCTCCTTAAAATGGGCACTTACGGATTCATCCGTTTCTGCCTGGGGCTCACCCCGGAGGCCAGTGTGTACTTCGCCCCGCTCATGATCGCCGTGTCCATTGTCTCCATAATCTACGGCGGTCTGGTGGCCCTGGGGCAAACGGACATCAAGAAGCTTATCGCCTACTCCTCGGTGGCCCATATGGGCTTTGTCACCCTGGGCATTTTTGTCTTTACCCAGGAGGGGCTTGAAGGGGCGATGATGCAGATGGTCAACCACGGCATCACCACCGGCGCGCTTTTCATGATGGTCGGAGCGGTTTACGAGAGGAGCCACAGCCGGCTTATCCGGGACAACCTGGGAATGGGCAAATACCTGCCGGCATACATATTCTTTTTCGGGCTTTTCTCCCTCTCCTCCCTGGCCTTCCCGGGGACAAACAGCTTTGTGGGCGAGGCATTGGTCATTATCGGAACCATGCAGAAAAACATGCTCCTTGGGCTTCTGGCCGTGCCCGGCGCGCTCCTGGCAGCCGCGTACATGCTCCGGCTATTGCAGAAAATGGCCTGGGGGGAACCGGCCAAGGCCGCTGGATGGCCTGATTTATCCATTCGGGAATGGCTGTACCTGGCCCCGTGTGCCATACTGGTCGTGTATATAGGATTGGCTCCGGGGGGCCTGATCCGGACCATGGATCATTCAGTACACAGCATAATGAAAAACACGGCTGTTTATGCGCAAAAACAAAACCCGGACAAGGGGCGCCTGGCGGAAAACAGCTTGCTACCGCTAAAATCCGCAGAAAAACTACCGGGCAGCCGGGACCTTTATTAAAAAAGTAAGGCCGCTGAATGGAGTTTATAAGCACTCGGTTGAGCACTGATTCCTGCGGCGAATTACATCGGCAAATACGTAAAATGACCCAAACAAGCCGGATATGATATGAATCCCAATTTTTCTTTGCAGTTTTTCATCCCGGAAATATACATGCTGGCCCTAGTAGTGGCCCTTTTTTTCCAGAGCATATCCAAAAATTTTCGGGAACGTACTGACTGGGTCCCGTACGCCTCATTTGCCGGGGTCTTTTTGGCCCTTATCACCTTTGGCCAAAACGGGAGCTTTTTATACAGCACATTTAAGGTGGACGGGCTGTCCCAGTTCTTCAAATTCGCAGTCTTTTTGGGCCTGGCCGTGTGCAGTGCCAACGCCTCCAGAAACAACACCCTGGAGGAAAAAGTGCACCGGGCGGATTACTTCATGTTCATGGCCCTTTCCTGCTTCGGGCTTGTCCTTTTATCCAGCGCCGTGGAAATGTTCACCATATTCATCGCCCTGGAGCTCTCCGCATTCAGCCTGTATGTACTCATTCCCTTGCGCAGAAACGAGCCCCGGGCAGCCGAGGCCGGGATCAAATATATCCTGTTCGGGGCGGCGGCCACCGCCCTGGGACTGTATGGCATTTCCTACATCTTGGCAGTCAAGCACACCACTTTTCTGCACGCCCTGAGCCAGATGTCCTGGTCCTTTGAGAATGAACCCCTGGCCGTGATCGGATTTTCCCTGTTCCTGATCGCCTTTTTGTACAAGCTGGCCCTGTTTCCCTTTCATTTCTGGTGCCCGGACGTATTTCAGGGCACCAGCAACGAGACCGCCGCCTTTGCGGCCACGTTGCCCAAACTTGGGGCCGTGGCGGTCCTCATCCGGGTAATATCCTTCATGCCCGCCGAGGAGCTGAAAACGATCCTGTCCATCCTGGCCGCCCTGTCCATGACCATTGCCAACCTGGCCGCCCTGAACCAAAAAGACGTCAAGAGGCTCCTTGGCTACTCCAGTGTATCCCATGCCGGATATATCATGCTCGGCTTGATTGCCGCGGGCGCGTACGGGCTTGCTTCGGCCGCGTTCTATTCCCTGGTCTACCTGCTCATGAACCTGGCCGTGTTCTGGGTGATAACCAGGCTGGCCGGGAGGGGACAAAACATCTACCTAAACGATTTAAACGGGCTGCACAAAACCGCGCCCCTTTTGGCCCTGGTTCTGGCCATAGGCGCCTTTTCCCTGGTGGGGCTGCCACCCACCGGCGGGTTCACCGGCAAGCTGTTTCTCATGACCGCGGCCTGGAAAACCGGCCATCACTGGGTGGTCATAATCGCCGCCCTGAACACCGGTCTGGCCGTCTACTATTACCTGAACCTGGTCCGGCATGCCTATACTGTTCCGGCCACGGGCAGACAGGACTTCTCCCCCTCCTGGCCCGCGGCGGGCATCGGGCTTCTCATGGCTGCAGGCATAGTCTATCTGGGGATCGCTCCGGGGAATATCTTGGATTGGCTGCTTAGGGCGGGTCAGATGCTCAAGTTCTAGATCCCGCTGCCCTGACGGACAAGGGAGATAAACCGATCCAGGGAATGCAGGAGCCGGCGCAGCCTTTTCTGCTCCTCCTTGTTTAGTCTGTACGGGTTAACACCGACCTGGAGCCGGTCCGGGTAATCCAGATTGCTGATAATCCTTTTGTACTGGGCCCAGGCCCATAATTCGGCCAGGTCCCGGGCCATCTTCTTTGGGATGTGCCTGTCTTCGCCCAGGGCGGAAATTCTTTCCCGGGTATGCGCCCTGTCTATTCCATGCTTCAGGCAAAGCAGCCTGGCCGCGTTGGTCAGATGGGAGAGAATGGCGTGTTTAACATCCATACTCCCTTTGAGACCCCCTTCCCTCTCCAGGACAAACCCGCCCCAGAAAGTGACCGGTGCCTTGTACTCAGCGATTTCCAGGGCCAGGTTCTTTAAAATGGCCGGATGATCCCGGACTAATCCGCGCAACTCGGATCGCAAAGCCTCGGCCTGTTCATACAACCTCCCGGAGACCGGCAAAAAATCCACTATGGTCCCCAGCTGCCAGCCGCCCTCATCTCGGGGATTGAGCAGCCACTTGGTCAGCCGCTTCCTCCAGGCGTGAAAATCCCCCCGCCACTTTTCGCTGCTTACCATGACCTGTCCGGGGCAGAGCCGCAGCCCACAGCCGTCCAGGGTCAAAACCAGCCTCTGGCTGGCCTCATCAAGCTGATTGGGATCCGGCTCCTCCTTCCAGAGAAGGCCGTTGTCCTGATCCGAGGAGAGGACCTGTTCCTCCCGGGCCCCGGACCCAAACTCCAAAAAGGTGCAGTGCTCAAGCCAGGGGTATTCGCGGCCGAAAAAGGCCAGAGCAGCCCTTTCGGTCCTGCGGTTAAAGCCGGCAATGGCCCGGCAGATCTCTTCGGCCCCGGAGTTTTTTTCCACCAGCTCCCAGACCATGTTCTGCCTGGCCCTTTGCACTTGTTCCAGCTCTCCCCGGGCGATGCAGCGGCCGATATCAACCGTTTCTGAAAAATCCATCTGCCGGCCTCCGGGCCAATGCGCGCTAAAGGCGGTAAAAGGCATCATGAATGGTTAAGCGGGGGCCGGGAATTAATCCCTGCCGTTCACCAAAAAAAACTGGCCTGCCCGCTTTTTACTGCTAGTATTCCCACTATGTCATGCAGGCCCGATTATTTCAATATCTAAACCGGGGGAGGTTCAAATGAACGTAGAGGAACTGCGCAAAAAACAGCTCAAATTCGCGCTGGGCTTCGGCATCCCTTATTTCGTCTTTATTCTGGGCATATACCTTTTGACCTACTTGGCCAAAGACTGGGTTGTGGCCCAGGAAGTAGGGGGTATGCCCCTGCACTACTTCCTGGTGGCCATTTTGGTATATCCGGTGACCTGGGTGGTGTTCATCATCTATGTCCGCTTGGCCAACAGGATGGAGGATAAACTCAAACAAGAAACAAAGACGGGGTAAATCATGGAAGCCGGATATCAAGTCCCTTTTACCGCCCTTTTGCTCATTGGGCTCATGCTGACCTTTACGGTCATAACCACCTGGATGTTCCGCATCCAGAAGACTTCAGCCGATTATTACCTGGCCGGTCGGAAAGTAAACAGCTTCATCAACGCCTCGGCCATATCCAGTGACTATCTGAGCGCCGCCTCTTTCCTTGGTGTGGCCGGAGTGGCCTTTATGCAGGGCTTTGACGGGATCATATACGCCTTCGGTTTTTTTGTCGGCTACGTGGCCCTGCTCCTTTTTCTGGCCTCGCCGCTGCGCAAATTCGGGAAATACACGGTCCCGGACTTCGTCTCCGACCGCTTCCATTCCAAGCGGGCCCGGGTCCTGGGAGTCATCGGAGTCCTTTTTATCTCCCTCTTCTACATGGCCCCGCAGATGCTCGGAGCGGGCAAGGTCATGGGTCTGCTTCTGGGTATGGAGTATCAAACCGCGATCGTGGTCATCGCCCTGATAATCACCGCGTATGTGGCCATCGGAGGGATGAAGGGAACCACTATCAATCAGTTGGTCCAGTTCTGGGTCATGTTCGGGTCCATGTTCCTTCTGGCTTTCATCCCTTTCGTGATCAAGGGCTATACCTATACAGATATCATCCAGGCCCTGCAGGGTTTTCAGGGGAGTGAGCCGAACAGCTCCGAGGTGTTCACCGGAACGGCCTATGTGGAGCCCGGCTACTGGCTGGGTAATCTCAAAGACACCCTGTCGCTGCTTCTGGCCCTTATGTTCGGCACGGCTGGTCTGCCGCACATCCTGGTCCGGTTCTACACCACCCCGAACGGCCGCGCGGCCAGGCATACGGTCATATATGTCCTTTTGCTCATCGGGGTCTTTTACATGCTCTCCCCTTATGTCGGACATGTGATCAGGTTTGTGTATCTGCAGGCAGAAAGCATGGGGCTCAGCCCGCATCTGACCGAATGGCTGGCCGAAAACGGTAAAAACCTGGCCGTCCCAGTGGCCGGATCCCATTTCGGGGGACAGGTCCTTTTAGGCATTGTCGTGGCCGGGGCTTTTGCCGCAGTGCTGTCCACAGTGGCCGGACTGATCATAGCCTGTGCCGGGGCCATTGGTCATGACTTAGTGGTAAACATCTTTAATCCAAACCTGCCGGAGATGCATCGCGTACGCATCGCCCGGATGTCCTCCATATTAATCGGTCTGGTGGGCATCCCACTGGGGTTTGCCGCGGAAAACATGCAAATCGCGGTCCTGGTCGGTTTGGCCTTTGCCATCGCCGCTTCCACATTTTTCCCGGTTCTGGCCATGGGGATCTGGTGGCCGAAGATGACCAAGAACGGGGCCATCGCCGGATTGCTCACGGGTATTATCGGATCGTTCATCATGATCCTGGGCAAGAGCTATCTTCCCGCCGCCCTTACCTACAAGAACCCGGGCGGGTTCGTGATGATCCTGTCTTTTATCGCCATCTACATATTCTCCAAATGGGAATATGCGCAAAAGAAGGAGGAAGCCATCCCCAAGGACATAAAGGAGATAATGGCTGTACTGCACGGCCCGGAATAAAACAATCCAAGGGACCCCGCCGATCCGGCGGGGTCCCTTTGTTTTTGCACCCTTTCAGCCCCGGTTCGCTTCCTCTATTGCCTTGTCTCTTGTTTGTGATTAGTATTATACCGTTAACATCAGCTCCGTGACCCTGCTTCCGAGCGGAGCCCAAAGGGGCATGCCCTTTTTTGCCGGTGCAAATGCCCGGACATCAATTTTTTTCAGGTCAAAAGGAGGAGATAATGCTTTTGAAAAACTGGATGACCACCGATGTCATCACTGTAACCCCGGACACATCCATGATGAAGGCCTCCAAGATCCTCAAGGACAAGGACATCCACCGCCTCCCGGTGGTGGACGACAACGGCCGGCTGGTGGGAATTGTCTCCGACCGGGATATAAAGGACGCCTCCCCCTCCAAGGCCACTACCCTGGATGTGCATGAACTCTACTACCTCCTCTCCGAGATCAAGATAAAGGACATCATGACCAGAAATCTGCACACCATAGACTCGGAAGCCACTGTGGAAAAGGCGGCCGTGGAGATGATGGACAAAAAGATCGAGGGCATGCCCGTGGTGGATTCGGAGCAAAAAGTGGTCGGGATCATCACTGATACGGACATCTTCAAGGTGCTGATTCAGATCTCCGGAGTTTATCTGGGCGGAGTACAGATGGGGTTCAAACTGACCAATGAGACCGGATCCCTGAAAAAGATCCTGGATGATCTGCGCGCGCACGGGGCCAGAATCATAAGCATCCAGTCCTCGTATGAGGATCCGGCCCCGGGCTACCGCCAGGTATTTATCCGCATCCACGACATGGAAAAGGCGGAAGAGAACAGGCTTCGCGAGCACCTGCAAAACACCTATGACATGCTCTACTGGGTGCGGGACAGCGTCCAGTTCAATCAGGGCTGAGCCGGGGCTTAAGAGACAGAATATGGCAGGCAGTCCTACCTTCCTCCTTTCCTCAGGATGCCTTTTTACCTCCGGGCTGGAGCTGTGCGCCCGGGTCGCCGGAGAAAGCGGCTTTGATGGTCTGGAGCTTATTCTGAATGACCCCGGGATGCTGGATACCGCCTATCTGAGAGAGGCCTGCGACGGGACCAGGATCCTTAGTCTGCATGCCCCGTTCCGGTCCTGGGCCAAATGGGGGGGACATCTCCGGGCCTGGGAGAAGACCGCCTCCCTTGCCAGGGACCTGGGTGATCCGGTAAACATCACCCTGCACCCCCCGGCTTTGAGTCTGAAACAGATTCCGCATTTCTGGTGGTTCACCAAAAGCAGGGACCTGGGACACGATCTGGGTTCCGCAGTGCCGCTGTCTTTGGAGAATCTTCCCTTGTCCGGGGAGGGCACCGGGATGGAAGGCGATGCCTGGAACGCCCACCTCCGGATGTGCACCAGGCGGAGGACCCGGCTGACCATGGACATCTGCCACCTGGGCGTTAGCCGAATGGACATACTGGATTGCCTCAAAAGGACCCCGCCGGAGCTAATTGCCAATATCCATTTTTCGGACTGCCGCGGCATACAAGAACATATGTGGCCCGGAACCGGGGAACTGGACATGGACTCCTTTCTTTCGTATCTGAGTTCCATCGGCTATAAGGGCCTTATCACCCTGGAAACCGGTCCGGACCAGCTCCCGGAGGGAACAGTCCCCATCACGGACAGGCTGAGCTCTTGTCTCAAATGGATGCGCGGTTTCTTCCGGTCCGGGTGATTCGGGGCAGGCAAAAAACAGATAAAAACCGTCTTTTGCTTCGGTAGCCAAAGGATATCTTTTGACTTCTGCTTTCTCTCCATCCGGGCTATCCAAAAGCAAAAAAGCGCTAAAAAGCGCAAGCTGACAGCAAAGGGCTTTTAAAAAGGAGGCCGCTTATGTCCAAACCAAGACTTTATGCCTTGAGTACTTGTATCCACTGCAAAAATACCAAAAAACTTCTGGACAGCCTGGGAGTGGATTGTGAGACCGTGGATGTGGACCTTTTGCAGGGGGAAGAGCGCGAAGAGGTCGTGCAGGAAGTAAAGAAATACAATCCGGATCTGTCCTTTCCCACCCTGGTGGTGGACGAAGATACGGTTATTGTCGGCTACAAGGAACAGCAAATACAGGAGGCCCTCGGGAAATGACTCCAAAAGAACTTTACCAACAGCTGCGGGCCTTGCAGGAGCCCAAGGGCTATTATTTCAACCGGGACATGGACATGACCATGGAGCTTTTAAAAAGTTTACTGCAAAACAAGGAGCGCTACGGATACATGGCCTGTCCCTGCAGACTGGCCTCCGGGGACTATAAACAGGACAAGGACATAATCTGCCCCTGCAAATACAGGGATCCGGATGTGGCTGAATACGGGAGCTGCTTCTGCGGGCTGTATGTGTCCCGGGCCTGGAACGAAGACAAGATCGAGCATGTGTACGTCCCGGAGCGCCGCGATCCAGAAAAGATCATAACCGGCCTGGGTATTTGAATTTTGACAAAGGCAATATAAACAAATAGGCTTATTGCCTTCGACATCCGGAACGGCCAAGCCTTCCGGACAACTGCCAAGGGGGAACAAATGCGGGATGAAGTGGAAAAAGTGCTGGACAAGATCCGCCCTTCGCTCCAGGCGGACGGCGGGGACGTGGAGCTAGTCGAAGTCACCGAGGACAATATAGTCAAGGTCAGGCTGAAGGGCGCCTGCCAGGGATGCCCTATGTCCCAAATGACCCTGAAAAACGGGATTGAAAGATTATTATTAAAGGAAATACCCGAACTCAAGGGAGTGGAACCGGCTTAGGCCTTCATTGCCAAGACTTGAAACTCTTTCAGGCGGGCTTAGGCCCGCCTTTATTTTGAGGCAGAGATGGAGAAAATAGTCACCAGATTTCCGCCCAGCCCCACCGGCAGTCTGCACATAGGCGGGGCCAGGACCGCTATCTTCAACTGGCTGTGGGCCCGGAAAAACAACGGCGTTTTTGTCCTGCGCATAGAAGACACAGACCAGAATCGCTCCACCCCGGAACTGACCCGGACCATCCTGGAGGCCATGGACTGGCTGGGTCTGGACTACGATGAGGGTCCCTTCTATCAGAGCCAGCGCTTCGAGCTGTACCGGGAGTACATCCAGAAGCTGCTAAAAAGCGGTCAGGCCTATTTTTGCGAATGCACCCCGGAGGAAGTGGACGAGATGCGCAAACAGGCCAGGGCCAGAGGCCTGAAGCCCAAATACAGCGGCCGCTGCCGGGAGAAAGGACTGGGCCCGGGGGAAAACCGGGTCATCCGGCTGAAGACCCCGCTTGCCGGGCAGACCGTATTTAACGACCTGGTAAAAGGCCACATAGCGGTGGACAATACCGAGCTGGACGATCTGGTCCTGCAGCGGGCCGACGGCACCCCTACCTACAACCTGGCCGTGGTCGTGGATGATATTACCATGGGCATAACTCATATCCTACGCGGGGACGACCACATAAACAACACCCCCAGACAACTGGCCATCTACGACGCTCTGGGCGCTGACCCTCCTGAGTTCGGACACGTGCCCATGATCCTTGGACCGGACAAAAAGAAGCTCTCCAAGCGGCACGGGGCGACCTCGGTCATGGAATACAAAAAACAGGGATTTTTACCCGAGGCCATGGTCAATTATTTGGTCCGGCTCGGATGGGGGCACGGGGATGAAGAAATACTCCCGCCCGCGGAGTTGGTAGAAAAATTTGACCTGAGCGGCTTGGGTTCTTCGGCCTGTGTATTTGATCTAGAAAAACTCAAATGGGTGAACAGCCAGTATATAAAAGAGGCGGTGCCGGACAGGCTGGCCCGTATTCTGCGGGAACACCTTGCGGACATGGGCCACGCACCGGAAACCGGATACCTGGAAGACATCATCCCCCTGCTCCAGCCCCGGGCCAAGACCATTCAGGAGATGGCCGAGTTGGCTGAGTTCTTCGTGTTCGAGGACGACAGGCTCCCCTATGATCGTAAAGCCGTGGACAAATTCTTGACCCCGGAAGCCCGGGAATACCTGCAGCAGGTGACTGAGCGCCTGGAAAGCACCCCCGGGTTCGGACAGAAGGAACTGGAAGAGATAATTACTGCCTATCTGGAGGAGGCCGGAATAAAGTTCAAGAAACTGGCCCAGCCTTTGCGGGTGGCCATTACCGGAAAGACTTTCAGCCCCGGGCTTTTTGAGACCATGGAAGTATTGGGGAGGGAAAAGACATTACGCCGCCTGAAGCGAGCCCTGGACCTCACCTAGCAGCCCGCTGGAAGGCCCCAAGGCCAAAGGGTCAAAAGACTACAGCCCTTGCGCACAGATTACTGCGCTTTGACCCTGGACTTTTTTGCGCCCTCCTTGTTTTTTTTGATCTAGCTGAAAGACTAAACTGTCTTTCAGCCGCTGGTCGGAGCCGCCATTGCGGCCACTTTCCGCGGAAAAACGGCGGCTCTCCGACAAGCGTACGGATTTTTATGTTTCATCCGCCTGATCCTTTTTCCTGCTTCAGACCGTCTAAAAACTCCCGGACCTCTTCGTTGTCCGGATCGAGCTCCAGGGCCTTATTAGCAGCTGCCTCGGCCTTGTCCGGCTTGCCCCATTCCTTGTACAGCCGGTGCAAGTTGAGGAAGATATTGGCATGCTCCCCAAAGGCCTTTAGAGCCTGGCGGTAGGTCTGCTCCGCTTTTTTGTAGTCCCCCCGGTGGCGGTGGACATTGACTATTATCCGGTATGCGGTCTGATTCTTTTTATCCTTGGCCAAAGCCTTTTCCGCAAATACCAAGGCCTGATCCAGATTGCCGGACTGATACAGCCCCTCAGCTATATCGTTGAACACCTCCGGATCTTCTCCATAGGCGTCCACCAGGGCCTTCATGTGTGAGGCCGCCTTCACCTTGTCCTTGGACTGTAGACAGGCCTGCATCTTCTCCAGGAGTCGTCTGCGACGCAACTCTTCGCTGTCGGAGTCGTTCTCTGCCTCCTGCTCTTCAATGCTTTTGGCCATATCCTGGATTATCTTGATAAGCTGCTGATAGATTTCCCTTTCCTTGCCCTTTTCATAACTGAACCCGGGGGGCAAAAAGCCCTTGACCTCATTGAAGGTGGTAAACATCTGCACTATTTCGGCAAACATGTATTCGATCTCTATTTTCTGCGAACCGTAAAAACGGCCGCTGAAATACAGCTTCATCCCCTCCAGTGCAGTCACGATGCCCCGCAGGACCTCATGCCTATTGAAAAGAGACTTGGCCCGTCCCAGATGTTCCTTTATTTCCCTGGCCTGAGGATTCGATGCTATCATCTCGCCACTCCTGATTTTTTTCCTGTTAACCAAAATTCGCTCCGCATGTCCATAAGAGATTGCGGATAAAATCGATTCTCACTCCAAGGCACGCGGATTTAAGCCTTTTACCCGTAAATAAATATAAACACCCCTCGGCCGGAAAAGACCGTTGAGCCCGAACCTGTGCCCATCCCGACTGTTTTGCCAGCCAAGCAGCTCCGGCCGGTTTTCGCATTAAGAAGCAGAGATACACCCGAACTGCCCAAGTTATTGCCTTGTTTTTATTGGGAAAAAACAGATATTTGACAATCACTCCGGGTTACGTGCTAGGTTTATTTTTTCAGGCTGATAGATCATCAACATCATTTAAGCGGAGGATTTGCATGACTTACAAAAACATCCCAGCGATACTGGCCCTGGTTGTCATTCTGAGCCTGGGCCTGGTTTCCATGGCAACGGCACAGGAACAGGAAATGCAACAGGGCAACAAACCTGAAGCCGGACAGATGGAAACCCAGGAGGAGCTGCAAAAAGATGTCCAGAAAATGCAGGAGATCGGGGAAAAACTGACCGCCATCAAGGAAGACGCCCTGGACTCCAATCCCGAGCTGCAAAAGGAGCTGGAGGATTTTCAAAAGACCCAGGAGGAGCTGCAGGAAAAAGGGGAGCAGCTGCAAAAGGATATCGAAGCGGCCATGCTCGATCAGGACCCGGAGACCGAGGGCCTGCTCGAGGAATACACAGAGATCCGGCAGAAACTGCAGCCGTTTATGCAATAAAAAAAACCCGCCGCAAGGCGGGTTTTTTTATTTCCCAAGCAAGGACTCCGGGATGACCCGCTTGGGCATTGCTGTATTCCGGGGGAAAAGTCCCTTGCCGGCGGATTGGGGCAGAATCAACCCGGCCGGAACGCGGAAATATCTAATCTGCTCTCGGCTTCCGGACCGCTCCGGACCGCAAACACCGCGTGCATACCGGGACCTTCTTAACCGCCCCGTCCGGGAGTTCGGCCCGCACCCGCTGCAGGTTGGGCATAAAGCGCCTTTTGGTCTTTTTATGGGCGTGACTGACATTATTCCCGCTCTGGGGCTTTTTGCCGCAGAATGCGCATTCCTTGCTCATGAGAGTTCCTCCTAATAGAAATATGCTTGGACTCGTTTCTCTTCTTCGGGCCCTGCAAACGAAACAATTTTGCAGGCAAAGAATTAATGTCCATAGACCTGTTGGTCAAAAAATGCAAGGGTAAAACTTGACAATTCAAAGGGCTCCCATATAGAGAGTGGGGCTCGAGGTGATAAGTTTGCTGAAATGGCTAATATTGTCGGATATCCCGGCCCACGGCCGGGACTTTTCGTTTGAGGAAAAAGCTGACTGGGAAAACATACTGCAGGAACACGGTGTCCAATACGACCTGCAAAGGCCAATGGTCCTTAATCTGCACGTCCAGCCCCAATCGGATGGTTTTCTGCTTTCCGGCTCCCTGGAGGGGGCGGTCAGCCTGCCCTGCGAAAGATGCCTGCAGCCGGTGGAAGTGGAAGCCAGTCGCAGATTCCAGGTATTCGAGGAATTACCTGCAGTCACGGATGCCCCGCTGGACTCCCTGCTCCGGGAAACAAGCGGACACCTGGAACTGAACATCCGGCACATGATGTGGGAACAGTTCAATCTGTCCCTTCCGGCCAAGGTGCTCTGCTCCCCGGAATGCAATGGACTGTGCCCGCATTGCGGACAGGATCTCAACCAAGCCGCGTGCGCCTGCAGCAAGGAAGGCACGGACCCGCGGATGGCAGTGTTCAGGCAAATAAAAATATTTTGAAATAATAATAAACGAGGTGGATCAGAATGGCTCTTCCCAAGAAAAAGACTTCCAAGTCCAAAAGAAACATGCGTCGGGCACACGACCGGGTGGCAGTACCCAATTTCATCTATTGCGAATGCGGCGAGCCCACTCTGCCGCACCGTGTCTGTCCGGCCTGCGGCAAATACAAGGGGCGCCAGTACTAATCCATGACCGATTCCCGCAACCGCCCTCGCCTGGCTGTTGACGCCATGGGCGGGGATCACGGCCCGGAAGTGGTCATCCCCGGAGCGCTTGAGGCGGCCCGCAAAGACGATCTGGCTCTTTTACTGGTCGGAGACCGGGACAAGGTCTATGCCGTGCTGTCCGGGCAGGACTCCAAAGGCCTAGACGTGGAGGTCGCCCACGCCCCGGAGGTGGTCGGCATGTCTGAAAAGCCCTCCGAAGCCCTGAGACGGCGCAGGGAAACCTCTATCCAGACGGCGTTCAAGAAAGTCCGGGCCGGCGAGGCCCAGGGTGTTGTCAGTGCCGGGAACTCCGGGGCCACTCTGGGATGCGGAATGTTTATCCTCGGTCGGGTCAAAGGGATTGAGCGCCCGGCCCTGGCCTCTATCCTCCCCACAGAGAAAGACCCGGTCATCCTCATCGATGTCGGGGCCAACGTGGACTGCAAGCCGTATCACCTGGTCCAGTTCGGGATCATGGCCGATGTCCTGGCCAAGGATGTCTTGCATATCAAAAATCCCCGCGTAGGTCTTCTGTCCATTGGTGAGGAAGAAGGGAAAGGGAACAATCAGGTCCGGGAGGCGGCCCGGCTTTTGACCATGTCCTCACTCAATTTCCGGGGCAATGTGGAGGGCCGAGACATGTTCAAGGGCGATCTGGACATATTCGTGTGCGACGGGTTCGTGGGTAATATCGCCTTAAAGCTTATGGAGGGCCTGGCCCTTTCTTTGACCCATATGCTCAAAACAGAAGTCAAAAAGAGCCTTCAGGCCCGGCTGGGTTTTCTTATCGGCAGCAGGGCGCTTAAGAACTTCAGCCGCAGGGTAGATTATGCGGAATACGGGGGTGCCCCTCTGCTCGGCCTGAAAGGAATAACCATCGTCTGTCATGGGTCCTCCAATCCCAAGGCCATTTGCAACGCCGTACGCATGGCCGGGACTTTTGTCACCAATAAGGCAAAAGAACACATGGAGCGGGGTATAGCCACCCACCAGGAATTGAAAATCCTGGGTAAAAAGGCCCTGCCCGACGGCAGTGGGGAGAACGGCTAGCAGGCCCTGACGCGTCCGCGGACTTGTGGACGGTTTTTTGATCTGTAAGACCTGTGTTTGGTTCAAGCATCCGGAATACTCAACTCCAAGGTTTATCTATATGCTTAAAGACATTCGAATCTCCGGTTTGGGTTATTTTGTCCCTCCCACCCGACTGACCAATTCCGATCTAGAGAAAATGGTAGATACCTCGGACGAGTGGATCACTTCCCGGACCGGGATCAAGGAACGCCGGATAGCAACCACTGAATCCTGCTCCGACCTTGGGGCCGAGGCCGCCCGCAAGGCCCTGGACCAATCCGGACTGTCTCCGGAGCAGATCACCCACCTGGTTGTGGCCACTTTCACACCGGACTATTACTGCCCGAACGCGGCCTGCCTTTTACAGCAGAAATTGGGACTGGGAGAAATCCCCTGCTTTGACGTGAATGCGGCCTGCTCCGGATTTACCTACGGTCTGGAGATGTGTCGGGGACTGGCCGCCCTGAACCCGGAAGCCCGCATCCTGTTGGTGGCCTCGGAAGTGGTCACCTCGCGCATAGATTTCCAGGACCGCTCCACCTGCGTTCTATTCGGGGACGGGGCCGGAGCGGCTGTTATCGGCTCCGGGGAGGATGGATGCCTGATCCGGGATGTCTTGCTCCGCTCCAACGGATCCCTGGGAGAACTCTTGACCGTCAAAGGAGGCGGCTCGCGCAAAAAAATCCGGCCCGGGGACAGGATCGATTCCGACTTTTTTGTTCATATGCAGGGACGGGAAGTCTTTAAATACGCGGTCAAAAACATGTATCAGGTGGCCGGGGAAATTCTTGAGCGCAATGACTTGCGGACAAAAGACATTGACCTTATCCTCCCCCATCAGGCAAATATCCGGATTATAGACGCCCTGGGCAAAAAGCTTAACGCGGCCCCGGATCAGATATACACCAATGTGGACAGATACGGAAACACTTCCGCGGCTTCAGTGCCGATAGCCCTGGCCGAAGCCAGGGAGAAGGGGCTGATCAGGGATGGTGATCGGGTGCTGGTGGTCGCCTTCGGAGGCGGCTTTACCTGGGGATCAGCCCTGCTGGAATTTTAGCCGCCCGGCGGAAGCCCGGAGTGCATTGAGCCGCGCTTTGTAAACGCCGGCTTGACTTGCAGCAAGAGACGAATTGAGGAGGGCCTTATGAGCGAACTCCAAAGCACGGCTATGGTGACCGGCGGGTCGCGGGGCATAGGCAGTGCAATTGCAAAAAAACTGGCAGCTGACGGATATATGGTATATATGACTTACGTCAGCAAGCCGGAACTGGCCCGGGAGGTCTGTTCGGAGATTGAAGCCGCGGGCGGCAGGTCTCAGGCCTTTGAACTGGACATAAGCGACGCGGATCAGGTGCAAAAGTTTTTCAACCGGGAGATAAAGGATCAGGTCCGCCTGCAGGTCTTGGTGAACAACGCCGGCCTGACCAAGGACGGGCTTTTGGTCCGCATGAAACGGGATCAATGGGAGGATGTACTGCGGGTCAATCTTTCCGGGACCTTCTACTGCCTGCAACAGGGGGCCAAGATCATGATGCGTCAGAAATACGGGCGGATCATAAATCTGAGTTCTGTTACCGCGCAGGCAGGCAACGCCGGACAGGCCAATTATACCGCGGCCAAGGCCGGGATAATCGGGCTGACCAAGAGCGCGGCCCAGGAGCTTGCCCCGCGGAACATAACTGTGAATGCGGTGGCCCCGGGTTTTGTGGCCACAGATATGACCGCAGCCCTGTCCGAAGACCTGCGCGGTCAGTACCTGGACAAGATCCCGGTCAACAGATTCGGTACGCCCGAGGATATTGCCGCGGCCGTATCCTTTCTGGCTTCCCCGAATTCCGGTTATATCACCGGTCAGGTCCTGGGTATAAACGGCGGAATGTACATGTAACTGATCAGAAAAATTCAATACGGAGGTAGAAAATGGCAGTCGAGGAAAAAATCAAAGAAATCGTCGTGGAACAGCTCGGAGTGAGCGCGGAACAGGTCAAACCGGAGGCGAAATTCGTCGAGGACCTGGGGGCCGACTCCCTGGATCTGACCGAACTGATCATGGCCATGGAAGAGGAATTTGGCATAGAGATCGATGACGAAAAGGCCCAGGAGATCCTGACGGTTCAGGACGCGGTCAAGTATATTCAAGACAATCAATAGACCCGGGGGCCGGTATGCGGCTTTGACCGCTTTCCGGCCCTTTTAAACGACTGTTGCGACAGCCCGTCGGGAACTGTCTTGCACCCCATAAATCCTCAGCCAATCAATCAAGCCTATGTTCAACAGAGTAGTCGTTACCGGTCTGTCTGGATTAACACCTATTGGCAATGACCTGGAAAAGAGCTGGTCCAATCTCCTGGCCGGTAAAAGCGGCGTGGACCGAATCACCAGGTTCGACTGTTCCCAGTACGCCACTCAGATAGCCGCTGAGATCAAGGACCTGGATATAACCGATTTCGTCCCTTACAAGCAGGCCAAGCGAATGGATCGCTTTACTCGCTATGCTGCGGCCGCGGCGATCATGCTTATGCAAGACGCTGGCCTAGAGGGTACTGACCTTGGTGCGGAATGCGGCGTGCTTTTGGGCTGCGGGCTGGGGGGACTGGAGACCATAGAACAATTCCATTCCAAACTGCTCCAAAGCGGTCCCAAAAGGATCTCCCCGTTCTATATCCCGCTTTTGATCTCCAACATGGCCAGCGGTCAGATCTCCATAATTACCGGGGCCAGAGGACCGAACCTGGCCACTACCTCGGCCTGCGCCTCCGGACTGCACGCCGTGGGGTACGCCTATTCGGAGATAAAACTGGGCCGGGTCAAATCCATGATCACCGGAGGTGTGGAATCCACCATAACCCCTATGGCGGTCTCTGGTTTTAATGCCATGCGCGCCCTGTCCACTCGCAACGATGAACCCCAAAAGGCCAGCCGGCCCTTTGACCGGGACCGGGACGGTTTTGTCATCGGCGAAGGCTGTGGTTTGCTTTTGCTGGAGTCTTTGGACAGCGCCCTGGAGCGCGGAGCGGAAATATACGCTGAAGTGGTCGGATTCGGGGCCTCTGCCGACGCCTATCACATGACCGCGCCCGAGGAAAGCGGGGAAGGTATGGCCCTGGCCATAAAAGGTGCGCTCCGGGAAGCGGACATTGCTCCGGAAGAAGTGGACCACGTAAATGCCCACGGTACATCCACCTACCTCAACGATCTATGCGAGACCAGGGCCATAAAAAAGGTCTTCGCGGAGCACAGCCGGAACCTGAGTCTGACTGCAAACAAATCCATGCTCGGTCACATGCTCGGGGCCGCCGGCGGAATAGAAAGTGTTTTCAGTGTAATGACCCTTAAAGAAGGAATCATTCCCGGAACGATCAATCTGGAAAACCCGGACGAGGAATGCGACCTGGATTATACCCCGGGCAGGAGCAGAGAGCAGGAAGTGCGCTGCGTATTGTGCAATTCCTTCGGTTTCGGGGGGACCAACGCCAGTATCCTGTTCACGGGATTTGAAAACTGAAAGACAAGGGAGAGACATGCAGGAATTAAAATCACAGGACCCACAGGTAGCCAAGGCAATTGAACTGGAAGAGCAGCGCCAGCTGTCCAAACTGGAACTCATAGCCTCGGAGAACTTCACCTCCCCGGCCGTGCGCCAGGCCATGGGTAGTGTGATGACCCATAAATACGCCGAAGGCTATCCGGGCAAGCGCTATTACGGAGGCTGCGAATTCGTGGACCAGGCCGAGGACTTGGCCCGGGACAGGGCCTGCGAACTCTTTTCCTGTGACTACGCCAACGTACAGCCCCATTCCGGATCCCAGGCCAATATGGGCGTATACTTTGCCGCCCTGCAGCCCGGGGACACCATTTTGGGTATGGACCTCTCCCACGGGGGCCATCTAACCCACGGGAGTCCGGTCAACTTCTCCGGCCGGCTGTACAATGTGGTCTTTTATGGCATGCAAAAGGAGACCGGGACCATAGACTACAACCAAGTCCGGGACATGGCCCTCAAGCACAGGCCGAAGATGATCATCGCCGGGGCCAGCGCCTATCCGCGGACTATAGATTTCGCCCGCTTCCGGGAAATCGCCGACGAGGTGGAGGCCAAGTTGGTCGTGGACATGGCCCATATCGCCGGACTTATCGCCGCCGGACTGCATCCCTCCCCAAT
Source organism: Desulfonatronovibrionaceae bacterium (assembly GCA_046539845.1). GTDB lineage: Bacteria > Desulfobacterota > Desulfovibrionia > Desulfovibrionales > Desulfonatronovibrionaceae > CAYNNQ01. Next base: position 38,500 of record JBKHGE010000006.1, read on the forward strand.
CGGGCAGGCCCATTTCACGACCACCACCACACACAAAACCCTGCGCGGACCACGCGGCGGAATGATCCTGTCCAGCGAGGAATTCGGGAAAAAACTGAATTCCCAGATATTTCCCGGCATTCAGGGAGGGCCGCTCATGCACGTCATCGCCTCCAAGGCGGTGGCCTTTGGCGAGGCCCTGCAGCCGGAATTTCAAAAATACCAAAAGCAGGTGATCAAAAATACCCGGGCCATGGCTGAAAGCCTCAAAAAGCGCGGCTATGATATGGTCTCCGGGGGTTCGGACAACCATCTTATCCTCCTCGATCTGACAAGCAAGGAAATCACCGGAAAGGATGCGGAACTGGCCCTGGATCGGGCCGGGATCACGGTGAACAAAAACACAGTGCCCTTTGAGACCAGGTCTCCGTTCGTGACCTCTGGAATCCGTATCGGGACCCCGGCCGTGACCACCAGAGGAATGAAGGAAGAAGACATGGACCGGATCGTGGGCTGGATAGACAAAGTCTTAAACAGTCTGGACAACGAAGCAGTACAAAAAGAGGTCAGCGCCGAGGTCGAGGAATTCGCCCGGGCCTTTCCTCTTTTTGCCTGGTAGCAATCATGAGCCGGAAGCGTTTGTCCTGGCATGAATACTACATGCAGATCGCCCGCCTGGTCTCGGAGCGTTCCACATGCCTCAGGCGCCGGGTGGGGGCGGTCGCGGTCAAAGACAAACGTATCCTGGCCACCGGTTACAACGGAGCGCCCACCGGGATGAAGCACTGCCTGGACATAGGCTGTCTACGGGAACAGATGAACATCCCCTCCGGGCATCGCCACGAATTGTGCCGCGGTCTGCACGCCGAACAGAACGTGATCATCCAGGCCGCAGTACACGGGGTGAGCATAAGCCAAGCCAGCATCTACTGCACCACCCAGCCCTGTCTTATCTGCTCCAAAATGCTTATAAACTGCCAGATTAAGGAAATATATTTTGCCAACGGCTACCCGGACGAGCTGGCCCAGCAGATGCTGGACGAAGCCGGGGTGTACTACAGGCTGATGCCTCTGGACGGCAGCAATGATTGAATTCATGCGGGAAGCGGTGGATTTGGCCCGGCTGGGCAAAGGATACACCGCCCCAAACCCGTGTGTGGGCGCGGTTTTGATCCTAGACAACCGGGTAGTGGCCAGGGGCTGGCACACCGCCTGCGGCCGACCTCACGCCGAAGTGGAGGCCATCCGCGACGCCCGGGAAAAAGGCATCAATCCAGGGCGCTGTTCTATGGCAGTCACTCTGGAGCCGTGCAACCACCAGGGCAAAACCCCGCCGTGCACTCAGGCCATACTGGACAGCGGGATCTCCCGGGTGGTCATCGGGACTCCGGATCCCAATCCGGATGTGGCCGGCGGGGGGATGCGCTTTCTGCAGGAAAACGGAGTAAAAACAGAGCTTTTGGACCCGGACGGGATATGCGCCGATCTGATCGCTGATTTCCGGCACTGGCGGGAAAAGGACACCCCGTACATTTATCTCAAGCTGGCCGCCACCCTGGACGGGAAGATAGCCACCAGCAGCGGGGACTCCAAATGGATCACCTGCCAGAGGTCCAGGGAAATGGTCCATGACCTGCGCAGCCGGGTGGGCGCGGTTATGGTGGGCGGGAACACCTTTCGCTGCGACAACCCCGGGCTGGACTGCCGTTTGCCCGGCTCTGGGCAGGAACAGCCCCTGGCGGTGATCGTGACCCGGAATCTTCCCACACCCGGTGAAGAATTCGGTCTCTTGTCCAAGCGGCCGGAGCAAACGTTGTTCTGGACCACCTCGGACGGGGCCTGCTCTGAAGAGGCAAACAGACTCATCTCCCTGGGCTGCCGGGTGTGGGGCTTAAGCTCCCGAAGCGCCCGAATCGATCTAAAAACCGGCCTAAAACGGTTGCGCTCTGAGCTGGATTTACATTATTGCCTGTGCGAAGGGGGAAGCAAGCTGGCCATGAGTCTGGTCCGAAGCGGGCTGGCCCAGGAATTGTGGTATTTCCAGGCCCCGTGTATCCTCGGGGATACCCGGGGCAAGGCCGCGTTCAGCGGGGAGGATCGTCCGGATATGCAAACCGCGGACCGCTTACGCGTGAGCCAGCTGTTTAGAATAGACAGAGATATTTTCATGCGCCTCTTTTTTACGGAGTAAGATCATGTTCACCGGCCTTGTTCAGGGGACAGGAAAAATAAACCGCTTTGAGCGGCAGGGAAACGAGGCCTGGCTGGGAGTGACCCCTGAGTTCGCCTTCCCCGCCCCTGTCCAGGGGGAAAGCGTGGCTGTGAACGGGGCCTGCCTCACCCTGGAAACATGCACCCGGGAACTGGTCATGTACGCCTCCGGCGAAACTCTGGGGCTGACCAACCTGGGGGGGCTTTCCCCCGGGGACTCGGTCAACCTGGAAAGGGCCCTGGCCCTGGGGGACAGATTGGGCGGGCATCTGGTTTCCGGACATGTGGACTGCCTGGCTGTGGTCCGAGATCTTCGAGCCGCCGGGCAGTCTAGGATATACCACCTTGAATTCCCGGAAAAATACTCCGGACAAGTCATATCCAAAGGTTCGGTGGCCCTGGACGGGATAAGCCTGACCGTGAACAGCTGCGGACCAGGCTTTCTGGAGGTAAATATCATCCCGGAGACCCAGAAAGCGACCACTGTATCCTTTTGGAAATCCGGGACAAGGGTAAACATGGAAACAGACATGATCGGAAAGTATGTCCAGAGCCTGCTTTACCCCTGGGATCCGGGGAAAAAAACACAGACCACATCGGACATCTCCCTGGACTTTTTGCGCGAACACGGATTCTAAAAGGCAAATAACCCCAGGGACCGGAAATCAAAACCCAAGATCGGGACATCCGGACTTGGGGATAAAAACAAAAACAGGACAAATATCATGCCCATATGCAGCGTAGAAGAAGCGATCGAGGACATCAAAAACGGTCGCATGGTCATACTGGTTGACGACGAGGACCGGGAAAACGAGGGCGATTTGACCGTTGCCGCCTCACATATCACCCCGGAAATCATCAATTTTATGGCCAAATACGGCCGGGGGCTGATCTGTCTGGCTCTGGCCCCGGAAAAAGTAAAACAGTTGGATCTACCCATGATGACCCAGAGAAATACCTCCAGGTTCGGTACCGCGTTCACTGTGTCCATAGAGGCGGCCGAAGGTGTAACCACGGGCATTTCCGCTGCCGACCGGGCCCAGACTATCCAGACCGCGGTCTGCGAAAACGCCGTGCCCGAGGACCTTGCCACTCCGGGACATGTCTTCCCTTTACGCGCCCGCAGCGGGGGCTGTTTGGTCCGGGCCGGACAGACCGAGGGCAGCGTTGACCTGGCCCGTCTGGCCGGACTGACCCCGGCGGCGGTGATCTGCGAAATCATGCGCGACGACGGCCAAATGGCCCGTCTGCCGGATCTGGAAGAATTCGCGGCCCAGCATGACCTTAAGATCTGTACCATAGAGAATCTCATTCGCTACCGGTCCAGATTCGATTCTTTGGTATACGAAGTGGCTCGGGCCAAGCTACCCACCAGGTACGGCACCTTTGAGGCCGTGGCCTTTGAGAGTGATATCGACGATTATACCCACCTGGCCCTGGTCAAGGGAGAGTGGGACCGGGAGGAGCCGGTCATGGTCCGGGTGCATTCGCAGTGCCTGACCGGTGACATCTTCGGCTCCTTGCGCTGCGACTGCGGCAATCAGCTACAGTGCGCTATGCAAATGGTCGAGGAGGAAGGCAAGGGAGTCATTTTGTACATGCGCCAGGAAGGCCGAGGCATAGGCCTGGGGAACAAGATCCGGGCATACGCCTTGCAGGACCAGGGCCGGGACACGGTAGAGGCCAATCTGGAGCTAGGCTTTGCCCCGGATCTTCGAGACTACGGAATCGGGGCCCAGATCCTGGTCAATCTAGGTGTGGGCCGGATGCGGATCATGACCAACAATCCGAAAAAAATCATCGGCCTGGAGGGATACGGCCTGGAGGTGGTGGACCGCGTGCCTTTGGAATGCCCGGTATGCGAAGAAAACCTCTGCTATCTGCGCACCAAACGGGACAAAATGGGGCACCTGTTGCAGATGAAACAGGACTAGGCCCGGGCAAGAACGATAATGCGTCTACAACAATTTTAATGCCCTGCGGGGCGGAGATCAATCCGGAGAAGAGCTATGAACGGCATAAAAACGATCGAGGGACGCCTGGATGCGAGCGGGCTCAAGTTCGCCCTGGTAGCCGGAAGGTTCAACGATTTCATTGTAGACAGACTCATCAGCGGGGCGGTGGATTACTTGATCCGGCACGGGGCGCAGAAGCAGGATCTGATGCTGCTTAGGGTCCCGGGGGCGTTTGAGATCCCGCTGCTGGCCAAAAAACTGGCCGTGAAGAACGAATACCACGGAATAGTCTGCCTGGGGGCCATAATCCGCGGCTCCACCCCTCATTTCGACTATGTAGCCAGCGAAGCGGCCAAAGGCGTGGCCCACGTTTCCCTGGACACCGGGACCCCGATCGGTTTCGGCATCCTGACCGCCGACACCCTGGAACAGAGTATAGAAAGGGCTGGAAGCAAGGCCGGGAACAAGGGTGTGGAGGCAGCAGCTGCAGTCCTGGAGACAGTCCGGGTATTGGCCGAGATCTGAGGCGCGGCCTGTAGATGGACACAACCGCAAGGGATCAAAGCAAAGGCCGGGCACGTCCGGCAGGCAGGCGGGAGCAAAGGCTGTTTGCCTTCAAGATCTTGTATTCGCTGCCTTTCTGCCCAGAAAGACAGCCGGAAGACGTGCTGGCCACTTTTGACAGCTTTGCGCTGGAGCACCGCGTGGGCGCAGGAGATGAAAAGGGCTTCGCCTGGATCCTGGTAAACGGAGTGGTCGAACACCTGGACAAGATCGATGAGGTTATCGGGCGCTATTCCCGCAACTGGAAGCTGGATCGGATCGCCCGGGTGGAGCTGGCCATTATGCGGCTGGCGGTCTTTGAAATACTTTGCCAGCACGACATCCCGGCCAAGGTGACCATGAACGAGGCGGTGGAAATCGCCAAGCAATTCGGGGACGAGCACTCCAAAAATTTCATAAACGGCATCCTCGACGCCGTGGCCAAGGACGCGGAAAATGGTAAACTTGGGCCTTGCCCGCAGAATTGACGTAATCGAGTTGGGCCTCCCTTTGGTGGTCTTTGCGCACGAAGAAGAGCCACACGAGCCGGTGCTGCGCTCCTGGCCCTACGGCGAGAGGCAGCTGTGGGAGCTGGAAATCACAACCACCCCACACGGTAATTGGCCCCGGGAACTGGCCTCCTGTCTGCGCAAAATGCGCTGGGAGAGATGGGCCCTGGATACTGCCTCTGCCGCCGGACCTTCCGGTCCGGACACCGCATCCGCTTTGGCCGCCTGGGGCGACAGTTTCTGGCCCGACTACCGCGAGGATGCTGTAGTCTATCTTTTGTTCGCGGAAAACAGTATTTCGACCCTGGAAATCGCCCGGGCCTGGGACCGCAGCTACACCCATGTCTGTTTCCGGTCCAAGTACGACCTGACCGACCGTCCGATCCGGGAAAAACAGCCCACCCCACGCGGACGGCTGCACCGGATCCGAAAAAAGATCATCGGCCGGGGATGAAGGGGTAAGACACAATCTTGGACAATCAGGAAACAGCACGCACCTTCGAACGGAGAGACAAATGCCTGGTACTGAATACGCACCCCTGGACATAGAGGCCAAATGGCAGAAAAGGTGGCAAGAAAAAAAGGTCTTTGAGGTCACCCATGAAAGCGACCGGCCCAAGTACTACGTCCTGGAGATGTTCCCCTATCCCTCGGGACGCATACATATGGGGCACGTGCGCAACTACACCATAGGCGATGTGGTGGCCAGGTACAAGATGATGCGCGGCCACAACGTGCTGCATCCCATGGGCTGGGACGCATTCGGACTGCCGGCGGAAAACGCGGCCATAAAGAACAAGTCCCACCCGGCAAAATGGACGTACCAGAATATCGAGTATATGCGCGAGGAACTGAAAAGGCTCGGATATTCCTATGATTGGACGCGGGAGCTGGCCACCTGCCACCCTGGCTACTACAAATGGGAGCAACTGTTCTTTTTGCACATGCTGGACAAGGGGCTCATCTATCGCAAAAAGGCCCCGGTGAACTGGTGCCCAGAATGCAACACCGTTCTGGCCAACGAACAGGTGGAAGAAGGCCGGTGCTGGCGTTGTGATTCCATGGTGGAGCAGCGCGAGCTCTCCCAATGGTTCGTGCGCATAACCGCCTATGCAGATGAGCTTTTGGACTGCCTGGACAGGCTGTCTTCCGGATGGCCGGAACGAGTCATCGCCATGCAGCACAATTGGATCGGCAAGAGTCAGGGCATGGAGATCAGCTTTCAGGTCCCGGACCTCGGGGAAGACATCACCGTGTTCACTACTAGGCAGGACACCCTGTACGGGGCCACATTCATGAGCCTCGCCCCGGAGCATCCGCTGGTAAAACGGCTTGTCCCCGGGAGCGGACAAGAGGCCGAGGTCCGGGAGTTTGTATCCCGGGTGGCCGCCATGGACAAGCATGTTCGCACAGACGAGGGCCAGGAAAAAGAAGGGGTCTTTACCGGGCGCTACTGCCTGAACCCGGTCACCGGGGAAAAAATGCCCATCTATGTGGCCAATTTCGTTTTGATGGAATACGGGACCGGGGCGGTAATGGCCGTACCTGCCCACGACCAGCGGGATCTGGACTTTGCCCGCAAATACAACCTACCGGTCAGAAAGGTGATCTCCCCGGAAGGAGACGACACCCTCCAGGACCCGGAACAGGCGTATACTGAAGCCGGGATCATGGTTAACTCCGGGCAGTTCACCGGAACAGACAGTGAAACCGGGAAAGAAAAAATCGCGGAATTTCTGGAAAGCCGGGACCTGGGCAGACGGACGGTAAACTACCGCCTTAGGGACTGGAACATCTCCAGGCAGCGCTTCTGGGGGGCCCCAATCCCGGTCGTCTACTGTCCGAAGTGCGGGACCGTGCCCGTGCCCGAACAGGACCTCCCGGTCATCCTGCCCGAGGACGCCAGAATGCGTCCGGACGGCCGCTCCCCCCTCCCGGACATGGAGGATTTCTTCAAATGCCAGTGCCCGGCCTGCGGCGGACCGGCCGAGCGGGAGACCGATACCATGGACACCTTTGTTGAATCCTCCTGGTATTTTGTCCGCTACACCTGCCCCAGGCTCGAGGACCAGCCGTTTGATCCGGAGGCGGCGCAATACTGGCTGCCCGTGGATCAATATATAGGGGGCATAGAACACGCCATCCTGCACCTCCTCTATTCCCGGTTTTTTATCAAGGCGTTACGGGACATGGATTTTCTGCCCGAACTGCACGAGCCCTTCCACAATCTGCTGACCCAGGGCATGGTCCTCAAGGACGGGGCCAAAATGTCCAAATCCAAAGGCAATGTGGTCGATCCGGATACCATGATCAGCCATTACGGCGCGGACACGGTCCGCTTATTCTGCTTGTTCGCCGCCCCTCCGGAGAGGGATATGGAGTGGAGTGAGTCCGGCATCGAGGGTTCGAGTCGCTTTTTGCACCGGGTATGGCGCCTGATTTGGGACTTAAAAAAAGATCTCCAGCCGGTTGGCCCTTGCGCCGATCTTGCGGCAATCGAACTAGGGGAAAAGGACAAGGAGCTGCGCCGCAAGGAGCATCAGACCGTGGACAAGGTCACCCGAGATATTGAGAACCGCTACCAGTTCAACACGGCCATTGCCGCGGTAATGGAGCTGACCAATGCCATGTACACGCTCAAGGACGAACTCCGAGAAAACGACTCCGGGAGAAAGGTTTTGTCTTCCGCAGTCGGGACAGTCCTGACCGTGCTCTCGCCCATGGCCCCGCATATCTGCGAGGAGCTCTGGGAGCTGACCGGACACTCCCCTTCCCTGGCGGAAACCGCTTGGCCGCAAGCAGACCCGGAAGCAATGACCCGGGAGGATGTCTTGGTGGTAGTCCAGGTGAACGGCAAGCTGCGCAGCCGCATCTCCGTTTCCAGGGAGGCTTCACAGCAGGAAATGGAAAAAATGGCCCTGGAGGATGAAAACGTACAAAAGCACATCCAGGACAAGACCGTGCGCAAGGTGATCGTTGTCCCCGGCAAACTGGTAAACGTGGTGGCCGCCTGAACATGTACCGCTTTAGTCTGTATCTGCTTTTGCTTCTGGCCTGTGTCCTTTCCGGGGTCGGGTGCGGATATCACTTCAGCTCCACATCCCCTATAACTATTCCCCGGAACCAGAGCAGGCTCTACCTCTCCCGTGTGGATAACCCCACTCAGCAGGGCTGGCTCAGCCCGTATGTTCGAAGCACACTCAGGGATGAGCTTGCCCGGCGAGGACAGGTCTCCTGGGTGGATCGGGACCAAGCAGAGACCCTGGTCCGAGTGGAAGTGCGTGATTTCTCCTCCTCGGACTCGGTCAAGGCCGAGGAGGACAAATCAGTCAAATTCAGCGCCCGGATCACCCTGCGGGTGCTCATGTCCAACGCTACTGACGGCAGTCCTTTGTGGAATTCCGGATGGGTCTCCGGGTCCGAATCCTTTTACGCCGAGGGCGAGAAAAGAACCGCCGGTCAAAAAGCGGTTGACGAGGCCCTGCGCCGGGCTGCGGACGGACTGGGCAAGCAATTCTGAGGTTTCGGGCCAACTTGCGGGCTTTTGGTTGCCTGCATATCCCCTCCACCCGCCCCCTGGTTCGACCGGGGCAAAAAACCGAGCTTAAACGCCGGGTGCGGCCCGGAGGCCGCTTTTTCCGTAGCTAAGTGTTGAAAAGATTAATGTCGGCCTAAAGGGACCAAACCAGGTCCAAACACAATCGGCCACAGCTAACATTTTGATTTTTTTTCTTCTCTGCCATTTTGCGATTTCAACTACCCGCAAAATACTTTTTCCTCCCTTTTACTTCCTTTGACACCTGGAAGAGGTTCTGCTAGCAAAAATGACCACTGGTCAGAAAATGTCCACAGGTACAAAATGACTCAAAAGCAAAAGGAGAAATCCAGACAGACCAGACAGGAGCTGATGGAAGCAGCCTACTCCCTTTTCAAGGAGAACGGATACCTGGACACAAGCGTGGCTGAAATCACGGCCCGGGCCGGATACGCCAAAGGCAACTTCTACCGGCATTGGAAGAGCAAGGATGAGCTGTTCCTGGATATCATGGCCGAGCGCCTGCGCCATTACCGCGCCCTGAGAGAGCCTGCTCTGGCCAAGGCCCGTAATATCGAGGATGTGGTCCATGTGGTGATCTCCTTTCTGGAGACCATGGTCGATGACCAGGGCTGGTATAAGGTTTTTCTGGAATTCACAGTGCACTCCTTCGGAGATCCGGAAATCAAAAAAAGGCTGAACCAGAGCACCTACCGCTTGTCCACCGGGTTGTTCGCGGAGCTCTTCGCCCCGTTTGTTCCCGACCGACAGGGGACCGAAAAGCTCGGGGCTCTGGTCACCGCCCTGTTTGAAGGTTTTTTGATCCACCAGGCCCTGGAGACCAGGGTCCTGGACAAGGAGGACCTACGCGAGGCCCTTATGGTCTTGTCCCGCAGCTTTCTACCCGGGTTGGGTAAAGAGACTGGAAAAGATCATAAACAATCAACTGCAAGGGGGAAGACATGATGATCGGATTGGGCAGCCTACAGAGCGCGCTTGCCTTCTGGCTGTGCATAGCCGCGGCAGGGCTGTGCGTAATCTATGGGATATGCAAATGGAATACTGAAGGCCCTGCGGACAGAAGGGACCGGGAGGAGAAATAATTTAAGGCGCGCGGCCGAACCGCGGAACAGATAAAAAGGGGGAAAGATGCTGACCAAAATAGTGGTGATGCTCGCCTACATTGGGGTCATAGGCTACCTGGGCTACAAGGGCTGGAAAGAGACCGTCCTAGCCAGAGACTATCTGGTGGCTGGCCGGAAGATGCACCCGTTTATCATGGCCTTTTCCTACGGGGCCACGTTTATCTCCACCTCGGCCATAATCGGCTTCGGCGGGGCGGCCGGTATGTTCGGGTTCCCCTTGCTGTGGCTCACCTTCGCCAATATATTCGTGGGCATATTCATCGCCATGGTCTTTTTCGGCAAAAGGACCCGGCGGATGGGGGTCGCCCTACAAAGCCTGACCTTCCCCGAGCTGATCGGCCGGCGCTATCAGTCCGGCTTCATGCAGGGCTTTGCCGGTGCGGTCATCTTTTTGTTCATTCCTGTTTATTCCGCAGCCGTGCTAATCGGCATCTCCAGGATCATTGAGATATCCCTGCACATCCCGTATAATTTGGTCCTTATCTTGGTCACTGTCATTTTGACCGCCTATGTTATCACCGGTGGCCTCAAGGCGGTCATGTACACGGACGCCTTCCAGGGCTGCATTATGTTCGTGATGATGCTCATCCTCCTTATCTACACCTACAATGCCCTGGGCGGAGTGGTCGAGGCCCACCAATCCCTTACGGACATGGCCCCGCTAATGCCGGAGAAACTTAAAAAAGGCGGTCTGCTCGGCTGGACCCAGGGGGCGAAATTCGGCACCCCCCTGTGGCTGGTGATATACACCACCATTGTCTACGGCGTGGGCATCGGAGTCCTCGCCCAACCCCAGCTGGCGGTACGCTTTATGACCGTGGCCTCGGACAAGAGCCTGCACCGGGCGGTACTCTTCGGGGGCATATTTATCCTGTTTATGACCGGGACCGCTTTTGTGGTCGGGGCCCTGTCCAACGCGGTCTTTTACGACGGCTTCGGCAAAATCGGGATAGCCATGGCCAAGGGCAATGTAGACAAGATAATCCCCGTATATATTGAAGAAATAATGCCTGCCTGGTTCGCTGCCCTGTTTTTGGTGGCCATGTTTGCGGCCGCCATGTCCACTCTGTCCTCGCAGTATCACGTCGGCGGGACCTCTCTGGGCCGGGATCTGTTTGAAAAGGGGCTGCAGGCCTCAAAACGCAGTTCCATCACCCTCAGCCGGGCCGGCGTCTTTCTGACCATCATAGCTACCCTGATCTGGGCTTGGGTCCTTCCGGAATCGATCATCGCCCGGGCCACCGCGTTTTTCTTCGGACTCTGCGCGGCTGCGTTTCTGCCGGCCTTTGTCTGCGGACTGTACTGGAAGGGCACGACCCGAGCCGGGGCAATCAGTTCCATGGTCGGGGGGTTTGTCGTATCCATGTTCTGTCTTTTATTTATCCACGAGAAGGAGGCCGCAGCCATCGGGCTGTGTGAACAACTGTTCGGCCAGCCCACCCTGGTCTCCTCGGCAGAGCACGGGACCTGGGTTTGGCTTATGCAATGGGTAGACCCGAATGTGATCGCCCTACCCGTATCCTTTATCATTATCCTGGCGGTTAGCCTGTTTACTGCAAAATTCAGCCCGGAACATATTAGCCGCTGCTGGAGCAATTTTGTCTCTCACAAAGACAGCCCGACCAAACAGTCCGCTTAAATAACCGGAGGCGGGAAGAAGTCCGGATTCCGGAACCGGAGGATTCCTTGTAAAAAAGGCTGCTTTGACCTACACTCCAGGCCGGAGCGCAAATGACCATCCCGCAACACATCCGGCTTGCAGACGAGACCGGACAAACCAAGACGGTCTCCGCAGATAAAAAACATTTCCTCCTGCTCCGGGAAGGACAGGGGGATCTGTTTCTGGGACTGGGCCCGGACCCGACCACCGCCGCCGAATTGAGCCCGGACCGCGATGGGGTATATCTGGAATGCCCGCAATTCATCTCTGCCATGCCTACAGGCTGGGAACAAAACATCCCTTCCGGACTCAGAAAAGCGACCCCGGAGGATATCCCCTCCCTTAAGCAAAAACGTATCTGGATGTATAAGCCCGGTCTGCGCCTGTTCCCGTCCTTCTGGGCCCGAGTGCTGGCCGACCTCCGCCTTGAATCTCCCCGGCCCGGACAAGTACCGGAAAACAGGCTCATTTTTTTTGCTGCAGACAAAAACGGGCTTTTGACCCCGGAACTCTGCCGGGCGTTTAAAAAAGAAGGTATGGAGGTCTACCTCCTTCCCCCGGACATATCCCCCCCGGATCTGGCCAATCTTTTGAACCGAGTCTCCCCCGCCCATTTCATAAGCATAAACTTCCGCGGCTTCGATCCCCTGGGAGAGAACCCGGCCCTCCTTAATAGAGCCGGGGTGCGGGCAAGCACCTGGTGCGTGGACAACCCCGGACATATCCTGACCGGGATAAAGACCCGGGCTTGGACCCAAACGAATATATTCGTCACCGACCATTGGTTCATACCTCGGCTAAAGGAGCTGGGGGCGAAGAGTGTTTATCACCTGCCCCTGGCAGCGGCCCCGGAACTATTCTTCCCCAAAGCACAAGTACCGGAGCATAAATTTGATTTCCTCTACGTGGGCCGCTTTAGTTTCCCGGAACAGCAAAAATTCTTCAGCGGCCTAAACCCGGAACCAAAACTGGAAAAAGAGGCGGCCCGGATTATCCAGATTGGGAAGAGACCGGATTTTGCCTGGTGGATGAACAAAACCGGGGCCAAGCTGTGGCCCGGCAGCCAGGTCCGCAAGGCCGGGGCCGGGGCGGAAGCGGGCACACGTATGTGGAGAAAGACCGTTTTGGGACACCTGGATCAAACACGGGAGCTGACAATAATCGGGGACAGGGACTGGGCCGAGCTGGATCTGTCGGGTCAACTTTTGCCCCCGGTGGACTATTACTCCCGCCTGCCGGATATGTATGCCTCAGCCGGCTGCACCCTTAATCTGACCAACATGCTTATGCCGGCCGGACTGACTCAGCGTCACTTTGACGTGTGGGTCGCGGGCGGCTTTCTGCTCACCGACCATACCCCGGGCCTGGACATATTCCCGGAGGAGTTAACGGCTGAAAACACTTTTGACTCACTTCGTTCCCTGGACGGACTGATCAACAAGCTGCACTCCGACCCCGATCTTAAAAAAGACCTGGCCGCTGGCTTCTGCCGGGAAATAGCGGCCAAACACACCTACAGGCAGCGGGTGCAAACCATCCTGGAGCGGGCCGAATGAGTCCTAACCCCGACCCATTGGACCCGGATACCCGTCCTGTTCCCGGCCTGCTTGACATACATCTGGCCGTGGCTTAACAAGTATCTGCTTTATCAGGCCGATATTCTGCGGCCGGATCAGAGCCAGATGCCGCGGCTAACGACCCGGCCAACCGCAAATCTAGGAGGAGCCGTCAAGCATGGCCAAAGAAGAAGCCATTGAGGTCGAGGGAGTAATAGAAGAGGCCCTGCCCAACGCCATGTTCAGAGTCAAGCTGGACAACGGCCACGAGGTTCTGGGACACATATCCGGCAAGATGCGCAAGTACTACATCCGCATTTTGCCCGGAGACCGGGTAAAGGTCGAACTTTCACCATACGACCTGACCCGGGGCCGGATCACATACCGCTACAAGTAAACCGTTCATGCCGGAAATCGATCTGCATACCCATTCCACGGCCTCGGACGGGACATACTCTCCCAAAGAACTGGTGGAACTGGCGATCAGGAAGGGACTGCGCGCCCTTGCCCTGACCGACCATGACACAACCGCCGGACTAAACACGGCCCTTAACGCGGCCCGAAAAGGCGGCCTGGAATTCGTCCCCGGATGCGAACTGAGTGTAGTCTATCCCGGGACCATGCATATCGTCGGCCTGTGGATCCCTCCCAGAGCTCCGATCCTGAACAAGGCCTTAAACGACCTGCGCGAGAAGAGGCACAACCGTAACCAGATCATAGTGGACAAATTGGCCTCCCTGGGCATCGACATCACCTATGACGAGGTCCGTGAACTGGCTGGAGAGGCCAGTGTGGGCCGACCTCACCTGGCCCGGGTCCTGGTCCAGAAACAGGCCGTGGACACGGTCCAGCAGGCATTTGACGATTTTTTGGGCCCAAAAGGCCAAGCCTACGTACCCAAAGAAAAACTCACCCCGGAAAAAGGGATCGAACTTTTAAAAAAGGAAGGGGCCACAGTAATCCTGGCCCACCCCATCACCCTAGATCTGGACAAAAAAACACTGCGCCGGGAACTCACCCGCTTAAAGCAGGTCGGGCTGGACGGCATGGAAGTATACTACTCCGAGCATCCCCCGAAGCATACCGAGATGTACAGGGGACTATGCCAGGAACTGGATCTTTTGCCCAGCGGCGGGTCGGATTTCCACGGTGCGGTCAAACCGGACATCCATCTCGGCATCGGCCGGGGCAACCTAGACATCCCCTACTCCCTACTTGAGACCATGAAAAAAAGACGCCGCGAACAGGGCCTGCCTGTTTTCGATGCCTGAACCGGAACTCCTCTGCCCGGCCGGATCCCCGGAAAAACTGTACACCGCCCTGTGCTACGGGGCGGACGCCGTGTATATGGGAGTCCCCGGCCTGAACCTAAGGGCCCAAAGCAGTGGCTTCCCGGATCTCTTTCGGATAAAGGAGGCCGTGGCCTTTACCCGGAAACAGGGCAAAAAGGCATACTTGTGCCTGAACATCCTGGCCCGGGAAAAGAATCTGGACCCGGCCAAGCACTGCCTGGAGGAAATGGGAAAAATCGCCCCGGACGGACTGATAATAGCTGATCCGGGCCTTCTGGACATGGCCCTGCGGATCTGTCCGCACATACCTGTCCATTTGAGCACCCAGGCCAATGCCTCCAACAGTGCTGCGCTACATTTCTGGGAATCCGCCGGAGTCCGGCGGGTAAACCTGGCCCGGGAGATGGGCCTGAGGGACATCCGCAGATGCGCCGAAAACTGCGGGGAATTGGAGCTGGAGGTATTCGTGCACGGGGCCATGTGCATGGCCGTGTCCGGGCGCTGCCTCATGAGCGCCTACCTGAACAAGCGCTCAGCCAATCTGGGACTGTGTACCCATCCCTGCCGCTTCGACTACCGGGCCTGTCTGCTCCTGGAGGAAAAAAAAAGACCGGGCCAAACTACCTGGACGGTTGAGGAGGATGAAAATTTCTCCCGCATCCTGGCCTCCGAAGACCTGTGTCTGATCAAATATCTAAGCTGGCTGACAAAGAAAGAAATACATGCCTTGAAGATAGAAGGTCGGATGAAGAGCATCGCCTATCTGGCCCAGGTCACTGACGCGTACAAAACCGCATTGAGAGACCTGTCCAGGACAAATTTCCGTCCCCATCTGTATCTTGAGGAACTAAAAAAAACCGCCACCCGGCCCCTGGGCTCTGGATTCTTTCTGCCCCGGCCCAAGATTTTCGCCCGGCCCGACTCAGTTGAGTCCCGGGGAGTACTGGCCCGGATCACCGGCCAGGGCTCGGCGGACAGCTGGCCTATCCAGGCCAAGGCCCGATGGGGGGAGGGGACAGAGGCGGAACTCCTTTTGCCCGGCCTGCTTCGGCCGTCTCTCGGAGCAGATACATACCGACTCGAGGACGAAAACGGACGGAGGGTAAAGACCGCGCATCCGGGGATGAACATCTTCCTGCGCTCCGGGCATCCGGATCTGCGGGAGGGGATAATCCTGCGCAAAAGACACCCGGAAGCAAAATAGCCCGGGCCAGGCAAGGCCAAAAGCCCCCGGCTTTAACCGCCTATAAAAATTTATAGTTCCTCGACAAACCTTATCGGTTTTTGCCGCAACCCAGCCACCAAGAGATTACCAGGCTGAGCAGGCCGTCAAGAGATCAATCCCGGCTGTGCAGGCGGTTCAAAAATTGCGCAGCAGTTATCCCGGCTTCTTTGGCCTTTTTTATGACCTCATCCATTTCCGGGCGCCAAAATTTTTTCCCATACAAAAAAAAGGCCTTGCCCGGCAGTCTTCCCCAAAAGGTATGCCGGGTCTGCGGCCGGCGCTCAAGTGTGCTGCGCCGGACCAGATCCTCCCTTATCCCTAGAGTCAAGCTGTGCTGAAAAAAGGCCTGTCTTACCCGGTCCAGGTCCCGGGGGGCGCTAAGCACCTTGAGTACCCCGCCTGGCCGGTTTTTTTTCATTGTCCCCGGCAAATAGACAACATCCAGGGCCCCGCAGGCCTGCATCTCCTGGATAAAGACTCCTATCTCCTCCCCGCTTAAGTGATCCACGTTGGATTCCAAGACCCATACCCAGTCCGAGCCCCTTTCATCCGGGGTGAACACAAAGAGCCGCAGACCATTGAAGCCCTTGCTTGTTGCCCCGAATCCGGTGCCGCTTGCCCTGAGCCGGCCCTGGGGAGAGGAAAACCCGTCCACCAGCCTATCCACCAGCAGGGCGCCGGTCGGGGTAACCGCCTCAAAGTTGATCCACGAAGGCATAACCGGCTTATCCCGCATGAGTTCGACCGTGGCCGGGGCGGGAAGGGGAAGGACCCCGTGCTCACACTCCACCCGGCCGCTGAACCACGGCAAAGCAGAGCAAAGCACTTCTTTTGCTCCGAGTTCCCGGACCGCCCAGAAGGCGCCGAATACGTCCACGATCGTGTCCACCGCGCCTGTCTCGTGGAAATGCACTTTGGACTCCGGGACCCCGTGCACCTCTGCCTCCGCCCGGGCCAATCGCCTGAAGGCCTCTATTGTTTTTTGTTTGACCCCGGACGTATAGTCCAGGTCGGCCACCAGCCCCTCTATCTCCGGCAGATGGCGCAGGGGCTGGGCCTCACCGGTCAAGACCTGGACACGGTTCCCGCCGATCCCGCTTCTCTTCTCCTGGGTGAGCTTTAGGCGCACATCCAGGCCAGCCGAAACAAACACCTCTTGCAGGGCCTGAAGATCCACCCCCAGTCCGGCGGCCGCAGCCAAAAACATATCCCCACTGATACCGTTCGTGCAATCCATATACAGGCTGACAGCCATTATAATCACCTTTTAAGTGTATAAATCCTTAGATCGTTTTGCAAAAGATCCTCTCCTTTGCCCGGGATCACCGGGGGGGGAATTGTAACGCAGCAAAAAAACCTGCAGCGACCGACCCTTGCCAGACAAAAGCAAAAAAGTTATATATAGTCTGCAAGGACTGAAAGGATCCAAACCGGGAAAAGGGGCGGCATATGAATTATTCAGCAAACGTCAGCGCTCTCAGGGCGGCTTCGCTCTCGCAGCAGATAACCGCCAATGACGTGGCCAACATAAATACCAATGAATACCGCTCCAAGAGGCTGGACCTGGAAAGCGGCCCCGAAGGCCGCGGGGTCAGACCGGCTGCTGTGCGGGAGAACACCTCCCCGGGCCCGAGTGTGGAGGAGCTGCAGACCTATGAGGACGAGCAGGGCCGCGTCAGACAGAGACAGGCCCGGGTCGAGGGCAGCAACACGGACTTGGCCGAGGAAACCGTGCAGATGATCGAGGACGAGGTCTACATGCAATCCAATGCCGAGGCCATAGCCGCCCATCACCGGGCCACGGGCAACGTCCTGGACATCCTGGTCTGATCATTCGGCGCATCGCCGCTCCCTCGGGAGCGATCAGAAAGTGGTTCCGTTTACCCCCCACATCTTTCTGTCCACGCTCTCAAACACTATATATATCCGGTCCAGGGGCACATCCAGGCTACGCGCGGCTAGCCCGCAGAGTTCAGCGGACAAGTCCCCGGTCAAGGACCGGTCCAAATCTATACCTTTGAGCTTCATGTATACCGAGGTCTTACGGCTGCCGGCAAAAAGCATGCTCGTCTCGTCCTCCAGGACCACCATCATCGACTCCCTGGGCTTTCCCAGGACTGAGCAGACCACATCCGAGACCCCGGCCATAAACTCATTCTGGCCGCTCACCCGATGATTGGTCTTGATCTGCAAGCAGGGCATAAACTCCTCCTGATTAAGTTTGCCGCCGGCCGGTCCGGCAAGCCGACCCATCAGACCGATCGGCAAAAAAACCGGGCCTGCTCCGAATCAGCCGCCGTTTTAACCGCCTCACTTTCTCCGCCTTCTGGCGCTGAATCAAGTCTTCCAGCTTTCGGCCAATAAACCCTTTTCTACTGGCCTCGCTCAAACCACTGCCACCAGCGGGAAAACCATGGGGTCGCGCTCCAGGATCTTGCGGAAGAAGCGGCGCAGGGCGGAGCGGATCCTGTCCTCCATCTTTACCGGCTCATCATGCGGGATGTTGTTGAACACATCCAAAACTATACCTCTGGCCTCTTCCAGGACATGCGCATACCTCTGTTCAAAGATAAACCCCTTGGAGGCCAGTTCCGGGCCCAAGATGAGCTCCCCGCTGTCCTTGTCTATAACCAGAGAGACGATCACCAGCCCCTCCTCGCCCAAATTCTGTCGCTCCCGCAGAACCGCCTGGCCTACGTCTCCGACTCCCTTGCCGTCCACCAGGACCGACTCGGTATTCACGGCCTCCTCAAAGCGGACCCCGGATTCGGAAAGGGTAAACGACTGTCCGTCCTCCAGGACCAGAGAGCGTTCCGGGGCCACTCCGCATTCCACGGCTAGGCGGGAGTGTTTCAAAAGGTGCCTGTATTCCCCGTGCACGGGCAAGAAGAATTTGGGCCGGACCGTGTGCAGCATCAGTTTGAGTTCCTCGCGATGGGCATGGCCCGAGGCATGGATGGCCCGGACCTTTTCGTAAAACACCTCTGCCCCGAGGCGATACAGATTGTTTATGACTTTGGTAATGGCCTTGGTGTTCCCGGGGATGAACCTAGAGGACATGATCACCGTGTCCCCGGGATGGATCTTTATCTGACGGTGCTCGCCCAGAGCCACCCGGGTCAAGGCGGAGAGGGGTTCGCCCTGGGACCCGGTAAGCAAGAGCACTATCTGGGAATCCTTATATTTTTGCAGATTCTCCAGATGGACAAAGTTTTCCTCCGAGTACTCCACAAAGCCCAGTCTGCGGGCCACTTCAATATTCCGGATCAGGCTCCGGCCGCTTACAGCCACCTTGCGGCCGCTGTTCAAGGCCAAATCGAATATCTCCTGCATGCGCTGGATGTGACTGGAGAACAGAGTAATCAGGATGCGGCCTTCGGCCTGATCAAAAATGGACTTCAAAGAGTCCTTAATTTCCTTTTCGGTCAGGGCATACCCTTCCCGTTCCACATTCGTGGAGTCGGACATGAGCAAAGTCACCCCAGAAGAGGAGAAATCGGAAATGGCCTGCATATCGGTGGAGTGACCCCCGAGCGGATTGCGGTCAATCTTGAAGTCCCCGCTGTGCACTATCCGGCCCGCCGGGGTGTCTATACCCAATCCGTAGCCCTGGATAATGGAATGGCAGGCCGGGAAAAAGGCAAAGGAGAAATCCTTCAGATTGAGTCTCTTATCCGGAGACACCGGGCGTAGGGACACATGCTCCGCGAGATTGTACTCGGTAAGTTTGTTTCTGACCAGCCCCAGGGTGAATTCCGAGCTGTACACCGGGACATTCAGCTCGGGCAGAAGCCAGGGCAGTGCCCCGATGTGGTCCTCATGCCCGTGGGTCAAAACCACTCCCTGCAGTTTGTCTTTGCGCTCGAATATATAGTCCAGCCTGGGGATGACCACATCCACGCCCAGATGGAAATCATCCGGGAACATAAGGCCGCAATCGATCACCACCATCGAGTCCTCGGTCTCCATGACCGTACAGTTCATCCCGATCTCGCCCAGGCCTCCGAGCGGGGTTATGCGTACTTCTTTTATTGCCTCCGCCATAATTTAACGCTCCAAAGTTTTATCTACCCAATTCCAACTCGCTTCCCTGCGGCCCGAAGCAAAACCTTGCCCCCAAAAGGGCCCCAGGACCATTGTATGCAATAAGACCCGGATCACGGCTTACATCCTGCCCCGTCCGGATCCCTTAAATCCTTATCTTGCCTGTCTGTCCGGCAGCAAATACCCGTTTGGTACCAGGCGGCCCCATCCGGGTGTCTGCCGGGCCTTGTATCAGACCCTGTATAGAATGTTCCGCCCAAATGAGCAAGGGCGGGGTCAAAGCGGGACCAAAAGCCCGGTCGGAAAATATTCCGCGGGCAGTCCTTTTTCCGGCCCGATCAATCCTTGGGGTCATACATCCAAGTCTACTCCGGGCGGTCCAGACAAAAAGGGCCCCGAACGGGGCCCTTTTTGTCCAGGAAAAACCGCTTTCCTAATTCACAGCTTCCGCCCGGCTCTCCTCAATAACCTTTTCCGCCTCCTGGGGCGGGCATTCTTCATAATGGTCGAATTCCATGGTAAACGTACCCTGGCCACCGGTCATGGAACGCAGGTCCTGCGCGTACTGAAGCATCTCAGCCATGGGCACCTGGGCGTGGATCTCGGTTATCCCGGAATTGGAGTCAGAGCCCTGGACCCGGCCGCGCCGGCTGGAGATATCCCCGATCACGTCCCCCATATAATCATCCGGGACATACACAGTTACATGCATAATCGGCTCCAAAAGAACAAGCTTGCATTTCTCCACCGCCTTTTTAAAGGCCATGGACCCGGCAATCTTGAAGGCCATCTCCGAGGAATCCACACTGTGATAGGACCCGTCGTACAGGGTGACCTTAAAGTCCACCACCGGATAGCCAGCCAAAACTCCTTTTTTCGCAGCCTCCTGAATACCCTTGTCCACCGCCGGGATATACTGTTTGGGGATCACCCCGCCGACAATGGAATTCTCGAACTCGTATCCCTCTCCTCTGCCCAAAGGCTCCAGCTTTATCCAACAGTCCCCGAACTGCCCACGGCCTCCGGTCTGCTTTTTGTACCTGCCCTGTACATCCGCTTTGCCTTTTATGGTCTCCTTGTACGGGATCTTCGGAGTCTTCAGGTCTATGCCCACTTTGTATCTACGCTTGACCTTTTCCACGGCCATCTCGATGTGCAGCTGCCCCATCCCGGACAAAAGCATGTCCCCGGTATCCTCGTTGCGGGTCAGATTCAGGCTCACGTCCTCAGTCAAAAGCCTCTGCACCGCGGAAAAGACCTTGTCCTCTTCGCCCTTTTCCGAGGCACTCAGGGCATAGGAAAGGATGTTCGGGGGCAAATCCCGAGGAACAAACACAAACGGTTCCTTCTCCGCGCACAGGGTGTCCCCGGTGCGCACATCCTTGAGCTTGGGCACGGCCACAACAGCCCCCGGACCCAGCTTCTCCTTGGTGGCCACCTGTTTCTTGCCCTCAAGCAGCAGAAGCTGGCCCAGCTTCTCCTTGGAATCCCGGCGCGGGTTGGCCGCGGTCATATCCGGCTCAACCGCGCCGGACATAACCCGCATCACAGTCAGCTGCCCGGAAAAGGGATCAACAATGGTCTTGAACACAAACCCGGCAAAGGGCTCCTCAAAAGAGGAAGCGCGGCTTTTGCCCTCTTCGCCCTCCCAGTCTGGATGCTCCAGGGGAGAGGGGAGAAGCTCCTGTACCGCCTCCAGAAGGAGCTCGCCGCCTTTGTTCTCCAGGGCAGATCCGACGCAGACCGGGACCAGCTCCCCGCTTTTTACACCCAGGGAAAGCCCCTTATAAATTTCCTCCGGGCTCAGCTCCCCCTCTTCCAAATATTTTTCCATCAAAGCCTCGTCGCTTTCGGCAATATTCTCAATGGTTGTCTCCCGGAGTTCGGCGGCCCTGTCCGCAAGCTCGGCCGGGATATCTCCCTCCGTGACCTTGCCGTTTGGCTCAAAATAATAGGCCTTGCCCTCCAGGACATTGACCACGCCCTTGAAATTCGCCTCCTGACCTATGGGCAAAGCCATAAGCACTGGCCTTATCCCCAGGATATCCACAAGCCCTTTGTAGGCGGCGTCAAAATCCGCCCTTTCCCGATCCAGCTTGTTAATAAACACCACACACGGGAGTCGGGCCTCTCTGACCTCGGACCAGGTCTTTTTGGTCAGCGGCTTGACCCCGTCCACTGCGTCCAGGACAAAGACCGCCCCGTCCACTGCTGCCAGCTGATAGGGCAAATCACCGATAAAATTGTTGTCCCCAGGCAGATCTATTAAAAAATGCTGGTTTTTCTTCCATTGGTAGTTGGCAAAACCAGGCTGGATGCTGCCGCGTCTCTTGATCTCCTCCGGCTCGTAATCCAGAGTGGTGGTCCCGTCTTCGATATTGCCTAACCGCTTGTTCTTTCCGGAGTTGAAAAGAATCATCTCGGCCACGGATGTCTTGCCGGTCCCGCCATGCCCCACCAGGGCGTAGGTCCTTTGAGTGGATAGTTTGTCCAGCATTAAGCAGCCCCCTTTTCAGGTAGTTTGTTCGAAACAGTCTCGGCCCGGGTTTAAAAAACAGTCCTGGACATTTGCACCTGCCTGCATATACAAATGTGCCCCTCCGGCCCGGGAAGGCCGGAGCCCAAACGGCCCACAAAAAATACCCGTTACCGATTATAAAAAGTCAACCGCATCCAGCAGGCTGTTAACTCTTACAGAGATCCTGTCCTATAGGAAGCGGAATTAAAAGTTGTCAAGAAGGACCATTGCGGATGGACAAAAAAATCCACCCTGCAGCCGGGCTTATCCGACTCCTGCCGGAGGAAATCCACTGCCAGTGCCCCTGGATACTCTGGCCCGGGCAGGCACAGGAAACACTTGTCCGCTCCCTGCAGGAGCAGGGACAATTACAGCCGGTGCTTGTCACCGGCCGAAGACAGCCACTGCTTGTCGCCGGATATCGCCGCGTGCAGGCCCTGAAAAAGCTGCAAAAAGATGTCCTCGCCCTGCGGGTGGAGCTTTGCGTACCCGAGCGTGCCCTGGCCTATGTCCAAAGCAACTGCGACCGGAAGCCGACCCCGGAGGAGAAGGCCGCTGCCCTGCGCTACTGCCGGGGAAAAGACGCCCTTTTGCCCAGGATGTATTCCGCTTTGGGCATTGCCTTTGACTCCCGCGAGCATATACTGTGGCAGAGCTGGCTCGAGCTGGAGGACAAATGGGACCGGCCCTTGGGAAAAAACCGGATCCCCCTCCAGGCGGGTATATCCTTGGCACAAATGTCCCCCTCGGATCGCGAGGCCATGCTCGTATTCTTTGATTCTCTTTCCTGGTCCAAAAATAACGCTTTGACTCTGATCCGCCTAATCCGGGAAACCGCCCAGATGCGGGGGATAAGCCCCGCAGAGGTGATCCGGGTCAACAGGCTGAGCGCACCGCTTTATCAGGATTTGTCTCCGAAAGACACCATCGCCCGGATAATGCACAGACTGCAATCGGCCCATTCCCCGCATCTGACCTCATTTCGGGACAGGAAAAACGCCCTGTGTCGGGAGCTGACCGCTGGCACGGACTGGAAAGCGGTGCACGAAAAAGACCTGGAGTCAGCCGAGCTTGTCTTTTCTGCCCGGGTCGATTCCCCCGCCCGACTGCAAAAGCTGGCCCGGGAGCTGGCCGATCTCTCCGAGTCCGGGGGATTCGAGAAATGGCTGGCCCTGCGGAACAGCTTTCTCGGGCCGGACAAAAACGGATCCTGACTATGTACGGCCCAAAAGATTCGGCCCCATACCTGCGGGAGATAAACCGCGTGCTCATTGACCCGGGGATGGAACATACCCCGGTGGCCAAAAGGGTGCGGGAAAGGCTGCCCCACTGCCGGGTACACTTCCTCGAACCGGGCGAAGACCCGGAGTTGGATGCGACCACCCTGTATCTCAAGGAGTACAAAGGCAGGTTTCTGCGCTTTTGCCCGGGGACCAGACATTACCGCTGCTGCGGGTACCGCATAATCCATATGGGCGAAAACTGCCCCCTGGACTGCACCTACTGCATCCTGGACAGCTATTTCCAGGACCCCGCCCTCAAAGTCTGGGCCAACCAGGCCGACTTATTCGCGGAACTGGAAAAGGCATTCGCCGCCAATCCCGAGCATTTGTTCCGGGTTGGGACCGGGGAGTTCACAGATTCTTTGGTCCTGGAACCCTTGACCGCATACAGCCGCGATTTGGTGGAGTTCTTGGTCCAATTCCCCAATGTCTGCCTGGAACTCAAATCCAAAGTGGCGGACTTGAGTTGGATGGAAGCGGTCCGGGACCCCGGACGTGTACTCCCGGCCTGGTCTTTGAACAGCCCGGAGATAAGCCAAGAGCACGAAAAAAAAGCAGACAGCCTAGAATCCCGGCTCTGTGCAGCCAAAGAATGCGCTGATCGCGGCTTACGGATCTGTCTGCACTTTGATCCCATAATCCATTATCCGGGCTGGGAAAAGGGCTACGCCCAGACGATCGAGATGATCTTCGACTACCTAAGGCCCAAGGAAATCGCCTACTTGAGCTTGGGGTCTTTCCGATGCATGCCGGAACTCAAAAATGAGATCCGCAGGCGCCGGCCGGACTGTACCTTTATCTACAACCAATTCGTAAGCGGACTGGACGGCAAAAGCAGGCTTTTCCTTCCCCTTCGCCTGGAGCAATTCAGGTTCATGATCGACCGCTTGCGGGCAAGGGGGTTGGATCAGCAGATTTATTTGTGTATGGAATCAGACACGGTGTGGAAGAAGACCCTGGGCTATACCCCCCGGGATCTGGGCGGTCTGGACCACCACCTTTTGCACCAGGCGTTCAGCTGAGCCAACAATCTACTCCTCACCACCCACACCCGGACCGAACAGCCCTTTCAGGTTCGGGGCGTTGTATTTGGGGCAGCTGTCTTTTAAATAACACAGCTCACAACCTCCCCGGTACGGGTAGTAGGTCAGCGTGGAGTATTTATAGTTGAGCGCCCCGGCATTGGAAAATTCCAAGTCCACTTGGGCCAGGGATCTCTTGAGATGCTTGTTCGGCTTGGGCACCGGAGCGCATTGATGGGTCTCCAACTCCGGAAGCAACTGGCGCAGTGCGCCCATTATAAGCGTCTGGGCCAGGCATTGGTATTTGAACCCCTCTGACGGGCTGCTTTCCCAGGCCCTTTCCAGCTCGTCTTCGATGTCCCGGGCCAAATACGCGGCCACGTAACCCTTTTTTTCACCTAGCCGGTAGACTTCAAGATTAGCGGACATCCTCTCCCAGGCCTGGATAAGTCCCACGGTCTCCCCGCCTTCCAGTCCCTTTGACTGGGACAGGACCATATACATTTCCAAATCCAAAGGCGGGTGTATAGCCAGTTTATTCACTGCAAGCAGGGCCATTTTATCTATCCTTACATTCGCTCTTGAGTTTGCCCCTAAAGCGGTTTTTCCAAAACAGCGGACCAAATGACCTGCTCCGGAAAAGGGCACGTCCGCTTTGACTCTGCCGCTTACCGGAAACCGCTTTATTGCACAAGTGTTAAGTGTTCACCGGTCCTTTGCGGCCGGGACCGGGTCTGAAAGCTTGCCTCCGGAGAAATAATGCCTTAAACTTTACTTTTCAACAGGGCGGTCGGGCATAAATCCGCCTCCGCAAATCCAGGCACGTCAATCCCAAAAGGTAGAGGTATGAACTCCCACAGCAAGAAAGGTTCCACCACCACGGAACTCGATCAGCTGGAATCCGATCTGGTCTCCCTGATCAACCGCAGGATCCGTCTGCTTGGAAACATCTCCCGCAAACGCGCGGAGCGCCGGGAGAGCTTTACCGATACCCAGTTGGAAAAGGAATTGTGGAAAAAATGGAAGCCCTCGGCCGAGACCGGGAACAAAAGGCTCTACCGCCAGCTCTTCAATCAATTGAACAACCTGGCCTATACCCAAGCGGAAAAGGCGCCGGAAAAGCCGTTCTGCCTCTATCCCAGTCACAGACCCCTGAACATTGACATCCCCGGTCCCAAAGAATCGATGGAGACCAGGCTCTATACCCTGCTGGCTGCTCATTCCCCGGGAATCCGGACTATCCACGGCTATCCTTTAAATGATGTGCACGTGGAGTTCATAAAGGCTCTGAACCAAGGCGGAGCCAAACTCTCCTGGGAAGAGGACACCCTGCACAGCCAAGAGGCGGACTTTAATCTGGACGGGGCTTCCGTCTATGTCGGAGAGGACAAATTCAATCTCCTTGTCCTTTTGGCCCTGGGAGCGGGAAAGCCCTGCGTGGTCCGCATCAACTGCTCGGCCAGTCTCAAAAACGAGGATCTGCGCAGCATCCTTCCGGTGCTGCAGCAGCTCGGGGCCAGGCTCAATTTCATCGAGCCTCAGAGCTTTAGCCTGCCGGCCAGGCTGGAGTCATCCGGGATCACCTCTGGGAGCGTAAACTTCCCTCCGGACGGGGATCCTTTGTTTTTGCTGGCCCTGGTTTGCGCAGCCGGGACCTACCCCCGGGCCCTGGAGATAAATTTCAATCCGGAGCAGCTGCCCCCGCAGACTCAGAATTGCCTGAACATCCTGGAAACCTGCGGAATCTCTGTCGCCCGGGAGCCGGGAAGAATATCCTTTGAGCCCGGGACGGTCGGTCTGCCCCATCGTCCGGAGATCCATATCGACCCGGTGCTTTCCGCATTTCTTCTGGCCATGCCTTTGTTCGGGGACGGTTCCGTCCGGCTGCAGGGGAGCTGGCCGCAGTGCCCGCTGAGTTCTGCGGTTTTGGACCTTCTGCACCAAGCGGGGATCAATACCGAAATCAACGCACAAAGGATCCGCTCATATAGGGAGGAAGGACCAAAAGAGGCGGTCCTGGATATCCGGAATTTCCCGCAACTCCTTCCCTTGGCCGCGGCTGTACAGGCCGGACTGATCAAAAAAGGCAAAGAAGAAGGATCTGTGCTTGTGGACACGGCTGACGCGGATGTGTCCCCGGCCCGGGAATGTCTGGAAAATGCAGGCCTGTCTTGCCGTGTATTCCCGGGCAGACTGGAAATATTCCGCGGCCGGGTCCCGCCGGAAAAGGGTCCTCCCTGGGAGTGTCCCGGTCCCTGGTGGTGCCTGGCCTACGCCTTGATTTCCTTTTCCTATCGGGGGCTTTGTCTGGCCAATCCGGGCATTTTGACCAGCGTATGGCCCGGTTTCTGGAAAATATTCACCTCCCTGCCCGAGCCCCAGGCCCGGGACCGGAAGCCCCAAGAAAAAGATGAAAAACCACAGAGGAGACGGATCATTGTCCGCTGAGATAAAAGATTTAAAGCAGGAAGTCCAGGAACTTAACAGCCAAATGGCCGCCTGCGAGTCCCGCGTGAACGAATTGCGCACCCAGGAAGACCCTGCCGCAGGGGTATTTTATCATCAGGAGATATTTTCCCTGCAGCAGGAAAAACTACGCCTGCAGGTGGAAATCGAATTCAGGGAAAAAAAGATCAACCGGCTTTTGCTGGAAGCCTGAGCCAGGATGCGATACAACACCGGCATAATCGGACCGGCCCGGCTTCTGGAATCCATTTCCCGGATACTGGGCACCGAGACCTCCATCTGGCCCCAGATACAGCCGGTAGGCCTGGTTTACACGGACTCCCCTCCACAGTCGGCGGATCTGCCTGTATACTCCACTTGGTCCGAACTCCTGGCCGGGCACGAAGTAAACGTGTTCATCAACCTGAGCCCGGACCCGGCCCTTCGAGCGGAAATACGCTCCGGACTCCCCGCAGACATCCGGCTCATGGAAGACATACCCGCGCAATGGATACACGCCCTTTTCCGGGCCCACAGGGTGTGGATAAAAAAACAGGAGTCCAAAAACGAATTTCTGACCCAGACGCTGGATAGTCTGCCTTTTACGGCCATATTGTTTAACAATCGCGGTCTGGTCACGCATTGGAACAAACAATGCGCCATGCTCACCGGCACTCCGGCGGAAAGCGCCATGGGTAGATACGAAGTCGGGACCTGCTTCTATCCTTTCCAAAGACCACTCCTTGGGCAAATCATTCTGGAGGAAGAGGACCTGGACAGCATAGCCAACCGCTTCGAACACCCGGAAACAGACTTTACCCCCCTGGAAAACGGGGTCCAGGTGAGCGGATATTTGCAGCTGCGGGGGAGACTGCCCGGGTATTATCTCTTGACCGCGCAGCGGATAGTAAAAGACGGCAGGACCCTGGGTTCTTTGGAACTCATCCAGGACATGAGCGCGGTATCCATGCTCAAGTCGCAGCTAAAAGAGCACAAGGATACCCTGCAACTGATGATGACCCACCTCCCTTTCCCCCTGTTGAGCACTGATCTCTCCGGACGGATACGATTCCGCAATACCGCCGCGCAAAAGGAATTTTTAAACAAGATGGATTCCGACTCCGCCCGGGACAGGCACAATATCCTATGCTACCTGCGTCAGATCACAGACGAGGAGGAGATGGACAACCTCTCCAGATGGCTGCGGGAGGTCCCTTACGAATCCAGACCCTCCCGTACCTTGTCCGTGGAAATCGGGGATTTCCAGTGGGAAGTGACCTGCATCAAGACCGGGGATAAGGAATCGGAAAACGCCCTGTGGATCCTGCGCAATATAAGTGAAAAGGAAAGCGAAGACCGCCTGAGCACCGCCCTGGCCTTTTCCGGGGCCCTCAGTCACGAACTGGCCCAGCCACTGACCGCTATATCCAACTCGGCCCGTCTCCTGGCTCGAAGCGATCCCGCGGACAAGGAGCGTATCCACAAACACAACCAAATCCTGGAAAAGGAAAGTGAACGAGTGATGGCTGTGTATCGCAAACTACAGAACCTGACCTCATACAAGCTCCAGGGATATCTGGACACCCAGATCATGGATCTGGACGATTCCTCGGAGGACCTTCATCCTTTTGAAAATTCCGGAGAAGACAAATGAACCTAACCCACAAGATAATCAAAGAACACCTAATCGAGGGACGCATGGAGCCGGGGCAGGAGATCGGGCTGCGCATCGACCAGACCCTGACCCAAGACGCCACCGGGACCATGGCCTGCCTGCAGTGGGAAGCCATGGGCCTGGACCGGGTCCAAACCGATCTCTCAGTGAGCTATGTGGACCACAACACCCTGCAGATGGGCTTTAAAAACCCAGACGATCACCGCTATCTGAGAAGCGTGGCCCAAAAATACGGCCTGGTCTTTTCCCCTCCGGGGACAGGGATCTGTCATCAACTGCATCTGGAGAACTTTGCCCGGCCCGGAACCACCCTGGTCGGTTCGGACAGCCACACCCCTACCGCAGGTGGAGTATGCAGCCTGGCCATGGGCGCGGGCGGCTTGTCCGTGGCCCTGGCCATGGCCGGGGAGCCGTATGTGATCAGCATGCCCCGGGTGGTCAACGTACGTTTGGAAGGCAATCTCACCGGGTGGGCCTCGGCCAAAGACATCATCCTTTATCTCTTGAGCCGGCTGGGCGTTAAAGGCGGAGTGGGCAAAGTCATGGAGTACACCGGCCCCGGAGTGGCCGGACTGACAGTCCCGGAACGGGCCACGATCACCAATATGGGGGCTGAGCTGGGCGCGACCGCGTCCATCTTTCCGGCGGACGAAAACACCCGGGCCTTTCTCCGGTCCATGGGCCGGGAAGAGGAATTTGTCCCCCTGGCCGGGGATCCGGATGCGGAATACGACGAGAGCTTGGCAATAGATCTCTCCCGGATAGTCCCCATGGCAGCCAAGCCGCACATGCCGGATTTGGGAGTCCCGGTATCCGAACTGGACGGTATTTGTATAGATCAGGCCGCCATCGGCTCGTGCACCAATTCCTCGTATGCGGATCTCAAAACCGCGGCCAGCATCCTTTCCGGGCGGAAAAAGGCAGGAAATGTGGATCTCTTGATCTCCCCCGGCTCCAAGCAGGTCCTGAACATGCTCATGCGCGAAAACCTTGTCTGGCCCATGCTCAAGTCCGGAGGCAGGCTTCTGGAGTGCGCCTGCGGGCCATGCATCGGCATGGGCGGCTCCCCGGTGAGCCGGGGGGTGAGCGTACGCACCTTTAACCGCAATTTCGAGGGCCGCAGCGGGACCAAAGACGCCCGGGTCTACTTGGCCAGCCCGGCCACAGCAGCCTTCGCGGCAATAAACGGTCGGTTCACTGATCCCGATACATGGGGCGCCCCTTTTCCCAGGCCCGAGCTCCCGGCCGAGACCCCGAGCATCCGGCACATGTTCGTGTTTCCCGGTACAGAAAAAAAGGCCCGAATCGAGCGCGGGCCAAACATAGTCCCCTTGCCCGAGTTCGAAGAACTCCCCCCTGCCCTGAGTCTTTCGGTGAGCATGAAGGTTGGGGACGACATCACCACCGATCATATCCTGCCCGGGGGGGCAGAGGTGACTTCTCTGCGCTCCAATATCCCGGCCATAAGCGAGTATATCTTCTCCCGGATGGACCCAGACTTTGCCAAACGGGCGCTTTCCCTCGGACAAAGTCTTATTCTGGGCGCAGAGAATTACGGCCAGGGGTCCAGCCGGGAGCACGCCGCGCTCGCCCCCCGCTACCTGGGAATCAGGGCGGTGGTGGTTAAATCATTTGCCCGCATTCACCGGGCCAACCTGGTAAATTTCGGCATTCTCCCCCTAATCCTGGCCGATCCAAATGACTACGACCGCATCGGGCTCGAAGATACCCTAAAGCTGGACTGCACGGCAATAAAACCCGGACAGGAAATCACCGCCCAGCTCAGCTCCGGACAGGGCATCACTCTGGCCAATGATTTGACTGCCCATGAATTGGAGGTTATCAGGGCTGGCGGTCTCTTAAACCGGGTCAGAAAACAAAAAAAGAATCCGCTGGAGTAACACATGCTTGATTTTATGCGCAAAAACGCCCAATCTTGGGGGGTGAAGCTCTTATTCGGCTTGATAGTCATAGTCTTTGTCTTCTGGGGTGTAGGCAGTTTTCGCAGCGACAGGGCCTCCCTTTTGGCCACGGTCAATGACGAACCGATCACCCTTAAGGAATTCAACCGGGCCTATGAGAACACCCTACAGGATTTGCGCAATCGGGAGTCCGGACTGGATCAGGAGCAAATAGAATCCATGGACCTCAAAAAACGGGTCTTCAATCAGCTGGTGTCCGCAGCCCTATTGGGCCAAAAGGCCCGGGAATGGGGAGTGACTGTCCCCTCGGATCAGCTGCGGAAAAATATTGAGCAGATCCAGGTCTTTCAGGATGAAGAAAAGCGCTTCAGCCCGGAGCGCTACGAGGCGGTACTCAAAGCAAACCGGCTCACTCCGGCCCAGTTCGAGCAGGATCAGGCCCACAATCTGCTCATGGAAAAGGTCCGGACCTACGCCGGCCTCCCGGCCGAACCGGACCCGGAGGAGGTCCGCGAATTTTTCGATTACGCCCGCTCCCGGGCAAAAGCGGAATATATCCCCTTTGAATGGAGCGATTACCGGGATCAGATAAAAATCCAGGAAGAAAAGATCCAAGAATTCTATGAACAGAACAAAGACCGTTTCCAGGTCCCGGAAAAGCTTGAGATTTCCTATCTGGAGATTACCCCGGCTTCCCTAGCCGACGCCGCAGCGATCACAGATCAGGAAGTGGCTGACTACTTCGCAGAGCACAAAGACAATTTCTCTGAACCGGAAAAGGTCCGGGCCAGACACATCCTAATTGAGCTCCCAGAAGATGCACCGGAAAGATCGGTGAACAAGGCCCGGGATAAATTGGCCAAGGTGAAGAGCCGGCTGGCCGCGGGCGAGGATTTTTCCGACCTGGCCCGGGAATATTCGGACGGTCCGAGTTCGGTTCAGGGGGGGGATCTGGGCTGGTTTTCCCGGGGGAGCATGGTCAAGCCGTTCGAAAAGGCCGCCTTTGCCCTCAAGCCTGGCCAAGTCAGCGATCCGGTGCGCACAAGGTTCGGGCTGCACCTGATCAAACTCGAAGAGCACCAGCCGGCCGGGGAACTCAGCCTGGAAGAGGCCGAGGATGAAATCCGCGAAGAAATGGCCCGGCAGCGGGCCGCGGACGAGCTTGCGGATGTGATAGACACCGCCCTGGAGATGCTTCTGACCACCGGTGATCTTAAGGAAATCGCAGCCGAATTGGATCTGACCATGCAAAAAAGTGCCCCGTTTACCAGATCCGCAGGCCCGGAAGGACTGGACCTCCCGGAAACGGCTGTAAACAAGCTGTTTTCCATGTCCGAGGGTGAGGTCACGGAGAGCCCTATCCTTTTGGATCAAGGCTATGTACTGGCCCGGGTGGAAAAAAAGATTCCTTCCAGACCACAGGACCTGGAAAAGGTAAGGCCGCAAATTAAATCCACTCTGACCCGTAGAGCGGCCATGGATATAGCCGAGCAAGAAGCAAAAAAAGCCCTGGAACTGCTGCTTTCAGAACCGGAGAACATCCCGTCGGAGTTTGAGGACAAACTGCAGAAGACCGGTGAATTCGGACGCAGGGGAGCCATCCCCGGCCTGGGCATGAACCCGGACCTGGTGCAGAACCTGTTCGATGCCAAGGTCGGGTCCTGGCTGGATGAGCCCTTTGAGGTGGACAGCGGATACGTCCTGGTCCGGCCCACAGAGCAACTTCGGCCAGACAGCGCGGACTTTGAGGCCCAAAAACAGTTCTGGATCTCCACCTACGCCCGGATGGAAAGGCAGCAATACTTGGATGCCTTTGTCCAGGGCCTGCGGGAGGACGCGGATATCGAGCTGGTCAATCCCAGGGTACTTGAATACTAGTCCCGTAGGGAGCAAAAAGACAAAAAACTAAAAAATGGATTCCGCCCACAGTCCGGACCGGTCCTTGCTAAGAACCAGGACCCGAAATATCTGCTTCCTGCCTAAGGATTATTTATGGATCGACGGGATTTTTTCTGCCTTTTAGCCTTCCTGCCGCTCGCCTTCGGGCCGGGGTGCAAGGCCTCGCACATCCGCCGCTCGGTGGCCGCAGGCAGGCATCTGGCCGAGGGGTCGGTTTCCGGGGCGGCTACCGCGGCAGTCCCGGGCACAGGAGTGCCCGGAGTGGACAGCCTGCTGCGTGCCCAGCTCAAAAAAATGGTGGACCGACTGATCCAGGAGTGGGGGGACGAAAAAGTGCCCTCGGACAAGGAATACGTCAAATACACTGACGACTACCGCACCCGGGCGATAATAAACTTTGCAAACGGGAAAATCCGGGTAGAGACTGTGGAGGATAAAAACCGCAAAGAGAAGCTGAGGACCGCCATAATCCACACCCTGCTTACTCCAGAGGACCCGGCCCAGGTGGATCTCACCTCGGCCGAACAAGTCAAAATCGGGGAAAAACCCTTTTTGTACAACCTGGTTTTGGACCGGGACGGGGAGCCTATTCGCTGGGAATGGCGGGCGAATCGATACGCCGAATACCTCATGGACAACGCCTTGCGCGAGGACACCTACAACGAACGAAGGCGAATGTACGTGACCTTTGAGATGGTGGGGAGCCACGACAAGGAGCAGCAAAAACGCTACAGCGACCATGTCCTGCGCAACTCCAGGCGCTTTGACGTCAACCCGGACCTAATCTATTCTATTATCGAAGTGGAAAGCAGCTTCAATCCTTATGCCATGAGCCCGGTCCCGGCTTACGGGCTTATGCAGATAGTCCCGGAGACCGCGGGCCGCGACGCCTACCAATTGATCCACAAACGCAAAGGCACCCCGAGCCGTGATTATCTGTTTATTCCGGCCAATAACATCCGGCTGGGGACTGCCTATTTGCACCTGCTGGATCAAAAATACCTGAAAGAGATCAAAAACCCCCGCTCTAGGGAATACTGTGTCATCGCCGGATACAATACCGGCAGCGGCAATGTGCTGCGCTCCTTTGCCCCAGACCGGGAACGCGCCCTAAAACGAATAAACGCAATGGACAGCACCCAAGTGTACAGGCATTTGGTCCGCAACCTACCCTATGCGGAAACCCGCAGGTATCTGCCCAAGGTGGTCCGGGCCAGGCGGAAATACGCCTGAAAACGGCCGTCCCCGGATCAGACCCCGGATGTCCGCCTTCGCCGGGTAAGATTCTTTTCCAATATCCCGGTCAGAGTGTCCATATCCACCGGCTTGGCCGCGTAATCGTCCATACCGGCCTTAAGAAACCTCTCCCGGTCCCCGTCCTGGGCATAGGCGGTCAGGGCTATGACCGGAATCCGGTTGAACTTTGAACCCGAAGTCCTGATCTCCTTTACCGTCTGTAGCCCGTCCAAAACAGGCAGCTGGACGTCCATCAGTATACAGTCGAAATCCTCTTCCTCCAGGGCATCCAGCACCTCGTTGCCGTTCTCCGCGACCCGGACGCTGTACCCAAGCTTTTCCAAGAGCCTGCGGGTACTGAACTGGGTAGTGGGATCATCCTCGGCCAGAAGTATCCGGCCTCCTGAGGGCGGAACCGTTTTTTTACCCTCCCTGTCGGATATAAAGCGGTTTGCATCGGACATGGGAATCTGGAAGGGCAGGTTCACATATACATCGGTTCCTTCCCCCTCCCGGCTATCCAGGGAGACAGTCCCGCCCAGCAGAGAAACCAACCTCTTGACCAGGGACAGACCCAGCCCGGCCCCCTCAAACTTCCGGGTATATGGTGAGTTTGCTTCGCTGGCCTGGGCAAAGGCATCAAACACCCGATCCAGCAAATGAGCGGGGATCCCCCTGCCATTGTCGGAGACAACAAACAAGAGCCACAGCTCTTTTTCTCCGCCTGCGGGCAAAAGCGATACCCGTAAAAGTACCTCTCCATTTTTTGTGAACTTGACTGCGTTCCCGACCAAATTGAATAAAATCTGCGTCAACCGGGTATGATCGCCGAACAGCTTTTCCGGGACCCCCTTTTCCACGCTTATATCCAGGTGGGTTTTATTCTCCCGACAGGCTTGGCTGAAGATATCCGTAATCGACTGCAGGACCTCCTGCAGGGAGAACTCCCCCTCGCTTAGCTCCAGACTGTCTGCCTCCAGCTGGGATAGATCCAGGATATCGGTCAAAAGCCTGTTCAACCGCTGCGCAGACTTCCGGGCCATGCGTATGTACCCGCTCTGCTCCCCGCTCAGGTCCTCGGTCTCGATCAGCTGATGCATGCCGATTATACCGTTCAGCGGGGTACGGATCTCGTGGCTCATATTGGCCAGAAACTCGGATTTGGCCCGGTTGGCTGCCTCCGCCTTCTCTTTGGTCGTTAAATGTAAATCAAAGCCTGCAGGCAGGCAAACTTTTATCACTGGCGGGTTGGCGATTGAAATATCCCTTCCTGACTGATATCGATATATTGTTTTAGAGGCAAAATCGTATTCAATTCAACCTCGGAGCGCGTTCATTGCTTTCCAAATTCATACCCCGACTTCATCCCGAGCTGGACTGGGTGCAAGTAGCTGTGAGCTCACACTGCGACGCCAACTGCACTTACTGCCCCCGGACCCGGTTCCGCTCGGCCTGGAAGTCCAGACACATGGATCCGGATCTGTTCGCCCGTTTCATTGACCGGCTCAAAAACACCACCCTGGTTTATCTCCAGGGCTGGGGGGAGCCCTTTGTACATCCTCATTTCTGGGAACTTTTGCATCGGGTCAAAAAACGTGGATTCATGGCCGGTTGCACTTCCAACGCCAACAACCTGGACAAAGAGACCTTGAAGCGGGCGGTGGGCGAGGGCCTGGACATCCTGGCCCTTTCCCTGGCCGGGGTGGGGGAGGAAAACGACCGAATACGGCACGGGACCTCTTTTGACCGGGTCATGCGGACCATAGAAGAGGTGCAGCGCATAAGGGCCAAACAGGGAACAGCTGCCCCTCAAATACATCTGGCATACATGGTTCTGCGCTCCCGGCTGGCTGACCTGGAGAAACTGCCCCGGCTCGTCCTGGACTCCGGAGTGGATCACACGGTTTTGTCCAGCCTGACCCTGCCTTTGAGCCGGAGATGGGAAAAAGAGGCTTTGCTGGCGGACAGCCACCAGGGCTACGATACCCTTCTGCAGTGGATGCAAGAGCTCTTTTCCTCCCCGAAGCTAGGTTCGCGGGTATTTCCGCATATATACAGTCCGTATCAGCCGCTAGGGGCATGTTCGGAGAACGTGCACCGGGCCTTTTGCCTGAGCGAGACCGGCCGGGTCTCTCCCTGCGTTATAGCCCAGATCCCGACAACAAAACCGGCAGCCTACTGGTATCAGGGACAAGAGTATTTCGCCGAATCGGCGGACTTCGGCAGCCTAACTGAACAGGGTCTGAAAGATATCTGGTACAGTCGAAAATACAGACGCTTCCGCAGAAAAATGGACCTGGCCATGTGCAGCCACTGTCACAAGACCCGGATAGTATCAGACCCGAACTTCCGACTTAAAATCTAATTGACTGCTGTGGTGCGCCGGGGGACGTTCAAGCGTCAGGCGCAAAAGCACCTTTGGCAGCCGCGATCGGAGAAAAACTCATGACAGACAAAAGCAATCCCGACCCCTATGACCTGATCCGGGACTACGAAGAACAGTTCGTCTATGAGCTGGCCCGGGAGGTAGTGGTTAAGCCAGAGGCTTCGGTATGGATGATTTTGATCCCCATTTTATTCGTCCACCATATGTACCGGGTAAACAAATACAAAAATGGGGTGCATTCCTTTGCCCGTGGGATCATGGAGCCCAAACTTAAGGCTTTGGAGGGAGCGCTGGAGGAGACTGCATCCGGCGCGGAATGCAGGGAGTTACCGCCTGAGAGTTATTTTCCGGAACTAAAGGGCCGGGAGGATTTGGACAAGACCCTTTTGTCCAAACAGGTGCGGGTCATAAACCTGCTTAAAGGACACTACCGCCGGCTCATGGATGCGGGTGGGGCCAGCTATGGCCAGCTCCTGCGCCGAGCCTATCCCCGGGAGCGACAATACAAAGAGTTCATTTCCAGGCTGAACAAGACGGAGCGGGATCTGAACCAATATCTAACGGAAAACTTCCACACCTCGGACGAGTCTGTAGACATTGTGCGCAGGATGGAAAAGAAGTGCAAGCTGTTGCGTAAAAAGGAAATCGCTTTTTTCTACAATTCTTCCGGCTCGGGTTGAGCCCGGGATTTTCTGGCCCGTTTTTGCTTTAAATACCGCATATACTCTTCAGCCTCAAAATACTCCTCTACATTGTCATAATACCAAGCCCCGACATTAGTCCCGCTCTCGCGTAAAAGAGTCACCTGCCAGCCCACCCAGGGAAGGCGCTCCACCAAGGGGGCGAAATGAATAAAAGCCGCAAGTATCAAGACCACCAACAGTAGTCTTGCCCATCTTTTTTTTAAGGACACCGGGGGCGATTCCCCGCCCCCGGTGTCCTGCTTTGTATCAAGCAAGGTGCTTTGCTCCTGCTGTTTTTAGGCCCCAGCCATCAGATTGTCGGTTATATCCCGGAAAAGGACCATAAACATGAGCCAGGCGACGAACAGAGTCAAGAGCAGATTGAAGGTCTGGCCACAGACATACAGGATAAGGGGCTTTCCGCCGCGCAGAGGCTCCCTGAGTTCCCGGTAGTTGATGCTCAGCCCGATGCTGACAAAGGCCAGGCAGAAGAACCAGCCGCGGAAACGGTTGGCCATCGCCAGGACTCCATCGTTGACCATGGCCTGACCCCAGTCCATGGTTACTGCGGCCTGCATGATGGAGAACACGATCGAGGCGCCGATAAAGCCCAAGATAAACTTGGGGAACCGGTACCAGATCTCAAACAGGGCCCCGCTGGCAGTGAATTTCATAGGGGCCTGGCCGGGCTTGCAGGCGCGTTGCGGCTCAACCCGCAGACACCAGTAAGCGGCCACGCCAAAGGCGATTACGCCGATCATCACATTCTGGATCATCTTGATGGTTGCCGCCACATACATGGCCTCCATACCGATCAGCTCCCCGGCCGCGACCACCGAGCCGGTGTTGTCCACCGTCCCGCCCAGCCAAGCGCCGGCCCAGACCGGATGCATCCCGGCCATATTGGCAATGGCCGGCAAGAGGAAGATCATGACCGCAACAAAGATCATGGACATGCCGATGGACAGGGTCAGCTCCTCCTTCTTGGCCCCGGATGCGGAGGCCGAGGCAATGGCCGCGGAAACACCCGAGACGCACATATCCGAAGATACCGTTATATTCAGTTCCTTGGAGGGCATCTTGATCACCCGTTGACCGAACCAGTAGGTGGAGATCAAAACAATGGGTGTGACCACCCAGGTGACGAATATCCCGGGAATCCCGATCATGGCTATTTGCCCGATCAAAATGCGCGCGCCGAGGAGAACCAGACCGGTTTTGATAAAAAACTCGGTCTGTCCGGCCGTCTTGATCGATCTTCCCACCCCTGTGGTATTGGATATAATCAGCCCCAAGGCAAGCGCGAACAGGACATAGGAAAGCCCCAGGGCCTTGAGCGTGGTCTGGCTGCTTATCAGGTAGGCCAAAACCGCCAGGACATATATCACTGGAAAGCCGGTGAAGTATTCCCGCATATTGATGCCCATGCACCTGGCCCCGATGGCAAAAAAGAGCATTATGATCACGCCCAGAATGACCAGACTGGGGATAAGATTGTACGGTTGGGCGGTGGCCGCGCTCTCAGCCTTGGACAACGCGGATTTGGCTTGTCTCCAATCGTTCATCTTGGATTTGGCCGCCTCATTTAGCTCCTTGTCCTCAAACCCGGCTGCTTCCGCCTCGGCCTGTGCCTTTTCCGCCTCAGCCCGGGCTTCGGCCACTTCCTCCTTTGCCCGCTCATAATCATCGGCTGCTGCCGCCCGTTTGGCCGAAGCATCCTCTTCGCTCATGTAAATGGATTTGAGCGGATTGGAAGTCCAACTCTTGGGCCGGGAAGTCAAGCCGTAAAGCGTGGCGGTGAACCCTTCCTTTTTGGCCTGGATCTTCTTCATGGCCTCTTCGGCCTCGGTATAGGCTATGGTCCGGAATCCGGCCTTTTCCATTTCCTCGTTCATAACCTCCCGGTATTCCGGAAGTTCACCCACCGACGGTTTCCAGATAAACACGCAAAAAACCGAGACAATAAACAGAAGAGCAGACAACCATATGGCCCAATAGTCTTCCGTCTTATAGAGCTGCTTCCACATGCTCATGCGTTCTTCACGGACTGTTTCCTGAGTCACTTCATCAGCCATGCCAGGGTCCCTCCTTTGGGTTTATCATTAAAAAATAACTAAAAAATTACCGGAAAGCGCCCGCATTAGAGCACAGGCCTTGAACGGTATCTTTTGTGCTTTTTACCACAAGCAAAAATTTAACCACATTGACCAAAAATAGCATATCTTAAAAAGCTTATTATAAATCAACAAGTTGTAGGCAGATGATGCCTCTGAGACAATCCTCTTTGGCCTTAACCAGACCCCTAAGTGCTAACTTTATTTAGCAGAAGCTGAAAACTCCTGGCAGCACCAAGCCCCGGTCAACTCCCTCGAACGTGCGCGGTCTTGACTGAGGGGAAATTGACTCAATAGCCGGGCGAGGCTAGACTAAGACTGTAGTTTTCCCAGCGGGATTTAATGCCGGAAATTGTCACTTTAAGGGGGTTTTATGGGCAATCAGATCAGGCAGGAGGGTATGCCCGGCAAAGCGGTGCGGAGGGGGTGCAGCACTAGCCCGGATGCCGCCGGAGCAGTCCGGGAATTATTTGGCCAGCTGGGCGGGGACATAAATGCTTTGCTATTTTTCTGCAGCCCGCATTTTGATCTACAGGCCCTGGGCCGGTCAATCCACACCACCTTCAGCTGCCCGGCGGTCGGATGCACCACCGCCGGGGAAATCTGCTCCCCGCACGGCTACCTGGAAAACAGTCTAGTGGGCGTAGGCTTCGCTTCCCCGGACATCTCCATGACCCCGGCATTTATCCCCTCCCTGAAAAAATTCGTCAACGGAGAAGATAAAACCACCCAGGCGGCCATCTCTTCTCTAGGGTCACTCAAGCAGTTCGGCTTTCTGCTCATAGACGGCCTGTCTTTGCTCGAGGAGCGGGTGACTTCCATACTCCAGCGCCACCTGGGGGACTCTTTTCTGATCGGGGGCTCGGCCGGTGACGGACTCGATTTCCGGGAGACCTTTGTCTATCACGAAGGCGATTTTCACAGCGATGCTGCAGTGCTCGCCCTGTTCAGCACCTCCCTGCCCTTCCGCACCTTTAGAGTCCAGCACCTCGTCCCTACAGAGACCAGACTGGTGATCACTGAGGCGGATGTGGACAAAAGGACCGTGGGAGAAATAAACGGCCTGCCGGCCACGCAAGAATACGCCCGAATCGTTGGAGTAGACGAGTCTGAACTCTCTCCAGAGGTATTTGCCAGACATCCGCTTATGCTGCGCATTGGCGGGGAATATTTTGTCCGCTCCATTCGCAGGGCCAACAATGACTCCAGCCTGTCCTTTTACTGCGCCATAACCAACGGGCTGGTCCTCACCCTGGCCAGGGGAGAAAATCTCTTGCACAACCTGGAAAAACAACTGCACCGATTGACCCTGGAAGCGGGCGCGCCGCAGCTCGTTCTGGGCTGCGACTGCATACTGCGCCGGTTGGAGGTGGAAGTTAAAGACGAGGCCTCGCAATTCAAGGAGATCCTGGCCAAATATCCTTTCGCCGGCCTGAACACCTACGGTGAACAATACGGGGGAATCCACGTAAATCAGACCCTGACCGGACTTTTTCTGGGAGGCAAGGAATGAGTGACCGCCTGGACGAGCTGGAAAAGGAAAACGCCAGCCTGCGCAAGATCAACCGGGTGCTCATGGACCGCGTGGAGCGGTCCATTGACAGCAGCAACAACGCCTTTGGCGTCTTCGAGCACAATATCCTGCTCCAGAAGCATATCGAACAAAGGACAGCCGAGCTCCGGGAGACCAGCTCCGAGCTGGCCAGACTACTGGAGAATCAGCGCCGGATCAGCTCCCAGCTGGCCGAAAGCAAGGCCCGTCTGGACCAGCTGGCCAGACACAGCCGGACCATAGCCTGGGAGATCGACCCTGAGGGCCGCTTTACCTACATAAGCTCGGT
This sequence comes from Desulfonatronovibrionaceae bacterium, assembly GCA_046539845.1. GTDB lineage: Bacteria > Desulfobacterota > Desulfovibrionia > Desulfovibrionales > Desulfonatronovibrionaceae > CAYNNQ01. Next base: position 79,178 of record JBKHGE010000006.1, read on the forward strand.
TGTTGAGCCGGTCCTGGGATACCGGCCGGAGGACCTGGTGGGCGGGGCCTGTTACTGGGAACTGTGCCCGGAAAAAAATCAAGACCGCTTTAAAAAAGATTTCCTGAGCATTATCAATAGACAGGAAAAGATAAGCCGGCTCACCAGGCAGGCCCGGACCAAAAACGGAAGCCGGATCTGGCTGTCTACAAATGCCCTTCCCCTGCTGGGGGCAAAAGGTGAGCTCTTGGGCTACCGAGGGAGTGACACGGATATCAGCGAACAGAAACAGGCCGAGCAGGAACGCGAGACCCTGCAGGCCCAGCTGCTTCAGGCCCAGAAAATGGAATCGGTAGGACTTTTGGCCGGGGGAATAGCCCATGACTTCAACAACCTCCTGCAAGCCATAAGCGGCCAGATCCAGCTTTTGGTGCAGAACAAACCGGAAGACCATCCGGATCTGCCTCGGCTCAAAAGCGTTGCCTCCTCCATTGACCGGGCCGCGCAGCTGGTAAAGCAGCTGCTCTTTTTTAGCCGCAAGGCGGAAGTGCAAAGCCAGCCCCTGGATCTAAACGCCGGGATCAAAGACACCTTAAAGATGCTCAAGAGGACCATCCCCAGAATGATCTCTATAGAATTCCTCCCGGGAGAAGATCTCTGGCAGGTGTGCGGGGATCCGGTCCAGGTGGAGCAGGTCGTTCTCAACCTGGGCAGAAACGCGGCCGACGCCATGCCCGACGGCGGGACAATGACCATCGAAACCGCCAATACCCGGCTAGATACGGACTATGCCAAAACCCGTCCGGATATGGAGCCCGGGGAATACGTGCTTATGTCCGTCTCGGACACGGGCCGGGGTATGGACAAAGAAACAGTCAAACACATCTTTGATCCCTTTTTCACCACCAAAAAACAGGGCCAGGGCACCGGCCTGGGCTTGGCCTCGGTATACGGGATAGTCAAAAAGCACGGCGGGCATATCCTGTGTTACAGCCGGCCCGGACAGGGAACCACTTTCAAAATATATTGGCCGGTCTCTTATGAAGACAGCCGGGGAAGGGAGTCCGCACAGAATACGGCCCGGACGTCTTTGCAGGGCTCGGAAACCATAATGATTGTCGAGGACGAGGAGGAAATCAGAGAGCTGACCTCGGAGGCATTACAGGAGCAGGGGTACAGGGTTATCCCTGTTTCCAACGGAGAGGAGGCGTTGGAGATCTTTCACTCGCAAAAACAACCCGTCCATCTGGTCATTCTGGATCTGAACATGCCCGGAATGGGTGGACACCAATGTCTGGAGGAACTCATGGCCAGGGATCCACACCTCCCGGTCCTTATCTCCAGCGGATATTCCGCGGCCGGTCTAGCGGAAAGCACATCCAGCGCCGGAGCATCCGGATTCATCGGCAAGCCCTATCACCTGACCGAGCTTTTAACCGAGATCCGCCGCACCCTGGACAGCACTCCCGAGCGATAGCCGAATCAGGTCTTTTCCAGGGCATTAACCTTTTCTGCAGCCGGCAGGCCTTTTATGCGCCGTTCCAACCGTAGCGCCTCGCTTCTGCTCAAATCCCCGCGCACCGCCTCCACGGTCACCGGCCGCCTGCTTCGGGTATATTTGGAAGCCAAACCGAGATTGTGTCTTTGCACCCTTTTGTCCAGATCCTTGGTCACCCCGCAGTAAAGGGAGCCGTCCGCGCATCGGAGCACATATGTCAGCCAGTCTCCAGCTATTTTCTCGTCTCCGCGGTCAAAATCAGTTGATACGCGTTTCGGCCAGATCCCGGGCCACATCCCAAATCACCTCGGTCCATCCCCGGCTAAGGACCCGGACCATGGCCGGATATCCGGCCTCGGGCAGGGGCAGATCTTTTCTGAACCGCTCCTTGACCAGCGTATCGCCCTTGGGGGTAAAAAGCCTCCAATGTCCGCTTATTAAAGCACGACCGCTATCTTTTACCTGGAAGTCATCCACCCGAATCAGCAGGCCCGGACAGGACCTTTCCCCGGGAGTGGACGCCTCTCGCCAGTCTATCTCCGGAAGAGCAGCGGCGAGCTGCACGCGGACGATCCGGCCCAACTGATCAGCCAAGGGCTCCGCCCACTGGTGATGGCGTGCCCGATGGATGCGGCCGCTTTCACCGATAATGACCATGCGCCTCTCCTGGAGAAACTCGGGCAGGCTGACCGGGTAGATGCGCACCGCGGTAAGATCGGTCCCGGTTTTGTCCACCGCCTCCGGCCTGGACCCGGGGAGCAGATATTCCTTCGGGACCGAGCCCGTAGCAGAGCAAGCGCACAGAAACAGGATCGCAGCCCCCAGGAACAGCAGTCTGATGCGCATCATTCCTTCTCCCTTTCCGCTTTCGGTGGTATTTTGTCCGGCTGATGCCGACGGTCAAAAATCAAAGCGCTGGGTCTTTCCCGCAGTTCACGGACCAGCGGCTTGAGTTCCAGCAAGAGTCGCTCCAGGGCCTGCAAATCCCGCTCGAGCTGTTGCCCGAAGCGGCTGCCCTGATCATACCCGGCCAAAGTGGAGTTAAACTGTTCAACCGCCGCCTCTAATTTTTCCGGAAGGCGGCGCTTGGAGGCATTATCCGACAGGCTCTTCAGGCTGTGGGAAAGATCGCCCAGCTCGGCAAACACCTCATCCGCGGCAACGAATGTGGAGTTCAAACCGGCCAGAGTACCCTCTAGCGGCAGGGTATTCAGCTTTTTGAGCAAGGCGTTCAATCCTTTTTCCACACCTTCCAGACCGCTTCCGGAAGAGACCGGGAAGACCGGATGTCCCTGCCACTTTTTTTGTTCCCAAGGCCCCGGGTCCGGAACAAAATGCAGATCTATGACCCGGGCCCCGGTGAGCAGGCTGGTGGTCTTTAAGGAGCCCCGCAGGCCGCGATCTATACAGTCCTGAAAGTAATCGGTCCAGTATCCGGAAAGTGAGGTGCCGTTCCCGGTTTCCAGGCGCTGCGGTTCGATTCCGGCAAGAACCGGGACTTTTTTAGTCTGGAACATAAGCGTAGCGTTGGCCTCAGAGCCGGAAAAAGGGACCTCTTTGACCGTGCCCACGCGCACTCCGCCGAACTCCACCGGGGCCCCCTCTTGCAGGCCTCCGGTATCCCCCTCGAACAAAAACACATAATCAATCGACCTGCGGAATTGATTGTTGATCGCCTCCTCTTTTGAGGGGTACAAGCGGAACTTGGACAGATCAGAGACCGGCCGGCCCGGTTTGTGCTCTCTGGTCAAACCAAAAGTTATGCCCCCCAGAAACAGATTCTCCAAAGAATCCACCCGCACTTCCAGCCCGCGCGCCGAACCCTTAAGCGAAAACCCCGGAGTGAGCCAGAATTGGACCGCATCGTTTACCAGACTGTCATAAGGAGCCTGGATAAAGAGGCGATAATTTATCTCACCGGTTTTGACGTCAAAATCCACTTTCTCGATATGACCGACTTCATAACCCCGGAAATGCACCGGAGTACCGATATCCATCTTGGCCAGATCCTTGCTTTTAAGGCGCAAACGGATGCCCTTGTCCTCGGTGGTGGAAAGCGGCGGCTGGGGCATCATCTTAAACTGGGTGCTCATTTTCCCACTGCGGCCCGGTTCCATCTCAATATATGCCCCGGAAAACATTGTCCCCAATCCACTTACGCCCTTAATACCCACCCGTGGTTTGACCACCCAAAATTTGGAGTCGGAGCGAAGCATCTTGTCCGTACCCTTTTTCATCTGCACCGTGATCAGGGCCTGCTTGAAGTCCTCACTCAGGCTGACGTCAGTCACCTCGCCCACGTCCACGTTGTGCACCTTGACCTTGGTCTTGCCCGACTCTATTCCTTCGGCATTGTCCGCCACCAAAACAATCTTTTCCCCCATTTCCGCCCAGTTGTCGTAAACCATCCAGCCAGCGACAATCAGGGCCAGAAGCGGAACCAACCATATGGCGTTGAAACGCAGGGGGCGCAGATTCTCAACCCGGGCGCTCTCTTCCTCTTTCAAACGACTTCCTCCCTTTCTAATTGCGCGCTGTCCCACAAAAGACGAGGATCAAAGACCATCGCCGCCAGCATGGTCAAGACCACCACTGCGGCAAAGGATACGGCGGCCGGGCCGGGAATAACGGACATCAGATTGCCCAGCCGGACCAAACCCACCAAAGTGGCCACCACAAACACGTCAATCATGGACCAGCGCCCGATCAACTCCATCCCCCGGTACAATTTCATCTTTCTCTCCACCGGAATTCGACCCGGACGCCAACACTCCTTGCACAGCCAGAGCAGAGACAAGATCTTGATCAAGGGGATCATCACGCTGGCCGAAAAAATTATCACCGCCACCGGGTAGGAGCCCATCTGCCACAGCTGAACCACTCCCCCCAGGATGGTGGACGGATTTTCCTTGCCCAGAGACACAGTGCTCATGATCGGGAATATATTGGCCGGGACATACATGATCACCGCGGCCGAAAGCAAAGCCAAGGTGCGTTTCAAACTGGCCGGATTGCGGGTATGCACCTTATGGCGACAACGTCGACAAAGGCCGTGTTCACCGTTTACAATCGCCCCGCAATAATGGCATCCGGAGACCCCCTGTAACCGGGCGGGCGCATCCCGAAGCCCGTCCGGGGCCGGGGCCATACCGCCTATATGCCGCCACAGCCAGCGCCTGTCCACCAGGGAAACCGTTTTGTCCACGAGCAGGGCATACGCGCACAGGGCCCAGAAGGAAAGTCCGAAGCTTATATCTATCATGCTTCTGAGCTTGACCATAGCCACCAGTACCCCCACCAAAAAGACATCGACCATAAGCCAGGGCTGCAGAGCCGGATACCAGCGGGACAAAAACATTGACCCGGGCAGCAGTCTGCGCAGGCGAAGCCCGGCTGCCAGGTACATAAGCACCAGCAGATAAATAAGGGGAATGACAAAAAGGGCCATGAACAGGATTGCACCCAGAACCAGATAATCATAACTAACAAGTGTGGTCACTGTCTGCGGCAGGGAAGTGTGCCGGCCTGTCCCATGGGCGGTAAAGCCGAGGAAAGTAAAGGAAAAGGTCATTATAAGCATAAAGAGCCCGGAGGTGCCGTAGGCCAAAAGCCTGTCCAAAGTCTGGTCCGGCCAGATGACAAGTGTATTCCCGCAGCAACGGCACTTCGCCTTCTGGCCGGGGAAAAGCCCGGGCAGAGGATTAACCCAGTCGCACTCCTCGCAGACTGTGGGACTGTCAGCAAAAATATGCTCTTGCATAGGCTAGGGTGATCTCCTTTTCTGCGACCATGCCATTTTAACAAAAAACATGAAAGTCTATTTTCGTGCCGGGGACATTATAGCCACCCCCCGGAGGGGTAGGCCAGATAAAATTTGGGGACCGGGTGGGAGTAAAAATCGAGGAAATAGGAACGATTGGAAATCCGGTTGAGGACAAATCCGGGACATAAACCCGAAATATTTTATTTACACATAGTGGAATTGCGGCCGCCCTTCTTGGCCTCGAAAAGCGCCTTGTCCGCCCGGGCAAGTATGGAGTTCAAGCTGTCCCCGTGCCGATAGGATGTCAGGCCCAAACTGGCTGTCAGGATGTCAACATAAGAAAAATCACAAAACTCGATTTGCCTTCGCATGTTCTGCGTGAGGCTTTTGGCCTCTGACAGGCCAGTCTCCGGACAAACGGCTATAAATTCATCTCCGCCCCAGCGGCCGATAAAGTCGGTCTTGCGCATTTTGGACTGCAAGGTATTGGCAAATTCGACCAAAACCTGGTCGCCCGCCAAATGTCCGAATTCATCATTTACCTGTTTAAAATAATCAATATCGATTATAATAATCGACAACTTATTATTATATCTTTCACAACGGTATAATTCCCTTTCCAGGCATTTTTCAATCTGCATGCGATTAAAAATTCCGGTTAGGTTGTCATGCGCCGCAAGCCTGGACAATTCATCCAGAGTGTTATTCAAATCAGAAGTCTTTTCCTCCACGAGACGCTTTAAAACTTTGTTCCGCTCTTCAAGTTCTTTTACCGGAAATGATTCATCTTCACGGTGCGCACTGCTCGAGGGCAAGGAAAGGTGCATGTGTTCCATCTTCCATAATCCGTCGTACTTGGCCCAAATGATAGTCAGGCGCAGGCAAAAAAACTGGACCTCTTGGTCAAATATCATAGTCTTAAAATTCAATAACGCCGTATTATACCCAAAACCGGCTGATAACGCCGCGGTGTGCAGATCTTGCAACTCATAATATATAGGGTTGGGAGCCTGCTCAACATCTCTTTTGTATAGAGCACAACATTCATCCCCCCTTTTCATGCTTTCGTCCCATGCGGTGCCGTGCCCCGTGATATCAAGGGCCAATAATTCCAGAGTCTTGTCTATATCTCTCTGCACGCAATAAACTTCCAGATAATTATAAAAAGCCTTTTTCAGCTCTTCTTCGACTTTTCTCAATCCCATATCATCCCAGTCCAAAAACAAATTGAAAATTTAGAGGCTTATTGAAAAGATAAGTCTAAACAACGCGTTGGCGATTTAACGTAGGGGGTGGACATGCTTTCTGTTGTCACAAGCCCTGCCTAAGCAATTTCCGATTACCACACGCAAACGCCGAAAATGTGAATTAGTTGAACGCCCAAATAAGAGCCCCTGGATTTAATAAGCGGATCTTTTTATTTTGACAAGGAGGGGTTGAGAGCAGGTCTTTTCTTTTGAACTGTAATTACCCATTTCGCGCCGGTCCTGTTTTGGGTAATTCAGCTTCAATATGAAGTGTTTTCGGGGCAATTCCCATTTCTCCATCCCCGACGCAGGTCCGATCCTAATTAATAACATGCTGCTATTCTTTAACGGAGCTCTGGTCATAAAGTGGAGAGATGACCCCCATTTTGACCCAGTGATCCGGCACAGGGAAACTGTAGGAAGAGGGCAACCCTCCGGGCTGGGTGTCGAGGGGCAATACCTCCACACAGAATTTTTTGTCTTTGACCGGCCAGATGGCCGCTATACGGAATGTATTTTTGGGATTTCCCCCTGACTTAAACAGTTCATAACGTTGCAAAAAGTGTTTGCCGGAGTTCTGGAGGCTCCCTGCTTTCTGCCAGTAGACTGGAGGCATGGTTCTGGATACCCAGACTTTATCGGGCACTTCCCAGGCCAACGCAGAAGAGGAAAAGAGCGCGCAGGAAAAAAGCGACGCCAAAGCCACGAAAAAACCAAGACGTACGTTCATTGCAGTTCTCCATGGTTGACAGATTTATCTTTTCTGATGCGCATGCAAAAAATATACTTTTGCAGGCAGCGTAAAGTTTTAAGTAAAATCAGGGGATTGCAAATATAGTTTTTGTGTTGCACTTTATCTTTCGAGTTTTTGCAGGCGTGTCTTTTCTACGAACATTCCTTTGCCTACTCCTATAGCCTTTTTACATGTCGTTCAGGCGCGATTTCCGCTGTGAACAACTGTCAATTCGGCCATAATTCCTCCGTTTTTTCTAAACATAGAGGATACTCTATAATATTATTATACCGCAATTCAATGCCAAACTCAACCGAGGTAGCCCGCCCGCTGTCGGATGTCGGCCGGGGCGCCGCCGGGGATCTGGGATTAATTCTTGAGTTTTGCATATGGCCAACCCGGCCTATAATCCTGCGCACGCAGGGCTCCGGGATGCTCGATTTGCAGGGGGCCAGCCACGGTCAGCCCATAAAGCCTGGAATTTAAAAATGAAAGACTTGCCTCCACTTTTAACCCTGAGCATATAAAAATCTTGCTATTGTTTCCCTATGCCGGTTAATCTCCAGAGAGCAAGGAAAATCTTTCAACCGTTTTTGCTTTTGATTTCCCGGAACCGGCCCAAGCCCGGTGCCAAGTGCCAACTATATGGGCGCACACTTTGTTTACTGTTTAAACTCTTACTTTCTGTTATATGCTGTAGTTACTCATCTCTTTGCTCTGGCATGATAAGTGCTTTAATTCAGAATATTATCCGCCACCATTTAACTACTGGAAAAATTATGCGCAAAAAATGGAAAACACTTTTGGGGGCAGCGATGGTGGCGATCTTGGTCTGCCTGATGACCATGGGCCGGGCCGAAGCGTTTACGCAGGAGGATGTGGATAAGTTAATGAAAACGAATGAATGCAGAGGATGCGACCTGTCCGGGGTCAGACTGCTCAGGACAGACCTGTCCAGGGCTGATTTGGCCGGTGCCGACCTGAGGGAGGCCGTTCTTACTGGTGCCACCTTGTGGAAAGCAAACTTGTGCCGGGCCAACCTGCATAATGTTACTCTTTTAGCCGCGGATCTGGCCGAGGCCGACATGTCCGGGGCGGACCTGGCCGAGGCTTATTGTCTTGGTTCACCGTGAATTGGAATAATCCCCCTTGGAATGTTAGCACTAGAT
>JBKHGE010000007.1:0-74076 GCA_046539845.1 Desulfonatronovibrionaceae bacterium
GATGCTGGATATTAATACGACGGGAGTAGGCGCCAGCCAAATCTCCCACAAGCTTTTCATAGAAAGGCGGTGTCTGATAAGGATTGTTTTGCAGGATCTCAATAAGTTTTTCAGTCTTTTCCTTAAGGCCGGAAGCAGACAGTTTTTTCGCGTCTTTTTGTGCTTGTTTTGTAAATACGACCTTATAATTTACCAATCGAGTTCCTCTTTGCAATCCTCAACTGGCGTTGCTAAGCCTTCACGAATTGACTCGCGCATGCCCGGGATATTCAATAGGTACATAGTTTCTTGGATTGCCCGCCAATCGTCCTCGGATAGTAAAACGGCGTTGCCTCTTTTGCTTGTAATTACAATGGGTTCATGAGACGCGGCTGTCTGGTCGATAAGACGATAAAGTTTTGATCTTGCCTCAGTGGCTGATAAAGTCGGCATAGTTCACCTCAACGTATTTTTTATTAACGTACGGCAATACGTACGTTTGGTCAAGGCCTTTAATAGGCAGAATGAAAAGTTCACTTGCCGGGAACTCAATGCGGACTTGGCTAAAAAATGAGTAGGGACAGGCAAACTATGTAAAAAGGCCCACATATTTGACCTAACTCCACCCTGCATCCGGGCAACTCCAGGTCATTTAAACTTACTGACACTCCAATTTCATTTGAAGGTGATCTGACTAAGGGCTGGAGAAGGTGTACGTCCCGGATATCATCCCGTGCAGGCGTTATTTAAGCGCTCGTATCCATGGTCGCCTGCGGGCGGATACAAATAAACTATGGTGTGAGGGTAGCTTTACCGGCAGGGTCAGCTCAGGCGTTTTAAGGAATAGACCTGGTCCAGACCCTGAATCTTATGCGGATCACGTTTTCGTTTGGGCTGGATAAGGTCTCGAAAGTATTCAAAGCCCTGGCGGACGAACTCCCGGGAGCCGATTATCCCGGCTTCGGTAAAAAAACGCGTACGCTGGATGAACCGCTCCACATTCTCCGGCCGGGGCGCGCCGTGCAAGAGTTTTCCCTTCCCGGTGTCCATCCCGCCCCGGGCGTAGACAAACTCCCGGTAATGCCGCAGGCGTTCATTTGCACTTTGCATGTTGTATTCCTCCAGGCCCAGATTCCAGGACAAAAAATCCTCCCTGCGCCCGGAGCGGAAGCGATAGCCGAGAGAGGACCAGTTATACTCCTCCGGACGGTCCACGATTCCGGCCCGGACCGGATTTAGATCAATATAGGCCAGGCAGTTGACCAGGGTTTCTCCCTTTTCCACGATCAGACTCTTGAACCGCTCCGCCCAGAAAGTCCCTTTGCGGCCGCGTTTTTTGTTATACATGCGGGTAAAAGTCTGCTTGATCTCTTTTACGTATTCCGAAAGGGAGGTCCATTTCTGGCGGTAAAAGGGGATCTGCCCGGACATGAGCTTTTGCCTGCTTCCGTATCTGCGCTTGAAGCTGGCCCGGACGTCTTCGTCAGTTATCTCCTCTTCCGGGAACATGGTCACCAACAGATGGAAATGATGGCCCATAATGCAGAACCCGAGCACCTCGCAGAAATAGACCGCGGACATGTCCTTTATGATGCTAAAAAGCAGACCCTTTTCCTGCTCGCCCAGAGGCAGACCGTCCAGGGCGGTTCTGCTTATAACGTGATAGGTGGCCTGCCGGTCGGAAAGGATAAAACGGGGCATGCGGGCCATGGGACACCTCCAAACTGTTTGCATGGTGATTGATTCGGGATGAGGAACAAATAGCTCGCATGTTCGTGACTGTCAACATAGTTTGCCTGTCCCTAATTTTCCTTCGCAGGTAGGCCAGGAGGGGGAGGCTCAAAATTGCAGGTCCTTTTTTCCGGAATCAGCCGCTCACGGTTGGACAGATAGTGTCCTTTTCATTGTACAGGCAGATGTTGAATCTTGTTTCCCGGCTCCGGCTTTCACGCTTGGCCCGGTACATGGTTTGATCGGCCAGTTCCAGGAGCATCTTGGGTCGGGTATGGTCGTTCGGGTAAAAGGCCGCTCCGGCGGACATATGCACCGGCCAGCTTTGGTTTTTGATCTTTATCGGTGGCTGCATTACCCGGGCGATTTTGTCCGCCACCCGCAGGACATCCTCCCGGCTGGAAACCTTGGGCAGAATCAGGGTGAATTCGTCCCCGCCCACCCGGGCCACAGTGTCCGATTTTCTCAAGGTGCTTGCCAGTCTTTTGCCGATTTCTTTTAAGAACATATCCCCGGCCTGATGCCCTTGGGAGTCGTTGATCTCCTTGAACTGGTTCAGGTCCATGACCACCACGGCCAGCTTGGTCTTGTACCGTTCCGCATGGGCTATTTCCAGGCACAGGCGTTCCTCAAAGGATATTCTGTTGGGCAGTCCGGTTAGTGTGTCGTGATAGGCGATGTAGCGGATGTTGTCCTCGGCCAGCTTTTTTTCGGTTACTTCCCATGTGGTGTAGACAAATCCCTCCAGGGCGTTGTCCTGGTTAAATATCGGGGATATCCTGGCTTCGTAAAAGCGCTTTTTGTCTTCGGTACTGCTTTCATAGATGAAGCTTTGCGGGGCGTCCGCAGCGGTGCTGTAAATTATGGACTCGAATTTTTTCCTTTTCATCCCCGTGGTCCAGTGCAGATCGGCAAGGTTGCGGCTCAGGATGTCCGCCGTATTCATTGCGAAGGTCTCTTTAGCCTGCGTATTGCAAAAGACAATATCCCAGTTTTCATCCGTGGCCAGAATGGCCATGTCCATGGAAGTATTCAAAATGGAGTCCAGATAGCTGCATGTTTTGGCCAGCAGCGGTTCTGCTTGTGCTGCTGTTTGCCCGCCTTTGTCCTCCATGACGTCTTTAAAAGTGCTTATATAATTGGAAACCAGGGACTGGATGATGTCGTATTGCGTGGCCACTCCCTTCGGCCGCCCTGCGGAGTCCAGGACTACGGTCAAATGGATGTTTTTTTCCCGCATGGTCCAGGCCGCCTGGTATACCGGGGTGTTTTCATCCACTGTAATCAATTGTTCGTGCATGACCTCGGAAAGACTGGTGTCTTTCAGGGGAGTGCCCCGGGTGGCCAGGCGAAGCAGTTCCCGCTCGGTGAGAATCCCTTTTGTGTGGTTTTCCGGGGCGTAGATGACGCAGGAAAATTTCTTTCCGGCCAATTCCTTTAAGAGCTCGGCCAAGCTTAAGTCTTTTTCCACATGCACGATGTTTTGGTCCATGTGCTTTTTTATCGGGCGCAGCTCCATAAACAGATCCATGTTTACGCCCTCGACCACATTGGTCAGGGTGAGCATGGACGAGGCCCTCCTCCGGGAATCCACTGCCACAAGATGGCGGATATTATTTTTATGCAGGGTGTACAGGGATTCATAGGCGGAGGCGTTTTCCGGGATGGTAATCACCGGTGTGCTCATGATTTCGCGCAGGGGGCGGTCCCCGAGTATTTGTCCGTGTCCGGCCAGATACTGTACCAGTCCGCGTTCGGTCAGTATCCCCACCGGCCGGTCTTCTTCCAGGGCCACAATACAACTTATGTTCTTCTCCTGCATAATTTTCAGGGCTTCGGAGACCGGGGCCTCTGGGGAGAGACCGAATATTCCGGGCTGGGCTAGCTGATGTACGGGCTGTTTGAGCATGTCTACCTCTGGTTCAGGGGGGCGTTAGGCAGTTTTTTTGAGGATAATTTAGGATATCAGAAAAACCGCTTACATTTTTTGTTTTACTAAAAATAGCAGGCCTTGTGTTGTCTGACAAGGGTGTAAGTCTCCGTTTGTAGGACTTATCCTGCCGCTTAAGGAATAAAAGACTACTGTATGGGGATGATCCGCAATTGAGGTCCCGGCCGGATGAGGACCCAAAAGTAGGGTCGGCTCGGGTTTAACCGCTATGGGGTTTTAGTGATCTGCCGACACAAAGAGTGCACAGCCTCGGTGTAGGGAGTCTTTTGATCAAGCAGCCCGGATACGTCCGGTTCCATATCCAGGACATCCTCGACAAACGGCAGGTAGGTGATCGAGGAAAATGGGGTGTCGCCCAGGCGGGAGCTGACTTTTTCCCGGTCGGAATCCGATCGGCATTTATTGACCACAAGATGGACCTCCGGGATATGCAGCTCCCGGGCCAGACTTGCGGAATGCAGGGCCACCTGGATGGAATTGAAGCTGGGTTCGGTCATGATCACCGCATGCCTGAACCCGTCCGCCAGGGCGCGGCCGAAGTGTTCCACCCCGGCCTGGGTGTCCATGATGACCATTTCATCCTCCCGGAGGCGAATATAGCGGACAATGCTGTCCAAAAGGGCGTTTTCCGGGCACAGGCATCCGGTGGCGGCCTGGATGACGCTCCCGATTACCAGCAGGTTGATATTCTCCGAGATCTTCATCCCGAAGCGGCGGACAACATCGGATACGTCCGGGTTTATCCGGAGCATCGTTCCCCAGCTTTCCCCGGGCCGGGCCCCGGTTTTTTCCTGGATATAGGCGATGTTTTTGGATACCGGAATGAGTTCTGCGGTTTTTTCCAAGGGGAAACCAAGGGAAAAGGCCAGATTCTGCTGCGGGTCCTCATCCACGGCCAGGACATTGATCTCCCAGCGGGCCATTATTTGGGCCATGAGGGCGGTGGTGGTGGTTTTGCCCACCCCGCCCTTGCCGGTGACCACTATCCTGCAGCCGTTGTTTGCGGATTGTCCCTGGTTCTGGAGATAATTTGCCGCCGCGAACAGCCTCTTTCCCCTGGTTTCTTCCCCGCTCATTTATATGCCCAATCCTTTGCGTTTGTTATTGATATGTTTTTCGATCATATCCGCCGCTTTGGCCGGGTCCGGCTCAACCGCGTATGTCGCTCCGACTATATCCTCCAGTCCCCGGGTCATTAAGTCCATGACATTTGCGCTGCCGAATATCTTCGGAGGAATCCCCAGTACGGTGTATACGCCGGAGGAGACAAAATAGGAGGCAATGGATACCGCTTTCTGGGACATCCATTCCGGGGCGGCCCCGGCAAGCGGGAGCTGATCCATGCCCACATCCAGGGCTTTGGCCAGTTCCGCGGCCAGAACCAGTATCCTGGAGCAGTCCACGCACGATCCCATGTGCAGAACCGGCGGAATCCCCAGGGTCTCGCAGATGCCTCTTAAGTCCTCTCCGGCCTGGGAGGCGGCTTGCGGCAAAAGCAGCCCGGCCTTTCCGGAGGCAATGGCCGCGCATCCGGTCTGGACCACAAGGATGTTTCGCTTTATAAGCTCTTTGGACAACTGCACATGGCCGTAATCGTGGGTGATTTTGGGGTTGTTACAGCCGACCATGCCCACGGCCCCTTTGATTTTTCCTCCGGCAATGGCCTCGATCAAGGGGTTTAGGCTGCCGCCCAGCGCCTTGAGCATGGCCTCCACCGAGAACCCGGCCAGCATCTTTGTCGGTTCCCCGGGGATAAGGACCCGGTTGGGATCGCGATGGCTATAGTTTTCAATAGCCATCTTTATGATTTTTTCCGCGGTATCCAGGGCGGTATGCGGATGGAACTCCATGTGTTCCGCGCCCGGGACCTTGGATTTTTCGCTGGTGGAGACTATCTTGCTGTGAAAACAGGCGGCAGTGTTCGGGATGGACGGGAATATGCACTGGTAATCAATGACCATTACCTCCACCGCTCCGGTGGCCAGGGCCAGTTCCTGGTTGAGCATGTTCCCGGCTATGGGCACTCCCTTGCGCATCAAGAGCTCGTTGCCGGTACAGCACATGCCGGCCAGGTTTATTCCCGCGGCTCCTTTCTCTTCCGCCAGTTTCTTGAGCTCCGGCTTTCTGGAGGCCTCGACCACCATTTCCGAGAGGATGGGATTGTGCCCGTGCAGGACTATATTGACCATGTCCTCTTTCAATACGCTTAGATTGGTCCAGGCCTCTTTTATCTCCGGGGTCCCGAACAGGATGTCCGAGACCTCGGTGGCCATCATTGAGCCGCCCCAGCCGTCGGACAGGGAGGTGCGCAGGCCGTGCAAAAGGATATTGGCCGCATTAGCCCCTACTCCCATGTGGATGCGGTGCATGCCTTCCACGATCTCCCGGTCCACGCTTCTGGGCATTATGCCCGCCTTTTCCCATATTTGCCGGGTTTTTTCCGGAGCCCGACCGGTAAACTGGATGTAATTCTTGGTTGTCCCGAATTCTTCGAGCATGGCCAGGGCCAGGGCATGGGCGACTTCATTGTCCGACTTGCCCTCGGTTTCAAGGCCGTATTCCGCGGCAATGGCGAGCATTTTTTCCCGGTCCAGGATTTCATATCCTTGGGCTTCGCCCTTGGAGGTCTCCAGCAGGGTCTCTACGACTTCCCGTCCGTGATCCGAATGCGCGGCCGCGCCGGTATTCAGGTCATCCAGTACGTTCCTGGCGACGATAAGGTCCACGCCGGCCCCGCATACTCCGCGATCGGGCGATCCACCGAACGGATCTATACGGCATGGGCCCAATGTGCATCTGTTGCAGCACACACCGGTCTGTCCGAAGCCGCATTGGGGCTGCTGGGCCTCAAGCCTGTCCCAGGCGGTTTCAATGTTTTCCTGCAGGGTTCTTGTAAGCGCCGGCTTGGCACTTTCGTCTATTGTCCTTTCGTTTACCTTGTTTTTTAAATCTGGGACATTGTATTCTTCAGACATGGCTTTTCTCCCTGTTTTTTTAGATACTCTTGCGGGATGAGTGCATGGGGCCGATTTTTGCGAGTTTGGCGCACACGGTATGGAATGCTTCTATGTTTTCCGGTATATTTTCCGGCTCCATCCCCTGAATATCCCGGGTCAGGTCAAAAATAATCCCTTTTCTGGCCTGGGAAACGAGTTCGTTTGCCTCCCCGTATCTCAAGGCCCCTGTTTTGCAGGCCGCAACGCAGGCCGGCTCGCCGCCGATTTTTATCTTTTCCAGGCAGTTGTCGCATTTGTAGGCCACATCTTTTTCCAGTTCCGGACTGAAAACAAAGCTTATCGCCCCGAACGGACATTCCTGGGCACAGATCCCGCAGGATATGCATTGATCATCCCGGACCAGAACGGTTTCATAAACCGGATCGCGGTAAAGGGCTTCCGTTGGACAGGATTCAATGCACGGAGCGGGATTGCAGTGCCGGCAGCGGACCGGATAGGTCAAAAAATCCACTCCCGGCTGGATTTTTATCCGCGGTTTGGGGGACTTGGGGCCCACCCCCAGGTCAGTGTCCTGATGGGCTTTTGCGCATGCAAGTTCGCAATGCCGGCATCCGAGACAATGTTTGGCGTCAATAAAAATCGTGTTCATTTCAACCCCCTTACCGATTTTTATGCTCGTTTTAAGAGCCTGTGTTAAGGACAGATAAAAGCGCCAGGGCGGTCTTTTTTGTCTATCCCTCGGAAATAATTTTTCTTATGTATTTATTAACATTTTTTGGTCCGGCATACAATAATGTCTTTTAAAAAAAGTAAAAAAATATGGTTCATGGACAAATTGTATGTGTTTTTATATGTTATACGCCTGATCCTTTTACCGGCCGGGCTTTTGGCTCCGGGTTTCTCAATCCCCGTCAATCCAGCACTCAAATCAAAGTTTAAATGCCGGGCTCCCTAGTAAAGGCTTGCAAAAGGATCAGGCAAACAATATCCGTTTCAAACCTCGAGGAGGCAAGAGTATACAAGGAAAACGACTGGTTGGGGATTTATGTATTTGGGAGTCCTAAATCTTGCTCCTTCTTATGTTGATTGTATGCGGTTGGCCGGGACTTGAAACTTAAGTCCGCATGTTTAAGATTTTTTAGTCAACAAATTGCAGACTTTATTGTGGATGTTAATTATGGGTGGTAAAGAACTTTTGATCGGGACCTGCGGGTATCAGTACAAGCACTGGAAAGGGGCTTTTTATCCACAGGAGCTGGCGCAAAAGGAATGGTTCGCATATTACGCACAGCGGTTTAATTCGGTGGAGATAAACGCTACCTTTTACAATCTGCCCAGGGCAGAAACCATTGAGAAGTGGAGGGATGCTGCCCCGGATCATTTTTATTATGTCCTTAAATTCAGCCGCTACGGCTCGCACATAAAGCGTTTGAAAGACCCGAAGTCGAGTATCGGCAAATTCTGGGAAGCAGCCGGCCGTCTGGGGGATAAACTGGCCGCGGTACTGGTCCAGTTGCCCCCGAAATGGAAACCGGCCCCGGAAAGGCTGGATGCCTTTTTGTCCGCAGCCCCGCATAATGTGCGCTGGGTCCTGGAATTCCGGGATGAGAGATGGCTGACCGAGGAGGTCTATGCTGTCTTGCGTCGGCATAATGCCGCACTATGCATCCACGACCTTCTGGATGATCATCCGCGGGTGGTTACCTCGGATGTGGTCTATTTGCGTTTCCATGGCTTGGGGTATGCCGGTTCGTACACCGAAGACGAGCTGCAGAAAATAGCCTTAGAACTCCAAGGGTATCTAAAGCGGGGCCTGAGCGCCATGTGCTTTTTCAACAACGATGCCGAAGGGATGGCTGTTCTGAATGCATCCCGGCTTAAAGAGCTTGTTTCCGGGAGCTGAAAGCCTTTTTGATTTAGAAAGGATGCTTCTGCCGGGGGAGCCGGGTGCTTCACTGCTTGGGTGTCAAGCGTGAACCACCCGGTTGCGGCCTTGATTTTTGGCCTGGTACAGGGCCTCGTCCGCCGCTTTTAGCAGGGCCTCGCCGTTTTTGCGCACTGCATCTAGTTCCGCAATTCCAAGGCTGATGGTTACGTTCAGCCTTTTATCCGCTTCTAGGGGCAGAAGGCTTTCCCCCACAGCTTTTCGCAGGCGTTCTGCCGCGGGCAAAGCGGCGTTCAGGCCGGTCTCCGGGAAGACCACGGCGAATTCTTCTCCGCCGATGCGGCCGAAGATATCTGCTTTTCTGAGTTCAGCCAATATAACTCCGGTTATGTCCCGCAATACCCTGTCCCCCATATCATGGCCGTAAGTGTCGTTTATTGATTTAAATCTGTCGATATCAAATATTATCAAGGATAGTGGTCGGGAATAGCGTAGGCTGCGGTCTATCTCCCCCTCGAACAGTTCCAGAAAGTATCCGCGGTTGTATATCCCGGTCAGGTTGTCCGTGGTGGCCAAGTGTTTCAGTCTTTGCCGTGATTCCTTGGCCTCGGTTATGTCCTGGTTTATACCGATCATGCGCAGTGTCCGGCCGTTTTCCTCCCGATGCGTCCGGGCTGCGGCCTGTATATGACGGACTATGCCTCCAGGAAGGAGTATGCGGAATTCCCAGTGCCAATCGGATGCCGCGTGCAGGGCCTTGTTTAGTTCCCGGGCCGCTTCCTCGATGTCTTCCGGATGAACCCGGTTTTTCCAGGCCTCGTATAGGCCGCTGAATCTATCCGGGTCCACGGCGTATAGTTCATACATGCGTTTGTCCCACGTGAGTTCTCCAGTGTCTGCGTTCAGCTCCCAGATGCCGATCCCTCCGGCTTCCGAGGCCAAAGCCAGGCGCTCGGCCTGGGATCTTAGTTCCTGTTCAGCTGCCTTGCGTTTGGTTATGTCCCGCAGACTTCCCACAGCAAAAAATTCGCCCTCGCTTTGAAAGGAGGCCACGGATCTCTCTACTGGAAAGATTTCCCCGTTTTTATCCACGGCCGTAAACTCCAGTATGGCATTCAGGACTGGGCCGGACCCGCTGTGGCCGAATTCCTTTAAACCCAACTGAGCCTGTTGGTGGTATTCTTCCGGGGCGATAAGGGGATGCAGCTTTTTCCCCAGGGCCTCTTCTCGGGACCATCCGAACATTTTTTCCGCGGCCGGACTCCAGTAAATGATGTGGTCCCGGCAATCGATCATGATCAAAGCATCGTAAGAGGCCTCGGCCATGGCCCGCAGCATGGCTTCTTTTGAGGCCAAAGCCTCCTGAGTCCTTTTCAGTTCGCTAATATCCTGAATAGTCCCGAACAGCCCTTTGGCCTGCCCTTCTTTGTGGTAAAAGACCCGACCGATGGAGCTTACGTGTTTCACTTTACCGCTTTCAGAGATGATGCGGTGCTCCAGGCGGTATTCGTTTTTTTCCTCCAGAGCCTTGCGAATCGAAATCTGTAAAGCCTCTTTGTCCTCTGGATGCTGGTAGTCCAGGTATTCCGCATTGGACGGCGCCCCCTTACCCGAATCCCTCTCATATATGCGATATACTTCATCCGACCAGGATATAATCCCGCTTTCCCAGTTCCAGAACCAGTAGCCCACCCTGGACAGCCTTTGGGCTAGCTCCAGAAACTCGGTATTGGTGCGGGAAGATTCGTCTGCCCAGTGCTCCCCGGGTTGGCCAAAGGCGCTTTCCGGATCGAATACCTTTTCAAGGGCTGAGATCCTTTCCCGAAGTTCTCGGTTTTCCGTCCGCAGCTTCTGTATTTTTTTATCCGGATTTGATTGTTCCATTTTATTAACAGCCTATCTCCCGAACTCCTGGCCGGGTTGTGACTTACGCGCAAAAAAATGAATCTACGATCTTTTATCTTACTGAGATTTCAGTGTCCAGGAGTGTTTATTCTTTACTGCTCTTTTGTTTTTCCATAATCTATAAATAGTTTAATCTGTATTTAATTATAGAGCAGAAGGAGGGAGAGACCATGTTAAGCGAGTACCAGCTGCATCTTTGCCGCTCGAGCAAATGGAATTTCTCCGGAATCAAGGCCTTATTTTTGAACTGTACTTTGAAAAAATCCCCGGAAATGTCTCATACCCAGGGGCTGGTGGATATGTCCGTAGCCATCATGCGCGAGCTCGGGGTGGAGGTGGAAGAGTTGCGTCCCGTGGATTATTTTTTGGCCGACGGGGTGTACCCGGACATGACCGAAAAGGGATGGGACAGGGACGACTGGCCGGAAATATATGTCAAGGTCAAGGAAGCTGACGTGCTGATTTTGGGCACGCCTATCTGGCTGGGGGAGAAATCATCGGTATGTTCCAAGGTGATTGAGAGGCTGTATTCCACATCCGGGGACTTGAATGAATATGGTCAATATGCCTATTATAACCGGGTAGGTGGATGCCTGATCACCGGGAACGAAGATGGAGCCAAGCATTGCGCCATGAACATCCTGTATTCCCTGCAGCACCTGGGATACGTAATCCCCCCGCAGGCGGACGCCGCCTGGGTCGGGGAGGCTGGGCCCGGGCCATCTTATCTGGATCCGGGATCCGGCGGACCGGAGAACGATTTTACCAATCGGAACACCACGTTTATGACCTGGAATATTTTGCATCTGACTCGGATGATAAGGGAGTTCGGGGGCATTCCCGCCCACGGCAACCAGCGCTCCGAATGGGAGGCCGGATGCCGCAGGGACCATCCCAATCCGGAATACAGATAAGCTTTTTTGAACACCGGGTATGCCCGGAAACAGGGAGGATATGAAATGAAAAGGATTATTTTTGTCCTGTTGGCTGGTGTTTTTTTGTGTTCAGGACTTTTGACATCTGTCGGTTATTGCGCCGGGGAAAAAGAGATCACTGTGGGCTCCAAGATAGATACTGAGGGTGCACTTCTGGGCCAGATGATGGTCTTGCTCCTGGAAAAAAACGGATACGAGGTGGAGGACAAGACTGAATTCGGCCCCACCCCGATTGTGCGCAAGGCCATAATCTCCGGGGAGATAGATATCTATCCGGAGTACACCGGGAACGGGGCCTTCTTTTTTGACCGCGAAGAATCTGAGCTCTGGAAGGATTTTGACCAGGGTTATGCCCGAGTCAAGGAGCTGGACCAAAAAGAAAACGGCCTGGTCTGGCTCACCCCGGCTCCGGCGGACAATACCTGGGCCTTGGCCGTGCGCGGGGAATTGGCGGAAAAAGAGGGGCTGGATACCCTCGAGGATTTGGCCGGATACGTAAATTCCGGTGGGGAGACCAAGCTGGCCGCCTGCGAAGAGTTTGTGACCCGCAAGGACGCTTTGCCCTCGTTTGAAAAGGCCTATGGCTTTAATATCCCGGATGAGGACATGGTTGTTTTTTCCGGGTGTAACACAGCACAGACGGAAAAGGCGGCCGCCCGGGGCACGAGCGGAGTGAACATAGCCATGGCCTTTGGCACGGACGGAGCGCTCTCCGCTTTGGGGCTCAAGCTCCTCCGGGACACCAAAGGAGTTCAGCCGGTATATGCCCCGGCCCCGGTGGTCCGGGAAGAAATTTGGGCCGAACACAAAGAGCTGGACGATCTTTTGGCCCCGGTATTCCGGTCCCTGGACCAAAAGGTCCTGCAGGAGCTAAATTCCCGCATTGCCATAGGCGGGGAGAACGCGGCCCGGGTGGCTGAACACTACCTGCGGCAGAAGGGATTTATTTAAGGTCATGTTTAGACTGGGGCGGTCCGCGTCCAAGGTGGGGGTCTTGGGCGCGGTCATCGGGGTTTGCGGTTTGCTGGGGGGCGATTTTGTCCTCAACAGGCCGAATCGTCTCGCTCCCGGCGAGCCCTTGTCATTATTCGAGGCCTTGAATTTGTGGCAGGCTGGTCTGTTTACGGTCGGTTTTGTGGTTTTGCTGCTCATATCCCTTTTCCCGGGCAGGCGAACCGCTGTGCCGGGCGCGGTCCTCCCGGTGCTTATGTTTCTGGGGCTTTTATGGGCCCAGGGGTATGCGGCTCTTGAGCTTTCCCGGGCCGGAGGCGGGTTTACTAGAGTCTCTGTGGGTTCCAGCCTGTGGATATCTGTGCTGGGGCTTTTTTTGGTGTACACGGACATGATCCCCCGGCCGGGCCGGACGGCACTACTCAAGTTCGGGCTCGCCCTGGCTCTTGCGGCCGGTCTCTTTGCCCTGATTAATTCTGGGGCCCTGGACCGGTTGTCTATTTTTCTGGAATTCACTGCCAAGCGTGCCCGATTTTTTTCCGAACTCAAGTCCCATCTGTTCATTACCGGACTCTCAGTGGGGTTGGCCTCTGCTGCTGGCGTTCCGCTGGGCGTGGCTCTTTTCCGGCACAGGCGGCTGCGCGGAGCAGTATTTTCGGTGTTAAACATCGTCCAGACCATCCCCAGTCTGGCCCTGTTCGGGCTTTTAATCGCTCCGCTGGCTTTTCTGTCCGTGCGTTTCCCGGTGTTAAAGGCTTTGAATATAAGCGGCATCGGATGGGCCCCGGCAGTGATCGCTTTGACTCTGTACTCCTTTTTGCCCATTGTCCGCAATACCTTTTCCGGATTCTCCACAGTGGACGCATCCGCACTCGAGGCGGGCCAAGGGATGGGTATGGGCCGGGCTCAGATATTTTTCCGGGTGGAGCTGCCCATTGCTGCTCCGGTCATCTTAAACGGCCTGCGCATCGCCGGAGTGCAGAATATCGGCAATACCGCGGTGGCCGCGCTTATAGGGGCCGGGGGATTCGGGGTGTTTATTTTCCAGGGTTTGGGCCAGGCCGCGACTGATCTGGTCTTTTTGGGTGCTCTGCCCACCATTTTTCTGGCCGTCTTGGTGGACCGTGTTTTTCAGACACTTATTCGAGTTTTGACTCCAGTGGGGCAGCAGTGTGATTAATCTTGAGAACGTGAGTAAGGTTTACGGGGATTTTTACGCGGTCCGCGATCTTAGCCTGACCGTGGAAAAGGGTGAGTTCTGCTGTCTTATCGGACCTTCCGGGTGCGGCAAGAGCACCACTTTGAAAATGATAAATCGTATGGTCGAGCCCAGCCGGGGCCGGGTGATGGTCAACGGAACCGATGTTCGGGAGTTGGCTCCGGAGAAGCTCAGACGCGGTATGGGCTATGTTATCCAGAGCGTCGGGCTGTTCCCGCATATGGATGTTTTGGAAAATATCCTGGTCGTTCCCCGTCTTCTGCATTGGAGCAGGCAGAAATCCAAAGACAGGGCCCGGGAACTTTTGGAGCTTTTGGAGCTTCCCGCGGCGGAATACGCACACAAAAGGCCGGGGGAGCTCTCCGGGGGCGAGGCCCAGAGGGTGGGCGTGGCCCGGGCCCTGGCCGCGGATCCGGAGATACTGCTCATGGACGAGCCTTTCGGGGCCTTGGATCCCATTAGCCGAGAGAATCTGCAGAACCGGTTTTTGCGTATCCAAAAAGAGCTCCGAAAGACCATTGTCTTTGTCACTCACGATATTGACGAAGCGGTCCGGCTGGGCTCGAAAGTGGCCATCCTGCGGGATGGCAGCCTGGTTCAGCATGCCTCTCCGGAGACGGTACTCTCTGCTCCGGCGGATGTATTTGTCAAGAAATTCGTGGGCTTGGATCGGGCGCTGAAAAGGCTGTCCCGGCTCACGGCCGGAGACTTTGCCGCCTCCGCTCCCAGTGTGGACCGGCGGGCCACCGGTGATGTCCTGGAGGCTGAATTCAGGCGCATGGAAGATATGGACTGCGCCAGATATCTATGGGTCACGAACGGGCAGGGCAGGGTCCTGGGCTGGATAGATGGGCAGCAGATGACCGGCGAGGGTCCGGATATGGAGCGGGATCTCGTGCCCGTGGATGTCTCGGAGATGTCGGTTCGGGCCGATTACAGTCTAAAACAGGTTTTGTCCATGTTTGTCCAGCAGGGGGTGGTTTGTCTGCCGCTTGTGGATCGGGAACATAGGCTTGCCGGGGAGATACGGCTAAATGATGTCCTGCAGTCTTGAAAAGGGGTCCGGGCCGCTTTTGCCCGGCGTCGCTTTTAAGGATTTATTCTTAAAAAAGTGGTTGGGGGATAAGGGATCCTTCAATATTCGGACAAAACCAAAAAACAGTAAATGATCCGGAAAATCAAGGTTTAGCCGATGCATGAAAAGACCAGGGACATTATCTACTTTGCCCTTCCGCTGGCCGGACTGGTGATCCTGGCCTCCTGGAGCGGGGTGTGGGAAAAGAGTCTTGCCCCTCTTTATCCGGATTTAAGGGATTACCTCTACCCCCGGACCGGGTTGTGGACCCTGATTGCCGAGCATTTGTTCCTGGTGGCTGTGTCCAGTTCTTTGTCCGTGTGCATTGGTGTGGGGCTGGGCGTTCTGGTGACCCGGACCCAGGGGAGAGATTTCCTGCCCGCGGTCAACAGCTTGGTTTCTATGGGGCAGACTTTTCCCCCGGTAGCGGTTTTGGCCTTGGCAGTCCCGGCAGTGGGGTTCGGGGCCGAGCCGACCATTATCGCCCTTTTTTTGTACGGGCTTTTGCCCATAGTCCGCAATACCATAAGCGGGCTGGATGCAGTGCCGGCCGAGGTCCGGGAGGCGGCCCGGGGCATGGGCATGACCGAGCTGCAGGCCCTTTTCAAAGCCGAGCTGCCGCTGGCTTTGTCCGTGATCATGGCCGGGATAAAGATCTCTGTGGTTATTAATATTGGCACGGCCACCATTGGAGCGACCATCGGTGCCGGAGGCCTGGGTGCACCCATAATCAGCGGATTGGCCTCGGACAATCCGTCCTTTATCCTGCAGGGTTCTGTGCTGGCCGCCTTGTTTGCGATTGTTGCCGATTCTTTGCTTGGGTTTGCGGAAAGGGGGGCAAGCCGGATTTTTTGGACCTGAGATGACGGTGGCCCACTTTCGGTGACAGGGCTTTTGGGATCAGGGACAAGTGAGCTTTGTCCTTGGACTTGGGGCAATTTTGTTGACGAATAGCCTTAAGAGGGCAAAAGGCTGCCCCTGGACCGGGATCGGCATTTGGAATATACGTTTAACCAGCAGGTGTTGCAAAATATCTAAATTAATCTAGGCAGCTATGAGGTCAGGATGGGTTGGAGTGAATTTGAAGTCTTTAGATATGAGAAACTGATGCAGGAATTCTGCGCTGGGCACGGTCCTCCGCCGGAACTCGGGGACAAGGTCTGGGGATACAGAATAGATCCGGACAGACAGAGTGTGCAGCTCTTTGAGGTCCGGCCTGTTCTTGGTGATCCCAAGCACAAGATAGAAAGCCCCATAGCCAAGGCGGTTTATGTAAAATCCAGGGAAATATGGAAGATATACTGGATGAAGAGGGACAAAAAATGGCACATCTACGAGCCGGAACCGCATGCCGATAGCCTGGGGGATGTTTTGGAGATTATTGCCGGAGATAAGCACTGCTATTTTTGCGGTTAAAGGCTTGTGCTCGGTACCCTTGTCTGGGTTTAGGAGATCTTTGGTCCAGTAAATAGATTTGAGCCTGTTGGATATTTTGTATTCTGGGCTGCGGATTACTTTTTGACCAGCAAATATGCGGCTTAAAAGTTGGGTATCGAATAAAAGTGACGCCGGAACAGCCCCGGCAACGGTGGAAAAAGGAGTTTATATATTGTCCCGGAAGGATTTGGCCCTGGTCCTGATTGATATCCAGAATGAAAGCCGGTTTGGAATCCAGGGGCTGGAAGAAGTTGTGCATAATTCGAAACAGCTTCTAAACGCCTGCCGCGAGGCCGGGATCCCGGTGGTATATACCCGGCAGATAAACCGGGCGGACGGGGTCGGGCTTTCCCTTGGCGAGGAACTTTCTGCGGACGGTCGCCCGGTTTTTTACTGCAGTGATACTGATGCGGTGGACATAATCGCGGATATCGCCCCGCTTGAAAACGAGCTGGTGGTGGACAAATACCGCTGGAGTTCCTTTTGCGCCACCAGCCTGGATATTTTCCTTAAGGGCCTGGGGGCGCGGGAGCTTATACTCGGGGGCCTGGTCACGGACGGCTGCCTCATGACCTCCGCGTTTGACGCCTATTTCCGGGACTATCGACTGCATCTGGTCCGGGACATCTGCGCCACTACCTGCGAGGGCGGGCATATGGCCTCGATAATGATTATGGCCAACTGGATTTACGGGCTTAAGGTCTACAAGACCTCGGAGATGATAAAATTTATTCACGGAGAATCGCATTACGTCTGGGAAAGCAAATCCACAGCCCCTTTTGACTTTACCCCGGAAAACATGCGCGAGCAGTACGCCCGGCTGGACAGCGAGGCAGTTTTGTTCACCTGATTCCGACCGGATCCTGGGACCCGTGCGGACTTATCTCCTGATACCCCCGGAGTGGCGTATTTCTTTTATCGCCCGCAGGGATACCCGCGGATGGGAACCGGCAATTCTTTTCGGAGTCGCTAATTGTCCTGAATATAGGTAGGCAGGCTGGGAGTCGTAGGGTTTGAGGGACGGGGGCGGGACCAAAACACGTAGCCTGGCCTTGGTTTGTACTGCGTCCAGCTGGCGGTGCAGGGCGTCTATAATTTCCTTCAGCCCGGCCTCGTCCTGGATTGGCTTCCACCAGTTCAAGCCCTGCTTGAGTTCCCAGATGATCCGTGTATCCTTGGGAATAAAGATAATAGCCGCCGGAGTGGAGTCCTTGCCTGAATAGTAGATGTTATATTCGACCGCCTTTTCCAGTATGTCTTCTATACCCAGGTCCTGCCCGATTTTTGACGGCAGAATCGCCTTGCCCCGGTCCTGGCCGGAGGCCACTCGGCGCAGGATAAGGATTAAAAGCAGGAGCCCGGCCCCGATCGTTGCTATTTGCCAAAGTTCCATTGTCTTCTCCGCATATTGCTCCGGAGCGGGGAGTCTTTTAGAGACTTAACAGGCGTGTTTTTTTGAATTGTCGCGGGTATTCTTTGGACAGTGACGCGGGGTTAATACCCGTTAATATCCCAGAATAGTTTGTATTCTATATTGCCTGCCCTTGACTTTTGTCCAATTACGTGTCCTTTTATTAAGGTAGCCCGGAGCGAAAAGTCAATCCGAATAATTAAATCCAACGCTTACCGGGGAGGTAACATTGCCCCCTACGAACCTGTCCTTAAATGAATAAGCCTGCCAAAAACCGGGAATTACTGAATTGCCTGCGGCAAGCGTTCGGATTGTCCGCTTGTGCACTAAAGCGGATAAAGGCTGATTTTTGTCTGGAGATGGAAAGGGGACTCACCGCAAGGACCTCTACGCTCAAGATGCTCCCTTCCTTCCTTGGCCGACCGAGTGGAAGGGAGACAGGGACTTTTTGGGCACTTGATCTGGGCGGGACCAATTTCCGGGTGTATGAAGTGGAGCTTAAGGGACAAAGGACCCTTTCCCTGAACGCATGCACGCAATTCGCTATCCCCGCGGAATGTATACACGGCACCGGCGAGATGCTGTTCAATTTCATCGCTTCCGAACTCGAATCCTTTTTGCGGCAAAGAGATATTATCTCTGAAGTCGATCTGGGATTTGTCTTTTCTTTTCCCGTGCAGCAAAGCGGCCCGGTAAAAGGTGTGCTTGTGGAGTGGACAAAGGATTTTACCGCCTCCGGAGTGGTGGGCAATGATGTGGTCGGGCTTTTGAAGGCCGCTTTCTTAAAAAAAAATATGCCCAAGATAAATGTCCTGGCCCTGGTCAATGATACCGTGGCCACGCTTCTGGGCGAGGCATACACCGATGCAGATGCGGATGCCGGGTTGATTCTGGGGACTGGCACCAATGCCTGTTATGCGGAGCAAATAGGGAGTGTACAAGAAGTCCCCGCTCTTTGGCCTCGGGGCCAAGAGATGATTATAAATACTGAATGGGGCGGTTTCGGCTGCCTTGAGCAAAACGAATACGATGTCACTCTGGATCAAAGGACCAGCAGGCCGCAAACCCAGATATTGGAGAAGATGGTCTCCGGATTGTATCTCAGCCGGTTAATAAAACTGGTTCTAAACGATTGTGTAAAAAAGGGACTGATTCTGGACGGCAGAGACAAGAATGCTTTTTTGCAAATGGATTTTGATGCCGGGCTTGTTTCCGGGATCGAGGGAGACACGAGCAAGAATCTGGCGGGGGTAAACGACCTGCTCCGGGAAAAGGATATTACCACTCCTTCTTTGGAAGACAGAGAAACAATCAAGGAAGTCTGTCGCATTGTTTCCAACAGGGCGGCCAGGATCAGTTCGGCCGGTATCGGGGCGATTTTAACCCGTATGGACCCGGAAATAAACAGAAATCATACAGTCGCGGTTGACGGGGCTCTTTTTCGCAGGCATCCATTTTTTAAGCCCCGGATGGAAAAGGCGCTGCATGAGCTTTTGGGGCCCAGGGCCGGAAATATCCGGCTGAATGACGTCCAAAACGGGTCCGGAATAGGCGGGGCGGTTGCCGCAGCCGTGGCCGGAGGCGGGGTTAATTGTCCAGCTTGATCTCTCCGGAATACGTCCGCCTGACCGTGTTTAAAGCCTCTGATAGCAATAAAGCGCTAATAAGTCCAAACTGTTAGATAGGTGTGTTCCAGGGATTTTTTAGCTGTCCTGCATTACAAGGAATTCTTCAATACCCACCCAGGCTGTCCCGGTTTTGTTTCCCGCTTATCTTTTGGCCTCTTTCATCAGCTTAAACCCACCGCCCAGGGCCTGCTGAGCCACGCCGATAACGGTAAAGGCATAGGGGTCGGTCTGCCCGACAATATATTTCAGGTCGGTCACCTGGGAGCGGCTTATGGTGCAGTAGAGCATGGTGTGCGGGCTGTCGGTGTAACCGCCGGTTATGGACCAGTAGGTTATCCCCCGGTTAAGCCCGCTCATGAGTGCCCGGCGTAATTCAGCTGGCTTGTCGGTGATGATCAAGGCCGTACGTACGTGGCTAGCCCCTTCCAGAACGAAATCGCTGGTAAATCCGCAGAAAAACAAAGTGATGAGGGCCAAAAGCGCCTTTTCCCAACCAAAGACCAGTCCGGCCAAAAATATGATCGCCCCATCCGTATACAAATAGGCCTGACTGAGGGGACAGCCGAGCTTAAGATGCAGGATGCGCCCGGTTATGCTGGTCCCGCCGATGGTCCCTCCGGCCCGGAAAATAATCCCCACGCCCAGTCCGTACACCAGCCCGGCATAGATGGCGCTCAAGAGGACATCCTCGGTTATGGGATAGGTGCGCAGTACCTCCGGCATGATCCTCCCGAAGATATCCGTGGCAGCGGAAAAACAGATAACCGCCAGGGAAGTGGAAAATATAAATCTCCATTTGCCCAGATAGAAATAACCCAGGACCAGAAGGGGGATGTTCATCACCAAATAGAGCATGCCCACGGGCAGACCGGTGAACTCGTTTATGATAATGCCCAGACCGCTCAGTCCCCCGGCTGCCAGGTCGAACGGGACCTGGAAAAGGGTGTACCCCAGCCCGGCCAGTATGGCTCCAAAGCCGATTAAAAGCTGATAGAAGAGGGTCTTGCTCAGGGCCCGGAATTTATAGGAGGAAGAAATAAATGGGAGTATTCTTTTCTGGGTCATTGTTTTGCCTGTTTGACTTTAAGATTGCGAAAGCGGTTAATTGCGGCCATTATTTCCTGTTTGCGCACCTCAGCCAGATTGCCCGGGTGCCTGTCGGTATTGCCGGCCAAAATTTCCAGTCCGTGTGTCTGAATATCCCCCAGGATCTGCTCCACGGCCGCCAAAAGGAGATTCTCGTTTTTTTTAAGGTAGTTGGGCAATATCCTTAAAATTGCTGCTATACTCCGGGTCTGGCTTTCATGCACCAGCTGCTCCAGGAGATTCAGCTCCAGGGGTTGTTTTTTAAAACGAATGGTCTGTTTGCCCTTGGCCCCGACCTTGTCCTTGGGCCCCAAGTAAAAGCTCTCCGGACTTATGCGCCGGGGGGAGACCGGCTTGAGCGGAGTTTGGATCTCTGCTTTCCTTTCCTGAGGATATTTCTCAACGATCTCCCGGGCGGTTTCGGTTACCAGGCCCGGAGTGTAATTCTTGAGCATGATCACTGTGTCCGCTTTTCCCAGATAATCCCCGGAGCCGCCCATGACCACTACTGTGGATACATTCAGTTCGGTGTACAGCTCCCTTATCCTGTCTATAAACGGAGTGATGGGTTCGTTTTCCTTGGCCACCAGGGCCTGCATCCGGCTGTCCCGGATCATGAAATTGGTGGCGCTGGTGTCCTCGTCCACCAGAATAAGACCGGTCCCGGACTCCAGGGCTTCGACTATGTTCGCTGCCTGGGAGGTACTTCCGCTGGCGTTGGAACTGGTGAAGAACTCCGTGCTCTGGCCACCGGGCAGGGAGTTTATAAACGGGCTTATGTCCGCTCCGGTCACAGCCCGCCCGTCCTCGGCCCGGATCTTGACCGCGCTTTTGTCGCTGACCACCCATTCCCGGCCGTCCCCGGGAATATGGTTGTACACCCCGCGTTCCAGGGCCTTTAAAAGGGTGGATTTGCCGTGATACCCGCCTCCGACAATGACCGTGACTCCGGCTGGAATACCCATTCCTTTTATTTTACCCTTATTCGGTAGTTCGAATTCGGTTTCCATTTCCGGAGGTGAAGAAAAGGAAACCGCATCTTCATTTTCAAGAGGCCGGTCGCTCACCCCGCTGGCCCGGGCTAGCATCGCTCCGTTGCCTACAAAGGCTATGAGACCTTTTTCCTGCAGACAGGGGCGCAGGTATTCCTGGTCCTCGATTGTTTGGACATGTCTTTTTATTTTTTCCGCATCCAGACTGGCGTAAAGCATGGCTCTTTCTGCTAAAAGGGGAAGTTCCCGGGACAAAAGATCCGCTGCCTGCCGGCCCATGATCCGTCTGCCCTTGGCCGGAAGGCCTACAGCCAGCCTGGCCTCCACCTGTTCGGAATTCACCCGCATGGAGGTCCGCTCAAGAACCTCCTGACCGCAGACATCCATCTCGATTCGGAATTTTTTGTCCTTTTCCCGGTTTATCTCTTGGATAAAGGCCCGGGACAGGTAATCCTCCAGGGCGGTCTTGCGGATCGGGTTCTTAAAAAGCTCTTTCGGAAAAGCGGCCCTTTTCTGGCTTACCCGAATCCGGATTTTGCTCGGCGGGGCATAGGGGTCGCTTTGCACGTGGTCGATAAACAGCTCGCATCCCCCAAGGTCATAACGACCGCGGATATCCTTGTACGCGCCGTATCCCTTGCCGTCTATCCGGGACAGTTCCTTTTTCAACGTATTTGTATCCGACATCGATTCTCCAAGTTTTGGGCCTATATTTTGTTAAAGAGAGTTTTCACGTACTTGGCCCTCCTAATATTTTCTTTTGTCATGTCAATGCCCAATTCCGCATATCAGAAAGATGCCTGGAAAGCATTGGAAAATTAATGACGATTTGCTAAAAAAATAAAAAAAAGAGGGTTTCTCAACGTTGGATGCGGATGAAACATAAAAATCCATACTCTATGTCCAAGAGCCAAAAGGAGGAAGACGATGCACAGCAGAATGCAGGAAATACTCGGCCCCCCGTTTGAACCGGTGGCTTTTTTGCTTTCCGAGGAAAAACCGGAAAAGGCCCTGCAGTTTAAAGAGGGCCGCTTCGGGTGCGTGATGTTCGCCTTTGCCAATGCGGCCAAGGGCAGGACCGCGGCTTTTGACCGCAACACTTACGGGTGCTGGGGCGGCGGGGTAGGACTCGGATTCGGAAACACCTACAAGCAGTTCCCGGGCGGTGAAGAAGGATTCAAATACTTTTTGTCCTCAGGGAACAAGGACTGGAAAGAAGGTAAAAATATTGCCGAAAACATGCGCGAGTCCGGGGCGGACGAACATTTCCTGGATGATTTTTTGGAGGGAGAACGCTACTGCAAAGGCCCGGAAGAAGTGGGCGGGTTCATCGAGGAGCTTCCCATTCAGGAGGTCCCGGCCACATATGTCCTGTTCAAGCCCCTTTCCCAGGTGCAGGAGGGTGAAGACCCCAAGGTGATTACTTTCACGGTTAACGCGGAACAGCTCTCAGCCCTGGTTGTCCTGGCCAATTTTGCCCGTCCCGGAATAGACAATGTGCGCATTCCCTTTGCCGCAGGCTGCCAGACCATCGGACTTTTGCCCCTGGAAGAGGGCAAAAATGAAAATCCCCGGGCGGTAGTGGGCCTGACCGACATTTCGGCCCGGGCCAATGTGAAAAAACTTCTGGGCCGGGATGTTTTGAGCTTTTCCATGCCCTGGTCCCTTTTTCAGGAGATGGAGGATAACGTATCCGAGAGCTTTTTGCACCGCCCTGTATGGCAGGGACTGGTGTCCTAAAGCTTATTTTTGAGAGTGAACCGTTCGCTCCGTTTAATGCCTCAAAATTTTATAGCGAGGGAAGAGATGTCCGAGAAGAAACTGGTGTACATGACTGCGGAAAACCAGGAGGAGGCGCAAAGTATCGCCTCAGTTCTTATTGCGGAAAAACTGGCCGCTTGTGTGAATATTTTTGCGGACATGAATTCGGTTTTTATGTGGAAAGGGGAAGTGCAAAAGGAAAAGGAAACCGCGTTCGTGGCCAAGACCACCGCGGACCGCATTCCTGATTTGATCCGCAGGGTAAAGGAAGTGCACAGTTATGAATGCCCGTGCATAGTCACCCTGCCCCTTGACGGCGGCAATCCGGAGTTTCTGGATTGGATTCAGAGTGAAACCGGGTGATTAAGTGGTTGAAGGACCGGATGGTTGTGATTCCGGACTGAGCAGGGTCCGGGTTGTCGATCCTTTATGGATTTTAATAGTCCGGCACTCAATTTTATGCATTGAGTGCCGGATTTTTTTTATTCAAACTCCCACACCGACCCTTCCGGGCCGTCCTTGACCAGGACACCCATGTCCTGGAGTTGATCGCGGATTTCATCCGCCCGGGAAAAGTCCTTGGCCTGCCGGGCCTCATTGCGTTCCGAAACCAGGCTGTCTATTTCAGCCGCGTTTAATCCTTTTCTCTTGGCCTGCAAAAGTTTCAGCTCGGTCAGGAAGCTGGAGGCGTCTCCTCCCAAAATACCCAGAGGTTCGCTCCAGGAATTCAGATTGGAGAGAACGCGCCTGAAAAATTCCCGGGCATCTTCGCTTTTGCGCAGCTTCTTGTCCTCGACAACCCGGTTGGCCAAACGGACCAGGTTGAATATCTGACCTATGGCCCCGGCGGTATTCATGTCGTCGTCCATGTCTGAGCGCCATTTGTCCTCTATCTCCTGCATTTCGTCCGTAATCTCCGAGGGAAACGGGCTCTTTTTCCAGGATTCCTTGTGCATTTCCCGCTCTACTGCCTGCTTAGCGGAATAGATCCTTTTTATGCCCTTTTCCGCCTCTTCCATGGCCCCGGTGGAATAGTCCAGGGGACTGCGGTAGTGTTTGGTCAAAAGGAAGAAACGCAGGGTCTCCGGCTGGAAATTGTCCAGGATGTCCCGAATGGTTATGAAATTGCCCAGGGATTTGGACATCTTTTCCTGGTTCACGCGGACAAACCCGTTGTGTACCCAGTATTTGGCAAAACTTTTGTCTTCAGCCGCCTCGCTCTGGGCCCGTTCGTTCTCGTGGTGGGGAAAGGCCAGATCCTGGCCGCCACCGTGGATGTCCAGAGGCAGGCCCAGGTACTTCTCGCTCATTACCGAGCACTCCAAATGCCAGCCCGGGCGCCCCGGTCCCCAGGGGCTGTCCCACTTGGGTTCCTCCGGTTTGGCTGACTTCCACAGGGCAAAATCCAGGGGATCCTCTTTTTTTTCTCCTGGCTCCACCCGGATTCCGGATTGGAGCTCCTCAATATTCCGGCCGGAAAGCCGGCCGTAGTCCCTGTATTTACGGACCCGGAAATACACGTCTCCGTTGTCGGTTACGTAAGCGTAGCCCTTTTTCTCCAGTTTTTGGGCCAGCTCGATCATATCCTGGATATGCTCGGTGGCCCGGGGCTCAATGTCTGCCCGTAAAACGCCCAGCTTGTCCATATCCAGATAGTATTCCCGGATGAATTTTTCCGCTATTTTGTCCGGGTCCGCGTTTTCTTCAGCTGCCCTATTGATAATCTTATCATCTACGTCTGTAAAATTGCGGACAAAACTCAGATCGTATCCCAGCTGGCGCAGGTAGCGGACCAGAACGTCAAAGACCACCGCGGATCTGGCGTGCCCGATATGGCAGTAGTCATAAGCGGTAATACCGCAGACATACATGTTTACTTTCTTCCCGGAGCAGGGGACGAATTCCTGCTTCTCTCTGGCCAGTGTATTGTACAAGAGCATCTCTTACCTCTGGTTGCGTTTTTTCCCGGAGACTACAGCCACAGCCTTGATCCCCAGCTTCTCCCCGGTGAAACCCAGTTTTTCTTCAGTAGTGGCCTTGACGTTTATGTGCTGGCCACTCAGGCCGGTGATCCCGGCCAGGTTCTTTTTTATCAGCGGCTTGTATTCGGTCAGGCGCGGAGTCTGGGTAATAATGGTCAGATCGACGTGGGTCAAGTTGATCCTGTTTTGTTCGGCCAGATGTAGGGCTTCGGCCAAAAACACGGAGCTGTTTCTGTCCCTGTTCTCCGGGTCGTGATCCGGGAAATGGTCTCCTATATCCCCCTGCCCGGACAAAGACAGGACCGCGTCAGTCAGGGCGTGCATAAGCACGTCCCCGTCTGAATGGGCCTCGACCTGAGGTCCGTTGGGTATGGGGATGCCTCCCAAAAGCATTTGTTTTGTCCCCCCGAATTTGTGCACGTCGTAGCCGAAGCCGGTCAGGTGGCACAGGCTGTCTTTTTCTCCTGCATTCAGGTGTCTGAGGTCGCTGGCCGTGGTTATCTTGATGTTTTTCTCCTCTCCGGGAATGGTTTTCACCCTTCCCCCGTATCTCTCCACCAAAGAGGCGTCGTCCGTGCCGGTGAATCCTTCCCGGGCCGCTGTTTTATGCGCCTGGATCAGGTTTTCTCGGCAAAAGAGTTGCGGGGTCTGGACCAGAGAGATTTCCTCCCGGGGCAGGGTGCTGTGAACGATTCCGTTGCGCACCGTCTTTGCCGTGTCCCGGCAGGGCAGGACCGGAATGATCCCGTCCTCAGAACCGGTTTCCAGGCCCTTAGCCAGATCCCGGACAAGGGCGGGGGAGAAAAAGGGCCGGGCCGCGTCATGCACCAGGACCAGGTCGCAGTCCTCAGGGATGATTTGCAGAGCATTTTGCACCGATTCCTGACGGAGCGCGCCGCCGGGAACAAACTCCACCGGCAGGCCGGGAGCCAGGGAAGGAAGGAGCTCCTTTTGGGCCTGCTCCTTTCTAGACTCGAATTCAGAGGGGGGCAGGGCCACGCAAATCCCGGAGATGAGGGGGGATGAGCAGAGCTTGTCC
Organism: Desulfonatronovibrionaceae bacterium; assembly: GCA_046539845.1. Classification (GTDB taxonomy): domain Bacteria; phylum Desulfobacterota; class Desulfovibrionia; order Desulfovibrionales; family Desulfonatronovibrionaceae; genus CAYNNQ01. The sequence continues at coordinate 25,925 of JBKHGE010000007.1, forward strand.
ACGCTATGCCAGTAGAGGGGGGCGCTGGCATAGCGCAGAAACTGTTTTTTGTCTTTATGCCCCTGCGCGCGCAGTCTGGTGCTGCTCCCGGCGGCAAGGACGACTGCCCAGATGTTCATTGTTTGTCTTCTCGGTTGCGGCGGCTGTTTTTTGGGGCGCGGATTTTGGGTTTATGTGTATATAAATTCGGGAGCCGGACTATAAGCCGGGTTCTGTTCCCCGGCACTCAGTTTATAAACATATTCTTGTTTTTTGCGGAGTCAGATATTTAAAAATACTGTCTCCATGTTGGTCAAAAACGTAGAATGCGTAAATAAACTGAGTGCCGGGGCGGCTACCATTCCTCTAGGACGGGAATTTCTTCCCGCCTCCAGCGGCCCACCCGGAGACTTTGACCGGGCCGGTCTCGAGCGTCTCCCTATTTGGCCTTGCTTCAGACGGGGTTTGCCTAGCCTGTCGCGTCACCGCGACAGCTGGTGAGCCCTTACCTCACCTTTTCACCCTTACCCGGCATTCAGTTTATAAACGCATTCTTTGGTTTTTGCGGAGTCAGATATTTAAAAATACTGTCTACATGTCGGTCAAAAATTTAGAACGCGTAAATAAACTGAATGCCGGGCGGTTTGTTTCTGTGGCACTTTCCCAGGATCGCTCCTGCTGGGCGTTACCCAGCGTCTCGCCCTATGAAGCCCGGACTTTCCTCCGTTCTTCGCTCGCGAAGACCGGCGGCAGCCCGTCCGGCTCCCGAAATATCAGTATAATACCGTGAACCACGGATGACAAGTTCCGGAGGTTGACGATTCTTATTCGGAGAAGTGCTCGTTCCAGAATATCAGACGCTGGCAATTAGGGCAGCTCAGAATCTGTTCCCCTTTTTGCAGCTCGATAAAGGATTGCGGGGGGATGCTTATGTTACAGCCCTTGCACACTCCGCCGTTTACCGGGACGATGACCGGGTTATTCAAGCGTTCCCGGATAAAATTATATCTGGCCAGAATGGGGTCGGGCACTCTGGAACAGGCCTCTTTTCTCTGGCTTTTTAAGACCTCGAGCCTGTCCTTGATTTCTTTTTCCTCCTGGGCAAAGCTCTCTTTGTGCTCATTGAGCTCATCCTGCAGTCTGTCCAACTCACTGCTCATCTCCTCCAGCCTGGTCTCCTGGTTCTGCAAATCCTCCATCAGTAGTGAGAGTTCCTCTTCGCGCATCCGGTTCGTCTTCTCCAGACTGTCCATCTCCCGAAGCATGGCGTGATATTCCTTGGAATTTTCCACCATCATGAGCTTGTTCTTGCTCTTTTTTATTTTGTTGGTGTCCTCTTCGGCATCGGATTCCAGCTTTGCCTTCTGCTTGTGGAGCATGCCTACGGAATCTTCAAGGTCCTCCTTGGCGGTTTTCATCTTGTTGTACCGGTCCTGCAGCTCTTCCATATACTTCGGGGCTTCCACCAGCCTGTTTTCCAGACGGATCATCTCCGAGTCGATCTCCTGCAGTTCTACCAATTTTTTTATCTGTTCGACATACATGCTCAATTTACGGCCTCCTAAGATAATGCTTATTTAATAGATTCTGGCGCTGAACGGATCTTTCCCCTGGATAAAGGAGATCTCCAGTCCAGGCAGTTCTGTCTGCAATTGTTTGTACCAGCAGTGCATCATTTCCTCTTCCAGGATAAAGTGCCCGGCGTCCAGGGCGAACCCCAGTTTTTCTATCTCCTGGGCCTGGTGGTATTTTATGTCACCGGTTATATAAATGTCCGCTCCCAGTCCGAATGCCTGCGGAGCAAAGTCCGCTCCAGATCCGGGACAATAGGCTATTTTTTGGATCCGTTCCGGGGGATCGCCCACGAAGCGCGTATTGGTGAGTTCCATTATCCCGCCCAAGCTGCGCAGGAAAAAATCCGGGGACATCTCCCGCTCCAGGGAGCCGTACACTCCGAATCCGAATTTTTTCACCGGAGTGCGCAGAGCAAAGGTGATTGCCGAGTGTCGCGGATAGTTGTCTTGCAGCCAGGAGAAAACGGCCCGTTCCTGGACCGCCCAGATGGTAATTCCGCCCGTCCTTGCCGTGTCCGTTCTTTCTTCGGCAAGGACGAAGTCTTGTTTTAATTGTTCAAGCGCCTGCACCGGGAGTTCGGGGTAAAATTTTATCCTTACCGCCGGAATCTCCTGTGAGGGGTAAACGGTTCCTATCTCCTGCAATCCTAGGCTTTGGGCCAGCCACAAAGCCGGTCCATCCGGATTTGCATCCAGGGAGGTGTGCGCGGAATAGAGCCAGATTCCTCGGCTGAGCAGGGTTTTTAATATAGTGTGATAAGAATCTATCTCTGCCGGCAGTCCGGGTTTGAGGCTCAAGGGATGGTGGCAGAGCAGAAAATCGCAATCCATATTTGCTGCCCTGGCCACTGTTTCCTCAGAGGGGTCCAGGGCAACGGCCATCCTGGAGATATCCTGTTTTTCCGAGGCCACCTGCACCCCGGAGCGGTCCCAGTCCTCGGCCAAAAACAGAGGCGCGGTCCTCTCAATCGTGTGGATTATTTCCTTGTACAGCATAACTGGCAAAAAAAATGCTTCCCCGGTTTATTCCCCAAGGAAGCACTGTGCTTCGTTTCAGCCCCGCAACAGGCAATTGTTTGGATGACACAGTCTTGGTCAGCAATATTTCTCCTAAAATATTCGGTGGTGGGCCAACCAGGATTCGAACCTGGGACCGTCCGGTTATGAGCCGGGGGCTCTGCCAACTGAGCTATTGGCCCCTCAACAGAAACGAAGTTTTTAATTCTTACGCCTTGTGTTGTCAATGATTTTTTGCGTCCGGGCCGCACTGCGGGTTCGGCCCGGATCAAGGACGATCAATCCGAATCCAGTCCCTTTATATATTCTAAGGCCTCTTTTCCAGCAATGGCTCCCTCCCCAGCGGCCACGCTTATTTGTAGGAATCTGCCCACACAATCCCCGGCCGCGAATACCCCGGGGATATTCGTTCTTTGCTGCTGGTCAGCCTCGATGAATATCCCGTTCCTGCTGATTCCCAGACTGTAAGCAAAATCCAGGGATGAGGCCTCGCCCATGGCCACGAACAGCCCGTCCACCTCCTGGGATGTGCCGTCGTGGAAACGGACGCTCTCCAATCCCTGATCACCTTCCAGGTTCTTGATCTTTTTTTCCAGAATAGGGATATCCGCCTTTTGCAGCTTGGATTTAAATTCCGGAGAGATATCCGGTTTTTTGAGCTGGGTGCAGATTTGGACATGCGGGGTGTATTCTTTGAGTTCCAAGGCCTGATTGGCCGCGAATACGCCTTCACCCACGACCATGACCTTTTTGTCCCGACAGAAGAAGCCGTCGCAGCTTACGCAATAGGACACCCCGCGGCCCTCGTATTCAGAGAGGTTCTTTATACCCGGTCTGATCCTGGACACACCGGTGGCCAGGATCACAGCCGCAGCCGTATATTCATTTGAATCCGTCTTGAGACCGAATCTGTTTTCTTTCGTGAAATGAATGCCCAATACTTTTTCACAGCGCAAAGTAGTCCCGAATTTTTCCGCCTGTTTTTTGCCCAGGTTTATGAGTACATCTCCGGTTATTGGCTCCGGGAATCCGAAATAGTTGTCTATGCTGTAGTTGCCGGCCACTTTCGGGGTACAGCCGAGGATGATTGTGTTCATCCCGGCCCGGGATGTATATATGGCTGCGGAGAGACCAGCCGGACCCTGCCCGACAATCGCCACCTCGTAATGTTTCATATCCACCTCGCCTTTTTTCGGGTTAAAAACTCCCGGTTTCTTGAAGCCTGCAATCCACTATAAGACAGGAGGGAAAAATGTAAATTATTGTGCTTTTTTACACAAAAAACTTGGCTTTGCGTCGGGCACTGTCTTCCAAGTAGTAAATAGGGACCTTCTTTGCAGCCTGCATGACAAGGAATTTTACTACATGCGGATAAGTGTCAGGGAATCCCTCTGAACAAAGTCGAGCCGCTGTATATTTCAGGGCGGGGGTCGCAGGCCGGGAGAGATGCCGGATATATCTGTCAGCCTGTGCATTCCCCTTAGCCGTTGTAGCGGATGATAAAGGCGGTAATATCGTCGGATTGGGGTTCGCCGGCAGCGAATTGGTGCACGGAGTCAAACACGGAGTGGACGATCTCTTCCACGTCTGTTTCCCGGTCCATTCCGCGGATGTCCTGCAATAGCCGTTCGTCGGAGTAAAGTTCCTGCTGCGGATCCATGGCCTCGGTCACCCCATCCGTATATAAAAAAAGGCTGTCTCCGGGTTCGAGGCGTACACAGGCGGTTGGATAATCCATTTCTTCCACGGCCCCGAGGACCACTCCCCGGGCCGGATTTATGAAATCGGCTCGGTCTTTTTGTATCAAAATAGGCGGGTTGTGACCGGCATTGGATATTTTTAGCTCTCCGGTGCGGTAATTCAAAACCCCGCAAAACGCGGTTACGAACATGCAGGCATCATTGTTTTTGGCCAGCTGCCTGTTGATAAAGGACAGGACCGGTCCCGGATCGGTGCGGTTTTCGCTTCCGGCCAGAAAAAGGGTCATGGTGATGGCCATGAACAGGGAGGCCGGAACGCCTTTTCCGGATACGTCGCCGATAATAAAGACCAGGTGATCATCGTCCACTTTGCTGAAATTGTATAGATCACCGCCTACTTCCTTGGCTGGTATTATCCCGGCGTACAGATCGAATTCATTTTTGTACGGGAAGGGCGGGAACAGATTGGGGATAATCCCCATCTGGATATCATGGGCTACCTTGAGCTCACCTTCGAGCAGTTTTCTTTCTGCTTCCGCTTTTTTCTCGCGCAAGACGTTTATGATCATGAAGAAGAAAATGCCTAGACCCAGGGCATTGGCGGCCATCATAGGCACGGACACTTCCTTGACGATTTCCACGGCCAGGGAAAAGGGGCGGGTGAAAATAAGGGCCAAGCCCATGTGTCCAGCCTCCACAGCCGCGGCAAAAAGCATTATTCCCCACAGGGGCAGCATCCGGCCCTTTCTGTATTTAAATATCAACCCGCTGATGAGTCCGGCCAGGATGGTGCTTAGGGTACAGGCTATCTGGGTGGGGCCGCCCAAAAAAAATCGGTGCACTCCGCCGATGATCCCGGCCCCCACTCCGGCCGCAGGTCCGGCTACCAGCCCGGCTATGCACGGGCCCAGATCCCGGATATTGGCTATGGCCCCGAATATCTCGATCCCGCTGAGGGTGCCGTAGATGGAGAACAAACCGAAAATGAGAGTGGTTAACAGCTTGTTTTGGAAGGTGAATTCTTTTTTGATTATCTGGATGAAGAACTCGGTGCGGGTAAGTACATAGGCCAGGACAATGATCACGCTCATATTCCGGAGCAGGTCCAGGCCCAATGTCAATATTTCCATGTTATCCAAGGCAATTACCCCTTTGTCCTGTGAGATTTAATGTTGCGTGCGCATTAAAACGGTTTGGATTATGAGACAAATTTCAGCCCATGTTTCTGATCTACAGGGGTTCGATCCAGTCCGCATCTATATCCATGGCCACGGCCTGCATTATACAGCTGACCCGAAGAATGAGACGGTAATTGTTTTTTTTGCTCTCCACTATGCCCTGCAGGTTTTGCATCGGACCTTGGGTTATGCGTACCATCTGGCCTTCCCGGACATAGTCGTAGGGATAGACCGGCATTTCTCCTTGCAGGGCCTCTTTTACCTGAACCAATTCGTGGACCAGTCTGGCTTGGTCCTTGATTTCGATTATATTGGCTATCTGGCCGGAAGTAAGCGCCTGATAGCGCTGGGCGTTATCAGCCATAAAAAAGATGTACCCGGTGAAAATCGGGACCAGGGAATAGCGTTTTCTGGCTTGGCCGGGCTGTCTTTTTTTTATCAGGGGCAGGAAATAGGGAGTGCTGTGGCCAGCCAGGAAGGCGGCCAGGGCTTTTTCACGCCTGCTCTTGACATGGGCTATGCGCCAGGGCCTTTCTTCGGACAAAGGCATTTTCAGGACATTTTCCGGGAAGGCCTGTTCCGGATTGCGGTCAAGAGGTATAGTCATAGGCGCTCAAGCGGTTTCCTGGTTGATCTGATTTCGTCTTGTATATGGGAAAGGCTATCTATTTTAGATTCTATCGATAAACAGGCCATGAATCAAGCATGCTTCACCATCCTGTTTTTGAAAGCGTTTCAATTTTGATACTCGGCCGGGTCCGGGAAAGGGAAAGTCAGAAGTGCGGGGCAAAAAAAATCTTGGAAACAAACGCGTTATCCGCTATTTGGTAGCGGACGGCACTTGTTTGGCAGCGTTTGAAAGGCTACCTTGACGCGATCCGGGCCGTCTGCACACAATTATATGTCCTTGTACGGAGAAAAAGCGGACATCGGCATGGAAAAGGAAAGAGCGACGCACAAGACCAGGGTTTTGATTATTGAGCCGGATGCGGAACTCGCCGGGGAAATGGAGAGAGAGGTCCGTTCTTTGGGCTATTCTGTGTCCTTGGCCGGGAATCATTTCAAGGGCCTGACCGAGATGGAGGACCGCAATTTTGATTTTGTCCTGGTCAGCATGGAAAATACCGGGATAGACGGCCTGGAATTCTGTAAGATCTGCAAACAGCGCTCGAAAAACGGCCGTATCAGTTGCCCATATCTGGTTTTGATCGGTGAAAACCGGCATTTGGTCCCTATCTGTGAAAGCGATGCCCCGGCCAATGATTTTTTGATCCGGCCTTATTTATCCTGTGAGCTTAAGTGGCGTCTGGGATCCGGACGCTCCCTGCTGGAGATCCAGGGTCGTTTGCAGGAGATGCTGGATATTGATCCCTTGACCGGTTTGAAAAATGAGCAGGGCATTTATTCCGCCCTGCGTGAAGAGGTCAACCGACAGGGCAGAAAGGATTCCCTGCTGGGTGTGGCTGTGATTGTGCCCGCGCAGTTCGAGCTGCTGGAACTTACCCAGGGCAGGTTTTGGGCTGGCTGGGCCAAGCAGGCTATTTTGCGCTACCTGGGTGAAGTGCTCCGCAATTATGACCATTTGGGGATTTTGCCCGGCGGGAATCTGTGTATTCTATCCGCGGAGAACAGCTATGAGGGCATGCGGGTCCTGCTTTCCAGACTAGAGGACGAGGTCAGGCAAATGCAGGAAAAGGATCCGGAGTTTTCCGGAAATCCTGTGGATATTAAATTCCGCGGGGTCTTTCTTAGCCTGCGCATTGAGACCAAGCCCGGGGGGATGAAAAAGGCGGTGGATCTTCTGTGGTCCTGGATAGAAAAACAGAACAAGGAGCTGCCCCGGGGGTTGACCGGATACAGAGGCAAATACACGGAAGCGGGCTTGGAGATAGGCTGCTGACCGCAGATAAATCAGGAGGAAGGCTTGAGAATAAAATTTCTCGGAGCGGCCCGGACTGTGACCGGGTCGTGCTTTGTCATGGAGTTCAATGGGAAGCGTTTTGCCGTGGACTGTGGTATGCACCAAGGCAATTCGGAGATAGACGCCCGCAACTGGGACCTTGAACATTACGATCCCGGGAATCTGGATTTCATAATCCTGACCCATGCCCATATCGATCATTCCGGGCTTTTGCCCAAGGCGGTTCAGGGCGGATTTTCCGGGAGTATTTACACCACCCCGCCCACCCGGGATCTTTTGGAGATAATGCTCTTTGATAGTGCCCATATCCAGGAGATGGAGGCGCAGTGGAAAAGCAAGAAAAGGGTCAGGCACGGCAAAGAGCCGGTGGATCCCCTTTATTCCCGCCAAGACGTGGAAAAAACCCTGCCTCTGATCCAAACCCAGGAATACGGGCGTGAATTTTCTCCTGCAGACGGAATACGGGTGGTTCTAAAGGACGCCGGGCACATTCTGGGCTCTGCGTTTGTGGAGATTTGGGTGCTGGAAAACGGCCGGGAGTATAAGTTGGTCTTTTCCGGGGATCTGGGACGACCGCAGCAGCTTTTGGTCAAGGATCCGAGCAATGCGGAAAAGGCGGATTTTTTGTTTTTGGAGTCCACCTACGGCAACCGGGATCACAAAAACGAGGACGAGAGCCTGGATGAGTTGGCCGAGGCCATTGAATACAGCTATTCCCGCGGGGAAAAGGTGGTCATCCCCGCTTTTGCAGTCGAGCGCACCCAGGAGCTTATTTATTCCTTGTATCTTTTGCGCCGGGGAAAGCGTTTGCCCGAGGACATGCCGGTGTTTTTGGATAGCCCCCTGGCCATCAGGGCTACCGAGATATTTCGTAGGAACCACAAGTATTTTGACCGCAGTACACGGGATTTATTGCAAAACGGTGAAGACCCCCTGGATCTACCCAATCTGGAGTTTTCGGAGACAGCCCAGGACTCGATGCGTATAAACGAGATGCACGGGCCGGCGGTAATTATTTCCGCCAGCGGCATGGCCAATGCCGGGCGGATAAAGCATCATCTACGGCACAATATCTGGAAAAAGGGGGCCAGCATCGTATTTGTCGGTTTTCAGGCCCAGGGCACTCCCGGGAGAAAGATAGTGGATGGCGCTCGGGAAATCCGGATTCTGGGTGAGAGCCTTGCGGTCAACGCCCGGGTGTTCACCATAAATGGATTTTCCGCCCATGCCGGGCAGTCCCATATCCTGAAATGGCTTTCCTGTTTCGATCTCCCCGGCCCCAAGGTCTTTTTGGTCCACGGCGAGCACGAGGGGCAAAAGGTCCTGGCCGAAAGGATCCGTGCGGATTTTGGTTTTGAGGTTCATATCCCGGACTATCTGGAGGAATGCAAACTTTTGCCGGACAAGGACTACGTCCCTCGCGAATTCACACACGAAGCCCGTCCGGGCATAGATTGGGAGAGTCTGTTTCAGGCGGCTGAAAACAAGTTGGCTTTACTGGAAAACAGGAAGGAAAAGATAAGTTCCATGCCCTGGACCGACCAGACCGATTTGAGAGATGAATTTTTGGAGATAGATACCGCCCTGAAAAAGATGGTTTCCTCGGTGGGCGGCGAATAGAATATGGTGAGTATAATCAGCGGCCGATTCAAGGGCCGGCGACTGCAGACCGCATCCGGACCTGGCTACCGGCCGGCCACCTCCAGGGTGCGCGAATCCCTTTTTTCCATTTTGCAGTCCCTGGATATAAACTGGCCAAAAACAAGCGTCTTAGACCTTTTTGCCGGGAGCGGGGCGCTGGGCCTGGAGGCCTTAAGCAGAGGCGCCGGGTATGTGCTTTGGGTGGAAAAAAATAAAAAGGTGGCCCGGGTTATAAGGGAAAATCTACGCCTTTTACATGTCCCTGGTGAATCCGGCCGAGTCCTGACTCAGGATGTCTTTTATTTTTTGGCCCGGACTCCTCCGCTTTGTTTTCAGCTGGTGTTTATCGACCCCCCATATCAAGGCGGATACCTGGATCCGGCTTTAAAGGGCCTTGTTCGGGGGGGATGGTTGGCTGACGGGGCCCTGGTTCAGGCCGAGACCGAGGCCGACCTGGAAACGCCCCGGTTCGAGGGACTGGATATGCTCAGAGAAAAAATATATGGACAGACTAGGGTTTGCATATGGAAAAAGAGATCCATATAGCCATTTATCCGGGTACGTTTGATCCCCTGACCAACGGGCATGTCAGTCTGGTCCGCAGGGCATTGGATTTTTTCGGGCGGGTGGTTGTTGCAGTGGCCTACCATTCTCCCAAAGACCCGGTCTTTTCCCTTGAGGAACGGGTGGAGATGGCCCGGGAGGTCTTTGCCGGGGAAAAGCAAGTGGAAGTGGAGCCGTTTTCCGGTCTGCTTATCGAATATGCCAGAAGCAAGAACGCATGCGCCATACTGCGCGGCCTTCGAGCGGTGTCTGATTTTGAGTATGAGTTCCAGATGGCGCTTATGAACCGCCGCCTGGAAAGGGAGATCCAGACAGTGTTTATGATGACCGACTACAAATGGCTGTATATAAGCTCGACCATAATCAAGGACGTGGCCAAGCTCGGCGGGGATATACACGGTCTGGTCCCGGGAAACGTGGAAAAGAAGCTTTTGGCTAAATATGACCAGGACAAGGGTCCGCAGTGAGCGGTTTATCCCATTGTCTGTGCAATCTGTGTAACTCGGCTCCCTGAAAAAAACTGGAAAGGCTTTCTTTTTTTATGTCCCTGCCGCGAATAGTCTGCATTCTGGGGGTGACTGGCACGGGTAAGAGCTCTTTGGCCCTGGACTTGGCCCGGAAGTTTGAGGTCGTTGTAATCAATTTTGATTCCCGCCAAGTATATCGCGAGTTGCCCATAATCACCGCTCAGCCGGATTTTCGGGACAAGAAAAGATGCCCGCATCGTCTGTACGGCTTTTTGCCCGCTGATGAACGCATGGACGCGGGCAGTTTTATATCACTGGCCCGGCAGGCGATTTGGGAAACCATTTCCTCCGCACGCCTGCCGGTCCTGGTAGGTGGGACCGGGCTTTACTTGCGTTCCCTTATCCACGGCCTGGCCCCTATTCCGGATATACCCGACGAGGTACGTACCCAGGTTCGTTTGCAGTGTGACGGACTCGGATCCCGTTTCCTTTATTCCCGATTGACCCGCATTGATCCGGACTATGCCGCAAAGATCCATCCCCATGATACCCAGCGCATCTGCCGCGCCTTGGAGGTATATTTGAGCACAGGCACTCCCTTGAGCGAATGGCACCGGGTTCAGCTTTCTGGACCGGAATTTGCGGCCCTGAAGCTCGGTTTGGCCCCGCAGGAGAGGAAGTCATTCCGCGAACGCCTGCGGCGCAGGATTCGGGACATGCTTCAGTCCGGAGCAGTAGAAGAAGTTAAAGGCGTACTTGAAAGATACGGGGAACAGGCCCCGGGGCTTAGTGGGATAGGCGCTCCGGAGCTTATAGGGTATATTCGGGGGGAAACGAGCCTTAAGCGCGCGGAAGAGTTGTGGTTGCAAAATACTGCTGCATATGCCAAAAGGCAGTTAACTTGGTTTAAAAAGGAAAAGGAAGTATGCTGGCTGCCCCGGCCCGATGCCTCGGATGAAGCGGTGCAGGCGGTTGGCACCTTTTTGAGCCGCTAACCGCAGTTGGGCATGAAAAAAGTATTTTTTTCCGGGACGGTCCTGTTTTTCCTTGCCTGGGGCCCCCGTTTTTTGCCTGTCCTTTGATTCCTCGCCGCTTATGGACCGAGCTGGAAGCTACCTGGAACAGGGTAGATTTTTGGAAAGCGTCCAGATTTATCATCAGGTTTATGAATATTCTGCTGAAAATAGGATTAGAAAAAAGGCCCTGATGCGCATGGCCGATGTTTTGGCTATGTTTTTGGACCGCAAGGAAAAGGCGCTCGAGTATTACGGCCGGGACACAGGTCCGGAAGCGAGGATAAGGAACGTTTCCGGGTTTGAGCTTACTGGGACGGAATATGCCGGGGATATACGCCTGAGGAGTTTTGCGGGCAGGGCTTTGTTTTTAAACGAACTCCCCCTGGAAGAGTATCTTCTGGGTGTGGTCCCCAAGGAGATGTCTCCGTCCTGGAACCCAGAGGCGCTCAAAGCCCAGGCGGTTGCCGCCCGATCCTATGCCTATTACCTGGTCCTGCGCTCCAGGGACAAACCGTATGATGTCGCCGCTACCACCGCCTCCCAGGTCTACGGCGGATCCGGGGCGGGAAACCTTGCCACGGGCCGGGCTGTGAAACAAACCCGGGGTGGTAAATGAATAGACATAGAAGGATTTTTCTCAAGGCCTTGGCCATGGGTCTGGGAGCGGGTTGCCTGGCCCCGGCCGCTGCCCTGGCAAACAGGAACTCTTTTGATCTGGCCCTGGAAGGGCAGGACTTACTGTCCCGGGGTAAAACCGACCGGGAGGATGCCGAGGCAGCGCATAACTTGGCCAAGGTATACAACGACATGGCCCACGCCAGATATGAAAGCGGGGACATGGGCGGGGCAATAGAGCTGTGGCAAAAGACCCTGGAATATGAACCGGGGAACAAGGCGGCCAAGTATTACTTGCGCAAAATTGAATAAGGCAATAACAAATAGCAGGCTTATGGGACCGGGAGTAGCAGGGCGGGGTAAGTCTTGCGGCCGGGGTATTATATATCCTTCAGTAAACAGCTGGATGCATGCCGGGGTTAAGTCCGGCAAACTCTGTGCCTTTCAATTTGTTTACCAATATATCCGGAGGGTAACCATGAAAAAGAATGTTTTTTGCTTTGCAGCGTGTCTGGGGCTGTTGCTTCTGACCTCGGCTGCGTTTGCCCAGCAGGGCCCGGACACGGGTTTTGAGTCCCAGGGCTATATCCAGAAGATGGACAAAGGTGAGATCAATTGGCAGAGCGGATTGGCCCGGGCAACGGGTATAGGCGCGCCCCCGGAGAATGCTACCAATATGGCCCAGGCCAGGGCCATGGCCCTGCGGGCGGCCACAGTGGTGGCCAGGCGTAACCTCCTGGAGGTGGTAAAGGGCGTACACATAGACTCCACCACCACGGTGGAAAATTATATGGTCCGAAATGATCTCATTGTCAGTAAGGTACGCGGTTTTCTGCAGAATTCCCAGATCTTAAACACCAGATACATGTCTGACGGATCCGTGGAAGTGGAGGTGGGAATTGGCCTGCGCGGCGGCTTTGCCAATGTGCTTATCCCGGAAGAAACCCAATTCAGTGAACAGGCCCCGAAACCAAATACAACAGAACCGGAACCAATTCAGGTAAAACCGGATATGCAGGATCAGGGGCAAGAAGACAGTCAGCTCGGCATAGAGGCCAAGGACACCGCATATACCGGCTTGGTGGTGGATGCCAGCTCCCTGGATGCCCGCCCGGCCATGAGCCCCAAGATCTTGGATGAAGACGGGGCTGAGGTGTACGGATCGGCTATGGTCAGCAGGGAATACGCTATTCAGCAGGGTATGGCCGGATATGCCAAGGACATGGATAAGGCTCGCTCCAATCCGCGGGTAGCCAATAACCCGTATCAGGTCGAGGCCGTGGGTACCGAGGGCAAGGCAAACACCAATGTAGTCCTTTCCAATGAGCAGGCCAATCGGCTGCGCAGCATGGCCGACAATGTGAACTTTTTGGAAAAGTGCCGGGTAATGATAGTTTTGGATTAGATTTTTCCTGGAGGGAAAAATGGTTAGATACAAATATCTGTATCTCCCCGTCCTGGCGGGCATGTGTTTGATGTTTCTTGCCTGCGCTCCCAAGACCCGGGAGGCCAACGGGGTGATGGATAACCCTGAACATCATTATCTGACCGGAGTCAAGCTCATGGACGGAGGCAGTCTTAAAGAGGCGGACCGGGAATTCGCGCTGGCTTTGGAATTGGATCCCGATTTTGGTCCGGCTTGGTCCGGTCGAGGTCTGGTCCGGGTCATGCAGGGCGATAGGGACGGATTGAAACAAATAACTACCGGGATCAGAAAATCCGGGGGCAAACAGGAAAAGCTGTGGTCGTACACCAACGAACTACGCGCTTTTTTGAGCCTGGGGAAATCCGGGGAGTATTCCGACTCCGGGATGATCCGCCGGGGCAAGGAAACCCTGGACAAGGTAAAGCTGGTGGATTCCGAGACCGGGGCCCCATATTTCTTCATGGGCGAAATATACCTGCAGGCCCTGAAATTCAGGCCTGCGGAGACCATGTATGCCAAAGTCGTTGCTTTGGATGACAAGTACACGGCAAAGGCGGACAGGCGCTGGGAATTGGTTCAGAAAGCGGGACGGGCCGCCCCTCAGAGCACTGTGGGCAAGGAGATTGCTTTGGTGGAGGAGATAAACCGGGGGGACATGGCCGCTCTTATGGTCCGGGAACTGGGTGTGCAGCGTTTTTATTCTCGGACCCAGAAGCCGGAAAAATCCGGCTTTAAGGAGCCCAAGGGTCTGCAGATGAAACACGGGGATCTGTATGAAAAGGTCAAGGTGACCGATGTACAGGACTCTCCTATGCGCAATGATATTTTGGAGGTCGTGGACATGGGGGTCAAGGGGCTTCAGCCTTATCCGGATCATACTTTCAGGCCCCGGGAGCCCATGAGCAGGGCGGAGGTAGCCATGCTCTACGAGGACATAATTATCCGGGCCACCGGAGATACCTCCCTGGCCACCCAATATATCGGTGACGAAAGCCGCTTCCCGGATGTCCCGTCCTCGCATTATGCATTCAACGCCATAATGCTGTGTACCACCAGGGATCTTTTGGAGACCGATCTGCGCAAGGCCACCTTTGAGCCGGAGTCCACCATCTCCGGAGTGGACGCCTTATTGTCCATCAAGAAGTTGAGGGAGATGCTCAGCCTGTTCTAAAAGGCGGCTGTTTATCCGCGATCAGGAGTACTGTTTGCTTGACTTGACAGCGGGGATGTTTTTTCCTCTGTTCGGTCCGGGCGGGCAGTACCTCAGTTTTTTGTCTGTTGCGGATTTTTTTTGGGGACTTTAAACTTGTTTGCAGCAGGGGGTATAAAAGGCATTAAGGCTTGAAAAGCCTTTTTAAGACACCCTCTGCTTTTTGTGTTGGAGAATAAAAACAAAGGAACATTCGGACCTGTATGTGTAAAAGGATATTGGTTTTTGTGCTTGTTTCGGTTCTGTACGCCGCCGCCGTTCAGGCGGCTCAGATCGTCTCTGTCCAGTCCAGCGTGGACCGGGATAAGGGGGTAGGGGATACGGAAAGGGAGCTTGTATCCGAGGCGTTTAAGACCGCGTTGTCTCTGGAGGCCAAAGAGATACTGGGCGCCACCCCTCCGCCACTGCTCAAAAAAAAGCTTCTTTTGCCCCGCCTGAATGAGCTGGTTATGTCCTACAGCGAGCTGGACCGCAATCTTTCCGGAGATTCTCTGGAACTCAAGATGCAGGTCTGGATAGACCGTGATCTGTTGATGGATCTGTTAAAAGAAAGCGGATATTATTACTCCGCCTACCGTCCGGTTGTCTTTGCCCTTGAGACCAGGGGCTTGACTCCGGAGGAGGAGCAGGAGATTGACCGGCTCAAGGCCATGAGCGGGATGCATTCCCGTCCTGGATCCGAGCCCAGGCTTTCGGTGTTTAAGTCTGATAACAAACGCTGGAAGGCGCGGATGAAATACAAGGACAAGTCTCTGACCGCAGTGCACCGCGATCCAGAGGGTCTATGGATGGATATTTGGTCCAAGTATTTTTCCCAGAAAGAAGTGCGCAGCGAATTTATTTATACCCTGCACCTTACGGTCACCGACTGGTCCACGGTGGAGGCCATGCGCCTGTTTGACAACCGGATATCCGGTTGGGACAAGGCCTTGGAGAGTAAACGGCTCACGGAGGTGGTCTCCGAACACGGTACATTAACCGCTGAATGGGAACTGGAGACCAGGGATGCCCTGCTTCTGCAGAGGCGTCTGGCCCGGTTTTGCGGAAAGAGGGCCCTGGATTTCAGGTTAACGTCCGTGAATGAATAAGCCCGGGTCAATGGGCGGCGCAAGAAGGATTGCGGCGGATATATTAACAGGATCGGAAAACGGATTTATCTGGAGTTTGGATTATGCGGATTTTTAGTTTGCTGCTTGTGTTGATGTTTGTCTGTTTGGCCGGTGCCCAGGCGTCTGAGATGCCCCTTTCCGGGGAGGCAGTGGTCTCGTCCATACAGGGCCGGGTGGAATATACCCGGGAGAACCGCAGGATCAGGCTTCGGGAGGAGAGTCGAATCCAGGCCCCGGGCAGTCTGGAACTGTCTGATGAGGCCCGCCTGGAGCTGAAGCTTGCAGACGGAAGTGTGCTCCGTTTTTCCGGAGGCACGGAGTGCGAGCTGGTAAGTGCCATGGCCGCGGGCATAGAAAGGGATGTGCGTGTGGATGTGGCCCTTGGGGACTGTTGGGCCAGCGTGAAAAGATTTCTGGGGCAGAACAGTACCTTTGAAGTCAGTTCGCCCACTGCGGTTGCCGGAGTGGCCGGTACCAGATACCGAGTGCATGTGGAACAGTCCCGGGCCTCATCCTATCTCGTGTATTCGGGCAAGATAAAGGTCGGATACCGGCCGGTATCTCCGAAATACTCCCCGGACCAAAGTTTTTCCGGGGAGCAAGAGGTGAAGGGTCCGGGAGAGGTGAGCGGCCCGGAGGAGGTTTCCGCCCCGGAATGGATTATGGTCGTTGAGAGCGGGTACCGTTTTGATGTCAGCGCTGACGGCGCTTTTTACCGCCCGGTCCCCTTCGATCGCCAGGAGGATGTCCAGGATTCGTGGGTGAGCTGGAATATGAATCGGGACGAGGAAATGGGCTTTGGACCTGCTGCGAACCCAAATGACGATGCGGACGGCTTTTTTTTGATCCCCCGGGACGGGTCGGCTGTTCTGGATAAAGGTCGCAAAATACGCTAGAGGGGTTTTAGGCCGTGAATGTGTGCACAGTCCCCAATGTCCTGACCGCTGCCCGTATCCTGCTTGTCCCGGCGTTCGTATGTGTTTTTCAGGCCGGGTATTTCCTTTGGGCCGCGGGAATCTTTGTCTTTGCCGGAGTGACTGATGCGGTGGACGGTTTTTTGGCCAGGGTCCTTAATCAGCGTTCGCGGTTGGGGACGGTGCTGGATCCTCTGGCGGACAAACTTTTGCTAGTGTCCTCTTTTTTCTGTCTGGCTGCGGCGGATTGGGTCCCGATGTGGCTGGCCCTGGCGGTTTTGGCCCGGGATGTGCTCATAGTCGGGGGGATAGGGGGGCTGTATTTTTTGGGTATGGATATGAGCCGGGGGATCAGTCCTACAGCAGTAAGCAAGGCCAATACCGCCTTGCAGATCCTGCTGGTCTCCGCCGCCTTTATTCGGCATATATGGGAGATCGGGCTGATGTGGACCCTGGAGGTCTTGGTTCCGGTCGTGGCCGTGAGTACGCTTGTTTCCGGAGTGCAATATGTCTGGATCGGATTCGGTTATCTGAACCCGAGTGCGGACAGTCCGAGTTGAGAGGGCAACTCCCGGACTTTTGGATCGAATTAAAGTGATCCCGGCCGGGATAACCTATTTCTGGGAATCGGATTCCTTTTCCTTGTCCTTGTCTTTTTTTTCCTCTTCCGGGGTCACGTCGATTTCTTCCGGCTCATTGGTCGCCTTTTTAAAATTTTTGATTGCCCTTCCCATTCCTGAGCCTATCTCCGGGAGCTTGTTCGCCCCGAAAATGACAAGAACAATGACCAGGATAATTATGAGTTCGGGTATGCCGATGCCAAACATGTATTTGCCTCCTGTGGTATGTTTAGAGCTTAAGGCGCATGCAGCAGGAATAAGCGCTTATCTTTGAGTCCCGCCGCGTTCAGCGATGGTGCTGAGGCGCAATACGGGGTGCAGACGCAGAAGTTCCCTGTGATTCTAAACTGAGGGACCATATACACCCGGACCTGTCCCGGGTCAAGGAAGAAGCCGGACTGGACCATTATTGTGGCGCCAAGAAAATACTGGCCTGCGTCGGGAATAATGTATAAAATTCGCCGCCGTTGTCTGGGGGTAAGCAGGGTTTTATCCCGGCAAAGCCAGGTTCGGATAAGACTAAAATTCAAATAGCACGGAATGTTAAGGCATGCAAAGAATTATTGTTATCGGAAACGGAATGGTCCCGTA
The DNA here is from genome assembly GCA_046539845.1 of Desulfonatronovibrionaceae bacterium. Taxonomy (GTDB): domain Bacteria; phylum Desulfobacterota; class Desulfovibrionia; order Desulfovibrionales; family Desulfonatronovibrionaceae; genus CAYNNQ01. The sequence continues at coordinate 43,467 of JBKHGE010000007.1, forward strand.
CAGGGTCTGCGCCCACTTACGCAGCCTGGATACGACTGTGGACATTATCTGGATGGATTTTTATTCCCGGGACAAGTATCCATGGTTTGCAGCTTCACGCCTGCTTTTGTTTGATGTCCATCCCCGGGACTGGTCCAGGCAGCGGGCAGCGTTTGTGGTCCGGTTCCCCAAAAGGGCGATGCATCTGGGGGTGCAGACTGATTGGGCGGGGCGCATACGTATAAACGCCATAGACAGGGAGTTTTCGGTTTTGACCGAGACCGGGGAAACCACATATGAATATGATTCGCTTCTGCTTTTTCCTCCCCTTGTTCCGGCTTTAAGTCCCGGGGATCGGTTTTCGTTCCCCTCTTCGCAGTGCATGCATAAGCTGGCGGAGATGCCTAAAAATCCAGAGTCTGCGGTTGTCCTTGGAGACGATCCACTTCTGCTTCAGTCCTGCTTCCGGGCGGCTGAAGAACTGACCTGGGTCCGGGATACGCATCCGATCTGGGAGCCGGAGATTATCTTCGGCCTGGAACAGATCGCCCGCTTTAAGGGGGTAAAGATAGTTGCCGGGCAAGATGCCGACAGCTGCCTTTCGGGAGGAACGAATTTTTCCCCGGAGACGCCTGTATTTTTTTCTTCCGCATTGACTGCTGATCAAGGCTGGATGGAAAAGACGAAACCCGAAGATCTTTGTCCGCAAAAGGAGGGAATTTTCCTTCAGATCCCGGAAAAGGGTATGCGGCCCGGGATGTATGATCCCCAGCTGTGGGTGAGCGCGGGGTGTAAGTTGGCTGAAGAGGCCCTGCGCAGGGAGCCGGGCCGGATCTGCGAGGTACCCTGTGCCCCGGAGAGCGGCCGAGTCTTTGGCCGGGAGATATTCCGGGTGGGAAAGACCGAATTGGAATCGGCCCCGGGCGGGGATTTTGATCTGGGTGTATATTCCAATTGCAAAGAGACAAAAGATCGGCAGGAATACATAGTGAAGATGCTGGCCGCAAAAAAGACCGGCCGGCCGGTCGGGTTTCAGGCCCTGGGGGATAGGGCCTGCGACTGGGGCAATGCCTTTTTCCCGGTTTTAGGCCGGGATAACGGGGTATATGATCTCTTAACCACCCCTTTGGCCTGGAAGGACCCGGGAGGGCATCCGCTACACGAGGCCGCGTCCATAATCGCCGCCAAGCAAAATTCGTCCGCTATCCTGAATATTACCCCGGCCGAGCTTGTGGCCTCGGTGCGGGAGGGAGCGGAATTCTTTCTCCTTGACCTGCGGGAGGGATCGGAATGTCGGGAAGGAATGCTCCAGGGGGCGTACAATATCCCTTTTACGGAGCTAAAAAAGAGGGTGAATGAAATACCCAGATTCACGCCCCTGGTCCTTTATTCCCGCAGCTTTGGCCGCGCGTTTGAGGCGGCTGTTTTTCTCCGGGCCCGCGGCGCCAAACAGCTCTATGTACTTGACGGCGGATACGAGCTTTGGCCCTATGAACAATTTCGCCGCCTGGAACCGGAGGCGCAGCCAGTCTTTCCAGGCGGCCCTTCCAGGGGGAGCTGCTGCCGGTAAGCAGCTGCGCCAGCAGAGTAATGTCCATGGTGGATAAGGTGTCGGCTTTGCCCGGCCGGGGATGTGAATACTATCTCTTTGGGCGCTGTATTTACGAGGAGCTATTGAATCCTGGATATCACACGGAGTGGAGGTGCGGGGTCATTTCCGGGCTGGTCCGTTCTTTTGATTTTTTTTTGGAGCAGGTTGAGATATTCAGCCTGAGCCGTTCCCGGGCCGATGCGATCTGGAAGCAGAGGATCTCCGCACGGTGCCCGGTCTGGAAGTGCCCGGACTTTTCCCCGGATCCAGAAAACAGGGGAGAGTGCCTCTTTTTGTTTCGCACGCAGTGTATCCTGAAAATACCGGCTTGTACCGGCCGCTGCCGTCTGTATACCCCGGCCCGGGCGGCGGATGGCAAAGCACGGACTTGATAATTCAATTTGTTTAATTTATCAGCCTGTTGGGGGTTATTTTTTATCCTTCCCACTATCGGCGATAGATTCTCGGCAGATTTTTTGCCCCCTGGGTTCCCTTCCCGTCGTAATCCCCGGGTATGCAACCGGGGACATGATTTTCCAGGAAGGACCCGGGCGATGGGCTCGGGAAACCCGGGATATTATCCCGCACACCAAGGGTCCGGGGGGGGGTAATTCATTCTGGGCCGGCCCCGGTTTATATTTTTCGGGCCTTCGGCGCAGTTTACAATCACTAAAACACAGCGGGGCGCATGGATATGAACCGTTCGGATCTTGTTTTTTTCCCCTATATGCATCCGGAATTTATCCCGGACAGGATCAGGGGAAAGGCCGTTCTCCTGAATCCGGGGACCGGACAAGGGCTTGCCGATAATTACACCCCAGAGGGCTATCTCCTGGATCCGGACGGGGCTTTGCGCCGGTTGCACGAATTTTATGCCTTCGGAGAGCAGTTCAGCAATCCCCGGGATATGGAGTACTACGCGGTGCAGGGATTTGAGGATTTTTATTCTGAGACCACCATGGCCATAAAATCCGAACTCACCGGGGGCGGGCCGAGTGCTGAGGACGAAGCCAGGCAACAATGTCTGCAGATGCAGCACATGCTTATTTTGGGTTTCGCTTTGGAGGAAAGGATCTTGGACATGGGGAAATTCGGGGCCGAGGCCCTTAAGGCCAGAAAAAAATTTGAGGACAGTCTCGGCCTGGACGATGAAGACCGGGATTTTGAATCCTTTGCTGATCTGGATATGTCCGCCCGTATGCACGGGATCATGCACTGGCAAAGATTGTTCTCTCCGTTTGCCTATTTCCTTTCCCAATCGAAAGCGGTTGTTGTCTGGGAAGAGGAGGTTGTTCAGGAATTGAAGTCCGCGGCTCAAGACCTGGAGACAGCGGAGAGGGACCTGCCCGGGCTGGATGAGTTCGGTCCGGAAGTTTTTCAGGTTCCTGTTTCCGCCTTTGCTCCGGAGTTGTCCGACAAAGAGCGGCTTCGATGCGTGTGTCTAAATCATATCTGATCCTGTTTTTCGTAAATCGGGCAAAATGATCTGCCCGGAGTCAAATCCAGCGCTTTAATGCCCGGCGGTAAGTCAAATTAAGGAGGTAAGGCATGGGTAAGGACGAGATAGGTAGCCGGATCAAAAAGTTCCGGGAAATGGAAGAGATCTCCAGAGAAGAGTTGGCCTCCCGCTCCGGCTTGGACGTGGAGTTCGTCCGGGGATTGGAGGAGGACAGCGTGTATCCTTCGCTGGGCCCGCTGCTTAAGGTTTCCCGGGCATTGGGCACCCGTCTAGGTACTTTTTTGGACGATACCATCAGTCACGATCCCCTGATCGTCCGGCTCCAGGAAAGAGAAGAGGAGTTGAGTATGCTCAAGGGGAATAACAAGCCCGTGGCCCTTAAGTTCTATTCCCTGGGCAAGGGCAAGAATGATCGCCATATGGAGCCCTTCTATGTGCGCATAAACCCGGAGCCGAACGAGGATAAAAAGCTTTCCTCGCATGAGGGGGAAGAATTCATCGTGGTTATCTCCGGGGTAGTAAACATTGTCTATGGCCAGGAAGAATACGAACTCAAGCCCGGGGACAGCATTTATTACAATTCCATTGTTCCGCATAACGTTTCCTGTAAAGGGGAGTCCCCGGCAGAGATTTACGCGGTTCTTTATTTTCCGGAGTAGGTTGGATCTATGTATATGAGCGAAAAACGGGACAACACAGAGCGGGAAGGTATGCGGGATAATAATTTACGGGAAGTGACCTTGGGTCAGCTCCTGGATGAGGCGGTGGAAAAGCATCCGGATAATGACGCGGTAGTTTACGTGGACCGCGATTTCCGGCTAACATACCGCGAGTTTGGAGAGCTAGTGGATCAGTTGGCCAAAGGGCTTATGGCCTTAGGTGTGCAGAGAGGAGAGAAAGTGGCTATCTGGGCGACGAATGTCCCGCACTGGGTGGCTTTCCAATTCGCCACCGCCAAGATAGGGGCTATTTTGCTCACTGTGAATACATATTATAAAAAGAGCGAACTGGAATATATTCTGCAGCAGTCTGACTCGGAGAATCTGATAATAATCGACGGGTTTCGGGATACAGACTATGTCCAGACCGTGTATGAGCTGGTCCCGGAGCTCAAGACCCAGGAACGGGGCAATTTAAGGAGCAAGAGTTTTCCCAGTCTGAAAAGGGTGTTTTTCCTCGGACAGGAAAAGCACCGCGGTATGTACTGCCTACCGGAATTGATATCTCTTGGCGCTCTGGTCTCTGATCCGGAATATGTGGCCCGGCAAAAAGAACTCGACCCGCACGACGTGGTCAATATGCAGTATACTTCCGGAACCACCGGTTTTCCCAAAGGGGTAATGCTCACCCATTATAACATCGGCAATAACGGTTTTTGGATAGGGGAGCATCAGCTGCTTTCGGCCTCGGACCGGGTATGCATCCCGGTGCCCCTGTTTCATTGCTTCGGCTGCGTTTTGGGCGTGCTGGCCGCAGTCAGTCATGCCTCAACAATGGTCATTCTGGAGGGCTTTAATCCCCTTTTGGTCATGACCGCGGTCGAGGCCGAACGCTGCACTGCATTGTACGGTGTGCCGACCATGTTTATAGCTGTTTTGGAACACAAGCTGTTTTCCAGGTTTGACTTCAGTTCCCTGCGGACCGGGATAATGGCCGGGTCTCCCTGTCCGATCCGGGTCATGCGCCAGGTCATCGACGAGATGCACATGAAGGATGTGACCATCTGCTATGGACTGACCGAGACTTCCCCGGTCATGACCCAGACCCGGGTGGATGACGACATATCCAAGAAAGTGGAGACAGTTGGCCGGGCCATGCCCGAGATCGAGGTCCGGGTGGTGGATCCGGAGACCGGTGATCCCCTGCCTGCGGGAGAGCAGGGCGAGGTCTGCTGCCGAGGCTATAATGTCATGAAGGGCTATTACAAGATGCCCGAGGCCACTGCCAAGACCATTGATGAGGACGGGTGGTTGCATTCCGGAGATCTCGGGGTCATGGACGAGGACGGTTATCTGAGCATAACCGGCAGGCTCAAGGATATGATTATCCGTGGTGGGGAGAACATCTATCCTCGCGAGCTGGAGGAATTTTTGTATAATATGGACGGCGTTCAGGATGTGCAAGTGGTTGGAGTGCCCAGCAGCAAATATGGGGAAGAGGTCGGCGCGTTCGTGATCCTTAAAGAGGGTTACGAATATGCCCCTGAGGACGTGCGGGACTTCTGCCGGGGAAAGATCGCCAGATATAAGATCCCCAAGCATATCGCTTTTGTTCAGGACTACCCCATGACCGCAAGCGGCAAAGTCCAGAAATTCAAGCTGCGGGAGATAGCCGCGGAGATGTTTGCCGCCAACTAGGATATTTAACCAGGCCGGGGTGTTCAATTGTACATCTGCAATCCTTTCCTCAATCTCCCGGAACTGTCCAGAGTACGCGGGATAGTCTTTGACTGCGACGGGGTGCTCTTTGACTCCAAAGAGGTTAACATAAGATTTTACAACCAGTTTAAGTCCCTTCTCGGCCTGCCGCCTATGACCAAAGAAGAGGAAAAGTTTGTTCATGTCCATACCGTGCAGGAGTCTTTGCGGCATATCCTGCCTGAGGAGATGCACCATAGAATCCCTGAGATTCGGGCCGGGATCTCTTACCGCGATCTGATCCCATACATGCGCCCGGCTGAAGGACTTTTCGAATGCCTGTATTTCTTGTGTTCCAAAGGGATACAGCGGGCGGTGAACACCAACAGGACCAATACCATGGAAATGGTTTTGGACTATTTCTCCCTGTCTGGCTTCTTTTTTCCGGTGGTCACTGCCGCACATGTGAGCTGGACCAAACCCCATCCGGAGAGTTTGTATCTGATTATGCGCTACTGGAGAATGGGCCGGGATGAACTGGTATTTATCGGCGATTCCGAGGTGGATCAAAAAACCGCGGAAGACGCCGGAGTGAGTTTCTGGTCCTTTGCCAATCCGGGTCTGCGCGGCAGGATGTATATTCCGGACTTTCTCACTTTGCGCGAGTTTTTGGGGAACAACCTGTAAGGCTGCGGCCGTTTTTTCTTTCGCAAAAGACCGCCGGAAAGGTATATGGGGAGGACAATCTGCATCTACGCGGTGCGAAACCAAGTAAATTCGGAGGATTGAATTGATGATATTCGCCAATTTCCTGCAGGCGATAGCCAGTGTCTTAAATACGGTGTTGACCCTTTATTTTTGGATAGTGATTATCTCCGCTCTTCTCACCTGGGTTAATCCTGATCCCTACAATCCCATTGTGCGTATCCTGCGCAACCTGACCGAGCCGGTTTTCTACCGGGTCCGCCGCTGGATTCCGTTCACTAATATGGGCGGGATAGACCTTTCCCCTATAGTGGTTCTCCTGGCCATTCAGTTCGTGAAGATATTTCTGGTCCAGACCCTATATCAGAGCGCGATGACCATGGGTGCTGGTGGATAGACTGAAAGCTTGGGTTCCGGAAGCCGGCCTGTAGCCTGATGTCACAAGAATTAGTCGTTGCATTCTGGGCTGCCTATTGGTTATACTGTCTTCTAGAGTCAGTTTGGATCTTTGGAAAGCGACTTTTTGCCCCGAAAAAGGGGTTTAACCGGGAATAAAAATGCCCGGCAATCCCGGTTGACCAGCGCCGGGACCTTTCCGGGGCATACGGAAATCAGCCCTTTATCCGGTCGACTCCACGGGGTGTTTGTTTTAAAATGTTAACAAGAGTCTTTTCGTGGATGAATTAACTGTATCCGGAGGTCGGTGTATGCCCATATCCAAAGTGGATGTCCTGCACGCAAGCTTTAAGAAAGGGTTTTTCGGGTATAAGAGGCAGGAAGTGGATGTCTTTCTGCAGGAGATAGCCGAGCGGATCGGAGAGCTGGCTGAAGAGAAGGAAAATCTCGAATCCAGGGTCGAGGACCTGGAGAAAAGCATTGCTGAATATAAGAGCCGGGAGGGAGTGCTGCAGAGCACTTTGGTGACCACGCAGAAAATGGTCGACGACGTCAAGGCCAATGCGCACAAGCAGGCCAAGATAATAGTCGAAGAGGCTCAGAACAAGGCGGAAGGGATCATCAACCAGGCTCACAAAAGATTGTCCGAACTGCATGAGGACATAGCTGAACTCAAGAGGCAGCGCACCCAGTTCGAGATAAATCTGAATTCTCTTTTGGATTCGCACAAAAAACTTTTGGAGCAGACCGGGAGAGAAGACCAGGAGATAGACGAGGCGGAGAGCAAACTGAAATTTTTGACCCGGGCCCAGTCCTCCTGATTTTGTACCCATGTCCGAGACCATGGATTTTGTAACCCGCAAAGACAAGACCACTTGGTATGTGCATCTCTATGTCCAGCCCGGGGCCAAAAAGACCGAAGTGGCGGGGGAATACAGGGATGCGCTCAAACTGCGGGTCCAGGCCCCTCCGGTGGGCAACAAGGCCAATACCGCTGTATCCAGGTTCCTGGCCTCCAGGCTGGGGTTGAAAAAAAGTGCGGTCAGCATCAGTAGGGGGCGCAGGGCTAGAGAAAAGACATTTATGATCGAATCCGAATATGAGCCGGACTGGTCCGGCCTGTTTTATGATTAAAATTAACACCATTTTTTAAAAGGAGAATGGTCATGGAGCAATACGAACTCGAGTTGCTGGCCAAGTACGGGGAAAAGGACGAGGAACTGAAAAAACTGTGGGATGAACATATTGTCTATGAAAGGCAGCTGGAGAAACTGGAGAACAAGTCGTTTCTAACCCCGCAGGAAGAGAGTGAGATTAAGAGGATCAAGATACAGAAATTGCACGGAAAAACACGTATGAATGAGATATTGGAAAAATACAAATCCAAGGAGGAATAGAAAATGGAGATAACCGGGGCCCAGATACTCCTGGAATGCCTGAAGCGGGAAGGTGTGGATCATATCTTCGGCTTTCCGGGAGGAGCGGCGATTGATATCTATAACGAGATTCCCAACTATCCGTTGCGGCATATCCTGGTCAGGCACGAACAGGGAGCTGTGCACGCGGCAGACGGCTATGCCCGGGCCACGGGCAAGGTGGGAACCGTGCTGGTAACTTCCGGCCCCGGAGCAACCAATACCGTAACCGGGATTGCCACCGCTTATATGGATTCCATCCCCCTGGTGGTGTTTACCGGTCAGGTCCCGACCCCGCTGATCGGGAACGATGCCTTTCAGGAAGTGGATATTGTGGGGATTACCCGGCCCTGCACCAAGCACAATTACTTGGTTTCGGACGTAAAAGATCTGGCCCGCACTGTGCGGGAGGCGTTTTTCATCGCTTCCACCGGCAGACCGGGTCCGGTCCTGGTGGATTTGCCCAAGGATGTTATGCAGGCCAAAGCCGAGTTTGAATATCCGGAGGAAATCCACCTGCGCAGCTACAACCCGAATTACACCCCACACAAAAAGCAGATAATGAAGGCGGCCCGTATCTTGTCCAAAGCAGAGAAGCCGATAATCTACGCCGGAGGCGGGGTGATCTCTTCGGAGGGAAGCGGGGTGCTTACTGATCTGGCCCGTTCATTTAGTATCCCGGTGACTGCCACCCTCATGGGTTTGGGGGTGTTTCCCGGGGATGATCCCTTGTGGTTGGGCATGCTGGGTATGCACGGTACCTATGCGGCCAATATGGCCATCAATAATGCGGATGTCGTGGTCGCGGTCGGAGCCCGTTTTGATGATCGGGTGACAGGGAAAGTAAAGAGCTTTGCACCACGGGCCAAGATCGTGCATATTGATATCGATCCCACGTCCATAAGGAAGAACGTGTCCGTGCATCTGCCAGTGGTCTCTGACTGCAGGCTCGGTCTCGAGGCCCTGCTCGAGGAGATGAAGGCCTATGAGGTGGACTGGGCCGATAAGCATTCCGACTGGGTGAGGCAGACCAAGCAGTGGGAGGAGAAGCAGCCCTTGCGCTACGCAGATCCCGGGGAGCAGATAAAGCCTCAGGAGGTCATTGAGAAAATATATGAGATCTCCGGCGGCCGGGCGATCATTTCCACCGAAGTGGGTCAAAATCAGATGTGGGCGGCCCAGTTTTATCGTTTTCGGCATCCGCGGACGCTTTTGACCTCCGGCGGCCTGGGGACGATGGGTTACGGGTTTCCGGCTGCAATCGGGGCCCAATTGGCTTTTCCGGACAAGCTGGTCGTGGATGTGGCCGGGGACGGATCCATCCAGATGAATATCCAGGAGCTGGCCACTGCAGTCACCTATGACCTCCCGGTGAAGATCGTTATCCTCAACAACGGATATCTGGGCATGGTCCGGCAGTGGCAGGAGCTTTTCTACAATCGGAACTACTGTTCCACCGGCCTGGAAAAGAACCCGGATTTTGTCCGGCTGGCCGAGGCCTTTGGGGCCGAGGGATACCGGGTTGTGGACAGAGGCGATCTGGATTCCACCCTCAAGTCCGCTTTTGCGAGCAAAAGGCCGTGTATCGTGGATGTTTTGGTCGAGCCGGAGGAGAACGTCTATCCCATGGTTCCGGCCGGTGCTTCGTTAACGGAAATGCTTTTGGTCTAGGAGTTGTACATGCGTCATACACTTTCCGTTCTGGTAGAGAATGAGCCCGGAGTCCTTTCCCGCGTAGCCGGTCTTTTCAGCGGCCGCGGATTCAATATTGAGTCTTTGAATGTCGGACCGACCCTGGAAAAGGGCATCTCCCTGATGACCATTTCCACACGCGGTGACGATCAGATTATCGAGCAGATAGTCAAGCAGTTGCGCAAGGTGGTCTCGGTGATCAAGGTCGTGGATATGACCAATATGAAGATTGTGGAAAGGGAAATGGTCCTTATCAAGGTCAACGCCGAAGGCCCCAACCGGGCGGAGGTGCTCAGGATAGTGGACATATTCCGGTGCAAGGTGGTGGATGTCAGCCTGAACGAACTCACCCTGGAAGTCACCGGTGATCAGGGAAAGATCCGGGCCATAGTCAATCTGCTACAGAAGTTCGGGATTAAGGAATTCGCCCGTTCGGGCACGTCCGCTCTTCGCCGCAGTATTCAGGATTAATAAGCAGATCAAAGGAGATTATATGCAGGTATTTTATGAACAGGATGCAAATATTTCGGTCTTGAAGGATTCGGTTATTGCTGTACTTGGATATGGCAGTCAGGGCCACGCCCACGCCCAGAATCTGCGTGATTCCGGCTTTAACGTGGTTGTGGGTCAGCGTCCTGGCAGCACGAATTATGAATTGGCCAAAAGTCATGGTTTCGATCCGCTGCCGGCGGCAGAAGCCGCGGAAAAAGCGGATATGATTCAGATCCTAGTCCCGGATACCGTCCAGGCGGCCGTCTATGAGAAAGATGTCCTTCCGACCCTTAAACCGGGCAAGACTTTGGTTTTCAGCCACGGCTTCAACATCCACTACAGCCAGATAGTCCCCCCGCAGGATATAGATGTGATCATGGTTGCCCCCAAATCCCCGGGCCATCTTGTCCGCCGGCAGTATGAGAACGGGGTCGGAGTCCCGGGACTGGCCGCAGTCTACCAGGACTATTCTGGAAAGGCCTGGGACCGGGCCATGGCCTATGCCTATGGTATTGGATGCGCCCGGGCCGGGGTCATTCGGACCACTTTTGAGGAAGAGACCGAAACCGATTTGTTCGGGGAACAGGCGGTTCTGTGCGGCGGGGTCAGCGAGATGGTCAAGGCCGGTTTTGAGACCCTGGTCGAGGCCGGTTATCAGCCGGAGATCGCTTATTTTGAGTGCCTGCACGAATTGAAGCTGATCGTGGATCTGATCTATGAAGGGGGCATGAAGAATATGCGCTACTCCGTAAGCGATACCGCGGAGTACGGGGACTACACCCGCGGCCCTCGGGTCGTCGGCCAGGAGTCCAAAAAAGAGATGCGCAGGATACTGCAGGAAATCCAGGACGGGCGGTTTGCCCGGGAATGGATTCTGGAGAATCAGGCCAAGGCCCCGGCCTTTAAGGCCATGCGCAAAAAGGCGGCCGAGCATCAGATCGAGGAGGTCGGGGAAAAATTACGCGAGATGATGCCCTGGCTCAAAAAGTAAACAAATCTGGCTTAGGTATTTAACAGGGATCATTCGGCAACAGGGTAGCAAATTCCAACTGACTGGATTGCCGGATGATCCTTTTGTTTTAAGCTCCGGCCAGCGAAACGCAGCCAAGGACTCAAGCGGCCTGACCCCGAGTCAAAAATCCCTATAAACGGAATCAACCGGTGAGCAGCGAAGCAAAGAGCAGATATTCCCTTTTATTACGGGACAAGACCATAACCCGTGAGGAGCTGGATGAGGCTTTGAACAGGGCCAAAAAGGAAAGTCTGGACCCGGACGAGGCCGTACTCAAGCTGCCCCAGGTGGACAAAGAGCTGCTGGGCAAATCCCTGGCAGATTATTTTGACACTGAATTTGTCCCCTTTGACAAAGGAACGGAGCCGCCTTTTGATATCTTTGAAAAGAGGCGCCTGGATCCGGAGTTTTTGAAGCGCTACGGATGGGTTCCTTTTCAACAGAAGGGTCGCACAGTAGTTGTGCTTATGATCGATCCCTTTGATCTGGGCCGGCTGGACGAAATTAGGTTTATCTTCGGCACCAGCAGTATAGAGACCAAAGTATCCACAGCCGAGGACATAGAAAATTATATAGAGCATTTCTATGCGCAGCTGAACACAGACGAGGATCTGGCCGCACTCGGCGACGAGTTAGATGTGGAAAGCGATTTTGACCAGGAGGCCTCCGCTGATGTCGCTGACGGGGAGATAACCGAACACGATAGCGAGGTGGTCCGCCTGGTGAACGCCCTTTTGGTGGAGGCCTGGCGTAAGAACGCTTCGGATATCCATATTGAGCCCAATGTCCAGGCCAAGTATTGCTCCATCCGTTTCCGCGTGGATGGCACCTGCCATGAATTCAGGAAAATAAGACTGGGAATGGCCAAGCCCTTGGTCTCCCGAATCAAGATAATGGCCCATCTGGATATTGCCGAAAGGCGCCTGCCTCAGGACGGGAAGATGAAGATCAAACTCCCGGAGAGGAACAAGGTGGTTGAATTCCGGGTGGCCACCCTGCCCACGGTAGAGAATCAGGAAGATGTGGTCCTGCGTCTTTTATCTTCAGGCAAGCCCCTTCCTCTGGAAAAACTGGGGCTTACGGAAGACAACCTGGAAAATTTTAAGCACATGGTTCATCAGCCCTACGGGCTTATCCTGGTGGTCGGCCCCACGGGTTCGGGAAAGACAACTACTTTGCATTCCGCAGTCAGTTTCATAAATACCCAGGATCGTAAGATATGGACGGCAGAGGACCCGGTGGAAATCACCCAGAGCGGGCTCCGCCAGGTACAGATAAAGCCCAAGATCGGTCTGACCTTTGCCCATGCCCTGCGTTCCTTTCTGCGGGCTGATCCGGACGTGATAATGATCGGGGAGATGAGGGACCGGGAGACCGCCCATATCGGGATAGAGGCTTCACTGACCGGTCATCTGGTCTTCTCCACCCTGCACACCAATACGGCCCCGGAGACCATTACTCGTCTTTTGGATATGGAGCTGGATCCCTTCAACTTTGCGGACTCGCTTTTATGCGTCCTTGGTCAGCGGCTGATCAAGACCTTGTGCCCGGTGTGCAAGGAGGCATATACTCCGAAAAGGGATGAGGTGCAGGAATTATTATATGAGTTTGGCCCCGGATTTGTAGAATATTTGAAGCAGGCCGGGGGTAAGGACTTGAAACTTTACCGTCCGGTGGGTTGCAGGCAGTGTATGGGCGGGTACAAGGGCAGAATCGGGATCCATGAGCTTATGCTGGCCTCGGACGGGATCAAAACCATGATCAAATTCCGCAAGCCGACCGAGGAAATCCGGGCCCAGGCGGTAAAGGACGGGATGTTCTCTCTGAAGCAGGATGGTATATTAAAAGTACTCCAGGGCATAACCGACATGAAGCAGGTGCGCATGGCCTCCGGGGCGTGAGCTAGGGACTGCCCTAGGGTATAAATGGACCGAAAAAGACCCCTTTTCTAGGGGCCTTTTTCGGTTTTTTTGTCGTTAGACAACTACTTTCCGGGCCAGGCGCAGCAGCTGATTGGAGAAGCCGGCCTCGTTGTCATACCAGACAATGAGTTTTAATAGGGTCCGGTCCAGGACCTGGGTGATCAAGCCGTCCACCACCCCACCGTGGATGCTGCCGTTGAAGTCCACTGAGACCAGAGGTTCCTCGGTGTATCCCAAAGGCCCATTCATCTCTCCTTGAGCGGCCTCTTTAAGGGCCTTGTTCACTTCCGGGGCGGTGGCCTCTTTTTTGAGTTCCGCCACCAGATCGACAAGAGAAACGTTCGGAGTGGGCACCCGCACGGCCATTCCGTCCAGCTTTCCGGCCAGATCGGGGATGACCTCGGTCACTGCCTTGGCCGCCCCGGTGGTGGTGGGGATCATGGACATGGCGGCCGCCCGGGCCCGCCGCATGTCTTTGTGTGAGCCGTCCAGGATCCTCTGGCTCATGGTATAGGAGTGGATGGTGGTCATTATCCCGTGTTTAATGCCGAAATGATCGTGGACTACCTTGGCTGCCGGGGCCAGGCAGTTGGTCGTGCACGAGGCATTGGAAATGATTTTGTGCTCCGGTTTGAGGTCATGGTCGTTCACGCCCACAACAATAGTGGCATCCGGGTTTTTGCCCGGGGCGCTGATAAGCACTTTTTGGGCCCCGCAGGCGAGGTGCTTTTCGCAGCTGTCCCGGTCCCGGAATTTGCCTGTGGTCTCCAAAAGGATATCCACTCCGTATTTACCCCAGGTCCATTCCCCAGCCGGCTGGCTGGTGGTATGGACCTGTTTGCCGTTTAAAAGGAATCCTTTTTCGTTGGCCTGGACCTGCCCGGAAAAGCGGCCGTGCACTGAGTCGTATTGGAGCAGATGGGCCAGGTCTTCGTTTTTGGATCTGGCGTTGACCACTGTCAGTTCAAAATCCGGATCGTCAGCCAGCAGTCTGGCCATGTACCTGCCGATCCTCCCGAAACCGTTGATGCCAATTTTTACAGTCATAGCTCCTCCCTGGTTAGGGGTCTCCGGAGATGGATCCTCCGGGAATGAATATCCGCAAAGGCGGGGCCGAAAAAACGTTTATCAGGCTTTTCCTGCGGACCCCAAAACGTGTTCGATCTTGTGCTCCACCATCTCCTGAACCGCTTGCCTGGCCTTGCCCAGGTATTTGCGCGGGTCGAAAACCTCGGGGTTTTCCGCCAGATATTTGCGGATAACCGCGGTCATGGCCAGCCGGATGTCAGTGTCTATATTTATCTTGCAGATACCGGATTCCGCAGACTTGCGCAAAAGTTCCTCCGGGACTCCCCTGGCCCCTTTGACGCTTCCCCCGCAGGAATTGCACATGTCCACAAACTCCAAAAGAACGGAGGAGGCCCCGTGCAGGACCAATGGAAAGCCGGGGAGTCTGGAGGAGATTTCTTCCAGGCGGTTAAAATCCAGACGGGGATCTCCCTGAAATTTGTATGCCCCGTGACTGGTCCCTATGGCTATGGCCAGAGAGTCGCACCCGGTCCGTTCCACGAATTCCACGGCCTCTTGGGGCTGGGTGTAGATATTCTCCTCGGCCTGTACGTCGTCCTCGATTCCGGCCAGCTGGCCCAGTTCCGCCTCCACCCAGACATCCCTGGAGTGGGCGTACTCCACCACTTGGGCGGTCAAATCTATATTTTCCTCAAAGGAGAGGTGGGACCCGTCTATCATCACCGAGGTGAACCCGGCGTCTATTACCTCCTTGCAGATCTCAAAGTTCTGGCCGTGATCCAGGTGGAGAACGATAGGCAGATCCGTGTCCTCCAGGGCCGCTTCCATCAGTTTCATGATGTAGTGCTGCCCAGCGTATTTCCTGGCCCCGGCCGAGACCTGAAGAATAAGCGGGGATTTTTTGTTTTCCCCGGCGGCAATGATTCCCTGCACGATCTCCATATTATTTACGTTAAAGGCGCCCACAGCGAATTTTTCCTTGTACGCCCGGGCGAACATCTCTTTCGGCGAGGTGAGTGGCATGCCTGATTCTCCTTTGATTTTATTTGGTTTATACACGTGCTCAAACAGATTGTATGCCTTTTTTGACCCGGCCGAGTCCCGGTCCGGAAGCAGCTATATAGCCAAAATCGTTTGCGACTTCGATAGGCCCTGATCTTCTGCCTGATTATGCGGATCTGTCTTTGAACATGACTTTGATCTTCCCCAGGGCCTCCTTATTGGTCAAATCGAATTTGAGCGGGGTAAGGGTCGTATAACCGGAAGTCAGCAGGTGTCTGTCTGTTCCGGCATGGACCCGGTGCATGGGTATATCCCCGCTCAGCCAGTAATACGGCCGGCCGCGGGGGTCGTTTCTCTGGTCGTATACGTCGTTGTAGACCGCGTCTGTCTGGGGGCAAACGCGGATCCCCAGCGAAGCCGCCGCTCCTCCGGAGGGGAAATTGATATTCAAGACGCAGCGACCGGGCAGGGTCTCCCGGTCCAGATCGGGAATCAAACCGGCTGTCCACTGCGCTTCCGCGGACATGTCCCGCGGCGTGAACTCGTCTAGGGAGACCGCTAGGGCAGGGATGCCTGCCAGGGCACCTTCGGTGGCTGCAGACACGGTCCCGGAATACAGGATATCCACTCCCACGTTGGCCCCGTTGTTGATTCCGGATATAATCAGATCCGGCTTGCTTTGCAGGTGATGGCTTAGGGCCCATTTGACGCAGTCCACAGGCGTTCCGGAGAGGCCGATCCCGGAGAAGCCGTCTTCGCGTATTTCCCGGACCCGGACCGGAGAAAAAATGGTCACTGAATGGCCCACTGCGCTCTGTTCAGTGAGAGGAGCGACCACATATACCCTGTATCCGGCCGTGAGCAGGGCCCGGTGCAGGCCCCGCAGTCCGGGGGCATGTATCCCATCGTCATTGGTTAGAAGGATGTCCATGATTGCCCAGCATTCGGGTATTGTTTTTTGGCTTGGTTCAAACCCAGATTAAATGCTTTTTCGTTTATTTTCAATATCTTCTCCGGAAGGGTAGCCTTAAGGCTCCTTTTGACTGCAGCGGCCTGCATAAAGGGCAGAAAATGGGTCAATGCGCCCAGGGTGACAATGTTCGTGGTCTGAACGAGCCCGATTTTGTCCCTGGCCAGTTCGGTAAAGGGGAGTCCCCAATAGCTGTTGGTCGGGGTCTGAGAAACCAGGGAGGTGTCTACGACCAGCTTGCCCTCGCTTTTCAGGTTCCGGAAATATTGATTGCAGGCCTCCTGGCTCAAAGCGACCAGGATATCCAGATTGATGGTCTTGGGATAGCTTATCCTGGACCCGCTTATGACCAGATCGGAGCGGCTGGCTCCGCCACGGGCTTCCGGGCCGTAGCTCTGGGTCTGGGTCACGTTCAGGCCGTGTTCAATGGCCAGGGCCTGGCCCATGATCTTGCCCAGGGTGAGTATTCCCTGCCCCCCCAATCCGGAAAGACGGATTTCGAAGCGCTTAATTTCCTGCTTTTTCATCCCTTGCCTCCCCCGGCCAGGCTTTGGCGGAGCTCTTCGTAACGCTCCTCCAATCCGGGCTGGTTGTTGTCCGAAAACACGCCGATCGGGAAGTACCCTTTGCGCTTGTCTTCGGGGAGTTCCAGGTATTTATCATAATTCAGGGCTGTATTTTTGTACCATTTGTACATGTCCACTATGGTCTTGAACCCGTTTTTCCGGCCGTACTGCGTATGACAGGGGGTCATAACCTCTACCAGATTAAAGCCGCGCTGGTCTATGGCAGTCATAAGCAGTTTGTCCATCTGTTTGGCGTGCATGACTGTGGTCCTGGCTACGAAATTGGCCTTGCAGGCCTCGGTCAGCTTGACCAGATCGAAATCATGCTCCATATGCCCGAACGGAGCAGTGGAGGAGAACGAGTCCCGGGGAGTGGTGCATGAACTCTGCCCCCCGGTCATGCCGTAGATCCCGTTGTTCAGGATAAGAGCGGTTACCCCGATGTTCCTCCTGGCCGCATGGATGAGGTGGTTCCCGCCTATGGACATGGCGTCTCCGTCGCCCATGACCGCAATCACCTTCAGCTTGGGGTTGGCCAGCTTTATTCCGGTGGCAAAGGAAAGGGCCCGGCCGTGGGTAGTATGCACTGTGTTGAAGTCCACATACACGGCCATGCGCCCGGAACATCCGATTCCGGCCACCAGGACCACATCGTCCTTTTTCAGCTCCAGGGCGTGAATGCTGCGGATGAGCGAGCCCAGAACGATCCCGTGTCCGCATCCCGGGCAGTAGACATGCGGAAATTTTTTGGAATGTCGCAGGTACTTGTGTATAAGCTTGGTTACTTCGGCCATGGCCTTATCCTTTTTGTATCAGCTTGAGTATTTCCGCCGGAGCAATGGTCTTGCCGTCCACCCGGTTCAGGGTCCTGACCGTGGTTATGCCCTGGTTCACCCTTTTTATTTCTCTGGAGATCTGGCCCATATTCATTTCCGGGACCACCAGGGCCTTGCATTGCCGGGCCATTTTTTCCACCGCTGGTCGGGGAAAGGGGAAAAGGGTTCCCAGTTTGAGCAGGCCGGCCCGTATTCCGCTTTCCCGGGCTTGATGCACTGCTAGTTCTGCGGCCCGGGCCACGCACCCGAAGGCCACAACACAGATTTCAGCGTCTTCGGTATCCACTTCTTCGGTCAGCTGGATGTCGTAGAAGTACTGATCTATCTTCCGGAAAATCCTTTCCATAAAGTCTTTCACTTCCTTGGGCCGGGAAGTGGGATAACCGTGGTCGTCATGGGTCAGGCCGGTTACATGATAGCGGTATCCATACCCCAAGGGAGGCATGGTCGGAACTCCGCGCATGGTCTCCTCATAGGGTATATACCATTCCGGGGGCATGGTTGGCACGACCCGAGAAAACACGGTTGTTTCCGAGGCGTCGGGAACGGTTATTTTTTCCCGGGTATGGGCCGTGACCTCATCTAAGAGCAGAATAACCGGGGTGCGGTATTTCTCGGCGAAATTAAATGCGGTTACGGTCATGGCCAGACATTCCTGCACGTCTGAGGCGGAGAGAACAATGATCGGATGATCCCCGTGTGTTCCCCATCTGGCCTGCTGCACATCCCCCTGGGCCGGACTGGTGGGCAGGCCGGTGCTTGGTCCGCCGCGCATGACGTTGACCAGTACCAGCGGGATCTCGGCCATGCAGGCGTATCCAATATGTTCCTGCATCAGGGAGAATCCGGGGCCGGAGGTGGCGGTCATGGCCTTGCGGCCAGCCAGGGAGGCCCCGATTACCGCGCCCATCCCGGCAATTTCGTCCTCCATTTGGATAAACACTCCGTTTTCAGTCCGCGGCAACCTTGCGGACATACCTTCAGCTATCTCGGTGGAAGGTGTTATGGGATAACCGGCAAAAAAAGTGCATCCGGCGATAAGCGCTCCTTCGACCACCGCCTCGTTGCCTTGGGCAAAAATTTGGGTCTTTTTTTCTTTTCTTTCGCGTGCGGTCATGATCATGCCTTTTTAATTCTCGTTTGGCTGGTTGTCCTGGATATTGTTCCCGGATCCGTGTCCGTTATAGGCCTCGTAAGGGGTGATTTCCTCCCTGGGGCGTACGGAGATGGCAAAGTCCGGGCAGTGCAGCTCACAGAATCCGCAGTTGGTACATTCCCCGGGACGGACCACTTTCACCTTGCCTTGGCTGTTGAGCTCCAGGACCCGGGCCGGACAAAAGGCTACACATATACCGCATCCCTTGCACCAGTCCTTGTACACAGTAACCTGGGTTTGACCCTTTTTTTTGCTCATATCTTACTCATATTTTTGACAAAGTTAGCATAGAATAATAAAAGCTTGCCATGATATTTACGCTGAAGTAGTTTTTTTGCGTTTCAATATCTGCACTCAGGGTGTTTTGTCCCAGCAAAACACCTGCCGACCACCCCCTTTGCGCCGCATGGCGATAGTGTTGGCTAATTCGGGCCCTTAACGCATGCATACGGGATTGGCAACAGATGAGAGTCAAAAAAAAGTATATAAGTGAACTTTGCGAAGGTCAGAAACTGGAAGATCTATTTACCCTGGGCAGGGCCAGAAGGGCCCAGGCCAGAAATGGACCTTATTGGCAGCTGGTTCTGGTGGACAGGACAGGGGAGATGAATGCCCGGATATGGAGCCCGGCCAGTCAGAACTACGCCGTGCTTAAGGAAGAGAGTATTGTTTTTGTCCGCGGGGTGGTCCAGGCCTTTGGCCAGGAATTGCAGCTGAATATTGAGCATCTGGAGACCGTGGATCCGGCCGAGGCGGATTGGAAGGAATTTTTGCCGGTCTCCGACCCTCCCCCGGAAGAGCTGTTTGCTCAGCTTTGCGATTTTCTGCATCACAATCTGCAGTACAAGCCCTGGAGAAATTTATACCGCCGAATCTTCCGGGACGAGGAGATAAAACAGGCCATGCTCAACGCCCCGGGCGGGAAGAGTATCCATCACGCCTATATGGGCGGTCTTCTGGAGCACACCCTGGCAGTTTGCAGGATCTGCAAACAGTGCGCCGGGATATATCCGGAGCTGGATTCGGATATCCTTCTTTTGGCCGCTGCCGTGCACGACCTGGGCAAGGCCTATGAGATAACCCCGGGGCTAAGCCGGACCTATACCGACGCGGGGCAGCTGCTCGGGCATATAATCCTTGGACTGCAGGTTTTGGAACCGTATCTGGAAAAGAGCAGGGACCTGGATCCGGAACTCATTTTGCATCTCCGGCATATAATCGTCAGTCATCACGGTGAATTTGAATACGGATCACCGAAGCGGCCCAAAACCAGAGAGGCGTTTGTCCTGCATTATGCGGATAATATGGACGCCAAGCTGAACACTCTGCGCGGCTCATACGCGGATCTGGATTCAAAGGAGGGCGAAAGATGGACCGGTTTCAACCGCCCCCTGGGCAGGTATCTGTATCACCCGGTCCCCTCTCCGAGCCCGGAGAAAAAACAAGCCAAAAAGAAAAAGGACGGGCCATGTTTATTACCTTTGAAGGAGTAGAGGGCTGCGGCAAGTCCACCCAGGTGGGCCTTCTCCGGGAAAGGCTGGAGAAGAGTGGACAGGAGGTGGTCACCACCCGGGAACCCGGTGGGAGCCGTCTGGGCAGCAATTTACGCCGCATCCTCCTTTCTGTGGACAGCAGCGACCTGACCAGGGAGGCGGAACTGTTTTTATATATGGCTGATCGGGCCCAACACGTGCATCAAGTCATTGCCCCTGCTTTGGATAAAGGCAAAACAGTAATTTCCGACCGCTATGCGGATTCTACTGTGGTCTACCAGGGCTACGGCCGGGGGTTGGATCCCAGTATACTGCACAGTTTCAATGATGTGGCAGTGCGTGAACTCTGGCCCGGGCTCACTTTTTTATTGGATTTGAATCCGGAGATGGGCCTTAAACGGGCCTGGGCCAGAAATATAAAGGACAATCTGGCTCGCGAGGAAGGCCGGTTTGAGGCCGAGGAATTGTCCTTCCACAACCGGGTCCGGGAAGGGTATTTGACTTGGGCCAGCCTGAATCGGGACCGTTTTCGAGTTATTGATGCCTCCGGGGATATTCAAGAGATATCCGACCGGATTTGGCAGGAGATGAGCCGTGTGCTTAAGCGGGGTGAGAAATGATTGATCCGGTGCGCAGGAGAGACGATTTTTTAGTTTTCGGCGCGCCCCATATTGAAGAGGATGAGGTGGCCGAGGTGGTGGACAGTCTGAGAGCGGGCTGGATAGGCACCGGACCTAAAGTGGCCCGTTTTGAAGAGAATTTTTGCCGCTATAAGGGGTCGGATTATGCGGTGGCGGTTAATTCCTGCACCGCCGCCCTGCACCTGAGCTTGATAGTGGCCGGTATAGGTCCCGGGGATGAAGTGATTACCACTCCGCTTACTTTCTGTTCCACTGTCAATTCCATTATCCATTCCGGGGCCACTCCGGTTTTGGCGGATGTGGATCCCCAGACTATGAATATAGACCCGGCGGAAGTGGAAAAAAAGATAACTGCGCGGACCAAGGCGGTGCTGCCGGTCCATTTTGCCGGCCGGCCCTGCGCGATGGATAGGATCATGGATCTGGCCGGGAATAAGTCTTTACAGGTAATCGAGGACTGCGCCCACGCGATTGAGTCTGCGTACCAGGGCACTCAATGCGGACTTTTCGGGGACCTGTCCTGCTTTAGCTTTTATGTGACCAAAAACCTGGTGACCGGAGAGGGGGGGATGATCCTCACCCCGAACAACGACTATGCGGCCCGGCTTAAGGTGTTGGCCCTGCACGGAATGAGCAGCGACGCTTGGCGCAGGTTCTCTGATTCCGGTTACCGACATTATATGGTTACTGAATGCGGGTTCAAGTACAATATGACCGATATGCAGGCCGCCCTCGGACTGCACCAGCTGGAGAAACTAGAGAATAACTGGAAACGGCGCCGAAAAATCTGGGATTTCTACAATACCCGTCTTAGTGAACTGCCGATCGGCCTTCCGCCTGCATGGGGAGAAGAGGAAAGACATGCCCTGCATCTGTATACTGTTTTGATCGATCCGCAAAAGACCGGGATCACCAGGGATGATTTTTTACAGAAGATGCATGAACAGGGCATAGGGACCGGGGTCCACTACCTGAGTATCCCGGAGCACAAATACTATCAGGACCGGTTCGGCTGGCGTCCGGAAGACTGGCCGGCGGCAGCCCACATTGGCCGGCAGACGGTAAGTCTTCCTATGTCCTCCCGGCTCACGGACCGGGATGCCGAGGATGTGGTCAGGGCGGTGCGCATTGTCCTGGGGGATGGGGGATGAATATTGCGGCCACCGGAGTAGTCCTGACCCTGAACGGGGAAAAATGGCTGGAGGATTGCCTGAAAAGCCTTGATTTCTGCTGCCACCTTTTGGTCGTGGATTCCGGGAGCGAGGATAAGACCGCGGATATAGCCCGCAGATGCGGGGCTGAGGTCCTGGTCAACCCCTGGCCGGGGCCTGCGGAGCAGTTCAGATTTGCCTTCGGGCAGGTGTCTACCGAGTGGGTGGTTTCTCTGGACCAGGACGAGATCCTCTCCGACAGGTTGAGACAAGAGATAATTACCTGGCTGTCTTCAGAGTCTGGTTCCGGTTTTTCTGGTTTTTTCTGTTCCCGTAAGTCGTATTATTTTGACCGCTTTCTCAGATACTGTGGTTGGTATCCGGATTTTCTGCTGCGGGTGTTTCGTGTACAGGATACGGATATTCATACCTCTGGCCCACATTACGGCTTCCATTCCCGGGGGGCAACCGCCAAACTGAAAGGGGATATAATCCATTATCCTTATTCGGATCTGCGTGAGCATGTGGCCAAGATGAACTATTATAGTCAGGTAGCGGCCGAGGAAATGCGGAACAAAGGCAAGAAATCCGGTCTTGTCCGGGCATTTTTGCACGCTATGGCCAGGTTTTTCAAAATCTATATCTTGAAACTGGGCCTTTTGGACGGCAGGGCCGGTTTTGTCTTGGCGGTTAATTCTTTTTTCTATACCTTTCAGAAATATATACGTTTAATGGAATTGAATGCCGGGCAAAAAAGGTGATTTTTTTTGTTGACAAACCCGGGTGCTGTATATAAACAGTGAACTCCGTTGCGGGCGGATAGCTCAGCTGGGAGAGCATCGGCCTTACAAGCCGGGGGTCACAGGTTCGAGCCCTGTTCCGCCCACCACAGGACAAAAAAATCAATATTTCGGGGTCGTAGTTAAGCTGGTTATAACGCCGGCCTGTCACGCCGGAGGCCGTGGGTTCGAGTCCCATCGACCCCGCCATTTTCTAAGGGCTGCAGCATTGCTGCGGCCCTTTTTTTCTGTCCCGGCTTTAGCAGGGCGAGGCAAAGACATAAAAAATCCACTTGATTTGTCGAAAAACCCCAAAAAATCCTGCATTGCCGAGCCCTTGCACAAGGAAGTGTTTGCTGGCATATTCTCATAATTATTGTTGCCGAGATTGATCCGGAAAAATCCTTAGCAGGTCGGTCTTAAATTTTTCAATAACAGCAAACAGGCAGTGAGTAAAAGTCTTGGGTGCGGATAAGTACGCTTAGGCCTGGGACTTCTTTGTTTCGTGCCTGATGATCATGTCAGTGGCCTGCGGCCCAAGGTATTTTTTAAGTCGCTAGCTAGGTATGGACTGGAAAAGGGACGGGCCGGCTATTTTACCCGGCCCCGGGATGATGCAAAAGAGAGGAGGGTGCTGATGTCTAAAAGGGATACCCTGGATCAGGTGGTTCGCTATTTTGTCCAGGATAACGGCGGTTTTCTGGTGGTCAGCCATGATAACGGGTTTATCAAGATGTTTAAGGGCTGTCTCAAGTCTTTGGGGATTTCCAGTGACAGCCTGCATACTCATTATGAGATAGAAAGCTACGTAAAACAGACCAGCTCGCTTTTGAAGCGCTATAAAAGGCTTATTCTCTTTGTCGAGGCCAGCATTGAAGGCCGGAGCAGCACTGTTTTTTTCAAGCAGGTAAAGGAGTTTGTTGGCGATCGGGCGATTATTATTTGCATAAGTACTGAGGTGGACAGGGAGCTTTTGTTTTTGTTCCACGAGATGGGCGCAGATAATATTATTATCAAGCCGGTCTCGGTCAATTCCATAGTAGAGAAGATCGCTTTTACCCTGAAACCGAATAACCTGCGCCAAATGGTGGACAAGGCCAAAGAGGCGATCGCGGCCGGGGAATATTCCCCGGCCCGGATAGTGGTCAACGAGATATTTAAAATAAGCCCGGAAAGCGCTATCGGCAATATCCTCCTTGGCGACATCCATAAATGTGAAAAGGATTACCGGGAAGCCGAGGCCAGATACAAAAAGGCCACCCAGAATGCGCGCATGTACCTGGAGCCTTTGGAAAGGCTGGTCCAATTGTATGAGGAAACCGGACAAAAGGAACGCAAGCTGGAGGTGTTGAAAAAACTGGACAAAATCTCGCCCTTGAACCACGAGAGAAAATTGTCCATAGGGGACGCGTATGCGGACCTGGGAGACGTGGACAATACCAAGGCCTATTACGATGACGCCCTGCGCTTGGTCCGCAAAAACGCCAATGATCTTATGAGCAATACCATGATGCAGGTGGGCAAGAGGATGCGGGGTATTGATTCCTCACTTAGCCTGGAGTACATGGACAAGGCTTTGGAGCTTAAGAAAGGTTCTTTGAGCAAGGAAGACCTGTGGATGTTCAATGAAATCGGGTTGGCCCTGCGCAAGCAGGGAAAATGGGAAGAAGCGGTCAAAAATTATAACAGCGCACTCCAGGTCAGCCGCAATGACGGGGGAATACTGTACAATATGGCCATGGCCTATATGCAGGGCAGGCAGTACTATAAAGCGGTACAGCAGATAGAGAAGGCCTTGGAGAGCAGTCCGGAACTCTTAAACTATGATGCCAACATCCCGTATAATATCGCTCTTGTATACCACGGTGGCAAGCAATATCCGGAAGCCCAGCAGTATGCCAAAATTGCGTTGGTAAACGACCCGGATCATTCCCGGGCCGCAGAGCTTTTGCAGCAGCTGCAAAGCGGCTGAACCTATTTTGGCGACGGCCGCACCTTGAGTGTTTTAAAACTGGATTGAAAACAAGTATGCATTTAAACCCCAAAATAACAGCTTCTATACTCGCTCCGGCGGTTAGCGCTTGGAGCTTTACGCTCAGATACCAACGCCATAACTTCTCTGAAGTGCTGAAGCTCCGGGAAGAAAAGGCCCCGATGGTCTATGCCATTTGGCACAGCGAGATGTTCCCGCTTTTTTGGCTGCACAAAGGCGAAGATATGACCGCTGTGGTCAGTGCCAGTGAAGATGGGGAGATCCTGGCCTGGTTTATGGCCCGCATGGGGTACGGTCTGGCCAGAGGGTCCAGTTCCAGGCTGGGCCTGCGCGCGCTCAAGACAGCCGCGGCAGCCATGCGCCGGGGAAGTGAGATCATTTTTACTGTTGACGGACCCACTGGTCCCAGGCACGAAGTCAAGCCGGGTGCGGTTTATCTGGCTGCCAGGTTCGGTGCGCAAATAGTCCCGGTCCGGGTGCATATGCCCAAAAAATATGTGTTTAAAAGAAGTTGGGATAAATTCTGTCTTCCGTATCCGTTTTCCAGGATTTATGTTCGTTACGGAGATCCGTATACCCCTTCAATCACGGAGATAACCGTGTCCGCCCTGCAGACCGGTTGCAAGGAGCTGGAAGAAAGACTTAAAGCTCTGCTTTAGGTTTTGGACCGGTTAATAAATTTTTTTTAACTATAATCTTTATTTTGCCCAAGGGGCTGATGCTTTCTTAGGTTCCTCGACGTTGGATGAGGATTTCATCCGCCTGATCCTGTTTGATGCTTTTAACGAGAGGCTCGAGCGTTTTCTTGCCCTTTATAATATTAGGTCGAAATCCGGCACTCAGATCTTTGATCTGAGTGCCGGAAGGGGGCAAGCATCCCCCTTTGGCGGGGGCTAGAAAACTCCGAGCCGGAAGTTTGGTCAAACAGGATCAGGCGGGTGAAACATAAAAATCCATACTCTATGTCGAAGAGCCTTTTTTTAAAACATTGCAAGCAAGTCAGGCTATCATGCGTGATGTGATTTATAATCTTCTGGTCTTGTGCCTGAGGATGCTTCCTTTACGGGCGCTGCACTGTGCCGGAGAGGGGCTGGGACGGAGTATATGGTTTTTTGCCCCTTCCAGGAGGAGATATGCCCTCCGGGCGGTCAGACACAGACTGAATACATCCCCAAGGGAGGCCCGGCGCATAGCTGGGCAAAGCTTTCTTCATTCCGGGAAATCGTTTATGGAACTACCGTATTTTGGATTCGATTTCAGATTTTTGGAACAAAATCTGGAGGTATCCGACCCGGAGATGCTTGCCCGTATAGCTGCAAGTCCCAGGCCTCTGGTCCTGCCCAGTGCCCATTTCGGCGCTTGGGAGCTGTTGAGTCCGACCATGGTAATGCTTTTGCCCGGCAAAAATGGACTGGGAGCGGTCCGCCTGCCCAAGGACAATAGTCTGGCCCGGGTCATGCAGCATCTGCGTACCAGATCCAAGCTCTCCTTTTTGCCCCATCGTGGTTCCGCTGTGCGGATACTTCAGCATCTAAAAAAAGGTGGAGCAGCCGGGTTTTTAGTGGATCACAACTGCCAGCGGCACGAGGCCAGTTTTATTTCCTTTCTGGGGAAAAAGGCGGCGGTAAATACCGGACCGGCCCTTCTGGCGGTGCGCTCCAAGGCCGTTTTATGGCCGGTCTTTCTACTTCGCAGACCCCGGGGTCGGTATAGGCTCTTGTGCATGGAACCCTTGGATACCCGGGAGGTGGAAGGAGATCTCCGGGAAAGGGTCGGGAAATGCGCTGGGTTTTACACCGGGGCGGTGGAGAGGGTGGTCCGAGAGTACCCGGAGCAATGGTTCTGGATGCACAGGCGTTGGAAGACTCGGCCCCGGGGAGAGTAAGGCGGGACAAGGCACCACCGGAAGAAAAAAAAGTGTCTGTGGCCTGCATCCGGAGCCGCTGACCCTGAGCGCAGGGGCAAGAAAAGGCCCTATTATTTGCCTTCTTCGCGCAGGACATCCTCGATTAACTCCCTGTCTTTTGCTCTGGACTCCGCGTTCAAGGCCTTTGACCCGCCGTGGCATTCGATTCCCGAGGAGGTGAGCCGGATATGGCCCGCAGATACCACTTGTACGTAAGGGATTACCCGCCGAAGTTCCTCGTGCCTGATCCTTTTG
Source organism: Desulfonatronovibrionaceae bacterium (assembly GCA_046539845.1). Lineage (GTDB taxonomy): Bacteria > Desulfobacterota > Desulfovibrionia > Desulfovibrionales > Desulfonatronovibrionaceae > CAYNNQ01. The sequence continues at coordinate 70,264 of JBKHGE010000007.1, forward strand.
GGGAAGATGATCGGGGTTTCCTGCCCGCCGAAATCCTTAAAGATGATGTATTTCATGATCGGTCCTTTTGTTTCTATTATTTATTTGGAAAGAGTTATTGAATCAGAAAAGAGGGGCTTGACCGCCCTGTTTTTCTTTTGCCGCTTGGATCGAGTCCAATCGCTGCCGAGCCGCCTTTTTCTGACTGTCCCGGTCCGAGTTTTCCAGCACGGTTTCGTACAGATTTTGGGCCGCTTCCAGCATACCCTGCTTTTCATATAATTGTCCGGCCCGGTAAGCCGCGGTCAGCGCCCAGATATTTTCTTCTGTATATTCCCAGGCCACCCGGAGATAGGCGTCTTTTGCCTTTTCGATATCTCCCTGCATTTGGCGGCCTTCTCCGATCCAGAACAGGATTTCGGCCTGCAGACCCGAAGAGAGGCTTTGTCTGTTTTCCCACAAATCTTTCAGGATTTTGTCCGCCCATTCCCACTGGTCCTTTTGCTGTGCCGCCAGAGCCAGCTTGAGCCGCTTTTCCGGATCCACTGCGCCGGGATCGCGTTTGAGTAGGAGCGCATAGGTCTGCAGGGATTCCTTTTCCCGGCCCAGATCCATAAGGATCCCGGCCTTGGCCTTCAGCAGCTCGGACTCGTTTTCAGTCCGGAACTTTTCCGCCCGGATCCGCTGTAGGTATTCCCAGGCAACTTTTTTGTTTCCGTTCTCATAGGCTTGGCGGGCCAAATTAAGAAAGGCGGACTGTCCGGCCGGGGTGTCCGGAAAAAGGAAGGCGGTCTCTTTACTAGAGGTAGAATTTTTGTTTTGGCTCAGCCGGGTGTAGTTCTCCAAATAATCCAAAGATTGCGGAGAAAGGGAGGCTTTCGCCGGATCCTGAACCCTGTCCGCCCAGGTGGAATAGGCTCCGGAAAGTCCGGTCTCCAGGCCTGCGGCCAAGAGCATCTCCCGGAGCATGGGTATATATCTGGTCTGGTCGACCTGTATCTCTTCGGGGTTGTTCCGGGCCAGGGCCCGGGCCATTTGCAGACACAGGGGCAGATCGTGGGGAAGATTGTCTTCCTCGATGGCGTAATAGTCCCCAAGGATCAGGCGATAGGCCAGAATCATCCGAGACAGGGCAGATTTCACCTCCGGAGCCAGAAGAGAAGAATCGTATTCCTTGAGCAGTGAATCCAAACTCTCTTGCGGGGGCATGGAGCTTATTTTTGCCAGGTAATCGTTCCAGCCGGGCTGATCCGGATAGGAGATGCTCCATTTGTCCTTTTGGCTTAGTTCCTGGAGCTGCCAGCCAAATACCGAGAAAAACATGTCCGTGCGGGTGGAATTGTCTTCGGAAGAGGCGAACAGGTTTTTTCCCTTTGGGTCGTTGGATTTAAGCCCGGCGTTAAGGTTTTGCCACAGCTCATCTTCGGGCTTATTTCCCAGTTCGTTTAAGATTTCTTTGGCATTTTCAAAATCCCGCAGGGCCCAGTAGGCGAAGAGCCGGGATACATCCCTGGTGTAGCCGGGTATAGCCGGGGATGAGGGGAGGGGACCCCCGTCTTTTTTGAGCTCCCGGCAGACGGTCCGGGCCTTTTTCCAAAATTTCGATTCCGGGTCGAAGACAAGGCCGGCATCCGCCCAGCTACAGAGGATATCCCGCTTGCCGTCCTCCAGAGACCAAGGTGTAAGGGCGGTCCAGAAGGCCTTTTTCCAGGTCCAGACAAAGAGATCCCTTAGTCCGGGAATATCTTGGATCCGCTTTTTATATTCCGAGGCGTCAAAATAGTTTGCAGCCTGAGAGATAAGATTTATGCCACGTTCGTATTCACCCAGGCTGCGGTGGATCCGGCCAAGGAGGATGAGCCGCTGGCCCTGATCAGTGTCCTTGAATTCCGCGTTACTCCCTTCGAGCAGATTTCGGGCCTCCTTGAGCCGGCCAAGTTTAAAAAGGGCCCGTGACCTTTCTAAAAGGACCTCGGGTGAGTCCTCCTGGTTATCCAGAGTGCGGGCGTATGCATCCAGGGCTTGTTTCTCCTTCAGCCATTCCGAGAACTCCTTTTGTTCGTCTGCGGCAGCAGCAATCGGGATCAAAAGTACCAACGTCAGCAGGGTTGTTAATTGTAGTATTTTTATGTCCATGTATTCCCCTTGGCTTGAGCTTGTTTTTGCAAAGGATGAGTTATCCTTTTATTTAGATTTGGTAGTTCAGATTTTACCCGCTATCAAGCCCCAAGTCTCCCATGTATTTGATTTTTTTACCCCGGATTTGCAGTGGTTAAAATTAAAGTTTACATAATTTACATTATGGGACATAAATAAGGAAAAATAAAAGCGGCCGTCTAGGCCGCTTCTTAAGGTCTTATAAAACTCGAGCGGATTATTTTTTGGTTCTTCGACGTTTGATGTGGAATTTGCCACATACCTGATGTAACGCTCACTGTACCGTAATAGCTTCTTTCAGGAGCTTATCAATGGGAGCGCCAATCAGGTATATCATTGAAATAAATGTTCTTTCGTTTCTGTAACCTCTTGCCTTGGCTTTGGCCGACTGAAAGAGGCTGTTCAGGCCCTCGAGCCTGGCGCTGGTATGGTTAGACACCCAACGTCTGGCAATTTTAACTGCAAGCTCTTTGAAAGTTTTCAATGCCGTCTTTACCGGCTTTAAAAGCGGATCAGCCTGAACCTGTTCTTCGGCATGTCTGATAAAGTGTGTGATCCTCCATCTGGCTGCCTGGACAGTGGTAGAATGCCGAATCCATCTGAGCAGTTCCTTGATCCGGTAAGCCGTGGCTGTGGCAAACCCACTGGACTCAAGTTCCTGAAGGGCTTCCTGTTGTCTGACTGTTTTTTCCTTCTCCTGGCCCTTGAGGATAGCCCAGCGGACAGACTTGGGGAAACCGTCTTGCTTTTGTTCATTGCGCCGGACCTTTTCCAGGGCTTCTGTGAACAGCTTGACCACATGGAACCAGTCCACTGTGATCTGTGCCTCCTTGAACTCTTTTTCTGCTGCTGAGAGAAAGGATGGGGACATGTCACAGACCACCTCAAGGACATTGTCTGGATTGCCTCCATGTTTCTTCAAATGTTGTTTGAAAGCCCTGACACATCCTTTGCCTTTCCCTGGAGTGGCAAAGATCACCGGCTTGGCTGTGCGGTCCATGTCGACAAACACGGTGATGTACTCATGGCCACTCAGCGAAGTTTCATCCAGGCCCAGAGCGGTCAAACCGGAAAGATCCAGGTTGGCCATGGCCTTGCTCACATAGTGGTGAACAATACGCCACAGGCGTTTGTCAGTGGTTTCAATGATCCTGGCAGCAGATGCAACAGGCATCTCCCGCATCAGGGTCATGGCGGCCTGTTCAAAGAGCAGAGTAAACTTGCTGCCTTCTCTGGCCCAGGGAACATTAACCCTGCGCACTCCATGCTCAGGACACTTGATCCTGGGAACATCGGCAGTGAGATAACAATGGTGCTGGAAAAAGTTCAAATGTCTCCATGTGAATTCCCTGAAGTCATGGGCTTTGCACTTTTCCCCACATGTGGGACAGGGAAACCTGGAGCCTCTGTCAGCACTGATACGAATATGGAGCTCATGCGGAGATTTATTGGTTTCAAGCCATTGCTCAACTATCTTCCAGGGTTTCTCCAGGCCAAGACCAAGGGTCATTATATCTTTGGAAAACATAAGCAGATCCTCCTCTTTGATAATTTGGAGATCTGCTAACTGAAATCGGAAACTAAATCAAAAAATTAAATTCCACATCAAACGTCGAAGAGCCTATTTTTTCATCTCCTCCCAATCCTTTAAGAAGGCCTCTAAGCCCTTGTCAGTCA
>JBKHGE010000008.1:0-70458 GCA_046539845.1 Desulfonatronovibrionaceae bacterium
CATAGTAGATTGCCGAGGTGTACTGAAAGCCGCGGTCCAGGAAAGAGCCGCCCGAATCCGTGGGGTCGATTAGTTCCCAGAATCTGTTGAGTAACTGCTCGTAGGATATTCGCTCCGGACTGAAGACGACTTTGACTGTTTCCCTGTGTCCGGTATCCCCGGAGCATACTTGCTTATAGCTCGGGTTCTTGACATGTCCGCCACTGTATCCGGATATAACCTCGATTACTCCAGGCATTTTTTGAAAGGCATCTTCTTATTCCCCAGAAGCACCCGCCGGCGAAATAGGCCTCGTCAAAGCTTTTTTCTCCCTGTGCCTCCGCCCTGGTCCCGGCTAGGGAAAAAGTCCCCATAAAAATAGTGAAAAGAATAGTGTAAAACATTTTAACCTCATTTTTAGGGCTCTCCGACATAGCGGATGAAAACCACAACTAATGTCAAGGACCCACTTTTTAGTAATGGCTATTAGTATTAGTAAGTGCTTTTCTAGTTTTGGCAAGGCAGGGTTTGGGGATTTGTTTTTTCGTTATCCGGAGCGACCTTTTTTCTGCCTGGCTATGGCCTGTTCAATGCTGTCGGCCACCTCCTGAGGGTTGAGTTCCTCACCGTTTTCGACCCAGGCCAGGGTGACGTTTATCTCCCTCTGGATCTGGGGCTTGTGGATATTGAAATATGACTTCCAGGCCTCAACAGCCTGATCCAGGGAGCCCTCCCTGGCGTGAGAGAGTCCGCGATACAAAACACAGAATTCGTCCTTGGGCCGGAGCCTCTCCGCCTCGTCCCAGTATTTGCGGGCCTCTTCGGTACGCATGAGCCGCAGGCAGCAGTATCCGGCCATGCGCAGGGCCTGAATGTGCGCGGGTTCCTCTTCTAGAAACCGGTCGTAGCTCTCCCTGGCTCGGGCGTAATCCTGGTTTTTGAGATGGTCATCCGCTTCCCGGAGCTTGGGGTGCAGCCCGGACATGTCCCCGGCCGACCACTCCCGGAAGCCCATTTTCTTGGCCACTCCCCGGAAAAAATCCCGCCGGCTTATTTTATCTTTTTGTCCCATGTATAAAAATCCTTGAGGGTTTATTGTCTGAAAGTTTTCTGCAACTTTTACCTATTTCCTACTGGGGCCGGCGTCAAGCCGCGGCTATGCAGAATATCCCGGCCAGCATACACGCAGACCCGGTTATCCGTTTTCCGAATTCCTTTTCCCGGAAGATGAATCCCCCGGCCAGGACACCCAGGAAGATGCTGGTCCTCTTGATCGCGATTACATACGGGACGATGCCAATATTGATGGCAGTCATCTGGGACAAAAGTCCCAGGGCGGTAAAAAGTCCGATAAAGAAAAGCGGATATATGCTGCCTTTTTTAACGGAAGCTTTCTTGCGGCGAAAGAGCAGGGGCAGGGTGATCCCGGCCCCGATCACCGTCTGTACGCAGGCGGACCAGAAAAACGGAGAGGTCTCCCGGACACCGATTTTGTCCATGTTCGCGGCTATACTCCAGATAAAGGCCACTCCCAGCATCCAGCGCGGTCCGGGTCTGGCCACGAGGGCCAAAAGCGGAGCCAGAAATCCCCGGCCCTTGCCCAGCCCCAGGATATAGCTGCCGCAAACGATCAGCAGAATGCCCGCGTACCCGGGGATTCCCCCGGGGGACTCGTCTACCAGTAGCGGGGAGGTGATGAGCAAAAAAAGCGGAGTAAAGCTCAAAAGTGGCAGGGTCAGGGAGAGGTCATCCGTGTTTATGGCCCGGACATACATGAATGTGGCCGCTATATTCAAGCCGCCGCCCACGGCCAGGGCCAGCCAGAATTGCGGGGACAAAGTCTCCGGCCAGGGTATAAACAAAAGCACCGGCCACAAAAAGGGGAGGGACAAGACTTTCCAGGCCCAGGCGATTGTTGTTTCCCGCGTGTAGCCCAGGGAATACTTGCACAGTGTGTCCTTGGCCCCTTCGAAAAAGGCGGTAAAAAAGGCGAAGATTATCCACATGACCGGATAAGTTTTCGCTTTTTAGGCGAGATATGTCCGCTGGTTTTGGCCCAGCTGGCAAAAGACCTCATAGGAGATGGTCCCCCACCAGCCCGCGAGTTCATGCACGGACACGGACCACTTCCCATTGCCACCCAGGATGTAGGCCCGGTCTCCGGGTTCGGCCTCTGGGATATGGGAGACATCCACAGCAGTGAGCTGCATGCATACCCGGCCCAAAATCGGGGCCTTTTCCCCGCGTACAGCCATCCATCCCTTGTTGGACAGGCCGCGGGAATAGTTGTCTGCGTAGCCGCAGGCGACAATGGCCGCGCGCATCCTGCGCGGGGCGCGGTAAGTGCGGCCGTAGCTTATACTCTGCCCGGGACGGATATCCCTGATTTCCAGTACAGGTGCGCTTACATGCATGGCCTGGGTCAGAGCGGCCCCTTTCTCCGTCCACGGGTTGCCGTAAAAGGGGTTTCCTCCGTACAGAGAGATCCCCGGCCGTTGGGTATCCAGGTGCAGGTCCGGATGGGCCAATACAGCCGCGGAATTGGCCAGGCTGATGCGGCATTTTAAGCCTTGTTCTCTCAGAGTGTTGTCTACCCCGAGCAGGGTCTCGGCCTGCAAAGCGGTGAATTTCTGTTCGCCGGGGTCATCGGCTGCGGCCAGGTGCGAGCAGAGATAGACCGGCTTCAGGTTTTTAAGCCCCTTCAGGGTTCGGGCCACTGTGTCTGCCTGGTCCGGCTCAAAACCCAGTCTGGACATCCCGGTATCGAATTTAAGGGCTATGGGCACTGTGCTCTTTCCCGCCTTTTCGCTCAGCCTGCGCATATGTTCCAGGCTGCCGATAAACGGGACGAGGGAGTAATCCAGGATATCTTGGTAGTCGCGGTCCCGGATCGGTCCCAGAAGAGAGATTATTTCCCCCGCATACGGAGTCAGACGCAGGGCTGCGCCTTCATTCGCCGTGCCCACGGCAAGAGAGTCGGCCCCGTGTTCGGCCAGGACTCTGGACACCGGAACAAGGCCGTGGCCGTATGCATTGGATTTTATGACCGGGATGGGGTTGCGGCATTTTTCTTTTAGCAGACGGAAATTGTGCTTCACGGCCTCGAGGTCGATTTCGGCCCGGACTTCGTTGTACCAGATGGACATTATTTTCCTCCGTATAGGTGACGGTTTTCGGATTTGAATGCAGTCCTAGCGCATTATCCGCCTATGGCGGACATGATCTTTTGGCACACGCTTTCATTATTGTGTTGATGCTCGCGCAAGAGCTTGTAGCCGAGCGGCTTGCTTTTGCCCGCAAGTTCCAGGACCTTCGTGAATTTGGCCTGGCTTATCTTCGGGGAGCGGAGCAGGCCGCGCAACCGGTATTCCTTGTCCGAGAAAAGACAGGTGCGCAACCGGCCGTCCGGAGTTACCCGCAGCCGGTTGCATTCACTGCAGAAATGGTTGCTCAAGGGGGAGATGACCCCTAACCGGCCCTTGCCTTCCGGCAAAGAAAAGAGTTTGGCCGGTCCGCTGGTTTTATTCTTGGATGTTACCGGCTCAAGTGTAGTCAGATTTTTTGCTTCGGCCAAGATGTCTTTGCATGACCAGTGGAAGTCCTGGTTCCACATGGTTTTGCCCCCCACGGGCATGAACTCGATAAAGCGCACGTCCACGGGCTTTTCCAGGGCCATGCGCAGAAAGGAGGGTAGTTCGCCGTTGTTTATTCCCTTCAAAGCGACCGCATTGATCTTTACCCGGATCCCCAGCTCCAGGGCCTCGTCAATCGCCTCCAGAACCCGGGGGAAAAGATCGCGACCGGTGATTTTTTTGTATTTTTCCCGGTTCAGAGTGTCCAGAGATATATTTAAGTATTTCAGACCCTTGCGCTTTAGTCCGTCCATCTTCCCGGTAAGCAGGGTCGCATTCGTGGTCACCCGCAGGTCCATGTCCGGATGATCGGAGCGGATCATCTCGATAAAGCTCAAAAGCCCCTTCCGGGCAAAAGGCTCTCCACCGGTCAGCCTGATTTTGGCCACCCCGGTTTTTTCGGCTGCAGAAACAATGCGCAGCATCTCCTCGTAGCGCAGAATCTTTTCATGGGGCAGAAACTTTATGCACCGGCTGTCCCGGCAGTAAAAACAGTTCAGGTTGCAGCGGTCGGTCACGCTTAAGCGCAGATAATTGACCCCCCGTCCGTAATTGTCCACTATCATTTGCAGGACTCCGTATTTACTGGTTTGTGCATAAAAAATCCATACGCTGTGTTCATGAGCCAAAAACAAGTTGTTCAGCAAAGAGAAAAGCAGTGTTTTCTTTTGCACTGGATCGGTCTCAGTCCCTGAGCATCCACTCCCTTTCCGAAAACACCCGGCCGGCTGTCTGTGTTTCGAGCGGGCCCGGCGGCTCCTCCTCCGGCCGGTGATAGGAAAGCAGACAGGACCTCAGCTGCCTTCTCGCCTCCTGCCGGGGATCAGTGCCGGAAAGCGGAGAGTAATAGGTCCCCAACCCGTCCAGATTAGACTGCAGGCAGAGTATGTCTCCGGGAAGCTCGTTCGATTTTCCGAGCAGAAAGCGGAGCACCTTTGGTTCGGCCAGAAGTCCGTGACACGCAAGATTGAAGCGGCATTTCCGGTCTTCCAGGCACGGGGCGCAGGCCGGTGTGGTCTGCAATATCCTGTGGCCCAAACCATAGGGTCCAGTCTCAAAGCACCAAGCCGAGGAAAAGAAAAAGGCCCAGACAGGGACGCCCAGGTGTGCAGCCAGATGCATGGGGCCGGTATCCGGGGTGAGCACTGCTGCAGCCTGCTCCAGGCGGTTTAGGAGCTGCGGCCATCCGGTGGCACCGGTGAGGTCCGTGGTTATGTCCGCATGTTTACGAGGTAGCGAGGCCGCTATTTCTCGGGCCTTGTCTTTGTCCTGCCGGCCGCCGAGGAAGACTATAGAGGCGGCGGAGTACCTCTCGCTAAGGGCCCGGACGTAGCCGCAAAGGATGGAGGCGGGTATGGACCGTCTCTGACTGCGGCCGGAGACGATCACGGCCAGCTCTCTGCCTCGGGGCACGGCCGGGGGATTGACCTGTTCCGGGGAGATCGGATCCGGGGCGTGCAGGGCCCACAGATCGACAAGATTTATTCCCGCCGCCGCCCGGGAACGGGTCAGGTTAAAGGTCATGCGCGTCCATTTGCTCTTCAGCTGTTGCCCGCTGCGGGTATAGTACCCGCGCATGATTTCCGGGGGAAACAGGCGGGAGAGTGCGAAATTGATACCTGAGAAATTGAGGTTAAAGACCAAGTCAAAATCGACGTCCGAGAGTTCGGCCACGGCTTTTTGGGTCGGACTCAGGATTTCAAGCGGCTTATCCCCTTTGGCATGGGCCGGGATGGGGATTACTCGTGCTCGGGGGTAGATCAGCTTGGCCAGTTCGCAAACAGAGTCATCCACAACAAGCCACACCCGGCCGGATTGCTCCAGGGACAGGACTAGGCGTTTGCTTTGAAGCAGGTCGCCCATTCTGGCCAGTTGGATAACCAGGTAGTCTTTTTGCATAGTTTTATTACGCTTTTGTCTGTCGTCTTTTTCTACGCCTGCTTACCTTTAATCGCAAGGATGCTTTTTGTCCGTCCGAAAGGGCAAGGCCGGCCTCCCGCCGTCGCCAAGAGTCCTTATTAAAAGTATTAAAAATGAACAGGGAAAAATCCACTTCAAGTTTTGAAGACTCCCTTGTTAAACGCCTGCGCAAGAAATACAGGCGGTTTGTCAAGGAGCGGCTGGAAAACGGCCGCCTATCCGGGAGTCTGGTTTACAGTCGGGCTCGGATCTAGTAGTTATTGCAAATGGCTTATTTCCCTGTTTTTCTGGATATAACTTTCCGTTTTTGTCTGGTGGCCGGGGCCGGACGGGTGGGATTGAGGAAGATAAAGACCCTGTCCGCCTGTGGGGTGGGAGGAATAATAGTCCTGGACCCCAGCCCGGATATGGAAGGCATTTTGGCCGCCTCAGCCGAGGCCCAGGCCCGGCCGCGGATACTGCGGGAATATTTTGCCCCCAAGCATTTGCAGGGTGTGAGCTTGGTATTTGCCTGTACTCCGGAAGAAGAGGAAAACGCGCGTATCGCTCGGATATGCACGGAACACCGAGTATTTTGCAATGTGGCCACCTGCGACGGGGGGGACATGATCCTGCCCGCCCTTTTGACCAGAGGGGAGCTGCAAATAGCCGTATCCACGGCCGGAGCAAGTCCGGCCCTGTCCAGGCGGGTGCGGGAAAAACTTGACCGGGAATTCGGGGAGGAATATGCACTTTTGGCCTCACTTTTGCGTTTTGTGCGCGGTCCAGTATGTTCCCTGGGTCTGGAGCAGGAAAAAAACGCCGCTATATTCCGCCGCCTGACTGAGGAGGACGTTTTGGAGGCATTGCGGAATAAGGATCGACAGGGGCTTTTTGGGATTTTGGAAAATGTGCTTCCGGACGAGCTCGGGCCGGAAATAGGAGAAATGGTCCATGCCCTGGTTTAAACTGTTCGATTTGAGCATTGTCTTTATGTATTTTGCCGGTTCAGTCTTGTATCTGAGCGGATTCATGGCCGGCAGGAAAAAGGTCAAGAAAACTGCCGTGACCCTGGCTGTGATCGGCTTTGTCCTCCATTCCTTTGATCTGGCTGTAAAACTGTATCTCCCCTCTGCCCAGGCACTCACCCAGAATCAGTTCTATTTCAGTCTGTTGGCCTGGGTTTTTATCCTGGTCTATTTTGCCCTGTGGTGGAGGATAAGACTGGAGTTCCTTGCTTTGACTGCGGCTCCGCTGGCCTTGGTCCTTTTCACTTCCTCCCTGTCGGTAAGCCAGGTCAAGCTGAATGTCCCGGATACCCTGAGCTGGCTGTGGTTCTGTCTGCATATCGGGTCCCTTTTTCTCAGCATGGGCCTTTTGGCTATGGCCTGCGGCGCGGGCATCGCCTATTTGTTTCTGGAGCGCAAGATCAAGACCAAATCCCCTCTTGGTGCTTTTTCCCGGGAGATGCCCTCTTTGAATGCCTTTGACCTGGTAAACAGACTGGCGGTCCTGTGGGGATTCCCCCTTTTCACCCTGGGACTTTTGGCTGGATATACCTGGGCGGCCATAGCTTGGGACCGGGTCTTTTCCTGGGACCCCAAAGAAGTGGTTACCATCGGAGTCTGGTTTGTGTTCGGCTATCTTTTTCATCAGCGAATAGCCCTGGGCTGGCAGGGCAAGAAACCGGCTAAACTGGCCATTTTTTTGTTTGCAGTAAGTGTTGTTTCCCTTTTGGGCATTAATTATCTTTTACCCTCACACCATACTTTCAGGCCGTAAATGGACTATAAGATATATCTGCTGGGCATTAATCATAATTGCGCGGATGTGGATATCCGGGAGAAATTCGCCCTTCCGGATATGGATCCGAACTTTCTTTTGCGTTCCCTTCCGGCAGTTCGCGAGGCCCTGGTTTTATCCACCTGCAACCGGGTGGAGCTGCTATGCGTTTCCGACAGAAACAAAGCCTTGCAAGTGTCCGAAATCCTGGAGACTTGGGCCGGACAGTGCGGGGAAGAAGCCGGCGTGCTCAAGGAGCATGCCTATGCCTTGGAGAACGGCCAGGCGGTGGAGCACCTTTTTTCCGTGGCCTCCAGCCTGGATTCCATGGTCCTGGGGGAACCGCAGATCCTGGGGCAGCTCAAGGACGCCTACCGCAAGGCGGTCTATCACCGTGCTCCCGGTCCGGTAATAAACCGCATGCTACACAAGTCTTTTTCCGTGGCCAAAAAGGTACGTACGGAAACCGCCGTGGCCTCGAGTGCTGTGTCCATAAGCTATGCTGCGGTAGAGCTGGCCAGAAAGATATTCGGGGAACTGGAGGGAAAAAAGGCCATGCTCGTGGGAGCAGGGGAGATGGCCGAGCTGGCTGCGGCGCATCTCCTGAACTGCGGGATAGCGGAAATTCTGGTGGCCAACCGGACACTGCGGCGGGGACGGGAACTGGCGGATAGATTTGGCGGCCGCGCTGTGGGCTTCGAGGATATTCTGGACTGGCTGGGAGAGGTGGATATTGTGATAAGTTCCACCGGGGCCAGTTCTACGGTCATAAGCGCGGCCCAGGTGCGAAAGTTGCTTAAGAGGCGCAAAAATCGTCCCATGTTCTTCATTGATATAGCCGTACCCCGGGACATAGATCCGGACGTGAATATGCTGGACAATGTCTACTTGTACGATATTGACGACTTAAGGGAAGTGGTGGAGGAAAATCTGGCCGGGAGGCAGGAAGAGGCCCGCAAGGCCAGGGAGATAGTCAAAGGGGAGAGGGACAAATTCACCGCCTGGCTGAACGAGCTGGATCTCTCTCCGACCATTCAGGCCCTTTTAAACAGCGGAGAAGAGATCGCCCAACGCGAAGTGAACCGTACCCTGCGCTCTATCGGGGATTGTGACGAACATACTGTTCGGGCCTTGGAGACCATGGCTTCTTCCCTGGTGCGCAAGCTGTATAGGGAGCCTATAGTCTTTTTGAAACGTCGCGCCCAGGAAGAGGGTTCGGCCAGGGAGTTCATCCATTTGGCCCGGAGGATATTCAATCTGGACAAGGAGGATATCCCGCAGGGGGCGCACAAAAACCGCAAAAAAGACAAGGAGTAAAAATTGCGCTGCTACCTGGTGGACGAAATAAGACCTGAAGATATCCGCAAGCTCGAAGACAGGCTGTCCGAGATGCAGCTGGAAGGCGGGCTGCCCGGGGTGTACAAGCTCCCTGTCCCGGAGCGGATGCTGAGCGCAAAAAGAAGAGAGCACGCAGATACTTGCGCTCCGTACTACATGGCTATGGAGGTGGAAGGCGAGAGCATCAAACTCGAGTTTCTGGTTCGTTCGGAAGAAAAGATGCGCTGCCAATGTGTGGGATATGCCACCCCTGAACTACAGGCGCATATGATGCAGTATATCGACGGATTGCTCTTTGAGCTGGGAATAAAGGCTTAGCTGAGCGCTGAAAAATCCTTTTTAATGCAATAGAGACACGGATCCTGAGTGCGGCGTTAAGAAGGTTTAGACCGAAGCGTACTTTTCAGTACTAACGATTTGAACTTTTTGCCACTTTGCTGCCTCCGGGAGATTTGGGACGGATTGTCAATTCGCAGAAGAGAAAACAGCGCCGGGTAGCGCTGTTTGAGCGATGCTGTAATCAAAGCGGCCAAAAGCCCCTGCCGGATCCGGCAAGGCCTTCTGGCCGTTATTTTAATTGTTCTCTGGCCTGAGTTCCCCCTCCACCTCCTGGAGGAGTTCCATGGCCTGGGTAAGTTTTGTGCTCTGCTCCTCGCTGTTGAGCTGGGAGTTTATGGCCGATATCTGCTGGGCGGTTTCCTGCAGGGAACCGGCCAGGACCAGGTTGTGCGTGGTTTGGGGGAGATCGCGCAGTCCGTCTATTTCTTCCTCGAGCCCGGTCACCTTGTTGTCAATGGACTGGATTTGGTCCTGCACTCCGGACATTTCCTCGACCTTGCCGGACAGTCCCTCCAGATTCTGGTTCATGCTGAAAAAGAATACCACCAGTAAAAGGACCGAGAGGATGGAGATGACAATGGCCACCTTGCTCATGTCCTTTGGCGAGGCCGGGGGTAGTTTGGCCGAAGCCTTTTCCTTGCCTGTAGGTTCAGCTTCCTTTTCCTCGTGTAGCGGCTTGACCTTTTCTGCGCTCATATTCCTGCGACCTCCTTATTGTGTTCATGTTTCAGTTCGCCAATGTTAACTGTTAACTGTTACTAAAAATACCAAGATCAGATGTTAGGCGCAAGGGCTAATTGGTCATGCTTTGCACCGGGGCCGGAACAAGACCGCCGCGACGGATGAATTCTGAGCAGTCCCCGTCTTTGATGGCCATGATCCGGGACTCACCCAGAAGGCCCCCAAACCACACTTTGTCCCCGGCCTTTTTATCCGGTACCGGGATCAGGCGGCAGGCGGTGGTCTTTTTATTTATGACTCCGATGGCCATTTCATCGGCAATAAGCGCGGAGATGGTCCCGGCCGGAGTGTCTCCCGGGAGCGGAACCATATCCAGACCGACTGAACAGACAGCGGTCATTGCTTCCAGTTTTTCCAGGCTCAGGTGGCCCTTTTCCGCTGCTTCGGCTATGTTTAAGTCTTCGCTGACAGGGATGAACGCGCCGCTGAGCCCGCCTACATAGGAGCTGGCGAAAGCGCCGCCTTTTTTGACTGCATCGTTGAGCATGGCCAGGATGGCCGTGCTCCCGGGTAGTCCAATCGATTCCAGGCCCAGGGACTGGAATATCTCGCCCACGCTGTCCCCGACATTCGGGGTCGGGGCCAGGGACAGGTCCACTATCCCGAATCTTACCCCCAGTCTTTGCGCCACTTCCCGACCGATTAGCTCTCCCACCCGGGTGACCTTGAAGGCGGTCCTTTTTATGGTCTCGGAGATAGCTCCCAAGTCCGCCTCTGGGTTGGCCTCCAGAGTACGGTCCACAGCCTTTCGGACTACTCCGGGACCGCTTACACCCATGTTGATCACAGCGTCCGTTTCTCCTGCGCCCAGGTAGGCCCCGGCCATGAACGGGACATCCTGAGGGATATTGGCGAACACGCACAGTTTGGCGCAGGCCAGGCCGTCCTGATCCGCGGAGAGGCGGGCCGCTTCCCGGATGGTTTCGCCCATAAGTCCTACTGCGTCCATGTTTATCCCGGCCCGGCTCGAGGCCAGGTTCACAGAACTGCAAACCCGGGAAGTCCGGGAGAGGGCCCGGGGAAGGGAGCTTATCAGAGCCTCGTCCCCAGAGGCCATTCCCTTTTCCACCAGGGCGGAAAAACCGCCGATAAAGTCTATGCCCACTTCTTCCGCCGCCCGATCCATGGTCTCGGCCAGCCGAACCATTTCCGAGGCATCAAACGGCGCGGCCACTAGGGCTATAGGGCTGACCGCGATTCTTTTGTTCACCACCGGGATACCGTATTTGTTCCCGGTTTCATCGCAGATGCGAACCAGAGGCCGGGCCAGGCGGACAATCTTGTTGTAGATATTGTCCCGGAGGCGGCCCGGGTCGTCAGATACGCAATCGAACAGGGATATCCCCAGGGTCACGGTGCGTACGTCCAAATGCTCGTTTTTGACCATTTCGTATGTAGAAAGGATTTCGCGCTCGGAAAGCATTTTTTCTCTCTATATGCGGTGGATGTTTTCGAAGATATCCCTGTGCTGAACTGAAAAGCTAAGCTGCATATTTTCCGCGGCCTGGGCCACCGCCTTTTTCAATTCGTTTATATCTGTATGCAAAGGCACATCTATCTCAAATATCATGACTATTTTGTCCGGGTAGAGCTCGCTACGGTTTATAGCGTTTATTTTGGTGATATTGCAGTCAAAGTGCCGGATGGCCTCGGAAAGCAAAGCTATCTGTCCCACCCGGTCCTTCCCCTGGGTGGTGACCACAAAGGGCTGGAACGGTTTTTCGGCCAGGGACCGGGTCTGGATGGACTTAATATTCATATTCAGACCGAGCGGGTCCAAAGCCGCATCCAGGTCCTTTTCCAGGCTGGCGGGCGTGGATCCGTCCGGGGCGGTGAAGATTATGATCGCCGCGAATTCAGACTGCAGAATGGTCTGGGTCAGGTCCTCGATATTGCATCCATTTTCGGCCAGAATTCTGGTCGCCAGGGCGACAATGCCCGGGCGGTCCTGGCCCAGGACGGAAAGGACAAACTTGTTTGGCACTGTTTTCTCCGCGGTTTTAATCTATTACCGCTATTGGAAGATTTAAGGGCGGTCTACTAAGTCTCCCAGGAAGAAAGAATGGTCTTGATTTCGGATTCGGCCTTTAGGACAAAGGCATCGAATTTGTTCTGCAGGGTGCCGGTCATTTCCATGCCCCAGTCGATTTTTTCCGGTTCAATGCCGATCACAGTGAGTGTGGGCCGGTTTCCGAGCAGGTCGGCCATGCGCAGCGAGTCTAGAAGATCCACATCGTGCAGGGACAGGGCCTGTTTTTCGTTTTCCACCAAGTCCTTTTCCTCCATCCGGAATAAGGTCCCGGGAGCTCGTCCGGCCCTGACCACATCCAAAACCAGGACATGGTCGTACTTCTCAAACAGGTAGAACAGGTCCTGGGTAAAGGTCCCCCCGTCCAGGAACTCGACACTCGCCGGCCAGTCTTTGTCCCACAGTTCGCGTACCGCATGCACACCTATCCCTTCGTCCATCAAAAGGATATTACCCACTCCCAGAACAAGCAGTTTTTTCATGTCTGTTTTGCCCCCGGCTTGCATTTAAAAAAACAAAGGGCCGGAATTACCGGCCCTTTGTCGGGTAGTCAATACCCGGGTTTATAGATCTTGTCTGTTAAACTATTCACAGATGTTGTCGATCTCGAATTCCTCACCGGTGTCTGCGTGCAGCACGTGCACGGCACAGCCCAGTCACGGGTCAAAGGAGCGGATCACCCGCCCCACGTTAACCGGTGATTTGGGATCCGGTACCGGAGTCCCGACGAGTGCCTGCTCTATGGGACCGAGCTGCCCCATGTCATCGCGCGGGCAGGCGTTCCAGATAGTGGCGGCCACGATCTGGTACTTGTTGATCACGTAGTCCTTGACATCGATATAATGCAGCAGCGAGCCGCGCGGGGCCTCGGTAAGACCCAGTCCTTCGCCCTTTTCCGGGACCTCGGTCTGGGCATAGGTTTCAGCGCCCGGCTTTACCTCCTCCAGCCACTTGGAAACCGCTTTGGCTACTAGGAAGGCCTCCTCGGCCCGGGCCACGTGACGCCCGAGAATGGAGAATGCCTTGTCTCCAAGATCGCGCATGCGTTTGAAGCCAGCTTTCTGTGCGGCCGGGCTGAGTTCGGGGTTGGTGACCCACATCCGGGCCAGAGGACCGGCCTCATGCGGCTTGCCGTTGTAGCGCGGGGCCTTAATAAAGCTGTAGGCACCGTCTTTTTCCGGCTGGGGATGGGTCTCTCCCTCGCTGGGATGCTTGTTGCTGTCCGAATCCTTGAACCAGGAGTATTTAACAAATTCCCGGATTTTGTCCGTATCCAGGGGGTAGTCCTTGCCTTCGGTGAAGACCCCTGGCTTGAGCAGGAACTCGTTCTCTGCATCGTCCAGAGGGAACACCCCGTAGGACACACAGTTCTTGTATCCGCCCCCGGTCTCCAGGAGATCGCCGTACGCTCCAGCCAGGGTATAGATAAGCGGCAGGTATTCGTCCTCAATAAAGGACATGACCTTTTTGAAGCGCCACAGGTAAGCCACGATCTGATCCGCGGACGGGATCTGCGTGGTTCCGCCCACAACCATACCGGCCACGTGCGGCATCTTCCCGCCGAGAAGGGCGACCATCTCGTGGCAGATGCGCCGGATTTCCAGGGCCTTTAAGTACTGATCTACCCCGATCTGATTGGTCTTTTTGTCCAGGCGGACGTCGTTGTTCTCATATCTGGGGATAAATGGGGCCATTTCCGGGCCGTTGACATAATCCAGGGCGGCCAGATGATAGAAGTGCAGGATATGCGACTGCAGGTAGTTGGCCCCCAGGATCAGGTTGCGGGCTATACGGCCGTTGGTGGTCAGCTTGACATCAAAGGCATCATCCAGGGCCCGGACCGATGCGGTAGCGTGCGCTGTCGGGCATACCCCGCATATACGCTGGGTTATCTGGGAGGCGTCCCGCGGGTCGCGATCCTTGAGGATTTGCTCAAATCCGCGGTACATCCCGCCGTGGATGTGGGCGTCAGTGATCACCCCATCCTTGACTTCCACATCTACTTTTAGGTGCCCCTCGATCCTGGTTACCGGATCAACAGCCACCTTTATTTTTTTTCCGGCTGCGGCAGCCGCCGCCGGAGCCTGTTTAGCTCTGCATCCACTCATAGATTTAATCCTCCTCTAGAGTTCAATTAAACAGCCATGTAGAAAGGCGACATATTGTCCGGAAAACCCGGTTCCACACAGCCGATGCAGACCGCATTCTCCACGCACCAGTTGACACCGCCGTTCCAGCGGCGCTTCCAGCAATCGGAATTGGTGTACGGGCCTTTGCAGCCCAGCTCGTAGCGGCAGCCTTCTTTTTCAGTGAAGGTGGGACTCATCTCACCCTCTTCGTAGAAGCTGCGATACGGACAGTTGTCGTGGATGTTGCGGCCGAAAAACATGACCGGACGGCCGTCTTTGTCCAGCTCCGGAACTCCGTACATCAGCACGTGGGCCAGTGTCCCGACCATCCAGTCCGGATGAGGCGGACATCCAGGCACGTTTATTACCGGAGTCTTGATGCCGTCGGCGTCGAATACTTTGTTCACCGAGGAGGCCTGAGTTACGTTGCCCGCGGCGCCGGGGATGCCGGCATCAAAGGTGGCGCAGGCCCCAACCGCTACAGTAGCGGCCGCCTTTTTGCCCAGTTCCCTGGTCAGTTCATGCATGGTGATTTCCTCGTGGCCGATCTCTCCTACCCGGCAGTACAACCCTTTGTCCGCAGTAGGGATGGCCCCTTCCACGATAAGGTAGAATTTGCCCTTGTACTCGTCAGCGATGGAGTACATATTCTCCAAGGCCATTTCGCCTTCAGCGGTCATGACCGTGGGATGGTATTCCAGGCTGATGATCTTGATAAGGACTTCCTTGATGCTGGGATGCACTGAATTGAGTAGGGACACGGAGCAACCCGTACAACCCTGCCCCTGGATCCAGATGACCGGGGCTTTCTGGGCAGCGTCTCCCATGGCCTTGACAAGGCCGGGATTGAATACCTGGGAAATGCCCAGTCCGGCCACGGTGCCACCGCAGAGTTTGACGAATTCACGTCTAGTTAAACTCATACCCTCCTCCTGACAATGTTTGAGAGAAAAGGAGAGAATCTCCTTTTCAAAGTTTAACCAATAATTCTAGGATACATTAATCAAAATTTTTGATAGTTGGCAACCCAAAAAAATAAATTGCATACTTGTTTTTAAGAGTTATTCTCTTATGTATACCGTTGTAATTTTAGTGTCATTATGCCCGGGAAAATGATCATTCTCCCAGTCCGAATAATACCGGGTCGCATTTTTCCGGTTGCGGGTCCGGCTCTTTAAAGAGAGAGAAAAGGGATTCGTTCATGACTGGTTTCGCTCTTTTTAGTATTGAAGCCGCTTGGAAAATGGAATACCACAGGCCTTTATCCACAAAAACATTCCGGATCCGATTACAGAATATAAAGGAGATAGCATGAAAGCCAAGTTGACCACAAATATTTTAATAGTTCTCACCGGGGTGCTGCTCTTAGGCGGCATCCTTATCTATATCCTGAACGCCGAGGGCGACAATCCAAGGCTTACCCTTTCCCCGGACACTGTCTATACCAACGGCCGGGAGGATTTTGAGCTTGCGGCCGCTGATCCGGGCATGGGCATAAAATCTGTGAACATAAAAGTCATCCAGGGCGATACAGAGACAGAGGTTTTGTCCGAAGAGATGGACAAGGACGTGCACCGTGCGGATTTTGAATTCGAACTTCCCCTGAAGGAAATGCAGCAGGGTAATTTCACGGTTGTGGCCGTGTGCACGGACAATTCCTGGAGCAATTGGAAAAAGGGCAACAGCCGAGTCCTGGAAAAAGAGATGGTTTTGGACACCAAGCCGCCCATGGTCTCCATGGTCAGCACCAAGCACAATCTGAACCAGGGCGGCAGCGGGCTGGCGGT
Source organism: Desulfonatronovibrionaceae bacterium (assembly GCA_046539845.1). Taxonomy (GTDB): domain Bacteria; phylum Desulfobacterota; class Desulfovibrionia; order Desulfovibrionales; family Desulfonatronovibrionaceae; genus CAYNNQ01. The sequence goes on from JBKHGE010000008.1 coordinate 15,656, forward strand.
ATTCGATGTCTCCGAAGATGCAAAAAGGTGCGGAGTCAAGATCGGGGAGAGATTTTTCCCCGCCTATTCTGGTGACAATGGGCATTATTACTGCCTTTTCTCCTTTCCCTATGACGCAGACCCGGACCAAGATGTCCCTCGGGTGGTGGCAGAGGACCGGGCCGGAAATGAGTACAGCGCCGGGTTTTACTATTATGTGAATGCTAAAACCTTTAAGCCCGACCGGATCAATATCCCGGACAGTTTTCTGCGGGCCAAGATGCCCCAGTTCCAGGGCGATTTCCCTGAAGAGAAGGACCTGCTGGAGCTTTTTTTGAAGGTCAATCGGGAATTGAGGCGGGAAAATCGGGAAAGATTGCACAGCATAGGCCTGGAAACCGCCAGCAGTCTGGCCATTGACGGGCCGTTTATCCGCCAGCGCGGGTCAACGCGGGCTGATTTTGCGGACAAGAGAACCTATTTTTATCAGCAGGAGGAAATAGACAAACAGACACACCTGGGAGTGGATCTGGCTTCAGTGGCCCAGGCCCAGGTCCCGGCCGCCAACTCCGGAGAAGTGGTATTTGCCGGATTTATGGGCATATACGGAAATGCGGTGATAATTGATCACGGCCTCGGCCTGCAGAGCCTGTACGCCCATTTGAGCGCGATCGGCGTGGAAAGGGGGCAGGAGGTGAAAAAAGGCCGGATAATCGGTAGAAGCGGCGCCACCGGGCTGGCCGGAGGGGATCACCTTCATTTTGGGGTGCTCGTGTCCGGGACTCCGGTAAATCCGGTGGAATGGTGGGATCGGACGTGGATAGAAAACAATATTTTGAACAAATTAGACAGGTTTTCCTCTGACAGTTGAGGAATTGACTTACGCCGACGGCTTTTCAGGCGACAGCGGCAGGGCATAAACTTGGTCCAAGCAGGGGAGCGCGAGTGGGCTGGAGTACGCTGGTAACCCTGGATTGCCGCGGATCTTATTTTTTTTATCTTTTCCCCTTTTATTTTTGTTGAAAATCAGGTAGTTTTGAATAGAGACTTACAGAGGGCTTTAGACCGCTCTGAGGACAAGGTTTGTCGGTAAAAGGACAAAATTTGTCCGGCCATGCGAGGTATTTTGGCTTAACCCCCTGGTATTAAATGAAGCAAATATTGGCATTATTATTGAACCTGCATTTGACAAGTTAGGCAGGAAAACTTTAAACCATAAATTTGAGGAGGTTTTTATGCGCAAAATGATGCAGAGTAAGGGTTTTACCCTTATCGAACTGATGATCGTCGTGGCTATTATCGGGATTTTGGCGGCCATCGCCATCCCCAATTACATGAATTATCAATGCAAAGCCAAGCAGAGCGAGGCCAAGACCAATCTGGGGTCCATCCGGACTTCCCAGGAGGCATTCCGGGCTGAGCATGACAGTTTTACTACTGACCTGGGTGATATAGGTTTTACCGTTGAAGGGGATAAAGTTTATTCCTACGAGGTTGAGAGCGCGAACTCCACGAATTTCACTGCAGTGGCCAGGACGGGTGATCTGAACGGCGAGACTGACAGATGGGAGATGTATGCCAACGGAACCCAGGAAAATTTAACTAATGCCTGTGAGTAATCTGTTGAGCTGATAAAGACTCAATAGGTGTATAAGGGCCCCCTTAAATGAGATATTAAGGGGGCCCTGTTTTTGTAGGAGAGCTATGGCCGGGAAGCGTTTTTCCCTGATTTTTGTCCTTTTGGCTGCAGTGTGCGCAGCTGTTTTGCTCCAGGCCGGTTACGTGGATAAATATCGGCGCGTGGATAACGGTGGCGGTTGACCGGCTCCCTGCGAAAAGTTCCCCGGGGCCGGGGAGCTGTCCTATATCCCGGGGAGCGCGGAGGTGCTGCGGATATTTGTGCCCGCGGACAACGAGTTTATGGCCGACCTATTGTGGATGCAGTCCTGTTATTATTTTGGGGAGCATTTTTTAACCGACCGCAAGTATGACCTCTTGGATGAATATCTGGAATTGATCATTGAGCTGGCCCCGAAGTGGAAGCGGCCCTATAGTTTTGCGGCCATAATCTTTCCTCTGGAGGCCGGAGACGTTGACAAGGGGTTGGAGTTCCTGGATAAGGCCATAGAGCGCCACCCGGATGTCTGGCGCTTCCCGTTCTACAAGGGTGTCTATCTCATGCAGTATAAAGGGGATATGGAGCAGGCGGGCACTATTTTGCACAAGGCCGCTTCCCTGCCCGGCGCCCCCGAATATCTCTCCCGGCTGAGCGCCACCCTGGCCACAAAAGCGGGCCGGAGGCGTCTGGCCCGGCGTTTTCTGCGGGACGCCCTGGAGCGGGCCGGAGATCCAAAGCAGCGCAAAGCCATACAGATTAAACTCAAGGAACTTATGCAGGATGATGAACACGGCACTGCAGTGGAAGGACGTTAGTTATTCCGTTCGCACCGGGTTCTGGCTGCGCAAAAAACGGATATTAAACAGGGTTTCCCTCACCCTGCCCCAAGGTGCGGCAGTGGGGCTGGTCGGGCCTAACGGGGCGGGCAAGACCACCACCATCAAGATCGGGGCTGGGCTGGTCGGGCCGGATTGCGGGCAGGTATTGGCAGCGGGCGGGAGGATCGCGGATATCTCCGTGCGCCGGAAAACAGGCCTTTTGACTGAGCTGCAGTATTTCTATCCCCATGTAACGGTTAAGGAATGGCTGCGTTTCCTAGTTTCCCTAACTGGCTTAAGTCCCGCGAATATAACGGACAAATTCTCTTTTTTTATCCGGGAGCTGCAACTCGAGCAGCTTTTGAACCGGCAGATGAAGACCCTGTCCAAAGGCCAGGCCCAGCGGGTGGGGCTGGTCCAGGCCATGGTCCACGGCCCAGACATCCTCCTTTTGGATGAGCCCATGAGCGGTCTGGATCCGTACTGGAGGTCCAAGATATTGCAGCTTTTGCGGGACTTCCGGGACCAGGGGGGGAGCATACTTTTCAGCTCGCATATAATCGCGGATGTGGAGGATTTGTGCGAGCGGATCGTACTTATGCAGGAGGGCAGGGTGCAGTGGGAGGGAGATATACGAGATGTCCGCAGGCAGATAAGAGGGTACCGGGTTATCTGTACCTCGGCCTCGGCTGAAGACCTGGGAGATTGGCAAGAAAAAGCTGCAATTGAGACCCTGCCGGACAAAGGGGTTTTGATTTATCTGGATCCGGAGAAAAAGGACGAGTTTTTGAATTTTGCCCTGTCCGAAGGGATTACTGTAGATGCGGTCATCCCCCAGCTCTTGAAGCTTGAAGAAGTCCTTTTCGGGTTGAGGAAAAATGCGGATTAAGTGCAAGCAAAAGGGCATAACATGATGCAGCGGCAGCTTTCGGCTTTTACAACCCTGGTCTTGAGGGAATCTTTACGGGACAGAGCAGCCCACATGCTCCTGGTTTCCGGGGTGGTGATGCTGTTTTTGTCCATAGTCCTGGGCAATATGGCCGTGGGCGAAGGGAAACGGGTCATCCAGAATATGGGTTTCTGGGTCTTGGGCCTGTGGGGCCTTTTCAGCCTTATGTATTTTGGGTCCAGGAATCTGAATATAGATCTGGAGAAAAAGACTATCTATCTGATCCTTTCCCGGCCAATAAAAAGACCTGTGTATTTGCTGGGGAAATACCTGGGCCTGATAGCGGTTTTGGCCTGCTTGTTTGCGGTTTTGGCCCTGGTCTGGTTCGGGCTGCTTTTTTTGTGGCGGGTGCAGATAAGTGGGCTGCATTTCCTGGCTGCGTTGTTTATCTTCGGGGAATGGGTCCTTCTTGCCGCATTCAGCCTTTTTTTCTCCACCTTCACCACCCCGTTTACGCACAATTTTTTCTTGGCCGGGGTGTATGTCTTGGGGCACTTGAGCAGTGACCTTCTTCGTTATGCCCGGATTACGGAAGTGGACTGGATGGGTACGCTTTTAACCGCAGTATATTATGTGTTCCCCAATCTGGAGGCCCTTAATTTCCGGGCATACGCCCTGTACAATGAACCGGTCGGTTTAGGCATGCCGTTGACCGCAACCGCGGTTTTGTTCGCCTGGGCGGGGGCAGCCTTTTTGGGGGCCAACGCAGTCTTTATGGGCAAGAAGATAAAGTGAGCCTTACCGGGATACCTGCCGGCAGTTAGGGTTCGGAGGAATAGTGACAAGAAATATTTCGGTTCCAGCGAGCGGAGCTTCGGCCAGGAAGTGCACAGTCTTCTGGCTGATAGCCATCCTGATTTTTGTTGTTTATGCCAATACCATAGATGACGAATTCCATTTTGACGATATTCCGAATATAGTCCGGGCCAAAAATGTCCACATAAAGTATCCCACCTTTAAGGAGCTTAAAAAGAGCACGATCAAACAGAAAACAGAGAGGCTGTACCGGCCTGTAGCCAGGGTGAGCCTGGCTTTGAACTGGTATTTCGGGGGCAAAGATGTCACCGGCTATCATCTGGTAAATATAGCCGTGCACATTTTGGCCTGTTTTTTTCTGTACTTATCTATTCTGCTTATCCTTCAGGCCCCGCGCGCTTCGGATATTTCTCCAGAGTACCGGCAATTTATAGCCCTCTTGGCTGCAGTTCTCTGGGCGACAAATCCCATACAGACCCAGGCAGTTACCTATATAATCCAGAGAATGGCTTCTATGGCCGGTCTGTTTTATATTATGGGGATTTTCTTTTATCTGCGGGCAAGGCTGGGTACCAGCCGCATAAAAGAGGCTTTTCTATACTCAGGTGTTTTGTTTTGCTTTTTATTCGCTGTGGGCAGCAAGGAAAACGCCATTGTCTTTCCCCTGGGCCTATTGCTCATTGAAGTTTGCTTTTTCCAGGATATGATCCGGATAAGGAACAAAAGATTTGCCCTGTACTCGTTGGCTTCGCTTGCGGGGCTGCTTTTGGCCGGTACGGCCCTGTTTTGGATAATGCGGGACAATCCCCTGCAGTATTTCGGGGATCTGGCCGGGCAATACGAGGATAGGCCGTTTACCCTGGGCCAGAGGCTTTTGACCGAACCCAGGGTGGTCCTGTTCTATCTGTCCCAGATATTTTATCCCATCGCCGATCGGCTGTCCCTGGTTCATGATTTTCCTCTCTCCACGTCGCTCTTTTCCCCTTGGACCACGTTTGTCTCCATATTGACGGTTTTCGGGGCAATAATCTTCTGTCTGCTCACAATTACCAAGTTTCGCTTCCTCTCCTTTGCTGTCTTGTTCTTTTTTATAAATCATGCCGTGGAAGCAAGCATATTCCCTCTGGAGCTCGTTTTTGAACACCGCAACTATCTGCCGTCCATGTTTTTGTTTCTTCCGGTTGCCCTAGCCCTGGCCCGGGGGATAAATTATTATAAGACGCGAGGAAAGAAGCCCACGCAGTGGCTTCTGGTTAGCTTTGCGGCTTTGCTTATCTTTTTGTTCTCCACGGGGACATATGTGCGCAATATGGCCTGGGCTAACGACAAAATCCTGTGGGAAGACGCGATTGAGAAAGCCCCGAACAGCGCAAGGCCGCATAACAACCTTGCTTTGCTGGTAAAGAAATATGACCCGAAGAGGGCTGAGAGTTTGTTTAAAATGGTAGAAAAAGGAACTCCAGTTAGAAAAGATAAAAATAAAATATTAGCATATACCAATCTGGCTTATATGTATTTGCAGGAAGGCAAATATGAACAATCTGAAGAATATTATAATAAGCTTCTTAAATACGATCCGGACTCAGAAAAAGGATGGATGGGGCTGATAAGCTGTTATCTGCAAGTTGGTGATTTGGGCAAGGCCTTGAGGCGTGCGGACATGGTCTTGGAAGACAATCCGGACCATCAAAGGGTGTTGGGACTTAAGAGTTTTATCCTCCTCAGGATGAACCGCCCGGACCAAGCCTATCCGGTGGTAAAGAAATATCTAGGTATGGTTCCGGATGATAAAAAGGCCCTTTTGAATATGGTGTGTGTTCTGCATCGGCTTGAAAAATACAACCGGGCGAGGTCTTATCTTGACCGTTTGCTCCGGCTCTATCCTGGAGATCTGCCCGCCCGGCTTTTTGAGTTGGAAAGTCATCTGGCCGCAGGTGAAGAGGCAGAGGCCCGGACTTGTGCTGACCGGCTGCTCAAACAGTTTCCCCTAGCCAGGATAGGCGGATATTTTGCCGATATGGATAAAAAAGGCGGCATGGTCTGGCTGGTGGACAAAGGACTGCTCCTGCCCTTTCTGCAGCAGAGATTGAAAGGAAGAGGGGATGTTCTGTTAAGCGGCGGTAGCGCAAAAGGCCGGGGTTTTGATGCGGATATGGTGGAGGGAGCCTCCCCGGCATTTTAATTTTACTGATCAGGACTGACTTATGCACCTTGCAGTGATAATCCCCTGCTTAAATGAAGAGGCAACCATTAAAAGCGTGCTCGCCGCCATTCCGGAGGAGATACCCGGGGTGGATAAAATGGACGTTATTGTTGTTGACGACGGGTCCACGGACTCTACTGTTCAGATAGCTGAAGAGCATGGCGCCTCAGTTGTCAGCCACGGCAAGAACCTGGGGGTGGGGGCCGCTTTTAATACCGGGATTTCCGAAGCCATAAACAGGGGCTGCGATATTGTGGTCAATATGGACGGGGACGGCCAGTTCAACCCGGAAGACATTCCCTCCCTGGTGGAACCCATTCTGAGAAAGCAAGCGGATTTTGTGACCGCTTCCCGGTTTTGCGATTCCTCGCTTACCCCGGAGATGCCGCTTATTAAAAAGTACGGGAACAGGGCCATGTCCCGGCTGATAAGTATGCTGACCCGCCAGAGGTTTTATGATGTCTCCTGCGGTTTTAGGGCCTATTCCCGGGAAGCTCTGCTGCGGCTGAATCTCATGGGCCAGTTCACCTATACCCAGGAGACTTTTCTGGACCTGGCCTTTAAGGACCTGGTGATAATGGAGGTGCCCCTGGAAGTGAAAGGCGAGCGCGAATTCGGCTCTTCCCGGGTGGCCGGGAGCATCAGCAGGTATGCCTTTAATTCCGCAAAGATAATATTTCGGACCTTTAGGGACTATAAGCCCTTGCAATTTTTCGGCATTATCGCCGCGGCTTTTCTGGCCGCTTCCTTTGTCCTGGGTGTATTCTTTCTGGCCCACTACTTTTATACCGGCCATTTTAGCGGCCACCTCTGGGCCGGGTTCACCTCCGGGTTCCTTTTTTCCATGGGCATAGTATTTCTGGCAGTCGGGCTTCTGGCGGACATGTTTGTCCGCATAAGGAAAAATCAGGAAAAACTTTTATACTACCAGAAAAAGAAACAAAACAGCAAATAGGATAGACAACGAAAAAGGATGCCTGAGTTCAACGATGTTCCGGAGAAGATGTTTTTTATTCTTTCCACCGGCCGAACCGGCACCCATTTCTTTGAGAAGTATATAAATTCTACCTGTGAGCGGCACATATGTCTGCATGAGCCCAAGCCCTCCAGAAGATTTAAGATTCTATCCAATTTATATATTCAGGGTAAAATTTCCGATCAGTTTGTATTCTACAGGTATCTGCAAGCCAGAAAGAGATATTTTAAAGGAAATAAAGGTTGCAGCTTTGTAGAGTCGAACAATTTTATGTTTGGCTGCATACCGGCGATCAGCAAATATTTAAATAACGTAAATGTGATTCATATAGTCAGGCATCCGGTTTCTTATATTATCTCGCATTTGAATCACGGCTTTTGGAGGGGTAGAAAGAAGGTAATCGCCAAGTATATGCCATACTGGCTGGAAGACATTGGGAGAAAAGATGATCCGGTGCGTATCCTGGCGAGAAGATGGGGCTATGTTAATGAGCGTATAAACAGTTACAACCCCTTACTAAGGTATATGTGTATAAGGTTTGAGGACTTGTTTGATAGGGATGAACAAGGGGCCTTATCGGCGATCAATAGCGTAAGACGATTTTTGGGATGTCCTGAATTAAGCGATTCACTAAATTACAAATTTATAAAAAAACCTACCAATGTATCCCGGGGCAAACAGGGTTTAACTGATTTGCATCCCAGAGACATTGATTATGTTAATACCCAATTGGGCCCTTTGATGAAAAAATTCGGTTACTGGAATTGAGTCGAATATGAAGGTTTTTATTTGTGGTGTAGGGCGTTCCGGGACAACTTATCTAAAAGAACTGCTCAATTCCCACCCTGATGTCTTTATTCCTACCGAGTCTTTGTTTTTAGTGGATTATTTGCGATATCAACACAAAATCCCCATTGGTTATCTGAGTTTTTTATTCTTCAAAGAGCCTCAACTGAGATCCTGGTACAAAGGACGGCCTTTTTCCTTTAATTGCATAGAGGAGGCGATTGACCAAGTCCATAAACAGGCCATGGAGGACAAAGGGGCCAGTTTTTGGGGGCAAAAAACCCCGCGCTTTATTCGTCATGTCGAACTCTTAAACTCGGCATACGATGATCTAAAATGGGTTTTTATTTACCGCGATCCCCGGGCAGTAGTAGCTTCCATGCTGGCCTCCAAAAGGCATACTTACAGCGTTAAAAGGGCCTGCAAAAGATGGTTGAAGGACAATGCCCCTATTGTCAGCCGCCTGGAAAACAGGTGCGGCAAAAACGAAAAGATAATAAAATATGAAGAATTTGTCCGGGACTTTGAAGAGCAGTTAGAAGAGCTCCTTGCCTATTTGAATCTGAAGCCTGTTTCGGTTGAAGGGCTTGAGGAAAATTTTTCCCCGACAATATATGTGTATTCCAATGCAAAATTTAAGGTCAATACTGTAAGAAACGGGTTGAGGCCGGATAAAAGCAGGATTTTTTCATTTCAAAATAGGCTTAATAGATGGCAGATGAGGCTAGTTGAGTTTTATTGCAAAAACTTAATGGCAAGAATGGGATATGCATGTCAATACGAGAGTGATAGTATATCTAAGCTTGACAAAGTAAGGGATTGGGTTGCTGGTCTAAAAGACATCTTGATACTTTTTCAGTATCTATTGAAATGGCCTTCATATTTGGTTGTCACCTTTATACGTAAATCTTCTTTTTTCTTACTGTCCAGGATCACAAGGTGATGCTAAAAGTCAAAAAGTTTTGTTTTGCTTTACTGCAATATTTGCCGTTTATAGCGATATTGTTCGTATTTATTAAGTATTATGGTTATCGCGAGCTGTCACTGCCTCAAATTGAAAGCTGGCCTTTTTTTTTGTGTTCGCTCCTTTCGCTGTTTTTTGTCTTTTTTATGCGGAGTGTGATCTGGATGTATGTCCTTCTGATCTGTGGCTTGCGTATAAATCTCAAGCTGGCCTTTGTGAGCAAAAATATCGCTTTGCTTATGAAGTATATCCCCGGAAAAGTATGGGCTCATGCGGGTACGGCCGGATTTTTATGGAAAAAGGGTTTTGCGCCGGACAGGGTCTTCTTGCTCTCCTTATTTACTCAAATCCTGACCATTATTTCCGGTCTGCTTGCCGGATGCTTCGGCATGTTCTTTCTGGATAAAAATATTCTGGAATGGGAAAAAAGTATTTTTATACTGCTGCCTTTAGCAGTTGTTTTTGCAGTTATTTATCTTTGTCGAAATAAACTGCTTGAGAAGATGGGGCCTTTTTGGGCCCTCTTTAGATCTTTTAGTATTTTCCGGCTGGTTTTCATATTCGTTTTTTATTTTGTCCATTGGCTGGTCCTGGGTTTTTCCTACCTCCTTTTATTTAACTCCCTGGGTTTTTCCCTTTCGGGTGCAGTGATTTTTCTGCAGCCCTTGGCCAATAATATCGGGATGCTCGCGATGTTTGTCCCCAGCGGAATGGGAGTGCGGGAGGGGATGATGGCTTTGTACCTGGACCAGCTAGGCCTCGGGCTGGCCATTGGGACCTATCTGGCGATTATAAGCCGGATTTGGTTCCTTTTGGTCGAAGTAATCCTCTTTTTTGTGTCCTGGATTCTTGAGCTGCAGTCCAGGCTTGGCTCCGGAGCTATTGCCCGACGGTGACCCCCGGAGCCGGGCCGTATTACCTGGTCAGCTTGCGGTATTTTATCCTCTGCGGGATGTCTGCGTTTTTGCCCAGTCTTTTGCGTTTGTCTTGCATGTATTCGGAGAAGTTGCCGTTAAACCACATGACCTGGCTGTTGCCCTCAAAGGCCAGGATGTGCGTGGCCACCCGGTCCAAAAACCAGCGGTCATGGCTTATGATCAGCGCGGAGCCGGCAAAATTGAGGAGCGCCTCCTCCAGGGAGCGCATGGTGTTTACATCCAGGTCGTTGGTGGGCTCATCCAGAAGCAGGAGATTGGCCCCCTGCTTGACCATCATGGCCAGATGCACCCGGTTGCGGATTCCCCCGGACAGCTCGGAGACCTTTTTCTGCTGTTCCTGACCGGCTATGTTGAATTTGGCGATGTATGCCCGGGCGTTTATCTCCCTGCCCCCGAGGTTGACTGTCTCCTTTCCTTCGCTTACCGCTTCAAACACGGTTTTATCCCCTTCAAGGGCCTCCCGGTTCTGTTCCACGTAAGCGGGGCGGACGCTGCTGCCTATTTTAAGAGTGCCGCTGTCCGGCTCATCCTCCCCGGTAATCATCTTGAACAGGGTGGTTTTTCCCGCTCCATTGGGGCCGATTATGCCCACTATCGCTCCCGGGGGGACGGTGAAATTCATGTCCTCCATCAAGAGGATGTCCTCAAAGGCCTTGTTCACACCCTCGGTCCGGACCACCTCGTCACCCAGCCGCGGTCCCGGGGGTATGTATATCTCCAGGTCGTTTATCTTTTCCTTTGCATCCTGGTTTAATAGCTGGCTGTAATTCTTTATCCTCTGCGCGGTCTTTTCATGCTGGCCGTGCGCGCCCATGCCGATCCATTCCAGTTCCCGCTCCAGGGTTTTTTTCCAGACGGAGTCGGCTTTTTTGCTTTGCTGCAGCCTCTTTTGTTTCTGCTTCAGCCAGGAGGAGTAATTCCCTTTCCAGGGGACTCCGTGCCCCCGGTCCAGCTCCAGGATCCATCCGGCCACGTTGTTTAAAAAGAACCGGTCATGGGTGACCGCTATGACCGTTCCTTCGTACTGCTGCAGGTGGTGCTCCAGCCAGGCCACGGTTTCCGCGTCCAGGTGATTGGTGGGCTCATCCAAGAGCAGGATGTCCGGCTTCTTAAGAAGCAGGCGGCAAAGAGCCACTCTGCGGCGTTCCCCCCCGGAAATTATTTTGATCGGAGTGTCCTTGGGCGGGCAGCGCAGGGCGTCCATGGCCATTTCCAGCTGGCTGTCCACTTCCCAGGCCCCGGCGGCATCCAGCTTTTCCTGCACCGCGGCCTGACGGTCCAGGAGCTTTTGCATCTCATCATCGTCCATGGGCTCGGCGAATGCGGCGTTTATCTCCTCGAATTCCTGCAAGAGATCAAAAGTCTCTTTAAGCCCCTCGGCGACCACGTCCCGCACTGTCTTGGAGTCGTCCAGCTCCGGCTCCTGCTCCAAGTAGCCAACGGTATAGCCGGGAGCCAGATGGGTCTCGCCCTGAAAATTTTGGTCTACTCCGGCCATTATGCGCAAAAGCGTGCTTTTCCCGGAGGCGTTCAGACCGATGACCCCGATCTTGGCCCCGTAGAAGTAGGAGAGGGAGATATCCTTTATCACCGGGCGATCGTTATATGTCTTGGCCACCTTGACCATGGAATAGATTATTTTATTCGGCTCGTCTTGACTCATTTTATCCTCGATTTTTTGTTGTTCTGTTGTGCATGGGGTATGTCCCGGTAAAAAGGGCAAAGTCCGAACTCAAAAGTGTCCTTTGGCCGGAAAGGGTTGGTTGATTTTACTCATGAAATCCGCTCAGAAAAAATAAAAAAGTTTGTACCCCCAATACGCCAAGGACGCAAAGTTGAAGGCGCGAGGCATTGCTTGCTTTCCTTAGCGATCTTTGTCTCATGAGCCTGGCACTCAGGATGCCTGAGTGCCGGATCGTCGGTTAATATTTTTTTCTTGGGTTGCGGACAAAGCTCGCCTTAGTAGGACTAAAGGACAATATCTTGGGGCGGCTCCTGTCTTGTTGTGGATACAAAACCAGTCTGCAGGTGTCCAGCGGTGATTTTAAGGGGCGGACAAAGAAAGTCGGGGCCTGAGCCCCGACTTTCTGTTCGAGGAGGAGAGCAGTTAGCCCCCGGATCGGAGCTAATTGTCAGGGTGGTGCGGATCCACCATGGAGGATTCGCCCTTAATATGGCAGCCGCTGCAGTCCATTTTGCCCCGACTCCAGCCGCCAACTTCATATGATTTGTCCTTACTGTGACAGGCCCGACAGGAGTGTGCAAGATCGGATTCTGAGTATTGGGCCTGGAAAGACCCGGAGTGATAAGCGTTTAAAATCTCGACCGTCTTGGCCGCTACATCCCCGACCATTCTGGCGCAGCGTTCGCTCCGGTCCGAGCAGCCGGACCCGCATCCGTTTTCCTTGCACCATTTGCATACACTGACATGGCACAAAGGGGATTTGGACACGGTCTGCTCTAACACCTTGGTCGACTTATTGATCTTAAAAGCTTTATTTTTGGCCAGTTCATTGCTCTTTTCGCTCGGGAAAGGGGTCTCACAATACCAGGCGACCAGCTCACTGGAGAGCTTGTAAAAATCCTCAGAGGTAAGAGAGATGGCGGCGCAGGCACCGTTCAGTGCGCCGCACAGAGTACACCATCCGGCCACACCGCCCCCGCCGAATCCCATGATCTGCACTGGCAGACATGTGTACGGCTTGCCGATTTTTTCCTGCAGCTCGGAGACAATGGCGTACAGTGCGCCCTGGGAACAGTCCCCGTCATAGTACCCGTCATGACCCTTAATACGCACTTTCTCAGGATCCAGTTTAACATAAGGCCACGGCCATTCAAACTCTTCGTTGACTGCTGCAGATGATTGAGGGGCGAAAAAAAGACCATGCCCGATAAATGCGGCCGTGGTTCCGGCCAAGGCAGTTCCAGCACCGCTAAGGAATTTTCTGCGCGAAATACTGTTTTGGTCTTGACTCATTTTCTTCTCCTTTGAGGTTTATCTTGATAAATTTTTTTACGATATTTTTGTGTATGTTCAGCAACAGCTGTGCCGGAAAATATATTTTTCATCTCTTTGATTTCTTTGTATTTTGATTTGGGCGCGAATCTGCTTTTTTGCATTTTGCATTATTTTTCTTGTTTTTCTCTTGCACTTTGCAAAAAGAAAGGTTTATAATCAAAGCGATTTCCATTTAGAATTAATGAGGGGTGATTATGGCTGAGCAAATCTCGAATATGCATCATAATATAATTCTGGATTCCATTAACGAGGGCGTGTTTACGGTTGACTTGAACTGGAACCTGCAGGAATTAAACGCGGCCGCTAAGAAGATTACCGGTAGAAACAGGGAATGGGCTCGGGGTCGAAAATGCTTTGATGTCTTTCAAAGCAGATTGTGCGGGGAAGAGTGCCCTATCAAGCAGACTTTGGCCACCGGAGAGCCGGTGGTTAACCGCAGGACCTTTATTTTGGATTCAAAGGAGCAGTGTGTGCCGGTACGCGTTTCCACGGCAGTCCTGCACGATGCAGAGGGGAAAATCATAGGCGGGGTGGAAACTTTTCAGGACCTGTCCGAGGTGGAGCGGCTGTGCAAGGAGCTCAAGTCGCATTATACTTTTGATGATATTGTCGGCCGTAGCTCGGCCATGCAGGATATATTCGAAACTTTGCCCTTGATCGCCAAAAGTGACAGTACCGTGCTCATTGAAGGGGAGAGTGGTACAGGGAAAGAGCTTTTCGCCCGGACCTTGCACAACCGTTCCCTACGTTGCCGGGGGAGGTTCGTCCCAGTTAATTGTGCCGCCCTTCCGGATACCCTGCTTGAGTCCGAGTTTTTCGGGTATGAGCCTGGGGCATTTACCGATGCCAAACGTTCCAGGTCGGGCCGGTTTGAACTGGCTCATTGCGGTACGATTTTTTTGGATGAAATAAGTGATATATCCCCGGCCCTGCAGGTCCGGCTGCTTCGGGTGCTCCAGGAGCGATCCGTGGAGCCGCTGGGCAGTGAGAGAAGCAAAAACGTGGATGTCCGGGTCCTGGCGGCTACCAATCAGGACTTGGGCAAAATGGTGGAAAAGGATCAGTTTCGAAAGGATCTTTACTATCGCATCCGTGTTGTCCGGCTGAAGATCCCGCCCTTGCGGGAGAGACGGGATGATATCCCTCTTTTGGTTAATCATTTTATTAATAAATTCAACCACCTGCAGGGTAAGGACATCGCCGGGGTCACTGATTCAGTAATGGACCGATTGACCGAATATGACTACCCGGGAAATGTTCGGGAGCTGGAAAACATTGTGGAGCGGGCCTTTGTCTTTTGTCGGGGCGGGCTTATAGAAATGCGTCATCTGCCGAGTGAGCTTCGCGATCCCTCCACTTCCATCCTGGAGACCGAGCAGGGCATGACTTTGAGGGAGATGGAAAAGGCCCTTATTGTAAAGGCCCTGCGCCGCAACAGCGGGAACAGGCAAAAGACCGCCCGGACATTAGGTATAAATGTCAGTACCCTATACAGGAAAATAAAAAAAATGGACATTGATTTGGCCGCGCAATAATTTTTGTCTGCCAAGAGCTATTGCGGGCAGCCGGGGCGGCACTCCCTGTCCGGATTGCCGGCAAAGAACTGGGCATGGGTATTTTTGCCTTCATCTCCTTGGATGAACTTTTGGATCAAAAATTCCAGTTCCCGGACCTTGTCCTTTACATAACCCAGGGACTGCGTGGATCTGCCCATCTCTTCGGATGTCTCTCCGGCAGCCTTTTCCACGGTGTGCATGGAGGAAAACACCTGCTCCAGCACTGAGCCCTGGGAGGCGGACAATTCCTGGATTCGTCCGATCTCATCGCGCACTTCTTCTATTACCGAATTTATCTGTTTCAGCGAATCCTTGGTTTCCCGGCTTAGAGAATGGGTCTTTTCCACTTTCTCAAAGGTGCAGTCCAACTGGTAATTGTTTCTGGATACCGCGTCCTGAATCAGTTTGACGCTCTTTTCCACCCTGCCGGTGGCGCTCATAGTTTTGGTGGCCAGTTTTCGTACCTCATCGGCCACAACTGCGAATCCCCGCCCGGCATCACCGGCCCGGGCCGCTTCAATGGCTGCGTTTAAGGCCAGCAGATTGGTCTGGTCCGTGATGTCGTTGATTAGGGAGATAATTTCCCCGATGTCCTTGGTGTAGGAGTCCAGCTGGGAGAAATCCTGTTTGAGATTGCGCATCATGTCGTCCACTATATTCATTATTTCCGAGGTCTCCTGGCTTTTTTTCGTCCCCTCCCCAACCCTGGAGCGGATTTGTGAATAGGCCTGTTCAAACTTCTGCGTCCAGCGTCCCACCTCCAGCACAGTATAGTTCATTTCTTCCATGGCCTGCTTGGTCTGTACCGTGGCCTCCATCTGGCTTGCGCACTTGGATTCAATCTGCTTGAGCTCAACTTTGAGGTTTTCCGTCTGATAGTCCACCTCCGAGGAAGACTGGTTGGCGGTTGCGGCTATTTTTTGAAATTCCGCGAGCATCTCCTGCAGCTCTTTTTCCTGCTTCTTGCTCCTTTCCAGGGCCTCGTTGGTTTTAAGGGCGCTTTTCTGGGCCGTGTGTGCGTAGCTCTTGCTTTCATCTATTTTCTCCTTGATCCGGGAAACCATTATGGACATTGAATCCTTGAGGCGATCCAGCTCCGGGAGAAATGTACGTTCGATCCTTGCCTCCAGGTCGCCTGCGGTCACCTTGTCCGCGAATTCCTGCAAAAGGACAAAGGGTTTTAATATCAGCCTGCGGCAAAATATCTGGGAGCCGACAAGGATCAAGAAAAGGACAACAAACCCGAATACAGCCACGTGTTCACTCATCCGGGTAATGGGCTGCAAGGCCTTGGCCTTGCTGAACTTATCCACCAGAAGCCAGTCAAGTCCGGAGGCTTTAAGCCGGGTGTAGGCCACCAAATGATCCTCCTTGTTGACAAAGCCCCGTTCATTTTTTTGCCCCAGAGCAATCAGTTCTTGTAAAAAATCATTTTTTTCATCTATTTTTGGTGTATTGCGCGGCCTAAGATCCCGGGAGCCGATTATGAATGTCTTGCCTTTATCCTGTATATCCCCCTGCAAATTCAAGAGTTCGTTTATTTTGGATACAGGCAGGGCCAGTATCAAAGCACCGGCCACTTCCGAGTTATGGTCATATATTGGAGCCCCGGCAAAGCCGGTAATGCGTTCCTGGAGAGGGCCGTAGGGCTTAAAATCCCCAAATGTCTGCCGGCCGTTCATGGCTGATTTCCAGACCCGTCCCAAAGGGCTGTCCGTGAACGGCCCGTTTTTCAAATCCTGTCCCAAGTCTTTATTTTTCTGCATGGAGAAGAGCACCCGGCCGTAGTCATCAACGATAAACATGTCCGGATATCCCATTTCCCGGATATATTTTTCCATCTGGGGCCGTACGTATTCGTGTAATTCCCTGTACTCGTCCGTGGAGACTTCGGCCCGGCCGCCTTTCTCCAGCTCCTGGTCCATAAAATAATCCTGAAAGAGCATAATGGAATTGTATATTTCCTTGGTTCCGGCGACTACCGTGGCCTCACTGGCCCAAGTTTCAAACTGTCTTTTGACCGCCTTTTTCTGGATGTCGCGCATGGATTCCAGTCTGGAGATTGTTTCCGCAGTCAAGGTATTGCGGGAGACTTTTTGAGAGTAGAAACCGATTATAAGCAGCGGAATGGCAGCGAAAAACAGGGTGAAAAGAAAAAAAGATTTTTTAAGAGATAAGTGAGGCATTGGATTTCTCCGGGCATTGCGTTTTTTAAAAACAGGCAAACTGTCTGCGTTAATATTAATGATTATCAGCTGGCGTGCATGACGTCTTGGTGACAATGAAAGGACAATTAGGTTAAGCTTTTTACTTCCTTCGCTCTGGATACGGAGCCACTACATATTCAAAGGCTTGGCGAAAGTCAGGTTCCATATACGGGCAAATCGGAGTTTCCCTTGTTGCTGATTTGGGGCAAACTATGTATTGATTTTGGGACTTCAGCTGGTATTTTAAATTTGTTTGTTTCAGTTTCCATAAATACTGAGGGGAGGCCTTCATGTCCGGGCTGCTCACAATCAAGGAAATCGCTCATAAACTGGATATACCGGAGAGCAATATCCGCTATTATCGGGATAAGTTTGAAGCCTATCTGCCTTACGAGGGAGAAGGGAGAAAGCGCCGCTACCGGCCGGAAGCCATGGATATATTCGCGTATATTGCCGAACAATATGCCAAAAACCGCAGCAGTGAGGATATAGAAAAGGATCTGGCCTCCCGCTACGTGGTAAACGCGCGGCCGAGCGCTTCCGGCACGCACGCGGAGGTGGCCCCGGCCCGGGAGGACGCTGGCACCCCGGAGCATGTCCAGGCCTTGATTCTTCAGAGCCGTGCCCTGCAGCAGATGTCCGAGGTCATCCACGAGGGCCGCTCGGAAAAGAAGCGGCTGGAGCGGATGGAGGAGCAGGGGGCCAGGATGAAGCGCGCCCTTTATCTCTTGTGGCGGGAACAGAAAAAGCTTCGGAGCCTTCCCACCGGACAGAATCAAGAGGAGAGTAGGCTGAGCGATTTAGAGGACAGGGTAGAAGACCTGGCCCGGCAACAGGAGGAGATGCGGCGCAAATTTGATGAACAGATGGAGAAACTGCAGGAGTGCATGAACAGATGTCAGTTCTGGACCAAGAGGATCATGCTTCAGTACGCCCCGGAGGAAGCGGATCGATTCGAGAAGACATAACCCCAACAAACAAGGTGCGCCTGAAAATATTACCCAGCCCGCAGTCTTACGCCCGGCGGCTGTATCCGAGATAATTCCCCTCTGCTTTCCCTTCCTGTAACATAAAATTGTTTCCCGGGTCACAATCCTGTAACATAGTCTGAGTAGACCCATCATCAAGCCGATTGCGGCGACTTTTTCAACCAAGTCAAATGGAGGTTTGAGATGAAAAGACATGTACTGGTTTTGACCCTGATGGTCGGACTTTTGTGTAGCGTTCCTGCCTGGGCGGGAAAAGTGGTGGTCAAGGGATCAACCACGGTTTTACCCATAGCCCAGAAGGTGGCTGAGTCCTTTACCCAGGAGACCGGGATCAAGGTCTCCGTGTCCGGCGGGGGATCGGGTAACGGGATAAAGGCGCTTATAGACGGGAGCACGGATGTAGCGGACGCTTCCCGGTTTATCAAGCAGAAGGAAGTAAAACGGGCCGTGGACAACGGGCACTATCCGGTTCCCTTTGGTGTTGCCTATGACAGCATCATCCCTGTTGTCCACCCCAGCAATTCCATATCTGACCTGTCCACAGAGGAGCTGAAAAAAATTTACAAAGGCGAGATCACGAACTGGTCCGAAGTGGGCGGACCGGACAGGAAGGTTGTGGTCATCTCCCGGGATACTTCCTCCGGGACCTATGAGACCTGGGACAAGAAAGTGATGGGCAAGGATCGCGTCTTTTCCGGCGCTTCGCTTCAGGCCTCGAACGGTGCGGTTTCCCAGGCTGTGTCCAAGAACAAGAACGCTATCGGTTACGTGGGCATCGGCTATCTGAACGATGACCTCAAGGGCCTGACCGTGGAGGGAATCGAAGGGACCAAGGCCACCACTTTGAGCGGGGAGTTCCCGGTCTCCAGGACTCTGTTCATGTTCACCGACGGATGGCCTGAGGGCGATACCCTGGAGTTCATAAACTATGTAATGCACCCGGACAAGGGGCAGAAGTTTGTGGACGAGGTCGGCTACGTATCCATCTATTAAAGGGCTATGCCGCCTGTTGTAGGGGCCGGGAGCGGATTTTCCCGCCCCGGCCCTCTTTTCGAACCGATATCGCGGGCGGCCTGGACAATCCTAAATGGGGCAAGTACATCGTGGAAACAATCCTCATAAAACCATGTTGCAGAAGCTCTATACAGGTGAGTAGCGTATGCTTATAAGTCGGCAGAAAAAAGAATTTTTCATGCGTATGCTGTTTACCCTGCTCGGGGCGACCGGACTAATAATTCTGACTTTGATAATGGTTTTTTTGGTCATGGAGGGACTGCCCATATTTTCCGAGGTATCCTTGGTGGATTTTATTTTTGGAAAAGAGTGGTACCCGACCTATGATCCTCCGGATTTTGGCATCCTGCCGCTTATAGCCGGCACCTTCAGCGTAACGATCATTTCTTCACTTATAGCGGTCCCCCTGGGGGTGATGACCGCCGTGTATCTGGCAGAGGTGGCTTCACCCGGGATACGCAAGGTGGTTAAGCCGGTGGTGGAGCTTATCGAGGGACTGCCCACCGTGGTGATTGGCTTTTTTGGCATGGTCGTGGTCGCACCTTTCCTGCAGAGCATTTTTGATATGCCTACCGGACTCAACCTGTTCAATGCCTCGATAATGCTGGCCTTTATGTCTGTACCCACTATCTGCAGCGTGTCCGAGGATGCCATTTATTCCGTCCCCCAGGAGCTGAAAGAGGCCTCTTTGGCTCTGGGGGCCACGCATTTGGAAACCATTTTGCGGGTCATACTGCCTGCTTCCCTGTCCGGCATATCCACCGGGGTTATTTTGGGCGTGTCCAGGGCGGTGGGGGAGACAATGGTGGTTTTGATGGTCGCCGGTGGGGCGGCCATGATACCCGGGTCGCTATTCGATCCGATCCGGCCCATGCCGGCCAGTATAGCCGCAGAAATGGCCGAGGCCCCGTATCAGAGCGAACACTACTACGCCCTTTTTGCCATCGGGCTGGTCCTTTTTGTGTTTACCTTTGCTTTTAACATGCTGGCCGATTATCTGGCCCATAAACACAGACAGGTCGGAGCGGCCACGCTTTAGGGCGCTGAACGGATAAAAGGGGGAAGAGTTGAATCAGGCTACGATTAAGTCCCGCAGGAGAAAGCAGACGGTCCTGTTCTGGCTGCTCCGGGTGGCGGCGATGATAAACGGGCTGGCCCTTTTCGTGATCCTGTTCTTTATCTTTATAAACGGGATCACGGCCATCAACTGGGAATTTTTGACCCAGCCGCCGCGCAATTCCATGACCGAGGGCGGAATACTGCCCTGTATCATAGGCACCTTCCTTTTGAGCTTCGGCTCCCTGCTGGTGGCTTTTCCCTGGGGGGTGGCTACGGCCATATACTTAAGCGAATACGCCCGCCCCGGGCCCTGGATGCGGATAGTCAGACTGGGCATAAATAATCTGGCCGGGGTGCCCTCGGTTGTTTACGGTCTTTTCGGGCTGGCCCTTTTTGTCACCGTCATGGGTATGGGCGTGAGCCTTTTGGCCGGGATGTTTACCCTGGGCGCGTTTATTTTGCCCCTTATAATCGGCACGGCAGAGGAGGCTTTGCGCTCGGTGCCCCAGACCTATCGCGAGGCATCTCTGGGCTTGGGCGCGACCAAGTGGCAGACAGTCTACCGGGTGGTGTTGCCGGCGGCCTTCCCCAAGATGCTTACCGGCCTTATCCTGGGGCTGTCCCGGGTAGCCGGGGAGACCGCTCCCATTATGTTCACCGCCGCGGTCTTTTACACCCCGGAAATGCCGGATTCCATATTTTCCGATGTCATGGCCCTGCCGTATCATATATACGTCCTGGCCACGGCCGGGACCAACATAGAAGAAACCAGGCATCTCCAGTACGGGACCGCCCTGGTTCTCATGGCCCTGGTCTTTGGGATGAACATCTTCTCCATCTGGTATCGCTCCCGGATTCAGAAAAGGACCTGAATGGATTATGTACAAAGTACTTATTGTCGAGGATGAACTGGATATCGGCAATCTTCTGGCCATCAACCTGGAGGCCGAGGGCTACAAGGCGCTGCAGGCGGTTAATGGGGAGGAAGGTCTGGAAACGGCCCGAAGAGAGAAGCCGGATTTCATCGTTCTGGATCTCATGCTCCCGGGCATGGACGGTCTCAAAGTATGCAAGGCCCTCAAGGCGGAGAGCAGTACCGCGGCCATTCCTGTACTTATGCTTACTGCCCGTGGTGAAGAGGTGGACCGGGTGGTCGGATTCGAACTTGGAGCGGACGACTATGTGGTCAAACCCTTCAGCGTCCGTGAAGTCCTGCTCCGGATAAGGGCCATTTTGAACAGGAAAACTGACCAAGCCGAAGGGGCGTATACGGTATATCAGGGACTCAGCGTGGATACCGAAGCCATGCTGGCCACTGTGGACGGAAAGGATATGCAGCTTACTGCCACGGAATTCAGGCTTCTTGCCCATCTGATTCAAAACAAGGGCCGGGTCCTTTCCCGGGAGCATCTTTTGGATCGGGTCTGGGGATATGAGTTCGAGGGCTATGCCCGCACAGTGGACACCCATGTCCGCAGGCTGCGGGTTAAGCTGGGACCGTATGCCGGGTTCATCCATACAGTCCGGGGCATCGGATACCGTTTCAGCCCGGAGGAAGACAATTGATAGACAGCAAAAGATTTTCCCTGCGGAGCAAGCTGACTTTGTCCATGTGGGCGGTCATGCTCCTACTGGCCGTTTTGCCGGTGTATCTTATCTTCAGCTCGCTGGAGGGCGAGGTACGCAAGGAAGCGGCGTACCGGGCCGAAGGGATATGCGATGCCCTTGTTCTGGCCCTGAAGGCTGACTGGCCCGGGGAAGGTTGGTCCGGTCTGCAGGAATTTGCCGAGCGCAGCGGCAGGGAACTCGACCTGAGGGTCACTTTTGTGGACAAAGACGGCCAAGTCCGTGCGGATTCCGAGGTACAACGCAGCAGACTCAAGGACCTGGACAATCACATAAACCGCCCGGAGATAAGGTCAGCTTTGCGTTCCGGGACCGGGAGCAGTATCCGCTACAGCCGAACCATACAGGATACCCTGCTGTATTTTGCCCGCAAAATCGGGGACGATACTCTGCCGGAAGGCTATCTGCGTATCTCCATGCCCTATTCCCGGGTTCAGAAGGCCCTGGACAGGATGACTGCGGATATCTGGGCCATTGTGGGGCTCAGTTTTATCGGCTCCGGGGTGATCATCTTTGTTATCATCCGTCAGCTGACCGGGTCCATAAGGGAGTTATCCGCGGCCGCGGCCGCCATAGGCCAGGGCGACTATTCCCGCCGGGTGCATGCGGTCCCCGCTCCGGAGTTCAGGCCTTTGGCCCGCTCTCTGAACGAGATGGCCGACGATGTGGAAAGGAATTTAGAGCTTATTTCCGGACAGAAGATAGAGCTGGAGGCCATCCTGAACAGCATGAAAGACGGGGTCCTAGCCCTGGATCGGGAAGGCAGGATCCAGAACTGCAACAGACATTTCAAAAAGATGTTCGGAGTTGAGGGGACGTGCACGGGCAAAAGACCGCTGGAGATAATAATGCACTCCGAGCTGCAGAAGGCCTGCGACAGTACGTTGTCCGGCAGCAGGGATCAGGCCTTTGATCTTTTGGTCCAGGTCGAAGACAGATTCTTCAGCGTCAGCGTGGTCGCCACTCCCGGGGCCGGAGAGCTAGCCGCCATTGTGGTCTTCCACGATATTACCGAACTGAAGCGGGTGGAAAACATGCGCAAGGACTTTGTGTCCAACGCCTCGCACGAACTGCGCACGCCTTTGACCTCGATCAAGGGCTATACAGAAACCCTTTTGGGCAATGAGAAGGTCCTCAGGGAGAAAGGCCCGGAAATGCTGGAGGTCATCCACAAAAATGCCAACTCCATGATGCGTCTCCTGGAGGATATTTTGCAGCTGTCCAGGATCGAATCGGAAAGGGAGGTCCTGGATATGGATGTGGTGGATATGCAGGAGGTGGTTTCCCGGGCCTGGAACGAATGCTTTTCCCTTGCTCAAGACAAAAGGATTGATTTTCAAGGCGAGGTGGACCACCCCTGTCTGAAGGTTCGGGGAGATACTTCAGGCCTTGTCCAGGTGGTGCGTAATCTCTTTGAGAATTGCATCAAGCATGTGCCTGAGGGCAGCGGGCAAATAAGGCTCTTGTGTGCGGACAAGGGAAACGAGGTTTGGATCGGGGTGAAAGACAACGGCCCCGGTATACCGGTGAGTGCACAGGAGCGGGTCTTTGAGCGTTTCTATCGTCTGGAGGGGCATCGCAGTGCCCAACAAACCAGGGGGACCGGCCTGGGCCTGTCCATTTGCAGAAATATTTTGCGCCGCATAAGCGGCCGGATATGGGTGGAGAGCCCTCTCCCGGGAGCGGATTCCGGGACTATTGTCTGGATGGCCCTTTTGAAGGCGGATTCTGAGGAATGATCCGGGGCAGATTCCGCTCCGAAACAGAAAACAGAGCAAAGTGATTACAGACTATGAAAGCCAACATAAAGCTCAGAACCGAGAATCTGGATTTTTATTATTCTGATTTCCAGGCCCTGCACGGGATAAGTATGGACATGCACGAAAAGGAGGTGACCGCTTTGATCGGTCCCTCCGGGTGCGGCAAGAGCACCTATCTGCGGTGCATTAACCGGATGAACGATCTCATTCCTGGCACCCGGGTATCCGGACGCCTCCTTCTGGACGAGAAGGATATATATTCCTCCAGGCTGGATGTGGTGGATTTGCGCCGTCGCGTGGGAATGGTCTTTCAAAAGCCCAATCCCTTTCCCAAGACCATATTCGAGAATGTAGCCTATGGTCTGCGGGTGAACGGAGTCCGGGACAAGGATTACATCGCCAACCGCGTGGAAGAGGGACTTAAAATGTCCGCCTTATGGGAAGAGGTCAGGGAGCGACTGCATTCTTCGGCCCTGGGGCTCTCCGGTGGACAGCAGCAGAGGCTGTGCATAGCCCGGGCCCTGGCAGTTGAGCCGGACGTGCTTTTGATGGATGAGCCGGCCTCCGCTTTGGATCCGATGGCCACCCAGAAAATCGAAGAGCTCATTTTCGAGTTGAAAAAGAAGTTCACCATAGTCATTGTCACCCACAACATGCAGCAGGCGGCACGGGTATCGGATGCCACTGCATTCTTTTATATGGGCAGACTGATTGAGATCGATTCCACGGACAAGATATTCACTCGACCCAAGGAAAAACAGACTGAAGAATATATAACCGGAAGATTCGGGTAGGAGAGAGAATTATGCCCCAGACGCACTTATCCCGGGAGAGGGATCAGCTGAAGATGCTGGTTTTGGAAATGGTTTCCAAAACTACCGAAGCGGCCGGAGACAGCCTGGAGGCCTTTGCAGAGATGGATACTGACAAGGCCCAGACAGTAATAGATTCGGACAACGAGATAAACGAGCTGGAAGTCAGTGTAGACGAAAAGTGCCTGCGGCTTTTGGCCCTGGAGGGGCCAGTGGCCGGGGATCTGCGATTTATACTGGGCTGTATGCGGGTCAGTATGGATCTGGAGCGGATCGGAGACGAGGCGGCCAATATCGCCCAGGATGTCGTGGTCCTCAGTCTCAAGCCGTCTCTGGATTTTTATCACCGTCTGACTACTATGGGTTATAAGGCCCTGGAGATGCTTAAACTGGCCGGGAAGGCCTTTGCTGAAGAGGATACCGACCAAGCAGTTCGGGTGTGCCGGATGGACAACGAAGTGGATGAGTTAAACTCCGCCTTTATTAAGCAAGTCATCGGGTACATGGGTGATCACGCCCCGGCCATAGAGCGTTCGGTGCGGTGCATAAATGTAGCCCGGCGCATGGAAAGGATCGGGGATCTGGCCACCAATATCGCGGAAAATACGGTTTTTATTTCCAGAGGGGTGAACATCAAGCACTATTGTCAGTTTGACAACCGCTGAGCCTGACGATCGGGTTCAATTAAAGCGGGTTCTCGTATTCCCGGATGCTCTGTCTGGCCAGTTCGAGCCAGCCCTGATTGGCCCGGGGACTGGCCGGGCTGGGATGGGGCATCCCGCCGGTTTTAACCCCATTTCCCCGGCAGGCGATTTTAACCCGGCTT
Organism: Desulfonatronovibrionaceae bacterium; assembly: GCA_046539845.1. GTDB lineage: Bacteria > Desulfobacterota > Desulfovibrionia > Desulfovibrionales > Desulfonatronovibrionaceae > CAYNNQ01. The sequence continues at coordinate 40,511 of JBKHGE010000008.1, forward strand.
TCAGCGAACCTGCCTATGCCCAGGACCACTCCGGGGCGGATCAATTCCACGGCCCGGGCCAGGCTCCGGTCGCATACGTTGAAAAGCCTTTTTTTCTCTTCCGCCTTGAGTCTGTCCGGGGTCCTGTTCCGTCCGCTCTGTTCCAAAAAGGCCAGCGGACAGTAGTTGCCCACAAAGAAGCGGGAGAAAAATTCTTCCGGGGTGCCGAAATCTCTTTGCGCCCAGCCCCAGAGGCGGCGGCCGCTTACCTCGGAGCGGGGGCAACGTGGTCCGTGTACCGGACGCGCCGGATGCTCCGCAGGCGGGGGGAGTGGAACTGATTTTATCTGGAGCCAATTTCGGACCATGTCTGCGTCTCCGAAAGGGACGCCGGTCTGGACCATGCCCCACGGCCCGGGGTTCATGCCCACCAGGAGAAAATCTACTCCCGGGCGGCAGAAGCTTAAGTACTCCTCGAACGGAGTGCGGGCATAAAGCAGGGGGTTATACACATGAGATACCGGGGAAGAGAAACTGAGCCTGTTTGTCTCTTCGGCCAGACGGCGGTAGTTTTGCTTGAGCCCTTTAAGCATGCCCGGAATGTCAGCGGACGAACTCATCCTTCACCGTCCCGTTGGGGTTGAAGACCAGCTCCATGGCCTCCGGGGTCACGCAGACCGTTTTTTCCCCAGGGTCCTTCCACTTGAGTAGTCTGTAGCCCATAAGCCCCGTGTCTGTCTCCGGGCTGTAGGCAACCTGCCCTCCGGCCAGGACAAACTCCAGTCTGTCCGCCTGCTGTGGAGTCAGAATCGCTTTTTTCTTTGTCTTTTGCCGGAAATCAGGCAAAAGATTTCCGGATGATTTTTTGTTCATTGCTTGGCCTCCTTTGCTTCAGGCAGGATGTCTATGATCACTATCTCCCTGCGGTGCGGGAACCTAGCGCTCGGCCCCCATGTGCCCGCCCCCCTGGTGACGATGAGCACGGTCCCTTTTTCGCGGTATTGTCCGTATATATGCGGGTAGGCGGTGCGGACCAACAGGTTGAAGGGAAAGAGCTGTCCGTTATGGGTGTGGCCGCTGAGCTGCAGGTCCACTCCGAGGTCCGCGGCCGGGAGTAGTCCTTCAGGACGGTGGGTGACGAGTATAGTGAACCGCTCCGGGTCTGCCCCGGCCAGGACCTCCTGCATGATCCGGGCGTAAAAGTCCTTATTGTCCCCGTGTCTGGCCGGGTCGTCGATTCCGGCGATCTGGACGGGCACGCCCGGAAGGGAGAAGACCGTATTGCGGACCGGACGGATCCCGGCCTTTTTCATCAGTCGGACCGCTTTTTTCCGGCCGAAATAGACCTCGTGATTACCAAGTATCCCGTATTTGCCCCGGGGCAGATCAAGGTCGCGGAAAATTTTTAGGTGCTGGTCCAAAAAGCCAGGATGATCGTTGAATAGGTCCCCGGCGAACAAACATACCTCCGGTTTTTCCTGGTTCAGGATATAAGCGATGTCCTTTGTCTCCGACAGCCGGGTTTGGATACCCAGGTGGTTGTCTGCGACAAGGGCTAGGGTGAACGGTTTTTCCAGTTTTGGGGTGTGTACAGAGTAACGGGTGATCTCCGGCGGGGAAGCAGCCAGGTAGTACCCGGTACTGAGGAGGAGAAGTGAAATCGGTACAGAGGCTGTTCCCAGCCAGGTCTTTGCCTTGCAAAGCAGAGCGGGGCGCAAGACGCGCAACCCGGTCTCCAAGACCAGGGCTGTGGTTTGCACACTGAAGATGTACAGCACGAATCCGACCCAGAAGTAGGTGGTTTGCCATACAGCGCGTATGGTCCAGGCCGGCCAGGTGTCCGGGACCAGATAGCCGTAGATTATACTCAGGGACAAGGGCAGACACAAAGCGGTCCCGAACCAGAAGATCCTCCAGGGGAAGTGTACCTGCCGTTGCAGCCGGGTCCAGGCGAACAGATGCATGCCCAGAAATACGGAGACAACTGTTAAAGCGAACATGGATCTTTTCTACTCTGGCCAGAGCAGAAGTACAAACGGGGCCAAAGCCAGTCTGTACCAAGCGAACGGCCGGAGTGTGGCCGCGGACAAAAGGGCAATAAACCCCTTTACCGCCAGCCACGCCGAGGCGAATGAGACCACAAAGCCGATGACCAGGGTTACAAAATCCGTGCGCGTCATTTCGCTCCAGCTGCCGCTGAGATCGAACCCGGAGGCCGCGATCATGATGGGCACGGCCGCGATAAACGAATACTCCGCAGACAGCTTCCTCCTGGCACCCAAAATCATTCCGCCCATGATTGTCGCGGCTGAGCGGGAGAATCCGGGCCATAGAGCCAGGCACTGAAAACAGCCTATATAAAGGGCGGTCTTGGAATCGATCTCATCCAGGGAAGCCATTTTGGGCGGGGTCTTTCTGCGTTCGACCACAAGAATGGCCAGGGCGCCCACACCCAGGGCCCAGGCCACGCTCACCGGATTGAAGAGCAGATCCTTTATCAAGGAATGGGTCAAAAGCCCGAGGACTGAGGCGGGGAGAGAAGTCAAAAACAAGAGCCACAATCCGTAAATCCCGGAAAATCGCCTTTTCTCTTGCGGCCGGATCAGACCCAGGAAAGTGGGCCAGTACATGACCACTACAGCCAGGATGGCCCCAAGCTGGATCACGACCTCAAAGGTGGATGCCTGCGGACCGGTAAAGCCCAGCAGATGTCCGACGATTATCAGATGTCCGGTGGAGGATACGGGCAAAAATTCGGTCAGACCCTCCACTATGCCCATTATGACAGCAATTATAAATACGTGCATGCCCGCTCCCGTGCCTTGGTTTTAAGGGCTTTGCAGCCTTTGTCTGCTAATCGGTTATTTTTTCCAGGAAATTCTTTATGCGCGGGTTGTCCAGCTTGTTGGAAAAGAAGTCCTGGGGAGTGCCTTCGGCAATAAATGAGCCGTCTTCCATAAAGATTATCTTGTCCGCCATATCCCGGGCAAAACTCATCTGGTGAGTGACCATGAGCATGGTCATGCCCTCCCGAGCCAGGGTGCGGATGGCTTCGAACACCTCTCCGACCAGCTCCGGGTCCAGAGCGGAGGTGGGTTCGTCAAAGAGCATAACCTTGGGTTTCATGGCCAGGGCCCGGGCAATGGCCACTCTTTGTTTCTGTCCTCCGGACAGGGTGGCCGGAAAGAAATTCTTTTTGTCCAGGAGCCCGACCTTGCCCAGCATGTCCATTGCCGTGTCCAGGCACTCGTTTTTCGGTTTTTTGCGTACGGTAAGCGGCCCCTCCATGACATTTTCCAGTACGGTCATGTGCGGAAAAAGGTGGAAGTGCTGAAAAACCATGCCGATTTCCGAGCGCAAGGCGCAGATATTTTTGGGTTTGTCCAGGACCCTACGGCCGTGCTTTTGCACATAGCCGACTTCTTTGTTTTCAAAGAGGATCTGTCCGGAGTCAATGTTTTCCAGGAAATTTATGGCCCGAAGCAGTGTGGATTTTCCGGACCCGGAGGGACCGATGATGGCTACTTTTTCCTGTTTGTGGATGATCAGGTCCACATGATCCACCGCGGTCAAGTCCCCGTATCGTTTGCATATCTGCTTGAGTTCAATAAGCGGTTGCATCTATCTGTTCTCGTACGCCCCGACTTTTTTCTCGATTTTTTCAAAGGCCACTGTGAATACCGAGGTGAACAGCAAATATATTATGGCTGCAAGGATCAGGACGGTTATGTTGAAATAGGCATTGAACAGCTGGTCCGCAGCCCGCATGAGCTCGACCATGGCAATGGTTGAGACTAGGGCGGTGTCTTTGATCAGGGCGATGAATTCATTTCCGACCGGCGGCATGAGCCGTTTATAAGTCTGGGGGATTATAACCCGGCGCATGGCCTGACCATAGGTCATGCCCAGGGCCTTGGCCGCCTCCATCTGTCCGTAGTCTATGCTCTGGATCCCGCCGCGGATAATTTCGGCCAGATAGGCAGAATAGTTGAGCCCCAATCCGGTAAGGGCCGCGGTCATCGGGTCCAGGGTGATGCCCAGGGCCGGCAGGCCGTAATAGATGAAAAACAGCTGTAAAAGCAAAGGGGTGCCCCGGAAGAGCCAGATAAAGAACCAGCACAGAGCGGACAAAGGTTTTATTGTGCTGATACGGCCCAGGGCGACCAAAAGCCCGCCCAGAGGGGAAATGAGCATGGTGGAAAGGACCAGGACCAGGGTCATGAGCGCACCCTTGGCCAGGGCGGGCAGAAAACGTTTTATATCGAGGAAAAATTGCTCCCAGGCCGGTCGGTTCTCGCGTTCAATTGAGGTCAAAAAGTTTCTGGCCTCACTATTGTCCGGGAACACGGCCAGGATCTCTTGGCATTTCTTTTCCGCCCGATCAAAGTCCTTGTTCCCAAAATAGAGCCGGGCCAGGGTCATCCTGCTCTTTACAAACGCACCCCCGTCGTCCTGTCCCTCCCGGGGGGGCTGGATGCGCAGAAAGAGTTCCCGGGCCTTTTCGATATTGCCCATGGCCAGCTCGTCCGCCCCCTTGCGGTACAGCGCAAGCGGGGATTCGGCGGCCGGAAGCTGCCAGGCCCCGGCAAAAAACAGCAAAAGCAGGAGCACGCAAATGCCCCTGCTTTTATTTGTCGGTATCAATCAAGCAGCCTTTTTACCAGTCTTTGGGGTTAGTTATGTCCTCACCAAACCATTTTTGGGAAATGCGGCCCATGGTCCCGTCTGCAACCATCTCGTTCAATTCTTCCTGGATTTTTTTCCGGAGCATATCGTCTTCCTGGCGGAAGGCGACTCCAAAGGGTTCCTTGGTTATAAAGCCGGACAACGCCTTGAACTTTCCGGGCCGGTTGGCAATAACGTATCTGCCGGCGACATTGTCTATAACCACTGCGTCCAGGCGGCCGGACTCCAGGTCCAAGAGGGCCTTGGGATTGCTTTCATACTCCTTGACCTTGCCCGGCTCAACCGGCAGTTCCTCCACCGCTTCCAAAGCGGAGGAACCTTGCTGCACGCCGATTGTCTTGTCCTTGAGATCCCGGAATTTGTGAATGATATTGTTGGCCATCTGGATAACCACTATCTGCCCGTCCATGATGTACGGGTCTGTGAAATCCACTTTCTCCGCCCGTTCGTCGGTAATGGTCATCCCGTTCCAGATGCAGTCGAATTTACCCGAGTTCAAGGAATGGATCACTCCATCCCAGGCGGTTGGCTGCCATTTGATATCAATGCCCAGTCTGTCTCCCAGCTTTTCTGCGGCGTCAATATCAAAACCTATGAGCTCACCCTTGTCGTTACGAAAACCCATGGGAGGAAAGGCGTCATCCAGCCCGATCCGTAGCTCCCCTTTTTCCTTGATCGTTTCCCAGGAATTGTCCTCTGCCGCTGCAGTGGAAGCCAGACCCAGGCAGAGCACCAGGGCCAGGATTCTTATTGCGGTTTTCATGTAAAACCTCCTTGACTTAAATGCTGTGGTCCAAAATACCGCCGGATAAGCGAACACGGGCCGGGAGTGGAGGCCGGAGATCAGCCCGTAGTCCGCTGCGGAGCGCATCCCGGCATGCATTCAGCGGACTCCGTTCATCTATCTCAAGGCAATTCAAGTTGCAAGCAGGAATTGAATGTTGTAATTCGGTCAGAGCGCGCCCTGAGCAGCCCCGGGCGCGGACCGGGCCGCCGGATGAACCGGAAATTCGGTCTGGAACAGACAATACCAGTCAGGAGGATTGGATCTATGAGCACGATAATGCCGGACTCCAAAAAGGTTCGGGAGGCGATAGAATGGGTGGATTATGTATGCAGGGAAGGCCGTTCCCTGAAAAGTGCCCTGCAGGAAGTGGGCATGCGCTTCAACCTCGGGCCCAAAGACGAGAGGTTTGTCCGGGATTTTTTCTCCGGAAAGGGTGAGGGGGACGGCAGGAGCGGATGACAATACTGCACCGGACCATGTTCAGGGAGATAGGGATTATCTTTTCCCTGTGCCTGGTCTCCGCTCTGACCCTGGTGGTGATTGGAAGGTTTTTGCAGCTCAAAGATCTGTTCATGGGTCAGAGCGTTTCTCTTTTGGATATCTTGAAGATATTCGTGTTCTTGAGTCCGAGCTTCCTTACCCTGCTTATACCTATCGGGTGCATGCTGAGTATCTTTCTGTGTTTTCTGCGCATGGCCACAGACCGGGAGCTCACCGCGCTGCAAAGCGCCGGTTTGGGGATTAAAAGTTTTGTCCTCTCACCGCTAGTCTTTTCCTGCCTGTGTACCGGGCTGACTTTTTTGATCAGCTTCCAGGGCATTCCCTGGGGTATCGACAATTTCCGGAACACGACTATGGAAATCCTGGAGACCAAGGCCAGGCTCGTGCTCCAGCCCGGGGTCTTCAACACCCAGTTCCCGGGCTTGACCATTTTTTCCAGGCAGGTGGAGCCTTCCACCCAGGAGCTCGAAGGGGTGTTTGTCCGGGATAAGAAGCAAACCGGCGAGGATACGGTGATTGTCGCTCCCCGGGGAGAAATAAAGTCCAGCCCGCAAAGCGGAGAGCTTTTTTTTGTCCTTAAAAACGGCGAGATCTACCAAGTTCAGGACCAAGAATCCTCTGTGGTCGATTTCAGCGCCTACCGCCTGCGTCTGGATACCTCCAGTCTGGTCCGGGATATGGACATGGAGGACAGAAGACCCAAACACATGCACTGGCATGAACTCGTAACCGAACTCGAGGACGACTTGGTCCAGGGCCATGATCGGCGCAAGGTGATAATGGAGATGCACAAGAAGGTAGCCCTGCCCCTGGCCTGCCTTGTCCTGGGGATGTTCGCCGTACCCCTGGCCATGTCTCTGGAGGGTCTGGGCAGGCAGTACGGGTCTTTTTTGGCCCTTACGGCCTTTCTGGTTTATTATACCTTTTTCACGGTCTCCTACAGCCTGGGAGAGACGGGAGTGGTAAACCCGCATTACTGTGTGTGGGCTTCAAATATGTTTTTTGTCCTACTTACTGGAGCGGCCTTTTATATGACCGTCCGGGGCCGGGAGATTAATCTGCTGACTCGAGTGCACACCCTGGCCCTTTTGCTCGGGTGGAAAAAAGAGGGGGCGGACCGGACGGAAAGCGGCGGAATCGGGTCATGAGCAAAATACTGCACCGCTATCTGCTCCGGGAGAACCTGTATTACCTGGGACTAATTCTGGTCTCGGGCATATCCATATATCTGCTTATAGATTTTTTGGACCGGGCGGACGATTTTTTGTCCGCAGAGGTCGGGGTAGTAGTAATCCTCAAGTACTATGTGTATAAAACCCCGCTCATTATTTCCCAGATACTGCCGGCGGTTTTTTTGCTCGCGGTGGTTTTGCAGCTCGGGATCATGATCCGCAACCGGGAGCTTCTGGCCCTGAATTCTAACAGTATTACCACCAAGACCATAGCGGGTTTTTTTGTCTTTTACGCCTTTTTCTGGGCCGGGGGCCAGCTTTTTTTCTCCCAGTATTTCGGCACCGCAGGGATGGAAAAGACCGAAACCCTGTGGAAGGAAGAGGTCCGGAGCAAGGATCTCTCCCAAAGGACCCTGCATGACCTGTGGTTCCGCGAAGGGGACATGTTCGTATACCTGGACCGGGTCACTCCGGGGAAAAAGCAGGGCAGGGGTATAGAGATATACGAAGTCAAAAGCGACCGCAGCCTGACCAGGATCCTGCGGGCCAAGAATTTTTCCGTCTCCAAGAGTGGATGGGAGTTGAAAGAGGTGAGCATAATAAGCCCGCAAAAGTTTTCCGGGACCACGGCAAAGACAAAAACAGTAAATCTTGAAACCGATGTCCGTGATTTTCTGCGCGTGAGTTCGGAAATTCCCCCGGAGTCCCTTTCTTTATATCAGCTCGGGGGGTTGATTGACAAGCTGAGCAAAAGCGGCTCCAATGTGGAGAGACTGCGCACCTTATGGCACAGTAAGCTGTCCTATGCCGCGTCTCTGGTGGTTATGGCCCTTATCGGCGTGGCCCTGGTCACTCTGGCGGGGAATATATATCTGCTGGTGGTTTTGAGCCTGGTCCTGGTTTTTGTCTATTACGCCGGTTTTGTGATCGGCACCGGGCTGGGCGAAACCGGGGTCCTGCATCCTTTGGCCGCGGCCTGGGCCTCGGATTTTGTACTCGCCCTGGCCGCGGCTGTTGTTGTCTGGTGGAAGGCGGATTGACCCCGGCGGGTCGGTCCCGCTTATGGCCTGCTCTACCCGGAGAAGGGGGCTCCGGAGCTTACCCCGGCCAGCTCCAGGATGCGCAGCCACAGCGCCTCCCGACCCCGGCCGGTTTTGGCGGAGAAAAGAATCGGCTCTCCGGCCTCCGGAAAGAGCCTTTTCCAGGCATTCAGGGCCCGGCTGCGTTCTTTTTGTCTGCTTTTGTCGCTTTTGGTCAGGACCAGAAGCAGATCAAAGCCGTACTGCTTTGCGAAAGAGGCTAATTCTACGTCCAAAGGCTGTGGTGTGAGCCTGGAATCGGTTATAAGCACCATGCCCCGGATGTGCGGAGAACCGGACAGATAGTCCTGCATGAGCCCGGCCCATTTGCCGCGCTCCTGTTTGGAACACTTGGCGTATCCATATCCCGGAAGATCGACCATAAAGAAGTCCCCGGGTTGGACGTGAAAGAAGTTTATGCTCCTGGTCTTGCCCGGTGTCGAGCTTGTCCGGGCCAGTTTGCCGCTTTGGGCCAAGCAGTTTATAAGCGAGGATTTCCCTGCATTGGAGCGGCCGGCCATGAGTACCTGCGGCCGGGTTTCGTTTGGCAGCTGGTCGCTGCGGTAAGCGGTATGCTTGAGATCAAATCTGTGATTCATAAAGAAAAACGGTGGATAAATCGTTTTTTTTGGGTTAGGGAAAAGCAGGGTTCGGGTTTATTGGCCGGAGCTGTATTTTAGCCCGGACCACCGGGATAAATATAGTATTCTGGCTGTAAGGGGTAAATCGCGGTCCGCTGATTTCCGGGATGGACCCAGGATCGGAAACCAACTTACGGAGTAAGGCATGATTAGAAAATTGTCCATTATTTTGTGCATGTGTCTGTTCTTGTTTGCCTGCAAAGGGGATAAGCCTCTACCGGATTATTTCGGAAGCGACCAGCCGGCCCGGGAATTCGTGCAGAGCGAGGAGTTCTCCGTGACTCTTAGCCCAGAGGAACTGGCTCAGGAGAAGGTTTCCGGGGAAAAAGAGACCAGAGCCAAGCTACGCGAGACCGCCCGGGATAAGGGGATGAAGCTCGTTTTGCGCGAATACGTGAACGATGCTTATCTCCTGGAGGGAGGGAACGATGATTCCATGCTTTCTACCGACATAAATTATATGGATTTTTCCGGACGGATCGATCCCAAGGAAGCCCCGGTGACCGGGGATTTTTCTCAGAAGTTCAGGGTCCGGGCGAGGATGACCCCGGACTGGAAGCTGGTCGGCAAGATCGTCAAACTGGAGGACGATCGCTATGTGGCCAGCTACGGGGACCGGTGCACTGTGGTCCCCATCGAGTTTTTCCCCTCCGAGGAGCCGGCCTATTTTCTGGTCGCTCGGCCGGTAAGGGAGATGAACAAGAGCCTGCTCCGGGTGATAGGCTCGGGCAAATTGATACATCCGGCCACCCGGGAACGGTCGGTAACCGTGGATCGTACCTATACCGGAAATATAGTCCAGGTCGAGCTTTTGGAGACCTCGGAAGAGATAATGAAAGGGGATGTGGTCATCTGGCTGCAGGCGGAGTTGACCGCCCTGCCGAATAAGGTGGCCGAAAGCGTCCCCACGGACACCCCGGATATGGAGGAAGTGATAGTGGAGCCGGAATTCCGGGAGACTGAAGAGGAACCCAAGGAGACCAAGTAGCCGGTCCTTTTGAGTCCTTTGTGGTTATATATTGTCGCTAATATGGGTCTGCTGAATAATATCGGTTTCAATACAGGAGCATTGTCTTGGACATTCTGGTCATAAACGGACCCAACCTGGGGGCCCTGGGCGAGAGACAACCCGGGATTTACGGTAGTCTGGGGATGGATGCGCTCCCGGGACTGGCCCGCAAAAACATCCCGGATTTTGACTCCCGGGCCGAGTTGCATTTTTTTCAGGCCAACGGGGAAGGCCAGCTCATAGACAGGCTGGAAGAGGCTCGGAAGCAGGGCCAGAACGGACTGGTGATCAATCCCGGGGCTTACACCCACACCAGTTTGGCCCTGGCCGATTGTCTGGCCTGGATCAATATCCCGTATGTGGAAGTGCATTTAAGTAATGTCCAGGCCCGGGACAGGATAAGGCGCGAAAGCCTTGTCGCGGCTAGCGCCCTGGGCACGGTTGCCGGATTCGGACTTATGAGTTATGTGCTCGGCCTTCAGGCCTTACTGGCTCATCTGGAAAAACCGAAAACGGAGGAATAATGCTGTCCACCACTGATTTCAGGCGCGGGCTGAAGATAGAAATGGATGACAATCCATACGAGATAGTGGATTTTTTGCATGTAAAACCAGGCAAGGGCGGGGCGTTTGTCCGGTCCAAGCTGAAAAATATGCTTACCGGTTCTGTTACAGATCACACCTTCCGCTCCGGGGAAAAAATGAAAAAACCGGACCTGGAAACCAGGACCATGCAGTATCTGTATCACGATGGAAACAATCATGTGTTTATGGATATGACCAGCTACGAACAGTTGGAAGTGCCCGAGGAAACCCTGGGTGACAAGGGCGGGTTTTTAAAAGAGGGCCAGGAGCTTAAGGTCCTGGTCTACAACGGGCAGATAATCGATATCGATCTACCGGCCGGAGTGGTCCTGGAGGTCCGGGATACCGAGCCCGGCATAAAGGGGGATACGGTTTCCGGGGCCTCCAAACCAGCCACGCTGGAAACCGGTCTGGTGATCAACGTGCCTTTGTTTATAGAGGTCGGAGAAAAAATAAAGATCGACACCAGGAACAAAGAATACCTAGGCAGGGGATAGCCGGGGAGCCAAGCCCGAAAAAGGCCATGAAGGCGGACTTCATGGCCTTTTTAGCTTGTTTTGTCTTTCCCTTGTCCCCGGCCGGAGACATGCCCGCAAACCGGCGCGGCAAGCACAAACCAAGGAGCAAACGGCGTTTATGAAGACCAAATTTATTTTTGTCACGGGGGGCGTGCTCTCCTCCCTGGGTAAAGGATTGGCTTCCGCTTCCCTGGGGGCGCTCCTCAAGGCGCGGGGACTGAAAGTGACCATCCAGAAGCTCGATCCGTATATCAATGTGGATCCCGGGACCATGAATCCCTTCCAGCACGGTGAGGTGTACGTAACCGACGACGGGGCCGAGACTGATCTGGATCTGGGACATTATGAGCGCTACCTGGGCCAGTCACTCAGCCAGAATAACAACTTTACCTCCGGGAGCATATACAATGCGGTCATCGGCAAGGAGCGCCGGGGGGACTATCTGGGCGGGACCGTACAGGTTATCCCTCATGTGACCGATGAAATCAAAGATTGCGTGCGCAACGTGGTTCAGGACGAGGAGGACGTGGCCATCATCGAGATCGGGGGTACGGTTGGGGACATCGAAGGCCTGCCTTTTCTGGAGGCTATCCGTCAACTGCGTTCGGATATGGGCAAGGAGAACGTGCTGTATATCCATCTGACCCTGCTCCCGTATATGCGGGCGGCCGGGGAGCTTAAGACCAAGCCCACTCAGCACAGTGTAAAGGAGCTGAGGAGTATCGGCATCCAGCCGGATATAATCCTCTGTCGATCGGAGGTGGATGTAAGCGAAGACATCAAGGGCAAAATCGCGCTTTTTTGCAATGTGGACAAGGACGCGGTGTTCACGGCCAGGGACGTGGACAATATATACGAACTGCCGCTTGCCTTTTACGAGGAGGGGTTGGATCAGAAAGTGGCTATCTTGCTCAAGCTACCGGCCAAGAATCCCTATCTCAAGGACTGGCACAACCTGGTCCGCCGCGTCCGCAATCCTCGGGGTGCCGCCCGGATAGCCATTGTCGGCAAGTATGTTGATCTGCGTGAATCCTACAAGAGTTTGCATGAGGCCCTTGTCCACGGCGGCCTGGAGTACGAGTTAGGAGTTGACTTTACCTATGTGAACTCCGAGGATGTGGACGAGAACAACGTGGCCGCGATGCTTTCCGGAGCGGACGGGGTGCTTGTCCCCGGTGGATTCGGCTCTCGGGGGGTGGAGGGCAAGATTTTGGCCATAAAATATGCCCGGGAGAACAAGATCCCGTTTTTCGGGATCTGTCTGGGCATGCAGTGTGCAGTGATAGAATTCGCCCGCAATGTACTGGGGCTTCCCGGGGCCAATTCCGGAGAGTTTGATCCCAAGACTGAGTACCCGGTCATCTACCTGATGAAGGAATGGTTTGATTTCCGTACTCAGACCGTGCAGAAGAGATGCGAGGAGAGCGAAAAGGGCGGCACCATGCGCCTGGGTGCCTACCCCTGCGTGCTGCGCAAGGGCACGATGGCCTATGCAGCCTACGGGCAAGAGGAGCTCATGGAGCGGCACAGGCACAGATATGAATTCAATAACAAGTTTGCCCAGGATTTGGAAAAGGCGGGGATGGTAGTGAGCGGGACTTCTCCGGACGGAACCCTGGTAGAGATAGTGGAGTGTTCGGATCATCCTTGGTTTGTGGGCTGCCAATTCCATCCCGAGTTCAGATCCAGGCCGATGTGTCCGCATCCGCTGTTTTCCGAATTCGTAAACGCGGCCATGAAATACCGGGAAGAGCAGAAGTGAATCAAATTTTTGAGCGCAGCCTCAAGGACTTGTTCTTTATCGCCGGGCCCTGCGTTTTGGAGAGCAGGGAAACTGCTTTGCGCGCGGCTGATGAGCTGGCCAGGATCGCAGTCGAGCTGGATCTTTTTTTGGTATTCAAGAGTTCCTTTGACAAGGCCAACCGCACCTCGGTGGACAGCTTTCGGGGACCGGGGCTGGAAGCCGGGCTGAAATGGCTTTTGGAGGTCAAGGAGCGCTTTCAGCTGCCGGTTATTACCGATGTGCATCATCCGCGGCAGGCTGCAGCAGCGGCCGAGGTCGCCGATGTTTTGCAGATACCGGCCTTTTTATGCCGTCAGACCGACCTTTTGCTGGCTGCGGCAAAAACCGGCCGGGTGGTGAATGTAAAAAAGGGACAGTTTCTTGCCCCGTGGGACATGGAACAAGTGGCCCGCAAATTGTCCACATCCGGAAACAACGATATCTGGCTCACTGAACGGGGCACTGCTTTTGGATACAACAACCTGGTGGTGGATTTCCGCTCCATCAAGATCATGCACGATCTGGGCTATCCCGTGGTTTTCGACGCCACCCACTCCGTGCAGTTGCCCGGGGGCAGGGGACTGTCCTCCGGCGGGAATCGGGAGTACGTTCCGCTTCTGGCCCGAAGCGCAGTGGCGGCCGGCTGCCAGGGAGTGTTTATGGAGGTCCATCCGGATCCGGATAAAGCATTGTGCGACGGCCCCAATTCCTGGCCCCTGTCCGGGGCCCGGGAGCTCATGATTTCCCTTATGCGCATAAGGCGGGCTGTTTATGAAGGCGAGTGAACGGGCGGAGAAAATTGAACTTTTTGTCCTGGATGTAGACGGGGTGCTCACTGACGGCGGGCTTTACTATGATTCCCGCGGCCGGGTGGCCAAGAGATTTGATGTCCAGGACGGGTTGGGGATCAAGCTGGCCCAGGCGGCCGGGATACACGTGGCCGCGATAAGCGGACTGGATTCCAGTGCCGTGGAATCCAGGGTCCAGGAATTGGGAATCAGGGAGTATCACGCCGGGCACCGGGAAAAAGTGCCCCTTTTAAAGGATATTTGCTTTCGACTGGGCGTGGCTCTGGAAAATACGGCCTATATCGGTGACGACTGGGTGGATGCCGGACCCATGCTAGCGGTGGGCCTGCCCATGGCCGTGGCCAACGCCAGACCGGAGATAAAAGGGATCTCCTGGTGGGTGTCCGCAAGCAGCGGCGGCTGCGGGGCGGTGCGCGAGGCGGTCATGTTCCTTCTCGAGTGTCAGGGTAAGACAGAAGGGCTGTGGAGGCAATGGGCCGGGAATGATTAAAAAGGCCCTGCCCCTGCTGGGTATAGCTCTTTTGGCCGCCGTGATTGTCTGGGTATGGCTGAAGCGCGATGGCCCGGATGTCGATCCGGCCGGGGTTGAAGATATAAGCGCGGACCTGAGCCTGGAGGGAATCGAGCTCACCCAGGGCCGGGAGGGGCAGACCCTGTGGGAGCTACAGGCGGACAACGGTACTTATCGCAAGGATTCGCAGCTCATTCGGCTCCGGGAGCCGAAAATAACCTACTATAGAGAGGGCCGGGAGGAACCGGTCCTGGTTTCCGGCCCCCACGGCCGAGTTAACCAGGCCCGGGACAAGGCGGTAATATTTTCCGGGGTCGAGATGGAGCTCGGCGAGGATCTGGTGGTGATTGCAGATAATGCCACATATACCGGGGACAACAGGAAACTAGTTCTTCTGGGCAGGGTGCGGGCGACCAAAAAGACTTCCGAGCTTAACGCCAGCCGCATGATCTATTATCTGGACCAGGAGGTTTTGAAGGCCTTCGGCGGTGTCCGGGCCCGGATAGAGTGAAAACCGTTGCCTGCGGGAGCGGCTGTGGAAAAAACACCGGCTGCGGTCGGGAGACAGGATTTCGGGAATGAAGATATTCAGACTGGGTGCGCTTGTTGTTTTGTTGTTGACTCTCTGTGCTGCGGTGCAGGCTGAACAGGACAGAGTGCCCACCCGCATCACCTCCGAAGACATGACCTATTCCGGAAAGGCCCGGGAGGTTGTGTTTGAAAAGGATGTGCATGCGGTGCGGCGCGATTTTGAACTGTGGTCGGACCGGCTGATCGTGCATTTATCCGAGGCCCCGCAGGGAAACGGGACCGGCGAGGGAAGACTGCCCGGCGGTGAAGACGCCGAGGTGGAGCGGATCGTGGCCCTGGACAACGTCCGCGTCAAGAGCGGTGAACGCAGGGGCAACTGCACCAAGCTGGTTTATGAGACAGCGACTGAGATAATCACCATGACCGGAGACCCGGTGCTCATCCAGAAAGAGAACACGATCAGCGGGGACAAAATTGTCATAAATGTGCGCGAGGATACTTCCGAAGTGTTCAGCGGGGGAGAGAAACGCGTGCAGGCGGTCTTTTATTCCGACCCGGACGAAGAGGTTGACAGATAATGACCGCGTTGAGTGTGCTCAGTTCCAAGGACCTGTACAAGCGCTACGGGATGAAGGAGGTGGTCCGCGGGATTTCTCTGGAGGTTTTGCAGGGGGAAATCGTGGGCCTGCTCGGGCCGAACGGGGCCGGAAAAACAACCACTTTCTACATGCTGGTGGGGATTATAAGGCCCAGCCAGGGAAGAGTGTTTGTGGATTCCCGGGAGACCACCCGGCTTTCTTTGCCCAAAAGGGCCGGACTCGGGCTGAGTTATCTGCCCCAGGAGAGTTCGGTCTTTAAAAAGCTCTCTGTGCAGGACAACCTGCTTTTGATCTTGGAATACACGGAGAAATCGCCCCGGGTGCGGAAGGAAAAGGCCCGGGAGCTCATGCACACCCTGGGTATAGAAAAACTGGCCGACCAGAAGGCCTCGTTTCTCTCCGGAGGGGAACGCCGGCGTCTGGAGATCGCCAGGGCGCTTATCAAGGACCCCAGATTCATCCTGTTGGACGAGCCTTTTGCTGGCATAGACCCCATTGCAGTGGACGAGATCCAGAAGGTAATCCAGCAACTAAAGGACAGAAATATAGGCGTGTTGATTTCCGACCACAACGTCCGGGAGACCCTGAAGATCTGCGACCGGGCCTATCTGGTGAGCGAGGGGCGAGTCATACTGAATGGCCCCCCGGAGGCGATCACTCAGGATCCCCATGCCCGCAGGATATATCTGGGGGAATCCTTTTCCCTGTAGACAGGGCTGTACCTCGCCCCGATTTCAAACGGGTCATCTCCTGAAAAAAGCGTTTTTTCAGAGTTTGCCGCAGGCCGAGACGCGGCCTGTCGCATTGCCAGATGCTGGTTTCTCAGGTACAGTGAATACTAAGTAAACAGAAGAATAAAACGAAAAGCACATGGGACTGGAACTCAGACAACAACTGAAATTGAGCCAGCAGCTGGTCATGACCCCCCAGCTGCAGCAGGCCATAAAGCTCTTGCAGCTCTCCCGCCTCGAACTAAAGGAGGTTGTCCAGACCGAGCTCTTGGAGAACCCCCTTTTGGAAGAGTCTGAGACCGAGGCCGAGGAGACACCGGAAAACGAGGAGAGTTACGGGGAAGTCCCCTCGGACGAGAGGGATCTGCAAAAGACAGCGGATTGGGAAGATTACCTGGGCGAATTCTCCAGCACCGCCAAGCAGTCCCAGATGCGGGAATCCGAGATCCCGGAGGAGATGCAGGCCTTTGAGGCCAGGTACTCCAGCAAGCCCTCTCTGGAGGGTCATCTTTTGTGGCAGCTGCACCTTTCCGATTTCACCCCCCGGGAGGTGAAGATAGGCGAGCTGATAATTGGGCATATCGACGACCGCGGTTATCTGAGTCTCGAGGTCCCGGAGCTGGCTGAGCTGGCTGAAGAGGAACAAGAAAAGGTACACAAGGTCCTGGAGAGGATCCATTTCTTTGACCCCGTGGGCGTGGGCGCTCGGGATCTTAGGGAGTGCCTCCTCCTTCAGCTCCGGGCAGCCGACCTGGAGGATCCGGTCCTGCAGAGCCTGGTCAGCGAGCACCTCGAGGATATCGAAAAAAAGAGATTTCAGCCCCTGCTGAAGAAATTCAAGCTTTCCAAAGAGCAGATGTGGGAATATCTCCTAACCCTGCAGAACCTTGATCCGTATCCGGGATCGGAGTTCGGATCCAGCCAGCCTGTTTATGTCAGCCCGGATATTTTTGTCTACAGCTATGAGGACGAATTTGTGATCGTTTTGAACGACGACGGCCTGCCCAAACTGCAGCTGAGCCCCTTTTACGGAGAGGCACTCCACGCGGCCAAAAATAGGAAGGCCGGGAGCGGCGAGGACGAATATCTCCAGGACAAGATGCGCTCCGCTATGTGGCTGATGAAGAGCCTGCACCAAAGGCAGCGTACCCTATACAAGGTGGCCGAGAGCCTGGTCCGTTTTCAACGCGATTTCTTCTGGCACGGGGTGAGCCAACTCCGGCCCTTGATACTCAAGGACGTGGCCGAGGACATAGAAATGCACGAATCAACGGTCAGCCGCATCACCACAAACAAGTACATGTCCACTCCGCACGGCATATTCGAGCTCAAGTTTTTCTTTAACAGCGGACTGGGCTCGTCCTCCGGGGGCGGGGATGTAGGCTCGGCCAGCGTCAAGGCCGCGATAAAGGAGATGATCGAAAACGAGGACAGCAAAAAGCCCCTGAGCGACGAGGTCATTGCCGAGCGCCTGGAAAAGTCCCTGGGCGTGAACATCGCCCGCAGGACCGTGGCCAAATACCGTTCCGCATTGGGCATTTCATCCTCGTCTAAGAGAAAGGAGTTCTTTTGAATCCTTTTTAAGAAAACGGGTTTAAAAACCGCACCGATTGGTGCATTATTTAATGCAGCTATGCAATGAGGCCGATTTCCGCAGGCGGAAATCCGGAGTTAATATCCACTAAATGAAGGGGGATTCAATGAAAATCAAATTCAATTTCAAGAATTTCGAACCTTCGAATCACTTAAAGGAATACGCGCGGGAGCGCTTTATGAAGTTGGGCAAATATCTCCCGGACAGCGAGAATGCCGAGCTTCAGATAAATATGGAAGTGGAGAAATTCAGGCATATCGCCGACGTAACCCTTACCGGCAAGGACGTACATCTGTCCGCTACCGAGGAGAGCGAGGATATGTACAGCTCGGTGGATTTGAGCCAGGACAAGCTCGAGGCCCAGCTGCGTAAGGTCCGGGACAAGATCAAGGACAAGCGCAAAAAGGGCAAGGGCAAGTCCGTGCGCATGGACGTGATCAGCTTCAGCGAGTCCGAAGGCGGGGAGCGGGAGCCGGTGGTGGAAAAGACCGACCACTACGAACCCAAGCCCATGTCCGTGGATGAGGCCGCTATGCAGCTCGACGCCCTGAATTACGAGTTTCTGGTCTTCATCAACGCCGAGGTCGGGGAACGGGTAAACGTCATATACAGGAGAAAAAACGGGGATTTCGGTTTGATTGATCCCGGGATATAAACGCAGATGAAACTGGCAAGTTATATAGATGACGATCTGGTGCTCCCGGACCTTTCAGCCGGGACCAAGGAAGGGGTCCTGGCTGAACTGGTCCGGCCTCTGGCGGAAAAATTGAACAGGGACGGGAAAACCCTGTACGACATCCTTGTCAATCGGGAGAATCTGGGGACCACCGGGATAGGCGAAGGCGTAGCCATTCCCCATGGCAAGGCGGATTTCCTGGACGAGCTGTATTTGGTGGTGGGCCGGAGCAGAAACGGTGTGGATTTTGCCGCACTGGACCACAAACCTGTGTATATCATCTTTCTGCTTCTGGCCCCGGAAAAGAGTGCGGGCAAGCATTTGAAGCTTTTGGCCTTTATCTCCAAGCTGCTTCTGGATCAGGAATTCAGACGCGGGTTCATGGATGCCGCCGGCAGACAGGAGCTGGCGGGATACTTAAAATCGGTGTAGCAGTCGGCTGAAAAATATCCTTGACCGGTTGGGTGGCAGAAGTTCAAGTATTTATTTCCGGACCACGCGCTTTGGCCTTGAACTCTTTTGCCCGGCTGCGGGACAAGATGTTTTCAACACTCAGTCAGGGAAGACGAATGCACAGGGATCTGGACGGTGAGGAATTCCCCGTGGTGGTTGTTTCCGGGCTCTCCGGGGCAGGCAAGAGCACGGCTATAAATGTGTTCGAGGACATGGGGTTTTATTGTCTGGACGGTTTGCCGCTCGGATTCCTGCCCGATGTGGTCCGCGAGCTTGTGACCGCCGGGTCCGGGCATTACCGGGGTCTGGCCGTGGGTCTGGATCTGCGCCAAAAGGGATTTGAACAGCAGTGGGCAGATGTCCGGGACCGTCTTCAGCTCCCGGGCGGCAGGCTGCACGTGGTCTTTCTGGAGGCCGAGCTGAGGGAGCTCGTCCACCGCTATGCCCAGACCAGGCGCCCTCATCCCTTGGAATCCGGAAAGCTGGGCCTTGAGCAGGCACTGGTCCGGGAAAAAGAGCGTTTAGCCGCTGTTCGGGATGAGGCGGACTTGGTCCTGGATACCACTTCCTTTTCCATCCATGATCTGCGCCGCAAGCTGCAGGCCAAGTGGGAGGCGGTCGGTTTGCCTGATTCCGGCATGCGTCTGCATCTGATTTCCTTCGGGTTCAAGCACGGTGTGCCGCTGGAGGCGGATATGGTTTTGGACTTGCGTTTTTTGCCCAATCCCTTTTTCGAGTCTGAATTGCGCTTGCTCACAGGCGAGGACGAAAAAGTGCGTGCATATATCCTGGATCGGGAACCGGGCAGGACCTTTATCAGCAACTTGCGGCAGTTTTTGGAGTTTTTGATTCCCCTGTATGCCGAGGAAGGCAGATACCGCCTTACCCTGGCCCTGGGCTGTACGGGTGGTATGCATCGTTCCGTAGCGGTTTCCGGGATTGTGGCCGGGTTTCTGCGTGACCAGGGCTATGCCCTGTCTCTGGAACATCGGCATATGCACCTGGGATGATCCGGAAAAGAATCGGAGGTGAGATGACCGAAATAGTTCTGGTAACCCACGGCAACTTTGGACAAAGCCTTTTGGACACCGCCCGGACCATAGTCGGCGAGGAGGCCGAGGCCCGGGTGATTGGGGTGGACGTGTCCCGGCCAATGGACGATATCCTGGAGGAACTGCGCAAGGCCGTGGACAGCACCGATTCCAGCCACGGTGTTTTGGTCCTCACGGATATGTTTGGAGGCACCCCGACCAATATCAGCCTGTCGCTTCTGGGCAGCGGTAAGCTAGAAGTGGTCACCGGAGTCAATTTGCCCATGGTCATTAAGGCCCTGACCGCCAGAAACGAATTGTTCGAGGACCTGGCCGCCGAGGTCAAGTCCGCAGGGAAACAAGGTATTCTAGTGGCCGGGGAGGTTTTGAAAAGGCCGGTTAAAGGCAAGGGAAAAGAAGCGGACCATGATGTGGGTCAGGATTGATAACCGCCTCGTTCACGGCCAGGTCATTGAGACCTGGCTCCCGTACACCCGCTCCGGTCATTTGTTCGTGGCCAACGACGAGCTGGCTGCAGATCCTGTACGCCAGGAGATAATGGCCCTGGCCATACCCGTGGGCATCACTGTGCACTATTCCGGGATTAGGGAGCTGCCGCGATGGATAAGCTCGGATGTGCGCGAGGATTCTTTTATCCTGTTTGCCAACTGCCCGGATGCCAGGGTCGCGTTCGAGTCCGGGTTGGACTTCAGTGTTCTCAATGTCGGTAATTTGCACTATGCCCCGGGCAAAAAACAGATCTGCGCCCATATAGCGGTAGGGCCAGAGGATATCTCCTGCCTGAAGTCTTTTGCGAGCAAAGGGGTGTCATTGGATTTCAGGTGTGTACCGCATAAATCAGTGCAGGTGGGCAAATGGCATTGACTTTGTGGGCATCCGAATGGACTATTTTGCTTTTGGCCGCGCTCTTTGCCTTCTTTTCTCTGTTTCGGTATTCGGTCAATCTGGGGTTTGTGGAGCGTCCCCTGGTGCAGGGGGTCATTTGGGGCCTTATTTTCGGCCGGCCGGATTTGGGTCTGAATATTGGCATTTTTTTCGAACTCTTGTGGCTGGATCTGTTCCCGGCCGGCACATTCATCCCCCCCCAATCGGTTTTCGCTGTGTTCGCTTCCGTGTCCTTGGGCCGGCTTACGGGTGTGTCCGCCCCGGAGCAGGTGTTTGCACTCATTTTGGCCTGTATCCCTCTGGCCTTTGCCGCCAGCTGGCTGGAGAACAAGCAGAGGGAGTGGCAGAACAAGAACTATAATCTGATTCTGCGCTGGGCCTCGCGTAAGCAACACCATGCCGGGCCGGAAAAAATGGTCCTTTTTTCCCTAGGGCAGCAGGTACTCGTAAACACCCTGTTCGCGGCCGCCTCCCTGTTTGTCCTTTTGTTCGCCGCTAGCTGGCTTTTGCCCTATGTGCCGAACATAGAGATCATTACCTGGCCCGTACTCTGGCTTGCGGCCGCAGTAGGCGGGATCATGTCCCTCAGGCTGCGCCGGGCGTATACCCTTTTTTTCTGTGGCTTGGCCGGGGCCGGAGGGATCATGCTTGCCGGCTGGCTGGATCTGCTCTCTGTTTGATAGCAACCCACAGGCCTGATAAGTCCCTAAAATTTGCACCTCCCCCGGCACTCAGGCAGTGCCGGGGGAGGTGCATTGTCAAAAGTACGCTTAGCACTCTCGATCAAAGCACCGGGAACACGTTTTCCAGATCCACACCGTCTTTTTGGGCCTGTTCTATTTTGGCCTGAGAACCAAGTATGGAGATCATCTCCCGGTCCATGACTCGATCCAGGGCAGCGGCGAATTCCCGAATGTCCTCCGGGGTACAGCCCAGGACCTGGTCCCGGATTTTTTGTCTTTGGGCGTTGTCGATTCCAGCCAGGTAACGGGTCAGGGCGGTAAAGCCCTTGGCGTCTGGGAGTTGATAGGCATCCAGAGCGCCAATGGTCCCAATGACCGCCTTTTCCAGCTCATCTCCGGACAAATCCGCATGCTTGAGTTCTTTGGCGCTGGAATCAAAAGCAGCCAGGGTTTCGGTCACATTCGGGTCCCGGTAGGAGAGAAAGCTCATCAGTCCGGACAAGTGGTCGAAATTGCAAAACGCTCCGTACGCCCCGCCCATAACCCGAATCTTTTCCCACAGGTAGCCGGTTCGCAAGTATTTGGAGGCCACCAGGGCAGCGGCATGGAAGTCGTATCCGCCCTCGTAGAGATCCACCGCCTTGCCCACGTAATTGACCTGGGCGGGCAGGGTGATACCCTCATGGCCCGGGAGGCAGCCCGGTCTCCAGGCCGCGGGTGATATATCCCTGTCCTCAAATCCGGAGACAAATCCTTTCAATCTCTCCACTGTCTCCTCCAGGTCCTTTTCCTCTGCGGTCACGTTAAAGATAAAGGCGTTTTTGTGCACCAGGATGTGATGGATGTCCCGGAGGCAGTGCAGGACCTCGTCCCAATTGGATTCAATCCTGGTCAACAGGTGGCGCAGGAATATGAGATGGCTTATGCCGCTCATATGTTCCTGGACCCATCCGGCTTCGGTGAATCTTGCCTTGAGCCGCATGGCCACCACCTGGTGTCCGGCCGGGATGAGCATTTGTTCCAGGCCGGCCTTTTCCTCCAGGACGATCTGTCGGAACCGCTCTCGGTTGTCCAGTCGGGGCGAGGTCAATACATCGGTCAGGATGTCCAAGAGTTTGCCGGTCTGGCCGCCCAAAGCCTTGCCGCGTAAGAAGAGCCAGGAGGAGCTGTCTTTTTGCCCCTGTACCTGATGGGAGAACGGCATCGGGGAAAGGCCGCCGCATTCGCGCCGGATACGGGTGGTCAAGCGGACAAAATCCTCGCGATCGGTTCCGGTCTCCAAAAGGGCCCGGGCAAACAAGGGGATAAACGGGATGTATTTTTGGGGCAGCAGATGGGTATTCAGGCCCAGATCCAGGTAAACTATTCCCGATGTGGGCAGCTCGTGACCGAGGACCTTTACTCCTGCGGCCTCTTTGATCGCCGTAGGGATTTTCTTTATTTCTCTGTCCAGATCCTCGCGGTTCAGACGGGGGATTTTGGCCAGGTCCTCCGGCTTGTCCGGTGCGGACTGCATCTCCTGTAGATCCCGGGTCCGGGTGAGCACCCGGCCCAGTTCGGAATCGTTCATTTCTTCTTTTATCCGGCTCAAACGTTCCTGCTCCTTTCGGAGCATCCTTTCCTCCAATTCGGTATCCGGATGCAGTTCAAGTGTGGTCCGGTGCCCATTGTCCAAGAAGTATTCCCGAATCAAACCCTCAAAAAGGTCTTCCCGGTTCTTAATTCTGAGCTTTATTTCTTCCAGCTGAGGCTCGAAGTGTAGGATCTCGAACGGGGAGCCGTTATAGAGCCAGGTGGTCAGGCTGCGCAGCATGACCGCCAGACCACGGGGGAAGGAGCCGGTATTGTTCTCCCGCAGGCTGAATTCCACTGTGTTCAGGGCGGCCTCGACTATCTCCGGGTCCAGGCCGGAGTCCGCCAGTTCCTGAAGCGTGGACATGACCACCTCTTCCACCTGGGGTGCATCCTCAGCTGCCAGACCTCTCAGGCCCACGGAGTAAAACATTTGTTTTAGCTCGGTTTCCAGGCCGAATCCGGCCAGGTCCTCGCCCAGGCCGGAGTCTATAAGCCTTTTGCGCAGCGGCGAGGCGGGCATCCCGATCAGGATATAGTTCAAAACGCGTAGGCAAAGATTGGTAAATATGTCCTCAGTATCCGGCAACAGCCAGTTCACCGTGGCCATGGTCCCTTTTTTGGCCTGTTCAGGGCTGGCGCTGTAATATTTTTTCACCCTGGTCTTTAGCTCCCGGGCCGGCTGGGGGCGGATGGTGGAGTCCACCTCCAGGGGATCGAAGCGGTCCAGATATTGGCAAAGCTTTTTCAGACGTTCTTCCTCCGGGTCGTCACCGTAGATGAAGATCCAGGCATTGCTGGGATGGTAGAAGCGGCGGTGGAAGTCCAGGAAATCTTCATAGGTCAGCTCCGGGATTTTTTCCGGATCCCCGCCCGAATCCAGGCCGTAGGTGCTGTCCGGGAAAAGGGACTGCTGGGTGTATTCCCCGAGCAGGCTGTCCGGAGAGGAGTAGGCCCCCTTCATCTCGTTGTACACCACCCCCTTGTACTTGAGGGGGGCGTTTTTGTCCTCCAGCTCAAGGTGCCAGCCCTCCTGAGCGAATATCTCCGGGGTGATGCGCGGATAGAACACCGCGTCCAGATACACGTCCATGAGATTGTAAAAATCCTGCAGGTTCTGACTGGCCACCGGATAGCAGGTCTTGTCCGGGAAGGTCATGGCGTTTAAAAAAGTGTGCAAAGAGCCCTTTAAGAGTTCCACAAATGGCTCCTTGGAGGGGTATTTGCGGGAGCCGCACAGGACCGAGTGTTCCAGAATGTGGGCTACTCCGGTATTGTCCCGGGGCGGGGTACGGAAGGCGATTCCGAAGACTTTATTCTCGTCGCTGTTTTGAACGGACAATATCCTGGCCCCGGTCTTTTCGTGTTCTATAAGCCGGGCGTTGGAGCTGATCTCCGATATCCACTGCTCCTGGATGAGCCTGAATCCTTGTGTGTCCATCATGTTCTCCTTGATTTCAGAAGATTGTTTTTTCCGGCCGCTTTTGGTGTCGGTGAGCCGGAAGTTGCGGATTTGACCAGAATTGTTCTTCGTTGGCAAGGGAACAGCCCGGTTTTATTGCCGCTAATCTGTTGAAATTACCGCGGGAATAGCGTATTGATTCTGGCGGCGGAAAAATGCAAGGAGAATGCCTATGCGCTTTTTAAAGGATATTGATGTCCAAGGTAAGCGTTTGCTGGTCCGGGTGGACTATAACGTTCCTGTCCGGGAGGGTGTGATAACGGACGACAGCCGGATAAAGGCCGGACTGCCCACCCTGAATTATGCCCTGGAAAACGGGGCCTCGATTATCCTGTGCTCGCACATGGGTAAGCCTGGCGGGAGACGGGACAAAACCCTCTCCCTGGCTCCGGTGGCCTCACGAGTCTCCGAGCTCCTCGGCCGGGAGGTGAAGATGGCCCCGGACTGCATCGGCCCCGAGGTGCGAGAAATGGCCGGGGATCTAGAACCCGGGGAGGTGATGCTTTTGGAGAATTTGCGCTTTCATCCCGGGGAAAAAGAGAACGACCCCCAATTTTCCCGGGAACTGGCCGAATTGGCGGATGTCTATGTAAACGATGCCTTTGGCGTGGCCCACCGGGCGCATGCCTCTGTGGTCGGGACGGCGGAGATGAGCAAAATAGCCTGCGCTGGAATTCTTCTGCAAAAGGAGTGGGAATACCTGAACAAGGCCATGGAAAATCCGGAGCGTCCTTTCGTGGCCGTGTCCGGTGGGGCCAAGGTCTCCTCCAAACTGGGCATACTCAAAAATCTTTTGGGCCGGGTGGACTGTTTGATAGTTGGCGGGGCAATGGCCAATACCTTTTTAACTTCTCTTGGCTATGATATGGGCGGTTCCCTGGTGGAAACCGATCTCTTGGAGGAGGCCCGGTCCATACTCAAAAAGGCCCGGGAAAAAGATGTGGAGTTTTATCTACCGGTGGACTTTATCTGCGGCAGGTCCCCGGGAGATGAGCTGGGTTCCGGGGTCCGTCCCTACCAAAATATTCCGGCCGAAGAGATGGCCCTGGACATTGGCCCGGCCTCGTATACCCTTTTTTCCGAGGTGGTTAGCCGAGCCGGAACCATTGTCTGGAACGGCCCCATGGGCGCGTTCGAGAATCCGCAATTCGCTCAGGGTTCGCTGAACATGGCCCGGAGTATCGCCTTTGCCGGCGCCTTGACCATTGTCGGCGGCGGGGATACCAATGCCCTGGTGTATGATACTGATTATGCGGAGCGGTTCAGTTTCATCTCCACCGGAGGCGGGTCATTTCTGGAATTTTTGGAGGGCAGGGAGTTACCTGCATTCAAGGCCTTGAAGGGGGGCGGATAATGAAAAGACTGATGGCTGCCAACTGGAAGATGTTCAAGACCCTGGAGGACGCGGTGAACACCGCCCGGGAGATAGTTACCGGAACGGGCAGGCTGCCCGAGGATCGCGAGGTTTTGGTCTTCCCTCCCTTTACCGCGCTCAAGTCCGTGGGCGAGGTTATGGCCGGTGCGGACAATTATTTTTTGGGGGGTCAGAATTTTTACCCCTCGGAGCAGGGGGCATACACCGGTGAGATCTGTCCGGAGCAGCTCTTGGACGCCGGGGCCGGTTATGCCCTGGTCGGCCATTCTGAGCGTAGACATGTCCAGGGTGAGGAAAACGGATTTATTAATTCCAAGGTCCGCTTCGGTCTGAATGCCGGGCTGCGGATTATTCTGTGCATCGGCGAGACCTTGGAGGAGCGCAGGGCGAACCGGGTGGACGAGGTGCTACGCTCTCAGCTGGAAAAAGGACTGTCCGGGGTGGACCGGGATCTGCCAGCGGACAGTCTGGCGGTGGCCTATGAGCCGGTCTGGGCCATTGGAACCGGGGAAGTGGCCGAACCCGGGGACATAACCGAGGCCCACGGCCTGGTCCGGGACAGCATGCGCGATCTCTTGGCCAATGCGGATGAGATGCGCATTTTATACGGGGGCAGCGTGAAGCCGGAAAACTGTGCCCAGATTATTTCCCTTGACAATGTAAACGGAGTGTTGGTAGGTGGCGCAAGCTTAAGGGGTGATAGTTTTACCCGGATCGCCCTGGCTTAAGCACGGAGGATAAATTTTGCAGACATTAGTAATCACCATCCATATCATAGCCTGCATATCCCTTGTGGTTCTGGTTCTGCTCCAGTCCGGCAAGGAGGGGATGGGCGTGATTTTTGGCGGCGGAGGACAGAGCCTTTTCGGCGGCAGTGGGGCCGGGGGCCTGTTGACCAAGCTTACAGCGGGAGTTGCCGCGGTATTCTTGTGCACCTCCCTGACCTTTACCTATATCAGCACCAAAAAGAGCACCTCGGAGCAGGAGTCGATCGTGCTGGATGCGCCTGCTTCCCCGGGCGGGGAAAAAGCCTCACCTGAAGAGACTCCCGGCGCTTCCCAGCAGCAGAATCAGGAGCAGTCCGGGCAGTAAACAATCCAAGCTTTGCCCGATGCGGGCTCAAAATGCCGAAGTGGTGGAACTGGTAGACACGCAGTGTTGAGGGCGCTGTGGGCGACGCCCGTGAGGGTTCGAGTCCCTCCTTCGGCACCACTGAATATAATTACCCTGGAACTGGAATGCAGTTCCAGGGCTTTTTTATTTTTTTAACCCAGAGGAACAACAGAAATGGATGAGTTGGAAAGGCTAATGGATCTTTTGGCCAGGGAACACCTGCGGGCGGTTGAGGATATGTCCGGATGTGATTCCCTTGAGGAAAGAAAGCTGCACTCGGAGGTGGTTTTGAATCTTTCCAAGTCACTTTCCAATATTTTGCAAAGCGCCTATAATATTGCCAGTGATTTTGGGGACGAGCTCCCTTTTGAGGATTAGCTCCCGCGCTCCGGGCTTTTCTTCTGGCGGAAGTTCGGGTTATTTGAGGCTTGTAACTCTGGACTGTTCTAGTAATGCACCGCCAGCCAGATAGTATCTTGCTGCGTATCTGTCCATTCCACGCGGTGTTTTTTCCGGGCGGGGATATTCAAATAGTCCCCGGGCTCCAGAACCAAGGCCTCTTTTTCCCCTTCCAGGCTGAGCCCGGCCTTTCCCTGAAGGACAAGGACAAACTCGCTTTTTTCCTGATCGTACCAGAAATCCGGCGGTGAAGAATGCCCCCGGGAGATTATGCGTTCAATATTTACGCTGTTTCCCGAGCATATAGTCTCCAGCATTTCTTCCGGCAGGTCGTGCGGTATGTCCGCAAACAGTGATTTTTTCATCCAATCCTCCGAGCAAAGGGGTCAAGCCTGCTTTTGACTCTTTAAAGCTTATGCGCTGAGTAAAAAATAATATGCCTAGACCATTACGCATAGGATATCCCGAGCGTGGTATCATGTGCTGAAGCGGTTGCCCATCAAAAAGAGCCAAAAGCAGATTTGACCCCCTTTCTGACAGGGGCCATGTGCTACATCCGGTATTCGTATACTAAACGAGCCAGCTTGACGCAAAGAGGCAGGGCCGTTTTTGAGCAGCCGATGCTGCATGCTGCCATAGATTTCAAGGAAATCCGGGACAGGATTTTGTATGATGTGAGAGCGGATCGAACAAAAACTTTTCAGCAAAGGCTTGACGGGATGGCCGCATTTCCTTACGTTAAAGTAAGGAAATGCAGATTACAGCAGGAGATCATGATGCACGCAACCCTGACAAGCAAGGGCCAGATTACCCTGCCGAAAAATTTAAGAGAAAAACTGGGGCTTACGGCCGGAGACCGGGTGGAGTTTATAATCGAAGATGACCACGGTGTACGGCTGGTGGCCAGGCATACACCGGTCAGCCGGCTCAAGGGCATGCTGCCCAGGCCCCAAAAGCCGGTATCGCTTGAGGAAATGGACCGGGCCATCCAGGAAGGGAGCCGAAAAGAATGATCGGTCTGGATACCAATGTGCTGGTCCGCTATCTAACCCAGGATCATGCCAAGCAGTCCGTGCAGGCCAACCATTTGATCGAGTCGTGTTGTACAAGGGAATCTCCGGCAATGATTGCCACAGTTGTTCTCTGTGAGTTGGTATGGGTTTTGCGCGGAGCCTATAAATACGAAAAACACTGGGTGATCAGGGTCCTTGAGCAGATTCTTTGCACAGAAGAGTTTTTCATCGAAGACCCGCATACCGCCGGATCTGCACTTGCCGCCTATCGGCGGGGACCAGCCGATTTTTCAGACTATGTCATTATTTGCAAAAATCGTTCAAGCGGATGCCAAACGACCTACACCTTTGACCGCAAGCTTGCCAGACATAAGCGGGCGTGCCTCCCTGGTTTGACTGAAAAATAGGTTGTTGAAGATGTGAGAACACACACTGAATTATTTACACCGAACTGCAGTCCGGAGGGAGTCCTGAGCGGTGTTCCAGAAACGTAATTGTGTCAGCCGAAGCGACATCTTCCCTGACACATGGGGATACTGACGTATTAATTGATTTTTTGCGTGGTAAGGATAAAGCTCTTACTTTTAATGATCCTCCAGCCATTTATACATTATTAGTGCGTCAATATACCCTTTTTGCGGATGGTTAAAGGCCTTGGGCAGTCTGCCCACGATCTTGAAGCCGAGCCTGGTCCACAGATGCACGGCCAGTTCATTGCTCGCGGCTACAAAATTGAACTGCATGGCCTTGTATCCCAGCTCAAGGGCGATTTTCTGGGAATGCTCGCACATGATCGCTCCCACTCCCTTGCCCCTTGCCTTTGCCGGGACCATGTATCCGCAGTTGCAGACGTGACTGCCCGGACCGGCATGGTTGGTCTTTATATAATATGCCCCAGTGATCCCGTCCCAGTCCTCGGCCACAAAGGTCTTTACCGGCACGTGCATCCACAGTCTTTGTGCCTCCTGTTTGGATATGTCCCGCGGATATGCGCAGGTGTCACCGGCGGAGGCTATGGGCTGGAAAAAGGGCCAGATTCTATCAAAGTCGTTTGCTGCGGCTTCCCGTATGTTCAAATCCGCTTCCCTTGATGGCGTAGGCTGCGGGTTTTCATCCCTTTACTTGTCTTCTTGGGAGTCAAACTCCGATATGGATTTTTTCCAGGCTTGGTTCAGGCCGGAATACGCATCCGAGAAGCCCTGTTTTATATGCTCCCAGGCGTCAGCGGAGCTGTTTTTAAGGCTTTCATGCCACTGCGCCACCTGGGAGCGCTTTTTCTTCAGGGTTTTCAGGCTGGAGCGGGCCTTGTCCCGGGCGTTTTTATCCATTTTATCCCAGTTTTTTTCAATACTCGACTCCAGGGCGTCAATGCGTTTGTCCATTTTGTCCAGGGCCTCCTGGGATTCCTGGATGGCCTGGTCTCGCTGATCCACGGAGTAGGATTTAAGCGCCCGGAGTAGATCCTTTGTTTCCTTTTTGACTTTGTCCACAGAGGAGTTGTCCTCCGAACTTTGGGCATGGGCCGCTAAAGAGCTCCCGAGAAGGCCCAGAAAAAGTACTGCACACAAGCAGGCTTTTATTATTTTTACGATGTGTACTCCTTTTTGTTACTGAACCGGACCAAAAGTTGGCCCTTGCAAGCGGGCTTTTCCCGGTCCGCCGGGTTGGCCGGCTGCTTACTTGAACCTGGATTTGGCTGACTGCAATGCCTTGCCCAGGGCGTCTTTTGCCTCTTCAATCCCGGACTTTAG
>JBKHGE010000009.1:0-58056 GCA_046539845.1 Desulfonatronovibrionaceae bacterium
ATATATTATCCGGCCCGCGAAAATCGTTTTGGTTGTAAGTCTTGTCAGAAATACCCGGCGCTTTGACTCCGGGAAAATTGGATAACGGTGCCCTATGCGCAAAAGGATTTATATCGCTTATACCGGGGGGACGATCGGGATGGGTAGCACCGAGCACGGATATGAACCCCGCCCCGGGTACCTACAGGAGCTCATGGATACCATTCCGGAGCTCAGGCGTCCGGAGATGCCCGAATATGTTTTAAATGAATACTCCCCCCTGCTCGATTCTTCTAACATGCGGCCCGCGGACTGGCTTCGGATAGGCGCGGACATAGCGGATAACTACGCGGAGTTCGACGGATTCATTGTCCTGCACGGCACGGATACCATGGCCTATTCCGCTTCCGCCTTGGCCTTTATGCTCGAGGGCTTGGACAAACCGGTGGTATTCACCGGGTCGCAGATCCCCTTGTCCGAGATTCGCAATGACGCCAGGGAAAACCTGATAACCTCGATGCTGCTCATAGCCCAGTACCCCGTCCCCGAGGTCTGTCTGTGCTTCGGCAGCAGACTGCTTCGCGGCTGCCGGGCCAAGAAGATGGACGCCGGAGGGTTTGATGCCTTTGACTCGCCTAATTTTCCGCATTTGGGCCAGATGGGCATAGACATATCCGTGCGCCGGGATCTGGTGCTTTGGCCCGGGGAACAGGAGTTTCGTCTGAACGTGCAGCGTTTCGGCAAGGTAGGGGTCGCCTCTTTGCGGCTTTTCCCGGGCATCTCTCCGGTGATTCTGGACAATATCCTTAAAGAGCCGTTGCAGGGTCTTGTCCTGGAAAGTTACGGCTCAGGCAACGGACCGAGCAAGGACAAGGAATTTTTGCAGGTCTTGTCCCGGGCGACCGAAAGGGGTGTGGTCCTGGTCAATTGCACCCAATGCGTCCGAGGGACTGTGCGCGGAGATTACGAGGCTGGCCTGGCCATGAAACAGGCCGGAGTGGTCAGCGGGTTGGATATGACCGCGGAGGCAGCGCTTTCCAAATTATATTGCCTGTTGCAAAGGGGGTTTTCCCCGCCGGAGATCCGCGACCTGGTGCAAAAAAATCTGCGTGGGGAATTGACTTCTATGGAAACTGGCCCGTTGACCTCGGCTTTGGATCAGCTGGGACGGTAGTGGTAGTGATGGATAAAAGAAACCACTAGGTAGTAAATGGGATAGAAAAGGGAGATGAACACCGCTTCTCGGACCCAGTCGGAATGGGGGAAAAAGCAGATAAAAGCGATCACCGCTGCGTACACGACAGAGAGCAAAAGGGTCGTCCTCTGCATCCAACGGGTCTTGTTCGGATAGATGTATTGCAGAGGGACAAAGGTCAAGGCGGAGAACAAAAGCAGGATGGACAGAGTACCGGCCGGGGGCATATCCAGGATATACAGATACAGGAAGATCACGTTCCAATAGGAAGGAAAGCCCACAAAGGATTCGCTGGTTTTGGCGTTTTTCTGGCAGAATCCATACAGGCCAGCCAGCATAGGAATGACCGCGATCCAGGTCAGGCCGGAGGGCAAAACCTGAAACTGGACAAGCCCCATACAGGGCAGAAACACATATGTAAGATAATCAATAAGATCGTCGAGTTTTGCTCCGTCGAAATTGGGCAGGACATCCTGGATGGCGCATTTGCGGGCCAGAGGGCCGTCAGTGCCGTCGATTATGACTGCAGCAAAAAGGGAGAGGAGAAAAAGACGGATGTCCTGGCTTATCAAGGCTTGAGCCGCCATGAAGGAAAATATTATTCCGGCTGAGGTGTACACATGCGTGCTTATCGCGCACAGTTTTTTTGCCCTGTTCATAAAAATCCTTGGCTGAGAGTTTGCTCTTGGTTTAAGGGAGCCGGACTGTATTAGGTTCGGATTTAGACAGCTGACAGATTTGTAAGCCAGAGTCAAGGAAACAAGGCTTTTGTCCGGGGCGGGATCTGTTTCTTGAGTTTTTTGGGAAAACAAGATAAGTTAATTTAAATAGGACTATTAAACGCCCTTTGATGTGTTCTGTGGGTATTTTTCTGGCCGTCAAGAGGCGGTCCGGCCATTTTGTAGGCGTCGGGAAATTTTCCGGCCGGTGAGTAAAGAAACGGGGTAATAGATATGTATGAGCAGGAAGAAGAAGTCAAAAAGAGCGAAGGCGAGCTGTTGCAGCTGGTTACCTTTAGTATCGGGGATGAGGAGTTCGGGGTGGAGATCCTCAAGGTCCAGGAAATAAACCGGATGATGGAGATCACCAGGGTCCCCAAGGCCCCGGATTTCGTGGAAGGAGTCATAAACCTGCGCGGCCGGGTGATACCGGTCATTGATCTGCGCAAGCGTTTCGGTCTCGAATCCAAGGTACACGACAAGGATACCCGGATTATCGTTATTGAGATAAACAAGATGATAGTCGGGTTTGTAGTGGACGCTGTTTCCGAAGTCCTGCGTATACCTGCGGACACGGTTGAGCCTCCCCCGCCAGTGGTGGCCGGCCTGGACTCGGAGTATATAAGCGGGGTGGGGAAACTGGAGGACCGTTTGCTTATCCTGTTGGATCTGGATCGTCTCCTTACCAGGCAGGAGAAGAGCCAGCTGACTCAAGTATAACCCGTATTTTCCGGTTCGGAAATGGATTTACAGCCCCGCAGCAGCGGGGCTTTTTTGTCCCTGCCGCTGTCGAAGCGAACTTGCTGCCTCTTGTCTTGTGCGGCCGCCTGTAAGAGCCTTTCGGGTCTTTCAAGGTTTGAAGTGGAGTTTATGCGCCAGCCTTTTTTTGGGGGCTTTTAGCGGGAAACACCCAGATTAACATTTGAGTCCCGGATTGCCAGGGCTAAAAGGCCCCGAGCCGGAAGACCGGCATCCAAGAGGTCCATACGGATTAAATATAACAAGCCATAAGGTTGGCCCAAGAGCCGCTTTTTTGCTTCCGACTTTTACCGTTCTTGACAGGGCGGGCAAAAAGATTTTCCTTCTCAGATCTGCCGGGTCCAAGGAAACTCCGGGACAGGGATGGAGATGCAGCGCAAAGACTTTTGGGGTACAGGGTAATGATCACAGTGAGCAGCCAAGAGCCAAACACCCTCAGGGGCCTGGAAGAACCAGGCAGGGACCATCGGATATATAAGGCGGGTCCGGCGACCGTGGCCCGAACAGCGATTTATCTTGCCGACCGGGGAGTAAAGACCTGCCTGGTTTTTCCCACGTCCGGCGAGTTGAAGCGGACGCGCAGTTATCTGCAGATATTCTCCCCTGGGAAAGATGTCTTTTTCTGGGAGCGGGAGTGGTTGTTTTTGACCGGAATCCCAGACCCGGAAAGCAGCGGCTGGGGCGATGTCTGGAGTTTTCTGTTCGCCCTGCATCACGGCGGGAATTGGAGGGGCGTGGCAATTACACTGGATTGCCTGCTACCTTTTCTGCCTTCTGAACAGGAGGTCCGGACCAATCATCTCTATCTGTCCCCGGGTGAAGAAATAGATCCGGAGCTGCTCTTGGATACCCTGGTCAACTGGGGCTACAATCGCGTATCCATGGTTGGAGCCCAGGGGGAGATCGCAGTCCGCGGAGATATCCTGGATATCTTTGCCCCGGGCTATGAATTGCCGCTGCGCCTGGAATTCTTCGGGGACAGCCTGGAGGGGATACGACTGTTCGAGCCCTCCAACCAGAGGTCCAGGCAGAGCCTGAAGCAGGCGGTGATTTTGCCGGTGGCCCCGACTGTGGTCGGAGAGACCTATTCCCAACAGGCCCGCAGCAGATGGGAGTATCTATGGACAACCGGACGGCTGCCCAAGTCCAGGCGGGACGAGTTTTTCGTCTCTCTGGAGGACAGGGCCGTGATCGTCCCCCCGGGGTTGTATTTCCCTCGAGTCCGCTGTCTTGCCGAGCATATAGGGACGGACACCAGGCTGCTTGTGGCCGACGGGACCAATGTGCGTTCCAGGCTGGAAGAGGAGAGCTGGGAGGCTCAGGAATGGGCGGAGCAACAGGGGCTGCCGCACGAGGAGATCTTCTGCTCCGTAAACAAAGTCCTGGATATCCTGAATCGGCCGGGCCGGATCATCTTTGACAGTCTGGTGATCGGGGAGAGGTCCCCGGGCCGCGAACTCGCCGAGAAATCGGTCCATGATTTCTCGGATTATTTCTGGAGTCCGCAGGAGCAGAGAAGGCCTTGGCCGACCCTGCTGGATTTTCTGCGCAACAGGAGATCCTATGCCCGGCAGGCGGTTTTGGTGTTCCGATCCAAAAAGTCTTTGGACAAATTTGTCCGCCTGGTGGAGCCGGAGAATCTGAGCTTCAGATACAAATGGGAACCTGGAAGTCCTGGTATTTATCTCCTTGTCGGCGATTTGCGGGGTGGGAGCGAGCTGAAATGGGATCAGACCGTGATCCTGGGCGAAGATGTGCTCCAGCCAGGAGGCAGAAAGGAAACAGCGGTTTCCAAGAGTGATTTTCAGGGCCTTTCCGGTTTTGAGGAAATAGAAAAAAATGATCTCTTGGTACACAGGGATTACGGCCTGGCCAGGTTTGGGGGGCTGCATAGGGTCCAGGCCGGGGAAGCGAGCAACGACTATATCCTACTTTTGTTTGCCGGGGATGACCGATTGTATCTCCCGGTGGACCGCCTGAACCTGGTTCAGAAGTACAAGGGGCCGGAGGGAAAGGAACCAGGTCTGGACAAGCTCGGTGGCGCTCGCTGGGAAAAGACCAAAAGCCGGGTGCGCAAGGCGGTGCAGAAGATAGCCCGGGACTTGGTGGACATGTACGCCTATCGCAAGGTGGCCAAGGGGTTTTCCTACTCCTCTCCCGAAGACATGATGAGCGAATTCGAGGCCGGATTCGGCTTTGACGAGACCCCGGATCAGGAGCGGGCCATCCAGGACGTGCTCTCGGATATGGACAGCCCGCAGCCCATGGACCGGCTCGTGTGCGGGGATGTGGGTTTCGGCAAGACTGAAGTGGCCATGCGTGCCGCATTCAAGGCCGTGGCTGACGGCAAGCAGGTGGCCCTGTTGTGCCCGACTACGGTTTTGGCTGAGCAGCATTACCAGAATTTTCGGAGGCGGATGCAGGATTTTGCTATGAATGTGTCCATGCTCAGCCGCTTTGTTTCCAAAAAACGCCAGGAAACCGTGCTCAAGGCCCTGGCCCAGGGCAAGGTGGACATCTTGATCGGGACGCACCGGATCCTGTCCCGGGATATAGAGATTCCCAATCTGTCCCTGCTTATCCTGGATGAGGAGCAGAGGTTCGGGGTGCGGCACAAGGAAAGGATAAAGGATTTGCGTCGCAATATTGACGTGCTCACTCTGACTGCCACGCCCATTCCCCGCACCCTACAGCTCTCCATGTCCGGGATCAGGACTTTAAGCGTGATAAACACCCCGCCAGTGGACCGCAAGCCGGTGGAGACCTCTCTTCTGGAGCGGGACGACGAGTTTCTGCGCTCCGCTCTGAGCAGGGAGCTGGAACGCGGGGGGCAGGTTTTCTGGGTGTACAATCGGGTGCAGGGTCTTTACCGGGTGGCTGACTATGTGCGCAAGCTGGCGCCCGAGGCCCGAGTGGCCGCCGCTCACGGCCAGCTTCCGGAACGCGAGTTGGAAGAGGTCATGCACAGTTTCTGGCATGGGGAGGTAGACATCCTGGTCTGTACTTCGATAATCGAGTCCGGACTGGATTTCCCCCGGGCCAATACCCTGATAGTGGATCAGGCCCATATGTTCGGCCTGGGGCAGTTGTATCAGCTCCGGGGACGGGTGGGCAGATCCGGGGAGCAGGCCTACGCCTATTTTATAGTCCCTTCTGTGGCTGGATTGAACGAAACAGCCAGAAAGAGGATGCAGATTATCCTGGAGATGGATTACCTCGGGGCCGGGTTCCAGGTGGCCATGGAGGACTTGCGTCTGCGCGGGGCCGGAAATATCCTTGGCGAGTCCCAGTCCGGAAATATCGGGCGGGTGGGTCTGGAGTTGTTTTTGGAGATGCTGGACGAAGAGGTGCGCAGAATACGCGGAGGCGAGTTGGAGCAGGCCAAAGACCCGGAGATGAACGTGCGCTTCGCCGCTTATATCCCCGAGGATTACGTTGCTGACAACCGGGAGAGATTGCGATATTATAAACGTTTGTCCGCATGCAGGTTAGAAGAAGACGTGGATGTCCTTGCCTCGGAGATAGCCGACAGATTCGGGGAGATCCCGCGCAGGCTGGAATTGTTTCTGGAGGTGCTGCGGATGAAGACTGTGCTCTCCGCACTGGGGGTGCTACGGGTTGATCTGTTCGAAAACAGATTCCGGTTGACCTGGGATGAAAACGCCTGTCCGGTGTCTCCGGAAGCAATTGTCTCCTGGATAGCGGACAAAAGCGGGTTTGCCTTTTTGATCCCCCCGGCCGGATTGGAAATACGGCCTCCGGAAAATGACCTCCTCCGCGCCCTGCGTTTCTGTACACAGCGGCTTAAGGGGCTTTGGCAGCAAAACCGGACAGAGGGCCAGGACCGGGACGGAGACTGAGGCCTTTCTGCCTGGGCTTTACCTTCCGGATCAAGGCAGGAGCTGAACGGATCCGGGCCAAACCGGAGTGTTGAGGATGAAAATCTCGAGTTTGCGTTTTTTCCCTTATGTCTGTTTAAGCGTTTTCCTCTTGTTTTCTGCAGGCTGCGGAGAGGACAATTGGGAGCCCGGGGTGGTGGCCCGGGTCAATGGTGAGCCTATCTATCTGCGCAGCCTGGAAGCCAAATATGATTTTGAGCATTTCGAATGGAGTGCGGAGCAGTTGCCGCAGACAAAGGATCTTAAATCCGAGTACCGGGGAATCCTTGTGGACCTTATTATCCAGAGACTTGTCGAGGACCAGCTGGAGGAAATGGGGCTTGCGGTCTCAAAGGACGAGGTCCTGGCTTTGGAGCGCGAGATCAGAAAGGATTATCCGGAGGGGGAATTTGAGAATATCCTTGTTGAAGAATATGTGGATTTAAATTATTGGCGGGAACAGGTAAAGGCAGGCTTGCAATGGCAGCGCTTTGAGAAAAAATACCTTCGGCCTCGGGCTGAGGTGGAAGTCCAGGAAATAAAGGAGTATTACCGGGACAACGCCCAGGACTTTTATGTGCCCAAGCAGGTGCATTTTTTGCTAGTGGCCGGGCCGGAGGCGGATATGGTCCAAAAGGCCCTGGAAAAATTTGAGTCCGGGGTTTCCGAAGGAGAGATTAAGGATGAATATGGAGAGGTCAACCTGCATGAGTATTCCATGCATGAGGATCAGGTGCCCTCTGTGTGGTCAACCATCCTGAAATCATTGGAGCCTGGCCAGAGCAGTCAGATAAAAAACCACAACAATAAATTCTACGCCCTGCACGTGCTAAGCCACGAAGAAGAGAAAATACTGGAGCCCTATCAGGCCTATACCGTGATTGAGGAAAAGCTCATGCACGAAAAGGAAAGGGCTGTGTTTTTAAAGTGGCTGAAACAAGAGTTAAAGGACGCCAGAATTGAGTTTAGCAGTCGGTTGAAAGAGGAGAGATGATTTTGAAAACAGGTAAGATATATACGGGGTGCTTGGCTGTTTTGCTGAGCCTGATTTTTGTCCTTCCTCCGGGAGCGGTCCGGGCCGAGGTGGTGGACCGCATAGTGGCTGTGGTCAACGGAGAGACGATCACGCTTTTTGAACTGAATCAAAGGGTAAAGCCATATATTGAGCGTTTCCGGGGACAGGAGATCGGACCGGACCAGAAAAAGAAAATTTTGGAGAAAAAAAAGGAGATCCTGGACAATATGGTCGAGGAGATCCTCTTGAAGCAGCAGGCCGAGGAATACGGGATCGAGGTCAAGGATATGGAAGTGGAAAACCGTATCCAACAGATCAAGGACAAAAACGATCTGAGCGAGGAGGAGCTGCGCAGGGAGCTGAAAAAACAGGATATGACCTTAGAGGACTATTCCAGGAGGGTCAAGGAGGACATCCTCAAGCATCGCCTGATAGGGGCCATGGTCAAGCGCAAAGTCGTAGTGACCGACGAGGAAATTGAGGAATATTACCAGAAGAACAAGGCCGATTTCAGCGGGGAAAAGAAAGTGGACCTGAATTTGATTCTGCTTTCCGATTCAGATAAGTCGGAAGAGGTCTTTACAGCAATAAAAGAGGGCGAAATCTCTTTTGAACAAGCAGCCGCCAAGCATTCAATCGGGCCCCAGCCCGAGGAGGGTGGTTCTTTGGGCTCCGTGGAGTGGGCCTCGCTGAACGAGGATTTTAAAGATGCTCTCCAGGGTTTGGAAGAAGACGAGGTGACCCCCCCGTTTGAATTTAAAGGAAATGCGGCCCTGCTGAAGATAAAAGAGATAGAGGCCGAAGACGCAAATCCCCTATCCGAAGTAAAAGAGGAGATAAGTGAGGAGATATACAGGGAGAAGTTTGCCAGCCAGCTTGACGATTACCTGGATCAGCTCAAAGATAAGGCGGTTATAGATATCAGGCTGTAGGAACGGATTTTTCAGGAGTCGAGAAATCCGGAACAAGCGCAAAATGCTGCGGGTTCCCCTCCGGCTGCAAGGCCGGAGACAAGCACCGGCCCCAAAGCGGGGCTAAACAACATTTAAAGTTCGGGTACCCGGATGAAATTCCGGGTCTTCCGAATCTTCCGGGTGGTGGATATGGAATTGCAGGAAATCGGACAGCAGCTTAAGGAGGCCAGGGAAAGGAAGGGGCTTACCCTGCATGACGTGCACGACAAGCTCAAGCTGAGTGTGCATGTCTTGGAGGCCATGGAGCAGGGTGAGGAATCAAATCTTCCCCATCCAGTGTATACCAGGGGGTTTATCCAGGAGTACGCCCGTTTTCTGGATCTGGATACTGAGGAAATTGTCGCTGCAGTGGACCGACTGTATCAATCGGAACTGGAAGAGGAGGATTCCGTTGAGATCCCGTCCACACTCAAAGTCTCCTCCAAGCCTGATTTCCTTTCCTTGGCCTTAAAGATCGCGGCCGGTCTGCTCCTTATCGCCGTAGTGGGCGGAATTGTCTGGTTCCTTTTGACCCCGTTTTTCGGTCCGGTCTCAGACCGGGATACGGCCACCGGATCCGGAGCGGAAGCAGTGGGCAATGCCAGTGCAGGCAAATATACAGAGGACAAAGGCCCAAAAGAGGGCTCTAAGGAGCCGGGAAAAAACGTCTCTGCGGGATCCAGGGACAGGGAGGAAACAAACGGCACGCCTTCCCGGCTTGAAACGGCGGCCGACTTGGCCAATGCAACCGCAGTGGATGAGTCCGGGGTTAGGAATGCCGGAAATTTTTCTGCAAGCGCCGGAACCGGGGCGGAAATATCCCCGGGCAACAATACAGAAGACAATCCGTTGCCTGAAGAGGATGATTTTCGAATAATGGAGATTATGGCCTCCAAAGAGTGCTGGGTTTTGGCCGATCTGGACGGAACGACCCAGGAATATTATCTGCGGCCCGGAGATACGGTAGAGCTGCGCTTTGAAGACACCCTCCGTCTGCGTCTGGGCAATTCCGGCGGGGTGTCCCTGGTCCTGGACGGCAGGGAGTATCCGTTTGAGGGCGAAACAAACCAAGTGCGGACCATAACCATCGGAGACGAAGGATAGCAGAAGTCCAGCTGGATGCCTTCGCTTTACTGCCTCTCACCCCTTGCTTCAGGCCGGACAATCAACAAGTTTTGTCCTTGGAATCTGTTTTTGTCCCTAGGCAGCCGAGGACTGCGGCCCGGGAGTCTCCCGGATTCCCGGCCTCCTTCCTTGCCCGGATCTTGGCGGGCTGAATAAATTATGGAATTTGTGGAAAATTGTCTTGTCCTGCGCACAG
Source organism: Desulfonatronovibrionaceae bacterium (assembly GCA_046539845.1). Classification (GTDB taxonomy): domain Bacteria; phylum Desulfobacterota; class Desulfovibrionia; order Desulfovibrionales; family Desulfonatronovibrionaceae; genus CAYNNQ01. The sequence goes on from JBKHGE010000009.1 coordinate 9,820, forward strand.
GAGGGTTCAGGGAGAGCGATGCCTGGCTGCGGCTCTTGTCGCCGCGATACGGTGTGTTCACCGCCTTTGCCTTTGGCGGCAGGCGAAGCAGGAAGAGGTTCTGCGGTTGTCTGGATACACTGAACCATGTCCGTTTTCGGGTGCGCCATGAGCGCAGAAAGGATTATTATGTCCTGCAGGAAGGCAGTCTGCTCCGGGGTTTCTCCGGTTTGAAAAGAGATTCGGCCCGCATGGGGATTGCCGCCAATTGTTTGCGGTTTTTGGATTGCGTGCATATCTATCCCGAGGATGCCCCGTACGTGCATGAGGTCTTTGCCCGCAGCCTGGCCGCCCTTGAGGACAATCCCGGCCCGAGCAGTTTTTTCCCTCTTGTTTTTAAAGTCGCAGTGGTGTTCAGCCTTGGATTCAGCCCGGATATCTCCTGCTGTGCGGGTTGCGGTTTGTCTCTGGACAGGATAGATCATCCTGGTTTTGACGTTCCCGGAGGTCGGGTCTTTTGTTCCCGGTGTCGCCTCCGGGTGCGGGGCGTGGTAAGCGCGGACAGGTCAGCGCTGAATTTTCTGCATCAGATAAACAGCACCGGACCGGAGCAATGGGTGGTCTGGAGCCCGGAGCGTCTCGTGCGTCAGAATTGTCTGCGCCTGGTGGACGCCTTTGTAAATTATCACCTTCGCCCGGACAGAAGCGTTGATTTCTAGCAACTCCGGGCATTTTTGTATCCCAAAGCACAGGTTAGGAGAGACAAGAATATGAACTTCCAAAACGCCATTTTAGGCCTGCAGCACTATTGGACCGGACAGGGATGTGTTCTGCAGCAGCCCTATGATCTGGAGGTGGGAGCGGGGACTTTTAATCCGTGCACATTTTTGCGGGCCCTCGGTCCTGAACCGTGGAAGGCGGCCTATGTGGAGCCATCCCGGCGGCCCACTGACGGCAGGTATGGAGAGAACCCCAACCGCCTGCAGCACTATTTCCAGTTTCAGGTCATATTGAAGCCGGCCCCGGCGGATATCCAGGATATATACCTGAAGAGTCTGACCGCTTTGGGCATTGATCCCGTCCGCCACGATATCCGCTTCGTGGAGGATGACTGGGAGTCTCCGACCCTGGGGGCGTGGGGCCTGGGCTGGGAGGTGTGGTTGGACGGCATGGAGATCACTCAGTTTACTTATTTCCAGCAGGTCGGAGGGATTGACATGTACCCGGTGAGTGTGGAGCTGACTTACGGCCTGGAAAGGATCTGTATGTACCTTCAGGGTCGGGAGTCCGTGTTCGATCTTTTATGGAATGATTCCCTGACCTACGGGGATATCTATCACAAGTCAGAGCAAGAGCAGAGCAGGTATAATTTTGATTACAGCGATCCGGACATGCTGGCCGCTTTTTTCGACGCCTGTGAGCAGGAAAGTCGCAGTCTGTGCGAGGTCGGTCTGCCTTGGCCAGCCTATGATTACTGCCTGAAATGCTCCCATCTGTTCAACCTCCTGGAGGCCCGGGGGGCCATTTCCATAACCGAAAGGACCGGATACATAGCCCGCGTGCGTAACCTGGCCTCCCGGGTGGCTGAACTCTATGTCCAACAGAGGGAGGAGCTGGGCCATCCCCTCTTGGACAATCACAATCAGGCCGCGTCAGTTTAAGCGGTGTTTCAAGGTAATTCTAATTTGGCCCTTGCCATAAGGTATGGGTGTTCCCCTTTTTGCCGGACCGGGAAAACGTTCGAATTTCCCGTTTAAAGCATCCAAAAGGATCAGGCGAAGACATAAAAGTCCACTTATTTTCTCGAGGAACTTCTAATTTGTCCGGAGTAATATAATGGCGCGATTCGTGTTGGAGATAGGCACCGAAGAGATGCCGGCTCGTTTTCTGCCCGGTCTGGTCCGGGGCATAAAGCAGGAGCTTACCCGGGGTCTGGAGGAGTACGGCTTGGGGTTTGTCGAAATCAATTCCTTGGCCACACCAAGGCGGATCTCCGCTATAGTCGAAGGACTGGCCGAGAGACAGAAAACCGAGGAAAAGGTCTTTTTCGGCCCCCCGGCAGCCATAGCCTTTGACCGCAGCGGCGCACCGACCAAGGCGGCCCTAGGATTTGCCCGTTCCCAGGGGGTGGATGTGGAAGGGCTTTTTACCCGGAGCACGGACAAGGGCGAATACTTAGCCGTGTGCAAGTCCGTCGGTGGGAAGGAGGCGGACGAGCTGCTCCGGGAAATATGCCCTGCCTGCATAAGCAGGCTGTATTTTCCCAAGAAGATGCGCTGGGCGGACAGGTTCGCTTTCGGTCGGCCCATAAGATGGCTGCTGGCTGTGGTGGAGGACCGGGTGGTCCCTTTCACCATCTCGGATGTGGTTTCCGGACGGACTACCCGGGGCCATAGAGTGCAGGGGCCGGGGCCGTTTGAAATTAGACATGCTCGGGACTACGAGGAAATATTAACCGAACTTGGCGGTGTGGTCTTGGATGAATCCGCACGGCGGGAGATCATCCGCGAGGAAGGTGAAAAGGCGGCGGCCGCGGCCGGAGGGCTTATAGTATGGGAAGACGGGCTCTTAAATGAGGTAAGCAATTTGGTCGAGCACCCCCATCCGGTTCTGGGTTCCTTTTCTTCCGCCTATCTCGAATTGCCTGAGGAAGTGCTTTTGACCAGCATGGAAAAACATCAGAAGAGCTTCGGGGTCAGAGATAGTTCCGGCGGGCTAATGCCCTATTTCCTGACCACGCTGAATCTGGACCCCGAGGATGAAGACCTAGTCCGGCGCGGATGGGAGAGGGTGCTCAAGGCCCGTCTTGAAGACGCCCGTTTTTTCTGGGAGGCGGACTGCCGCACTTCCCTGCAGGATTTTTTGGCCAAGCTGGGCCGGGTGGTGTTTATGGCCGGACTTGGGAGCATGGGGGACAAGGCGACCCGCTTGGCTTTTCTCGGCCGGAACCTGGCCGGGGAAGTACCCGACCTGGACCCCGAGTACATGCACCGGGCCGGGGAACTGGCCAAGTTTGACTTGGTCTCCGAGATGGTTGGGGAGTTTGATTCCCTGCAGGGTATTATGGGAGGTATCTACGCCGGGCGGCAGGGGGAGCCAAAGCTTGTTTGCCGGGCGATTTACGAACACTATCTGCCTGGGGGGGCGGAAAGCCCAGTCCCGCAGAGCAAGGCCGGAGCGGTTTTGGCATTGGCGGACAAGCTGGACAATCTGGTCGGCTGCTTCGGGCTGGACATGATCCCTACCGGAACGGCTGACCCCTATGCCCTGCGCCGCCAGGCCCTGGGGATCATGCGTATCATAATGGAGCACGAACTGGAGCTTGATCTGCGTTCTATCTGCCGGCTGGGGATAAAAGCCTATTCACAACCGGAATGGAAAAAAGGTGCCGAAGAGATTTTAAAGTGCCTGATGCATTTTTTTGCTGACAGACTGCGCTCCTTCTGGGTCGCTGAAGTCAAGGACAGCAAGGTGGTGGAGGCTATCCTGGGCACGGATTTTTCCCGCCTGAACGTGGCCAGTAAGCGCCTTGCCGCTTTGAAATCCTTCACCGCCAGAAAGGGATTTGCAGGGCACGTGCTCACGTTCAAGAGGGCGGACAATATCATCCGCAAGCAGGCCGAAACAGAGTTGGACGGGGCCTATGACCGGGGGCTGTTCGAGTCCGTATACGAACACGAGCTTGCGGACAAGATAGAGGAGATAGCCCCGGAATGGGATCAAAAATGGGCGGCTGGACGCTTTGCCGAGCTCTTGGATCTCTTGCAAGAGCTAAAGCCCTATGTGGACAGGTTTTTCGATCAGGTCATGGTCATGACCGAGGACCAGGCCCGACGGGTCAACCGTTTTAATCTTTTGTATGCTTTGACTTCCAGACTGTCCAGACTGGCTGATTTTTCCGCCCTGCAGGTGTAAAATGGCGGTCAGCTGTCATAAGCGTTGAGGCACCAAAAATCCTTGACATTTTGTCTGTCCTGTATCAGAAGTCCCTTTTGTCTGTGACTTGATTATAAATTATCCGTAATAAGGGAGGTTTTTACTCTTGGCTAACCATAGATCAGCGTTTAAGAGGCACAAGCAGAGCCTGAAGGCCAATGTCCGGAACAAGGCCATCAAGACGAGGATAAAAAACGCGGTGAAAAAAGTGGATCAGGCAGTGGCGCAGAACGATGCCCAACAGGCGCATGATGCTTTGCGTACTGCTTCCTCGATACTGGATCGGGCCGCGCAGAAAAAAGTGATCTATAAGAGAAAGGCGGCAAGAAAGATTTCCCGGCTGAACAAGGCGATAAATAATATCGCCTCTTAGCCGACTTTTTGCGGGCCCTTTTGGGAACAACCTGCCTGCGGGCGGGTTTTTTTGTTTGCGTGGACAGTTCCCGCCTTTAGAGCAGGTCGTTGATCCCGACCACCTCCACCCCGTTGTCCCTGTTTTTATTCCAGGTCTCCAAGGCATCCAGAGTCTCCGGGTACGGATGGCCTATGGCAATGGCCAGTCCGGTATCCGAGGCGATTTTTTCCGCCTTGCGTAGCTGAAAGATTATGGCTGTCTTGTCCTGGATGTTGTCCAGAAATATATCCCGCTTGAGCAGATTAATCCCAAAGCGACCGGAGATCCGGGAAGCCACGCTTTGGGGTGTGGTCAGGCTGTCCAAAAAAAATAGTTCCCTGTCCCTGAGCTCCCGAAAGAGCTCTTCCATTCCCGCCTGGTAAGCAGTGAATCTGGAACCCATATGGTTGTTGACCCCGATTGCCTCCGGGACCAGATCCAGATCTTGACGCGCTGTCTCCCTGATTTTGTCCCGGGACATGTCCACAAATAAAGCCCCGGGTCCGGGGTCGGTGTCTGGCCAGTTGTCCGGCTGCATGGGCAAATGGAGCATGATCGGCAGTTTGCTTGCAGTCGCGATCCTGCGGACCGTTTTGCTGAAGGCACTGTGCGGGAGGATGGAAAAGGTGACCGGGAAGTCCAGCTCGGCCAGCCTGGAAGCCGCCTTACGGCTCCGGCCCATGTCGTCGATAACTATGGCCAGTTTGCCGGAGGGTTCCGGCCTTTTGCCCGGCGCATCTGAGCGCAAAAACAGGGTGTGGGTCCTTTCACCGTTTATCCGGACATACCAGGTGCTGTCGTCGGGGCCGGTAACAAGCGAGGCGTTGCTGGTAAACCGGCGCAGCTCCCGGCGCAGGGTGTGCAGAAAATCCTCCGGACTGTGGACGAATCCAATCTCCAGCTCCTGATAGTGAAACGGGCTGCCGTGGAAATGTTTGGTCCGGATTTTGTTGTGCCTGACCTGAGCCTGGTCGCTGCTTTCAGCCAGGGCCTGCATCAGTATGAGGTCTATTTGACGTACCTTTTGGTCGAAATCAGGGGCCAGCTTTTCCTCGAAAGTATATCTACCTTTGTCCGGTTTAGGGCTGGTTTTGGCTCTGTCCACGGTCTTTCCACCGGGCCTGGACGTGTCCCCGTCCTCTTGGGGGGGTAGGAGCAGGACCCAGGCCAGGCAGGCAAAGGTCACAAGGATTAAAAAGGCGGCGATAAGCGGTTTTAACCGCCTTGCGCCGCCCTTTTTCTTTTTTCCGGACTTGGCCATAGGCCGGCTCAGTTGTTTTTAAGCGTTTTTATCACCGGCATGGATTTTAAAAGCTCCAAACCGAGCCGAAGCTGATTGTCTTTACTCAAGAGCTCGACCACTTCCTTGTTTTCCTTCCTCTCGGTGGCGTTGGTTTTCCCGCCATTGGGGTTCTGCAAGTGGTGGAACAGGTTTTCTTCCCGGAGTGTCTGTTCTTGTTCGTTGTCCTGCGTGGGGTCGAAGGGGAGGACAAAATCGGGTTCTATCCCTTCGGCCTGGATGGAGCGGCCATCCGGGGTGTGATAGAGGGCCACGGTCATCTTGACCGCTGATCCGTCAGACAGAGGAATGATGGACTGTACCGATCCCTTGCCAAATGTCTTTTCTCCGACCAAAAGGGCCCGCTCCTGGTCCTGAAGCGCCCCGGCCACAATCTCCGAAGCAGAGGCGGAGCCGGAGTTTATCAATACCACAAGCGGACAGGTAAAGTCTGCTTCACTGCTTTCTCCGTAGAAATCCTTGCGATTTTTTTTCTCCTTGCCTTGGGTGTAGACGATCAGTTCTTTTCCGAGGAATAGATCGGCCACGGAAACGGCTTGCCCCAAAAGACCGCCCGGATTGTTGCGCAGATCAAGGACTATCCCTTTCAGCTTGCCGTTTTGGGACACCTCGGCCATATTCTCTGCAAGCTCTTTAGTGGTTTTGGCCTTGAAGTCCGTAATGCGCAGATGGACATAACCGGGCTCGAGCTCGCGGACTTTGACCGTTTCCACCGGGATTTTGTCCCGGATGATCTCCACTTTTTCCGGACGCTGGGCATCTTTGTGCATAATAGTCAAGACCACGGGCTCGCCTTTTTTGCCTCGGATTTTTTTCACCGCCTCATTCAGGGTCATACCCTGAGTGGAATCCCCGTCCACAGCCAGTATAATATCCCCGGCCTGGAGACCGGCCCGATAGGCCGGCGTGCCCTCGATCGGGGAGATAACTACAATCTGATTGTCCTTCAACCCGATCTGGATACCTATTCCGCTGAATTCACCGGAAATGTCCTCCTGGGTCCGCTTGAGTTCCTCCGAGTCGATAAACGCGGAGTGCGGATCAAGCTCCTGGAGCATCCCCTGGATAGCTCCCTGTATGAGCTCCTTGCGGTCCACATCGTGGACATAGTTTTGTTCAATAAGATGCAGTGCCTGGCTGAAGCGCTTCAGGGAGTCATACCCGTTTTCTTCGGCTAGTCCGGAACCCGGTGTCAGGGTGAGGCACAAAAGCAGGATAAAGGTCCCTGTAATATGTCTGAAACGCATTCGCTCCTCCCTGGATTGCATAATCATGGTTTTGATAATCGGCGTTAAAAAATTGTTGCTAGAACCTCAGAGGCTTTGCTTTCAGGATGAAAGCCAATCCATAGGATTAATTGCTTTTTGGTGAAAACGCAATTCAAAATACAAACCCTCGGATTTGAGGTCCGGATAATAGCCGCATGTCCCGATAGGTTCACCCTTTTCCACATTCTGGCCCAGTTCCACGCGCGAGGAATTGAGAAAGGCATATAAGGTGTAGTAGTCTTCCCCGTGAAATAGGATGACCACTTTCCCAAAGCCCCGCAGTTTGTCGTTGTGCACCACCTTGCCCCAGAAAACAGCCTTGACTTTTTCCCCTTGGGTTACGCTCAATCCGATTCCCCGTTGCGGAGGATCCAGGTCCGGGCGGTATTCTTTTTCTATTTCCCCGGAACAGGGCCAGGGCAGATAACCCTTCATTCGGGAGAAATCCTTTTCCGACAGGGCCTTGAGCTTATAGTTAAGGGATTCGATGGTGTCCAGAATATCCCGGACATGGTTTTCGCTTACCAGACGCTTGGCCCGGATCTCCCGCACGCGGGAGAGATAGGAGAGCTTTTGGGCCAAAAGCTCGTCCTTCAGTTCATCTGTTTTGTCCAGCTCCTTTCTGACCCGGACCTTGACGCTTTCCAATTCAGCCAAAGACGAGGTCAGCTCGCTCTGGACCGCTTTCAGTCTGGCCAAGCCCTCGTCCACCCTTTTAGAGATATTTTTTAGCCAGTATATCCGCCGATCCAGAGCGGACCATTCCCTGATCTGGGCCGGACTGTGGGACATTCTATTGCAATAGGCAGGCCACAGAACGGATAAGAGCCTGTTCAGTCTTGCACGTTCTTCTTCCCGGGCCTTTTTTGCCTTTTGGTATTTTTCTAGCAGGCGTGCTTCCCGGCCGCGCAGCTCGGACAGTTTCTCCTCTTGTGCCGAGAGTTTTTTTTCAGTGGCCTGTACCCTTTTGTCGATTTTCTCCAGGCTGGTATATATTTCCTCCTCCCGGCGGGAGAGGCTTTCTATCTTTTCCTTTTTTTGGTCCAAATCGGATTTCTTCTCCCGGATGCTTTCCCGGACCTGCTCAAAAGAGGAGGCCAGAGGATGCGGGAGGTAGACAAACAAGAGCATAAGACAAGTCATTGCCGTGCTGAGTAGGGCGAGGTTTTTTCCCGGGTTTGGCATATTAGATGGCATTTTACTCAAAGTTCAGGCGTCCTGGAGGGTCTCCAGAGGACATTTGGCGCACAAGGGTTTTGTCTTTTTGCACCAGTTCTTGCCGGCCCGGACGAGTAAGGCGTGGTATTCGTTGTACAGGGCCCGGTCCGGAGGAAGGTAGCCCATTACAAATTCCTGGAACTCAGAATAGTCCCGGTCCTGCTCCATCAGTCCGTGGCGGGAAAATATGCGTTTGGTATAGGCGTCGATCACGAAAACTGGGTGATCCAAGGCGTATAAGAGGATGCTGTCCGCTGTTTCCGGGCCTATCCCCTTGACCTTTAACAGGGCCCGGCGAAGCCAAGCAGTGTTTTCATTGCGCAGCCTGTTCATGTCCAGATCGAAATTGAGGTGCAAAAAGGTCAAAAAGTTTTTTAGTCGCTCCGCCTTGACCCGGAAATATCCGGCCGGCCGGATCAGCTCCGAGAGTCTGCCCTGATCCAGCCTGAACATTTTCTCCGGATGCATGAGGCCGCAGTCCTTGAGGTTGGAGATGGCCTTTTCCACGTTCCCCCAGTTTGTGTTCTGGGTCAATACGGCCCCGACAGCCACTTCGAACGGGGAGTCTCCAGGCCACCAATTGCTCGGGCCGAGTCTGTCCATCAACTTGCTGTACAGTTTTAAAAGCTTAAGCTTTTGACCCATGTCTTGCTTTTTGCACGTTTGCGTCCCCGGAATTGGGGACTGATCCAGTCGGCCTGTCAATGTGTGCGCCGAAAAGGTTGATAGATGTGCTGGAGGGCCAAACAGAAAAGGCTTGGTTATACCCGCCGGCCCTGACGCACACTGAAATCAAAGTTTAACACCCCGGATTCGGATTTGGCAAGTTTTCCTGTGTGCGGGAAGGGGGCCGGGCGGCTGGCAGTCTGTTGAGGATATCTTGACCCTAAACAGACCCTAGGGATTTTTGTATTTAATCCCATGGTCCTTGGCCAGCCGCAGCTTTACTACTTAGTTTGTCCCTTCCAGACTAGCACGGCCCATTTATCCTGGGTGACGATTTCAGGGCTGCCTAGTCCGGCCTCCTGATAGGCCTGGACAACCCTGTTTGCTTGGGTTTTGAGTACCCCGGACAAGACCAGACAAAATTTTTGACTTTTTAGGCGGGAGACAATGTCCCCGGCCATTTGCATCAAAGGATTGGCCAAAATATTGGCCAGGATGAGATTAAATTTTTCCTCTGCCGGTATGGCCTCCAGGCAGCCCTCCAAAACGGAGAACTCGTTTTCGCACCGGTTTAAGGCAATATTTTCCCGGGCATTGTCTATTGCGGTCCCTTCAATATCCAAACCCAGTCCGCTCATTCCGTATTTGGCACAGGCGATACCCAGGATGCCGGACCCGGTGCCCAGGTCCAGGAAGTTGTCCTCTGGACGTAAATAACCGCGGCAAAAGCCTTTGTCTATTTCCTGTAAACACAGAGTGGTTGTGGCGTGATGTCCGGTGCCAAAGGCCATTTTGGGCTCAATGACTATGGTGGTTCCCGGGAAAGGGGTGTCTGCGAGCCAGGTGGGGACAACCATTATTGCATTCCGGATATGAACCGGAGTGAAGAATTTTTTCCAGTTTTCCTGCCAGTGCTCGGATTTTTCAAACCGGTGGCCCATATTGAGCCCGGAAAATTGTTTTTTTAGGTAATTAGCGGCCTGGTCCAGGCGGTTCAAAGAATCGAAGTGTACACGCCACAAAAAAGAGCCGTTTTTTTCCTCCTCCAGCCAGCCCCAGGGCGCAATATCAGACAGACTGGCTCGCAGCCGATTCCGTTCCCGGTCCGGGGCCTGAATATCCAAAACGAACAGATTATTTACCATAACCACTCGGACCGCAGATGACCAGGACTTCGCCCCGTTCGACCTGGTCGTTGATATTCTTCAATACGTGGAAGTCTCCGAACCACTTGTTCACGTTGCGCATCTCAATCAAGGCCATGGCAAACAATCCTTATAGCTGCTCGAAGTGAATGTTGTCGTTTTCCGGGAGCGGAAAGCGTGAACTGACCGGCAGTAGGGACTCGTAAATTTAACCAAAGCAGGCTATAAAACAGCCCCAAATTTGTCAATCGGCTACTGTGACAAATTTTCTGGTCCGGGAAGAGTCCCGGGGACAAGAGGGCGGTTTTCTGCGTCCCGGAAGGGGGAGGAGGGGGAGAGATCCGACTGCGGGGTTCAGCTACTGAGCAGGTCCTCAAGGGCAGTTTTCAAACCGGGGTAATGAAAGGAAAAGCCATGCCCCTGCAGTCTTTGCGGCCGGCATTTTTGACTGTTTAAGAGCATGTTCCCCATATCCCCGAAGACAAGGCGGAGCATAAACCCCGGGACCGGCAACAGGGCCTGCCTACCCAGGCTCTCAGTCAGGGCGCGGGTAAATGTGGAGTTGGTCGCCGGTTCCGGGGAACAGATATTGTACGGGCCGAATGTCTCCGGAGAGCGGGCCAGAAAGGACAGGGCGCGGACCAAGTCCCGGATGTGCACCCAGGGGAACCATTGTTTTCCTGAACCCAGTCTGCCCCCGGCGCCCAGCCTGAAGGCCGGGAGCATTTTATTCAGGGCGCCGCCGTCCGGGGCCAGGACCGCGGCGAAACGGGGGATTACTACCCGGTGTCCAAAAGTTTCCGCCTTGAGCGCCTCTTGTTGCCATTTGATGCACACCCGGGCCAGAAAATCGTCTCCTGGAGGATCGGATTCGCTGATCTCTTTATCCCCACGGTGTCCGTAGTACCCGACTGCATTGGCGCAGATGAAAGTGCCCGGGGTCTCCCTGGCGGACAGGGCCTGGACTGCCAGGCGCGTGGACAAAGTCCTGGTCTCCAGGATTTTGTCCTTGGCCTCCCGCGTCCAGCGGCAGAAGATGTTCTTACCCAGTAAATTTATGACCACGTCGCACCGGGCGGCCTTTTTTTGCCAGTCCCCGGGCTCCAGTCCGGAGCCGAAAACAGGGACCGCACCTGCAGGCAGCTTTTTCTCCGAGCCCCTGCGGACCAAAGCCAGCACTTCGCTTTTTTGATTTAAAAGAAAAGGGACAAGATGTCCGCCTATCAGTCCGGTCCCGCCGAGGATAAAGTATTTCATTGCCGCTCCCGGGATCAGGGCTTATCGTCTTCCAGACCGGTGGTTTTTGCCCCGGCCTGCTTCCCCTGCGCCTTTATATTTTGGATATACCAGCTGACATTGAACTTCCTTTTGCATCCGGCATGGCTCATATACCTTATTTTGCCATATACCTTGCGTTCCTTAAAGCCCTGGTCGTGCACCCCGGCTATGGACCACATTATCCCTGTGTACCCGTTGGGGTCGCGTCCGTCCAGCGCATAGCGGTCGTTCAGGTATACTGCGTAATCAATGGCGGTCTGGGGGTCCGGAGTCCATTCCAGGATCTTCTTGGCCCAGTACATACGCATATAGCCGTGCATTTTGCCCTTTAAGACTATTTCCATCTGGGCGGCGTTCCACAGGGGGTCGTGGGTCACGGCCTGTTCCAGCTCGGGCAGGGAGTAGATGTATGATCTGGTATCGGCCGTGTGCTGGCGCAGCGTTTCCCGGGCCCAGCCGGGTGCGGCCTCAAGTGAGGTGCAGTCCGGATTGCAGGCGCAGAAATTTTCGGCCAGCTCCCGCCGAATAATCAATTGTTCCAGAAACACCTGTCTGGCCGCACTTGGGATGTCAACGCTCTCCTGGACGCGCAAAGCCACCTTTTGGGGGCTTAAGTGACCGAAATGTATATATGGGGAGAGATTGGAAACCGCCTCTCGGTTGGGGTCGTTGCTTAGCTGGTGGTAGGAGGCAAGCCCAGAGTTGAGGAAGTTTTCCAGCCTTTGTTCGGCTGCTACCGGTCCGGAGACGATCCAGTCCACTTCACCGGGGCCGGTCGGGGGGCAAAGACCGGGTAGGGAGACTATGTTTTCCCCGGGGATTTCCTTGGGAGTAAAAGGGTGCCTGGACAGGGTGGGGAAAGGCACTAGAAAGGAAGGCAAGAGTTCTGCTATCTTGGGACGTATGGTTCGGGCCGCGTATTCCTGCTTGGAGGAAAGCAGGCCGGCAGGGATTATATTTCTGGCGTCTACTTCGTAGGCCCTGGTTTCTGTGCGCTCCAGGACCTTATTTTTCCAGTCTTGCTTGGTCTTTAAGGGGTCGAATTCCAGGACCAGATGTCCCGCGGTAAGTTTTGCAAGGACTTCGGGCACTATTTCTGTTGGCCAGCCGCGGTGGAGGACAAACCCAATGTCCAACTCCCGGGCTTTGTCCATGCTCTCCTGCAGCCCGCGAAGCATAAATCTGTATTGCCGCTGCCCGGCGCCTAGAAACTCAGGGACCAGGCAGAACAGGATGTACAAGGGCGCCTTGTTTGCGGCTGCCAAATCCATGGCGAAAACCAGAGCCCAGTTGTCCGCTAGGCGATGTTCCCGGCTCATCCAGTACAAAACCGGTCCCGGTCGGGCAGGCAACTCATTCAGTTTCCGGATACGAGAGGGGTGAGTGGTGGGCGGCAAGTCTGTTCCTTTTTTGATTTCACGGCGCCCGTCCGGACCATTTTGGACGGGAACAAAGTCCTGCACTTATCCGGTGCCGTCGGATGCAAAGACCTCAGGCTGGTTGTTTTGGTTGGGCCTAGTCCTGATCCGGACATATAAAGCGATCAGGGTGCAGGCCGTTTAAATGGGTTGCGGATAGTACACTTGCTGGGCCAAGAATTTTAAAACGCTTATTTTATGCTCAGCACCGCTTCCGCCTTGCCCGGAGATGCCTTTCCGCCTCCATGGAGTAGGAACACTCTTTTGGCCAGCTCCGGATCCTGTTTGGTGATATAGGTGCGTACGGAGCGGGCCCGGTCCAGGGCCAGCTCCTGCAGGTCCTCGTCCGTGACCGCGAGCTGCGCCCGGAGGCGGTTTTCCATCTCTGTTTCCGAGAGCCCCCCCGGTCGGGGCAGGTCTTGGTCCTTGCTTTGCCTCAAAGTTTTATACGCCTTTTTCAGATACTCGGGGTATTCCTCTTCTGAAATGGATACCAAGTCCAACTCGGCTGTCTTTGTTTTTTCCCGGTCCATGTCTTTTATCTTTTCCAGGCGCAGCCGGCGTAGAAAACGCTTTTTAACCAAGGCGGCACGGTCTTTGTCCCGGGCAGTGCGTCCTGTGACGCTGACCCGCAGCCGAGGCCTCTTTTGAAGCGCTTCTATAATTGAGTCCAGTTTGTCTGCCGCCTCAGAGGGAAGTGTGTATTCTCCCGGCTGGAAAGGAATGTGGTTTACATCCTCACCTCCGCCAAAGAGATTTCCGATAAGTGCGAACGGGGCGGTAGCTACTTTGCTGAACAACCCGATCACCGCCCGGAAAATCGTCTTGCCCAGACTAAACTGAGGGTCTTTGAGGTTGCCGCTTATGGGGATATCCAGCTCCAGGTCGTCCCGGGAGTCCTGAAGCAGGGCCAGGGCCAGCTTGATGGGCACATTGGCTGCGTCCGGATTGTCCACCCGGGGGCCGAGCTTCAGGTTTTGGATCAAAAATAAGTTCTCCCCTTTGAGGGTGCTGTTTTGGAGCTGGAATGACCCGTTCCAGTTCAGTTTGCCGCTTTTGATGGGATAGGCCATAAAGTTCAGAGTATACGGGGTCAGACTGACCATATCCATGCCCTGCAGACTGAATTCCAGCTCGGAATGGGGCTTTTTGGCCAGGGGATTGATCTCCCCGCTGAGGACCAGACGGGAGTATTCGTCTTTGGTGGCGTTCAAAGACAGGCGGCCGGGGTTATCCATATTTCGGGAGAGAGAGGCGGCCGTGCAGTCCACCGCAGTTAGCTCTGTCTCATAATATGGGGATACGCTTTTGTCCCGGAAAAAAAGGGTCCCGTTCTTGATCTCTACCCGGTCTACTTGAACGTTTTGGAAAAAAGGCTCTTTTTTTTCTATCCCGGGAGGCCGCTCAGAGGAGGAGTTTTTATCTTTCTGGATTCCCAGGGCCTTTTGCAAATTCAGTTTGCCTTCCAAGTCGCGTTCCAGATCCAGACCAGGGGCTTTAAGCATTATCTCCGAAATATGTAGTTCGTTCGGGTCGATCCCGAGGCTGAGCCGGTTTATATCCATCCGTTCCAGGCGAACCAGCTTATTCTGATGACTGTCCCGGACATCCAGGGAGGCAAGGGTGCAATTGGCCCGTGCAGCAAGGGAGAAATCGCGTTCCTGTTTCAGGTAAGTATTGAAATCCGCGCTTAAGAGGCAGTTGCGGATATCCAGGCGTATGTCTTTGGGTAGATAGGAATTGGCCGTAGTCAGGTCCAGATCCTCTGCCCGGCCATTGATATCCGCCCGGAACGGGGACAGGGAGAAGTCCCCGTCCGCAGAGATACTTCCTCCCCGGTTGACCCGGCCGTTAAAGTGGAACCGGGCCTCTTCTTGTCCGGGCAGGGACAGTCCGTTTATGTCCAGTCTGTCCGTGTCCAGGACAAATTGTGCCGGCTCCGGGGCCTTCAGATCGTTGAAGGCGGTGCGCACCCCACGCACCCGGATGTCCGGTACCTGGACTTTCCAGGGCTCTTTCTCGGAGGGATCGGAGTCCGGGGCGGCCTCTTCTTTGGGATACTGATCGCGCAGATCTGAGATCACGTCCAGAGAGCCGTTTTCAAGGCGTAGGAGTTGTACATTCCCGTTTCTGAGCTCTGCTTCCTGTACGAGCACTGTCTTTTCCTGTGTGTCCAGGGCTATCCCCTCGGCCAGCAATGTGTCCACGTCAAGCAGGGAAGAACCGTTTGAGCGGTCCATCCGGACTCGGTCTAATTTCAATCTGCCCCGGCTCACCTGCAGGTTGTTTTTCCCGCCGGGATTGAAGGCCAGGTCCATGGAGCCGGAGAGATTTACGGAGCGGGTTTTCCAGGGTAGGTATTTCCGGAAATAGGGGCTGTATTCAGCCAGAGGGACAGTAGAAAAATCGATATGCGCTCCGGCTTCTTTCTCTGCCGGGAGCAGGGAGGCATTGACCTCCAGGCGCTCACCGCCGCTTCCTTTTGCCCGGATAATTGCGGTCCCGTTTTTCCCGGTTTGGCTGGTTAAGTCCCTTATCCGGGCGCTCATGCCCAGGCCGCGTTCAAAATAGGAGGAGGCCGCGCTGTCAGCGAATTCTATTTCCATCTCCGGCAGATCTATCTCCCGGAATACATAGCTAATCCCGGGTGCTTCGGGGTCGATTTCGTCCGGGGCGGTTTCAGCGGCGTCTTTGTCTTTTGGCTCCGGAGCCAAGTATCGCACCCAGTTGACCGTCTCCTCTTTATCCCGGGATATTTTGATCCTGGTTTTGCCCAACACGACCTTGTCCATTTCTAGGATACGGGCCAGGGGGGAGTATCTCTGCAGTTCGGCCCTGGCCAGCTCACATTCCAGGACCTCGGTGCCGTTTTTGTCCGTGAGCAGTATGTTGTCCAGGCTGCTTTCTCCGGAGAGGTCTATGCGTATCCCCTCGTCTGTATCCTGGAATTCAAGTACGAGTTCAGCGCTTAGTTCTCCGCGTTCAAGGTTCAACCGGTCCGCCAAGGGGGAATATATCCAGTACCTGCCGAGATCCATGCGTTTAAAATCCAGCTGCAACCTGGATTCCCTGGAGGAGGCGAACGGGAGCATCTGTGCATTCAGGTCCACCGGGTCCCCGTTTATCCGGAAGTCGAGCCTGGGCCTGGTCTGACGGTCCCGTTCCGCGAGCCGGGAGGAAATATGCGGGAGCACAAAGTTGAACCTGTCCACGACATGGGTGGTTTGCCTGGGTTCGTCTTTGAAGCGAAGCGAGGCGTTTTTTATGGCAATGTCCCGGACCATGAACGGGAAAATTTCCTTTTCCCCGGAGTCGGAATCCGAAGTGTCCTTTTTGGGGGGAATCAGGTCGCTTATACTGTATCGTCCTTCTCCGTAGAAGGCGATATCCAAAGCCGGAGTGATGGCCCGGAATTCCTTTATAACCAAGGCCCGGCGGAAGACAGAGGCCAGTTCCAGGTTGGCCTGTAAAAGATCAGCGGAAAACAGGTCGCCCTTTTTATCTTTTTTGCCTATTCTTACCCCGCGAATGGAAAATTCCAGGGTAAACGGGTTAAACCCGGCCTCAGCGATTTCCGTTTCCCGGTCCATGAGCCGGGAAACGCGCTTTTGCAGATCCGAGCGCACAATCTCCGGGATCAGAAAGAAACCGGCCAGGACATACACCAAGTAAATACTGGCGAGTATAACCGCGGCTTTGGCCGCCCGGCCGGACTCTTTCCAAACCGGAAAAGGATTTTTCAGCCAGTTTTTTCCCATCTACCTGTGCCTTTTACTTTAATACCCTATTGTGCCGGGAAAAGATACCGGTTGGGCTGGTGCGAGCAGCCCTTTTCTTCAGTCCCGACAGACCCAAAGAGAAATTTTTTCCAGGGACTTGAGGATATTTTGGGTGGTGGACCCCATAAAAAGACGGGACAGCCCGGTATTGCCCCGGCCGCGGCGGCCCATCCCGATTACCGCGTACTTATTTTCCAGGGCGTGTTCTAGGATGATCTTTGAGGGACTTTTTCCGGGAATCACAAGTGAATCGATTCGTTCCCCGGGGATGTTATTGTTGGCCAGTTCCTGCCTGGTTTCCTCGATATAGGATCCACTTTTGTCCCTGGGGCCATCCTGGACATTTAGGATTCTGATCCGGTGCCCGGGTTCGTTTTCGAGCATAAATCCCACATGATCTGCTATGCGCAGGCTCTCTGCAGACCCGTCCGTGCACAAAAGTACATCCCTGCGGTCCGCTTCCGGCTTGCGGCAGAGCCACAGGGGACATTGAATATCCTGGTCCAGGAGCTTCCTGCTCACGCTCTCCTCAACCAGCTCCTCCAAAAGAGACAGGCCTCGCCGGCCCAGAAGGACTGCGTCATACATGCCCTTGTTGGCCTGTCCGGCTATGTCCGCAGCCGTGGACACAGAGCGGAATACCAGACTGGTCTTGACCGCATCCGGGTCAAATCCACTGGAAATGAGCATCTCCGCGGCCCTGTGCAAGGAGGCGTATCCCTTTTTTCTGTAGGCGGCGCTGAGCCTTTCCGTATCAGTGACCTTCTCACCAGGGCTGGAGTCATAGTCCAGGTTCTGCTTGGGGTTGGGCGCAATGTACAACAGGGTGATCTCCGCCCGTGACTTGTCCGCAAAGAAACTCGAGGCGAACCGGACCGCGTCCAGGGCGGCCTGGTCATGGCTGATGGTCAGCAGCAGGCTCTTCTTCATGATCGGTTCCAGTTTTCAGTTACTTATAACTTTTAGATGATAAAAATGACAAGCAAAGTCAAGGGCCAAAGCAATTATTGCCTAGTCAATGCAGGGCAAGGGGCAAGGCGGGATGGGCAGGGGGTGGAGCAAAAGTGGCGACCGCCCTGCCCGTAGTTTACGTCCAATCTTAGCCGGGTGGATAAGAGTGGGGTAATGATTATATATGCAGTTGCCCGGACCGGACCAGGTTTTCCACCTCGGCCACGTCCTTGTCCCCGCGCCCGGACAGGTTAACCAGGACAATTTGCTCGGGGGACAGGGTCGGTGCGATTTTCAGGGCCTGGGCCAGGGCATGGGCACTTTCTAGGGCCGGGATTATGCCCTCGGTTCGGGACAAGGCAAAGAAGGCGTCCAGGGCCTCCTGGTCGGTAATGGCTACATAGCTGCTGCGGCCGCTGTCTTTTAGATGGCTGTGCTCCGGCCCCACACTGGGGTAGTCCAGGCCCGCGGATATGGAATAGACCGGGGCGGGCTCTCCGTTTTCGTCCTGGAGCATGTACGAATTAAAGCCGTGCATTATCCCCGGTTTGCCTTTGCACAGTGTGGCGGCGTGGTCCCCGGCGTGATCCAGGCCACGTCCGGCCGGCTCCACGCCCATCAGCTGGACTTTGGGATCATTGATAAACCCGCTGAAAAGGCCGATTGCATTCGATCCTCCGCCCACGCAGGCCAGGGCATAGTCCGGGAGTCTTCCTTCCAGCTCCAGGATCTGTTCCCGGCTTTCTTTGCCGATAATGGACTGGAAATGCCGGACCATGACCGGATAGGGATGCGGTCCGACAGCCGAACCCAAAAGGTAATAGGATTCATCTGCATCCTGCATCCAGGCGGCGATGGCCTCGTCCACGGCTTCTTTCAAGGTTCGTTGCCCCGACCGGGCCGGAACAACCTCGGCTCCGAGCATTTCCATACGGAATACATTGAGCTGCTGGCGACGGATGTCCTCTTCGCCCATGAATATTTTACAACCCATACCCATGAAGGCAGCGGTGGCAGCAGTGGCCACCCCGTGCTGTCCAGCCCCGGTCTCGGCAATGACCTTTTTCTTGCCCATGCGGGCGGCCAAAAGGATCTGCCCCAGGGTGTTGTTCACTTTATGCGCCCCGAGGTGGTTCAAGTCCTCCCGCTTGAGGTAAATCTTGCCCCCTTTGAGCTCCCGGTTCAGGTTGGCGCAATAGTAAAGCGGGGTGGGGCGTCCGCTGTAATGGCGAATGTAGTGATTAAACTCGGAATTGAATTGGGGATCGTCCTTGCATCTGTCAAACGCATCGGCCAGTTCGTCCAGTACCGGTTTCAGGTCCTCGGGGATGAACTGGCCGCCGTAGTCGCCGAAAAATCCTCTGGAGTCGGGCAGTTTTTTGTGCACTTTCAGTCTCCTTTTGCGGGTGGATCGGCTTTGGGCATAAAAAAACCGCGACCGGAAGAATCCACGCCGCGGTTTTTTTATATGTTGGATTAGGGACTAGCCGCGGCCCGCTTCAGAGGACCGCCACCACCAGTGATTTAGGTATGAGTTGCTTATCTGCATATATCAAATATTACCTGTTTATCGACCGGATGTCAATGGAATAAGCCCCAAAAGACCGGTCCGGTTAGAGGAAATCAGGGGTGAAGGTCCCGGCCCCCAGGAACTCAGATCAGTTTGTTGATCGCGTTCCCCTTGTCGGTAAGTCCGGCCGAGAGAACGCTTGTCTGGAAATCGTCGTTGGCGTCCGTTTTTCCGGAGCCAGAACGATTGGCTTCAGAGTTAATATAATCCATTGTTTTGCTTACAACCTGCTCATCAAAGGATTCGTTTTTGAGTGACTGCGCCAGCATCGACGCTCCGGCACTTGCCTGTATTTCCATACTTCTCCTCCCCGTTCCGGGGCCGGGAACACCTCACCTATTTATTTATCGGCCGGTTTTCAGAAATCTTTAGCGGTCGCGCTGCAAATTTTTAAAGGGCAGAAGGAGGGAGAAATCAAAGCCGTTAGCAATGGAATGGATAAGTCCGCTGCGGGCTTGAATTCTCAGCTCGTTAACACCAGAAGTGGCTTGTAAGTATTTTTCAACACTCAGTTGCAAAACTCTCGGACCTTTGCTTCGTTTTGGTTTCTTGGCCCCGGGCGGAGGAAGGGCACGATTGACACCGCCTCAAATTGCCGGGTATCCTTACGCATACACAGAGTACGGGATTTACACGCATTTTGAGGACTAAACAACTTATGAGCATATTTGAATTAAAATCCAGATATACCCCGCAGGGGGATCAGCCGCAGGCCATAGATTCCATCTGCTCCAATCTCCGGGCCGGGGTCTCTGACCAGGTCCTTTTGGGCGTCACCGGTTCGGGGAAGACCTTTACCATGGCCAATGTCATTGCCCGCTCTGGCCGCCCGGCGCTGATCATGGCCCCGAACAAGACCCTGGCCGCGCAGCTGTACAACGAGTTCAAGGAGCTCTTTCCGGATAATGCGGTGGAATATTTTGTCAGTTATTATGATTACTACCAGCCTGAGGCCTATCTGCCGCATTCAGATACCTATATCGAGAAAGACGCCTCCATAAACGAGGATATAGACAAGCTACGCCACTCGGCCACTCATGCCCTGCTTACCCGGCGGGATGTGGTCATTGTTTCTTCTGTGTCCTGTATCTACGGCCTGGGCTCCCCGGAGTACTATTCCAGGATGGTCATCCCGGTGCATGTGGGTCTGGAGACGAGCATGGAGGAACTCATGGACCGGCTTGTCGAGGTCCATTACCAGCGAAACGATTACGATTTTCACCGCGGCACGTTCCGGGTCCGCGGGGACGTTCTGGAGATAATCCCGGCCTACAGGTATGAAACCGCCCTGCGTTTGGAGTTCTTCGGAGACGAGATCGACGCGATTTTTGATACCGATCCCCTGACCGGGGAGATCAAGAGGACCCTGGACAAGACCATTATTTTCCCGGCCAGCCACTATGTCTCCGACCGAAAGAATCTGAAGCGGGCGGTGGAGGATATCCGGGAGGAGCTGCGCGAGCGTCTTACCTGGCTCAAGGAGCAGAACAAGCTGGTCGAGGCCCAGAGACTGGAGCAAAAGACCCAGCTGGATCTGGAGATGATCGAGGAGATGGGCTACTGTAACGGGATCGAGAATTACTCCCGGCACTTGGACGGCCGGACAGCAGGCGAGCCACCGGCCTGTCTCTTGGACTATTTCCCGGACGACTATATACTTTTTCTAGACGAATCGCACATTACCGTGCCTCAGATAGGCGGGATGTACAACGGGGATCGTTCTAGGAAAAAAACGCTTGTGGATTTCGGGTTCCGCCTTCCGTCTGCCTTGGATAACCGGCCGCTTTGTTTTGATGAATTTACCGTGCGCATGAACCAGACCGTATATGTCTCGGCCACCCCAGGTGACTGGGAGCTGGAACGCTCCGGGCATACGGAGATAGAGCAGATAATCCGTCCTACCGGTCTGGTCGATCCCCAGATTGAGGTGCGCAGAGTCGAGGGACAGATGGACGATCTGATGTACGAGTGTGACCTGCGCAAAAAAAGAAACGAACGGGTGCTGGTAACCACGCTTACCAAGCGCATGGCTGAGGACTTGACCGAGTTTTTAAACGAGCGCAATGTTGCGGCTAAATACCTGCATTCGGACATAGACACCCTAGAGCGGGTGGCCGTGATTCAGGCCCTTAGAAACGCCGAGTTCCATGTCCTGGTGGGCATAAACCTTTTGCGCGAGGGCCTGGACATTCCGGAGGTCTCTTTGGTGGCCATCCTGGATGCGGACAAGGAGGGCTTTCTGCGTTCCGCCCGCTCCCTTATCCAGACCTTTGGCCGGGCCTCGCGCAATGTAAACGGCCGGGTGATCATGTATGCGGACAAACAGACCTCGGCCATGCGTCAGGCCATGGAAGAGACCGAGCGCAGGCGGGAAAAACAGCTGGTTCACAATGAAAGGCACGGGATAGAGCCCAAAAGTATCGAAAAGAGCGGGGCCAATGTCCTGTATGACTATAAGCAGGAGATTGAACGGGGCAGGATGCCGGTGGCCGCGGAAGAAGTCGCCGAATACGGCGGCGATCCTGACGTCATTCACAAGGAAATAAAACGGCTGGAAAAGGAAATGCGCGCGTTGGCCAAAGACCTGGAATTTGAAAAGGCGGCCCGGATCCGGGACCGGATGCTGGAGCTAAAGGAGATGCTACTGGTGTGACAGAAAAACGCATCGGCCTTCTCGGAGGCAGCTTCAATCCGGTGCACAACGGGCATCTGCGCATGGCGCTTCAGGTCTGCCACGCCCTTTCCCTGGACCGGGTGGATCTGATCCCGGCCAAGTCCCCGCCGCATAAGTCCGGCCGGGGTCTGCTCCCATTCGAACTCCGGGTGCGGATGCTCGAAAGCTCTGTTCAGGGCCGGGATTTTCTCCGGGTCTGCGAAATGGAAGGGCGGCGAAAAGGCCCTTCGTATACAGTGGATACGCTCAAGGAATACCGGCGGGACAATCCGGAGGCCGGACTGGTGTTTATCCTGGGCCTCAATGATATCCCCGCCCTTTCCGCCTGGCACAGCTGGGCGGAGATCTTTTCTCTGGCTGATATGGCTGTAGTGGAGAGGGCGGGGCTTTCCGGGGCAGTGGTCCACGATTTTTTATCCCAAAATCTCCCGGATGCGTTCTATCGGGAAAGCAGTGCTTCCTGGCGGGTAAAGGGGGCTACGCTCTGCCTGGTCTCCATGCCCAGGATGGATTTAAGCTCCTCGCTTTTGCGCTGGATGTGGCTAAAGGGGATGGAACTGGATTTTTTGCTCCCGGACTGTGCCCTGGATATCCTGCGCCGGGAAAGGCGGACTGTAACCACAGTCTGGGAAGAAAGCGCTTTGGATGGAGGGTGAGATGCAAACCGCCAGTCCTATTTTGGGGGCAAGTTGAGTCCCGAATGTATTCCCGTCCCTGATTGTTCGCCGCTTCCAAGCATGCGTTCCTCTCATGCAATTAATTTTCCCGCTTGTTTTGTCTCCGGCTTTGGTATAGCGATTTCTTCTCCTGGAGAACCTTTCCTGATTCTGGGCATAAATCCGGTCCCGATTTGGCAGGGAAGTATAAACCGCCAAGTGTCAAAGGAGAGTATTTTTCGGCGGCCCCCGCTGATCCAGGACAAGTTCTTGCGGCAAACCATTTTTTTCGGGGTAGGCCAAGGATGGACAAAAAAATATTGCCGATCGCCTTCATGGTTCTCTGCCTGGGGTTTATTTGCCCAGCTGCTGGTTGCGCTTCTGGATCCGGGAATGGGAGTGATCCGAGATTGGAGCTCAAAATTGAGTCCAGGCCGGAGGCTAAAAAAAGAGAGATTAAAAGCAAAGTCGCCCGCAAGGGATGGGAATTGACCACCTATGCCCTGTAGCCGGGAACCCGGAGTGAGGGTTATCATGGGGTGCTTACCCGGGACGGCCGGCAGATCGGGGGTGAAAAAGAACAAAGAATGACTACCCCTTTGGGTACTCTTGTCTACAAAGGGGGAGTTGAGGAGCGTGAGTACCTCTGGTCTCGGTCCGGCTGGTGGATTCTGGATTATGCCGGAAAGAAAGAGGAGTAATGGTTTGGTGCCGGTTTGCAGTTTTTTGACTACAAGCCCGGGTCGGAAATGACGGCCCGGGTTTTTAAATGTACAGTTCAAAACGCTGTTCCTCTACTTCCGTGCCCCATTGCCTGCCAGTGCGCTCTTTGACCAGGGTAAATCCTGCTTTTTCGTATAAATGTCTGGCCGGGTCCAGCCCGGCGAAAGTCCACAGATATATCTGCCTGTATCCACAATGCATACAGAAATCGACCGCCCTCTTCAGCAACCGGCCGCCCAACCCTTTGCCCCGCAGATTTCTGGAGACAATAAACCAGCGCAGATGGGCGCCCTCGCTCGGGGCATCGATCCCGTCTATGGCGATTGCCCCCTCTATCCGCCCGCGGTGGACAATCGACCATAATCCGTCCCGGACCGGGTCGTAGCGCTGGATAAACTCGGCCAGATCTCCGGCCACTTTGGCTTCGAAGTAACTGCCGAATCCCCAGTTGGGGTGGTAGTAGTTGATGTGCATCTCAGCCATCCGGCCGATCACTCCCGGCAGATATCCTGGCTTAATTCTGGGTGCGGTCATAAAAGCCTTCTCCTGTTCTCCCGGCAGCAGTGTATATCTAAGCCTAGCCGGAGAATTATTTGCTTTTCTGCTCGCCTGAGACTGTTTGCAGGGCATGGGAACATAAGAAGTTTAACCTGTTCGGATATAAATTTCAAAACAACATACAGCCCTCTGAATATAAACAATAATATCAACGCCTACGAGGTATCGGCTTTCGGCTGCTTCTTTTAATCCGGCTCAACCAATGCAGACATTATTGCTTTTTTCATAGATAGTGGGATGGAAAATCAAGAAGGCTTTTCAAAAAGTCAAATAATTTATGAAGTCCTTGAATATTGATTCCGAATTTGATTAACTGATTCACTGGCATGTATCCACCTGTTGCCAAGCGGCAGGGGGATACATGGAAGTTTGTATGCCACTTTTACACTGTTTAACCGGCCCTTTGCACTAAGGGGCTGAATCTCAGGATAAGGAGGATTATTTGAGTATTGCATTTGAGCCCTTTACAATAAACGGTCTGGAGATCAAAAACCGCTTTGTCCGCTCCGCCACCTGGGAGGGGATGGCCGCAGAAGATGGTTCGGTTAGCGAAAGATTAATAAATACCCTGGTTGAGCTGGCCCGGGGAGAAGTGGGGCTTATTATCCCGGGGCACGCATATGTTCAGCCCCGGGGCAAGGCTTCTTCCTGGCAGCTGGGAATATACAGGGATGAGTTGTTGCCCGGGCTTAAAAGGCTGACTGCGGCCATACATGAGTCCGGTGGAAAGACAGTGGCCCAGCTGGCCCATGCCGGAGTGTTCACCACTCCGGAGCTCGCTGGCGGCAGGCCGTTTTGCGTTTCCGAGGTTGACGGATTGCCGAATCACCCCCACCAGGAGATTAGTCCCTCAGAGATCCAGGGACTTGTCTCGGATTTTGCCGCCGCAGCCGGCCGGGCCAAAGAGGCCGGATTCGACGGGGTGCAGATCCATTCCGCGCATGGCTATTTTTTGAGCCAGTTTTTGTCCCCGGCATTTAACAAAAGGACTGATGACTACGGTGGGAGTTTGAAGAACAGGGTCCGCATCCATCTGGATGTCCTCCGGGCTGTAAGGCGGGAAGTGGGTAGGGACTACCCGGTGCTGGTCAAACTGAACTGCGAGGATTTTGTGGACGGGGGGCTTTTGTCCCAGGAATCTGTTGAGGCGGCTAAGCTCATGGCCGGGGTTGGTTTGGACGCAATTGAACTAAGCGGAGGTATCTTGACCGGGGGCAAGCTCGCTCCCAGCCGGCCGGGTATAAATTCCCGGGACAAGGAGGCCTATTTCAGTAGCCAAGCCGGTTCTTTTCGGGCCGGAATCGAGCTGCCGCTTATCCTGGTCGGGGGGATGCGTTCCCCGGAGAAAATCGAGGAGGTCATCAGCGGGGGCACTGCCGATTTTGTTTCCTTAAGCCGCCCGCTTATCCGCGAACCACAACTTGTGAAGCGCTGGAGAGAAGGGGACCGCAGACCGGCCGAGTGCGTTTCCGATAACCTCTGCTTCACGCCGGCCATGGAGGGTAAGGGGATTTATTGCCTGAGCCGAGAACGGGAACAGACTTGAATTTACTCCTTTTGCACTGGTTCTGATTTGGGAAAGACAGCTACCTGCCGCCCCCCAGTGTTCGGGGGAACCGAGATCACGATAAACGGATATTTTACCCAAATCAGACCGGCATAAAAAAAGAAATGTGTCCTTAAGCCCGATAGTCTAGATACAAACGACTTATACGGTTTTAGTCTAAAATAGAGGGGGAAAAATGCCGGATCATTCTAATCACCATGCCCAAAGTAAGTCCGGACACGAACAGCACGGACATGATCATCAAAGCCACCATCAGCACATGGTCCGGGATTTTAAGAACAGATTCTGGGTTACCCTGCTTCTAACCCTTCCGGTCCTTGTCCTTTCGCCCACTTTGCAGTCTCTCTTGGGAGTCCCCGGAGCGATTGCCTTTCCCGGTCGGTATATAGTGCTCTTTATTCTGGGAACAGCCATTTTTTTCTACGGAGGCTGGCCGTTTCTAACCGGTCTTGTGGATGAACTCCGGAAAAAGCAGCCCGGAATGATGACCCTCATTGGCCTGGCCATTGCCGTGGCTTATGGGTATTCAAGCCTTGTGGCTCTAGGCCTTCCGGGCAAGGTGTTCTTTTGGGAGCTGGCCACTCTTATCCTGGTCATGCTCTTGGGCCATTGGATCGAGATGCGCTCGGTGATGAGCGCTTCCGGGGCCCTGGAAAAGCTGGCCCGGCTGGTGCCCGGACAGGCGCACAGAATGGACAGGCAGGGCAATGTCTCTGATGTGCCTGTGAGCGAACTTGTAAGTGGAGACAAGGTCCTTGTCCGGCCGGGAGAAAAAATTCCCGTGGACGGGGAGGTACTTGAGGGGGATTCTTCGGTAAACGAGGCCTTGCTCACCGGTGAATCCATGCCGGTGAAAAAGACTTTGGGTGCTGAAGTCATCGCAGGCGCGGTAAACGGTGAGGGGGCCCTTACCGTGCAGGTGACCAAAACCGGTGCGAATTCCTTTTTGCAGCAGGTGATCAATTTGGTCCGGGAGGCGCAAGAGAGCAAGTCCAAATCTCAAAATCTGGCCAACACTGCGGCCATGTGGCTGACCTTTATTGCCCTCGGGGCCGGAGCGATAACCATGTTTTCCTGGCTCGCATTTTCCGGCCGGGATTTTCTCTTTTCCATGGAGCGAACGGTGACAGTGATGGTCATTACCTGCCCCCATGCCCTGGGGCTGGCTGTTCCCCTGGTGGTGGCTGTATCCACCGCGCTGGCCGCGAAAAACGGTTTTCTCATACGCAGGCGCACGCCGTTCGAGGGAGCCCGAAAAATTGATGTGCTTTTGTTCGACAAAACCGGGACATTGACCACCGGAGAATTCGGAGTAAGCGAGGTGGAAATTTTCTCCCCGCAAATGGATAAAAAGGAGCTTTTGAATCTGGCCGGGGCGGTGGAAAGTCGGTCCGAGCACCCCATTGCCAGGGCGATAGTCGAGGCGGCAGACGATATCCCCGAGGCTTTTGATTTCCAATCCATACCCGGACGAGGGGCCCAAGCCTCTGTTAAAGGACGCAAGGTCATGGTGCTCAGCCCGGGATATGCACAAAAGCAAGGTCTGAACTTCGAGCACAAGAAGATCGACGATCTCTCTGAAGCGGGCAAGACCGTGGTTCTGGTGGTTGTCGAGGACACAGTCATGGCTGCGGTGGCCTTGGCCGATGTTGTCCGTAAGGAATCAAAACAGACTATTTCCCGGCTGAAAGAGTTGGGTATAAAAGTGATGATGCTTACTGGAGACAACGAACAGGTGGCCGCAGCAGTGGCCGGGGAGCTGGGTCTGGATGAGTTTTTTGCCCAGGTCCCGCCCGATCGCAAGGCGGAGAAAGTCCGAGAGCTGCAAGCCGGAGGTCTTCGGGTGGCAATGACCGGGGACGGGGTGAACGATGCCCCGGCCCTGGCAGCCGCGGATCTGGGTATCGCCATAGGCGCGGGTACGGATGTGGCCGCGGAGACCGCAGATATAATCCTGGTCCGTTCCAATCCCCTGGATGTCTTAAATCTGATTCGGCTTTCACGGCTCACATTCAGAAAAACAGTGCAGAATCTCTTCTGGGCCACTGGATACAATGCCGCGGCCATTCCTCTGGCTGCCGGTGTGCTGGCACCGCTGGGCATCCTCTTGAGTCCAGCGGTCGGGGCGGTGCTTATGTCCCTGTCCACGGTCATCGTGGCCGTAAACGCCAAGCTCCTTCGCCTGGATTGATCGATCAGCCGGGATATATGCCGCGAAAAAAGGCCGCATCCGGAAAAAGGATGCGGCCGAGGATAAAAAACTTTAAGTCTGCGTCTTTCGCCTTTTGGTTCGGAAAAATCAGTCGTATTTGACCGCGCTGATGCGCATCAGTTTATCCCATTTGTGGAAGGATTCCATGCGGCGAACGGTCCCGGTCTTGCCGCGCATGACCAGGGAATGTGTGGTGGCCCCGTTCCCGGTATAATGCACTCCGGGGAGGAAAGTCCCGCCGGACAGGCCGGTGGCGGCAAAAAACACGTCCTCGCTTTTTACAAGGGAGTTTACAGTCAGGACTTCGTTTAGATCGTGCCCGCTCTTGTCCAAGGCCTTTTTTTCCTCATCCTTCTGTGGGTCAAGCTTGGCCAGGATCTCCCCGCCCAAGGCCTTTATGGCGCAGGCGGCCAGAACTCCTTCCGGGGTCCCGCCGGTACCCATCATTATGTCCACTTCCGAGGTGGTGTCCACGGCCATGAGCGCTCCGGCCACGTCCCCATCCGTGTGCAGCTGGATGCGTGCCCCGGCCTCGCGTATGGAGGCGATAAGTTCCTGGTGCCTGGGCTTGTCCAGGACAAATACCACCAGGTCATCCACGTCCTTGCCCAAAGCCCTGGCGGTGTTTTTGAGATTATCCCTGACCGGGGCGTTAATATCCACTGCTTCCCGCGCCCCGGCCGGGACCACCAGCTTGCGCATGTAAAAGCTCGGCCCGGGATCGTACATGGCCCCCTGCGGGGCCAGGCCGACTACAGCGATGGCATTGGGCCGGCCGAAGGCGAGCAGGTTGGTCCCTTCCACAGGATCCACAGCCACATCCACGGCCGGACCGGTACCGGAACCGACCAGTTCCCCGTTGTAGAGCATGGGAGCCTTGTCCTTTTCCCCCTCGCCGATGACCACCTTTCCGGCGATCTCCAGGTTATTGAAGGAAAGACGCATGGCATCCACTGCCGCCTTGTCCCCGGCCTTTTTGTTCCCCCGTCCCAGCCAGCGGGCCGAGGCCAGGGCCGCGGATTCGGTCACCCGGACAAGATCCAGAGCCAGATTGCGTTGCGGTGCTTCCATGAGCAAACCCTATTTTAAGCTGTCCTTTATGAACCGGGCCAGGTTTTCCGCGGTGAATCCGTATTTCTCGGCCAGTATCCCGGCCGGGGCCGAGGCCCCGAAGTGGTTCAGGCCAAATACTCTGCCGCTCGTGCCCACATACTTGTACCAAGCGGTGTCGTCCCCGGCCTCCACCGCGAACCTGGCGGTGACATCCTCGGGCAAAAGCTCCCGGCGGTAATCTTCGGGCTGGGCGTCAAATATCTCCATGCAGGGCACGCTTATGACCCGGACCTTTTTGTCCAGAAGCCCGGCTGTTTCCAGGGCCAGGTGCACTTCCGATCCGCTGGCCAGGAGGATGAGCTCCACCGGGCCGTCGGCTTCCCGGAGTATATACGCTCCCCGGTCCACTCCTTTATCCAGCTGGGGGTAGTTTTCCCGGGTCAAAACCGGCAGGCCCTGTCTGGTGAATAAAAGGGCGCTCGGGGTCTCACTCAGGGTAAGGGCGATATTCATGCATTTCTTGGTTTCATTGGCGTCCGCCGGACGGAAGACATTCAGGTTGGGTATGGTCCTCAGGGCGTTTGCATGCTCCACCGGCTGGTGCGTGGGGCCGTCCTCGCCCACGTAAAAGGAATCGTGGGTGAAAACGTGCAGAACAGGAAGTTTCTGCAGCGCGGACATGCGGATGGCGTTTCGCTCGTAATCGGAAAAGACCAGAAAGGTCGCGCCCAGGGGAACAATACCCCCGTGCAGGGCCAGGCCGTTTAAAATGGCGCCCATGGGGAATTCCCGCACCCCGAAGGGCAGATATCGCCCGCAGGGATTGTCGGCGTTGAAGATGCCGCATTCGTTTCTAAAGTGCACGGTCTGGTTGGAAGGGTCCAGATCCGCGGAACCGCCCATGAGATTAAGGACCTGATCCAGGATGTGATTCAGGCAGGCCCCGAAAGCCTTGCGCGTGGCCAGGGGCTTTTCCGAGTCGAAATCCGGCCAGGAGATCTCCCGGTCCTCGGGAGCGGCATGGATCTTTTCCCAGTACTGCATAAGTTCCGGGGCGTTATCCATTGTCTTTTTAAAGCGGTCCTTCCAGGCGGAGGCCTTTTCCCGCAGCTCGGGGAAACGGGACTGAAAATCGGTTATCGCCTCGGAGGGGAGATAGAAATCTTCGTCCGCGGGCAGACCGATTTTTTCCTTGCTCGCCTTTATCTCCTCCGGGCTGAACGGGGATCCGTGCGTGGCCTCGCTTCCCTCCAGGGTGGCGCTACCGCTGGCCATGGTGGTGTGCCCGATTATAAGCGTGGGCTTGTTTTCTTCTTTTTTGGCCTTTTTAATCGCTTCCCTTATTTGCCCGTGATCGTGCCCGTCTATTTCGATTACCTGCCAGCACAGGCTGCGGTAGAGTTGAGAATAGTCGGTGCAGTCCGAGCGGTCCGTGGGTCCGGCCAGCTGGATCTTGTTGCTGTCGAAAAAGACGATGAGCCTGCCCAGGCCCCATTGCCCGGCCAGGGCCGCGCTGCCGTAGGCCACGGGTTCCTGCATGTCCCCGTCCGAGGCCAGGGCGTAGGTGAAGTGACTGCATATATCCGAACCGAGTTTGCCCCGCAGATGGGCCTCGGCCGTGGCCATGCCGCAGGCCATGGACATCCCCTGTCCCAGGGGGCCGGTGGTGGCTTCTACTCCCGGAGTCATGTCGTGCTCCGGATGGCCTGGCGTTCTGCTGCCCCATTGCCGGAATTCCTTGAGGTCGTCCATGTCCAAGAACCCGGCCAGGGTCAAAAGGCTGTACAGGAGCATGGATTCGTGCCCGGCAGAGAGTACGAAGCGGTCCCGGTCGAACCAGTCCGGATTGTCCGGATCAAAATTCAAAAATTCCTTGAAAAGAACGTAGCCGAAATCAGCCGAGGACATGGCACCTCCGGGATGGCCGGAATTGGCCTTCCGGGTGGCGTCCATGATCAGTCCCTTGATGATGTTTACCGTGTCTTGGTTGTCCATGGGTAGTTTTTACGGTTTGTTAGAGGTTGGCGATCTGTTTTTGACTGTCCTTGTCCGCAGGTGGTGTGAAAACAGGAATCTGCTTCGGAGTCAAGTCCCGTCCGGGCGGCGGTTTAATCCGAGGGCATCGGCGGAGTACGAGTCTTCCCGCCTTTTTGCCGCTGCTAAAATCAAATCAAAGAGTCTATCATGTCTACCCGCCGGGCATGACGACCGGCCTCGAATTCACAGGCCAGAAATTCCGCGGCTATGGCCGCGCCAAGTTCCGATCCGATGATCCGGTCACCCAGACAAAGGACATTGGCGTTATTGTGCAGGCGGGACATGCGGGCCATAAATTCGTTCGCGCACAAAGCGGCCCGGATCCCTTTTATCCGGTTGGCCATCATGGACATCCCTAATCCGGTCCCGCAGACCAGGATACCCGGGCAGCCGCGCTCAAGCACCTCGCGGCAGGCCAAAACCGCATATTCCGGATAGTCACAGCTTTGGTCCTTGTTCGCCCCCACATCTATAATCTCATAATCAGGTTTGAAACGCTTAATCAGGTATCCCTTCAGCCCCAAACCCGCGTGATCCGATCCGAAAACCAATGATTTTTCACTCACTTTAGTCCGCTCCGGTTTTTTTCAGGCGGCAGTGCCGCATCTTTTGTTGATAAATTCCTGTCTGCTTCGGTTCAGCTCTTCCTGCAGGTGTCGGATTTCCTCCTGGAGAAAAGAGACTTGCTTCAGGGCCAGATCTGTTTCCGGTTCATCGGGATCGACTCGGGTGGGGTCATTTGTGATTTGTCTGTACACGGACTCGCCCAGGTAGGAGAATTCCTGCCTGAGTCTTTTTTGTAGCTGTCTGATCTCCCAGACCCGGCAGGTCCGGACAACAGCCCATTTTATCTCGCTTAGGATTATTTTCCAGCCAAGGATAATGATTTTAATCGGTTCTTTCCATAAAGGAACGTCACGGTCCGAACTGCCGTCTTTAGCAGTCTTTCCACTCATGGAACACCTCCTTTGTTTGCTCGGGGCGCGGCCCCGGTTTCATGGTACTTGCTGCGGTACGGCGGGGTGGAAGCTAAAACCTTATCCGCCACCCACCCCCAGGAGATATCTTCTTTCTGTCTCCGGCGGCAGGCGGAGCTCCAGCTGCTTTTTCCCCCAGGGTTTGTCTCTGAACCGGGCATCTTTTATCCGGATGATGCCCTTTTGTTCTTCAGACATTGCCAAATCAATGCGCAGGGCCAGTCCCTTATCCGGGTCAAAATCCTTGAGTTCAGCCGTCCAATTTTGGCCGCGGATTTTTATGGGCAGGCCCTCGGAGTTCAAGGTAACTGCGGCTACTTCAGCTTCCGGGCGGAAAAAATATTTAACCCCGTCCCCGATATTGCGGCTTTCAATGTATTTTTCCGGTACGAGCAGGGCATAGCGTCCGGTCAAAAACCAGGAGGTCTCAAGGAGATCGAAGGGAGTGGGGAAGCCCAGGGCGGCGGCGCCCAGCTGTCCATCTTCATGCCTGTATACGGTGTTTTGGTGCGGATAGAAGGCCTGCCATTCCTGATCCCCCTCCCGCCACCTGGAAAATATCCGGCCCATTCCGGCCTTGAGGTCCATGCGTACCGGGCGCTCTTGGTTCCCCCATACTTCGGCCAGGATTCGGTCTTGGCGTTCAGGTCCGGAGTAATTGATGCTCATCTCGATACGAAATGAACTCATGTCCGGGTCTCGGCCGCATAACTCCCTGAATTCGGCCCACAGTCCCCCCGCCGCAGGGGGCTGGACCGCCTCTTCAGATACGCGCGGGGCACAAGCCGGGACAAGGCCCAGGATCAGTACGAAGAGCAAAAAGGGTCTGGACATTTACTCAGCCGCCTGTTTTTTCTTCAGCCGGGCCAGTTTCTCTTTTACCCGCGAGGCATCCGGCTGGTCAAGATCCAGCTCAAGGGCCTTTTCATAACCGGCTATGGCCTCACCCCATTTCTCGAGAGATGCGGCTATATCTCCGTAGTGCATCCAGATGATCGGGTCATCCCCGGCCAGTTCCACAGCCTGTTTTATCTGTTCCCAGGCCTCTTTCAGATCGCCTTGTTTGAAAAGGACCCAGGCCAGGGAGTCCACGTAATAGCCGTTGGTCGGCTCCTGTTTTAGGGCGTTTTTAACCAAAAGCAGGGCCCGGTCCAGGTTGTCTTCCATTTCCGCCAGGAGATAGCCCACAAAATTGAGTGCTGTGGGGTTGTCCGGCTCCATGGCGATCACCTGCTCCATGACTTCCAAAGCCCGGTCTTGTTCCCCGATCATTTCCAGGTTCGAGGCTTTGTTGATGAGAATATCTGCGGAGCGGGGCCATTTTTCCAGGGCTTGATCCAAGACCTCCAGCGCCTCTTGTCGCTTGTCCAGGCGGGCGAGTACCTGGGCCTTGAGGTTCCAGAATTCCGGATTTTCCGGATACTTGTTTATTCCTTCTTCGGCTATCTGCATAGCTTTGTCCGCCGTACCCCTTTCCAGCTCAAAGCTCCCCTTGAGCCTTAGGGCGCGTTCATACATCCGGGAGTCCTCCGGGATCCGATCCAGGTAATCCACCGCCGAGTCAATATCCTTGTTGGCGTCATAGGCCAGGATGGCCAAGTGGATATATGTCCTGTCCGGGGGGTCTTCTTTTTGCAGGAGCTTTTTCAGGATGCGCTTGGCGTGCTCAAAATACTTGCTGGTGATAAATTCCCCGGCTGCGTCCAGCTTGAAATCCGGATCATTCGGACCCTGGTCCACAATAAGCATGGCCCGGTCCGGCTCGTTCAGTTTGAGATCCAGAGAGATGACGCGCAGGAGCAGCTGCTCGTTGTCCTGCTGCTTATCCATGAGCTTGCGGTATATGCTCTCCGCTTGGGCGTAGTTGCGGCTTTTTTCATGTACATAAGCCAGTTCCGCCCAGGCCTCGGTCATGTTCGGTTCCATCTCCACCGCCGTCTCCAGATGTTGGACAGCGTTTATGTTCTGTCCCAGGCAGGATCTGCTTTTGCCCTTAAGATATTCGGTTTTGGCAGTGGTTTCTCCTTCCGGAATCCGCTGCAAAAGGTCCAGGGCGCTGGCGCACTGATTCTCTTGCAGATAGAGCGCGGCCGCGTCCTCTATAAGGTCCCATTGTTCCGGGTTTTTATCCAAATATTCCAGGATGGTGTTCAGGGCTTGCTGTTTGCGGTCTTCTGCCAGGTATGATTTGGCCAGAGATATGTACAGATCCTTATCATCCGGATATCTGTTTATGCCCTGTTTGAGAATGTCCCGGGCTGAGTCGAAGTCCGTTCGCTTCCAAAAGGCATTGGCCAGTTCCAGGTACAGAAACGGGTCCGGATCGCTGGCAATGGATTTCTCAAGCGCCCGGATTCCGGCCGGAGTGTCCGGGGATTCATTATATCGCAAAAAATTATATACCGCGTCCGCCCGGGACGAGAGTTGCCATTCCAGGGGGGCATCCGGCTGGCCCTTGATGGCGCAGCCGCTAGCGGCCAGGAGGATCAAAAGGGGAGTTATATATTTCAGCATAATTATTTGATGTTAATCCAGGTCGGGCCTTCAGTCAATTTGCGGATTGGGCCCGGAGCATGAGGCGGTAGATTTCCCTCCCCACTCGGAGACCGCAGTCAATGAAGTCCGGACCGTGCATCCTGCCGGTATTGGTCCGAAAGGTATTTTTGACCTCGTTTATTTTTTCCAGGCCGGCGGGGAAAACCCGGATCAGGCTGCACAGCCGCCAGTCGTTAAAGTCGCAGATCTCCCACAGGGTAGTGTTGAAATTGTCCGGTCCCCAGCGGAATTTGTCCGCATCATAGAGGCAGTTGCTCACTATGGCGGTCTCTTCGTCCGGCGGAGTCTGTGGGGGAGTGAACGCCTCGTGGTTACGAATGGCGAAACCTATTATTTCCGTCTCCCTGGTGTCCAGGGGATAATCGGCCAGGATGTCTTGGCTGAGCAGGGCACCTTTGCGGGCGTGCTCCTCCTCCAGGCGGCAGATATCGTGCAAAAGACCGGCGCATTGAGCGAGGAGGGCCAGACGTTTTCTGACCCGCAGGGGGAAATTGCCCGCCTCTATCAGGGCCAGGGCCCCGGCCTCGATGCTCACTGTTTTGCAGTGCTCTATCCCATGGCCATATCCGCCCCGGATAAAGGGAAGGATATCCTCCCGCAGCCTGATCAGCATGGGATTGTTGTGGAAATTTTCCGCGCATAGGTCTATCTCCCGGGAAAACACGGAATAAAAGGGCAGCCTGCATCCCCGAGCCAATTCCCTGGCCTTGTGTCGGATGGCCTCCATCTCTTTAGTCATCGTTTATCCAGTCCCGGGAGAAGTCGCTTATATTGTCGCTCATCTGGTTTTTGATCTTCTGCAAAAGCCGGGTTTCGATTTGCCGCACCCTTTCCCTGGTTATTCCGAATTTTTCCCCGATTTCCCTCAAGGTTGCCGGGGTTTCGGCCAGGAGCCGCTTTTCCAGGATTTCCCTTTCCTTGGGATTTAAGTCCGGTTCTATCTCCTTTATATGCTCCTTTAAAAGGGAGGCGGTTTCTTCCTGCAGGATCTGATCCTCGGCGCCCGCCTCCAGGGCGGGGATGAAATTCATGGGAGTGCTTTCACCGTCCTCGCCGTAAGGCATGTCCAAAGAGAGGTCGTTCATGCCCATCCGCTGTTGCATCTGGTCCACGTCCGAGCGGGTAACCTGCAGGCTGTCCGAGATGGCCTCGTTGTCCGGGGAGATGCCCATGGATTCCAAGCGTTGCTTTTCCTTGTTCAGGTTGTAGAAGAGCTTACGCTGGGCCTGAGTGGTCCCGATCTTGACCATTCGCCAGTTATCCATGATGAATTTGAGGATATAGGCCTTGACCCAGAACGCGGCGTAATAGGAGAATTTTATCTCTTTGTCCGGGTCAAATTTCTGCAGCGCTTTCATGAGCCCCACGTTTCCCTCTTGGATGAGGTCCTGCAGGTTTTTCATCCACTTGCGCTGAAAATCCATAGCGATTTTAACCACTAGGCGCAGATTGGAGGTGATTATCCGGAAGGCTGCTTCCTGGTCGTTCTCGCTTTGATACTTCCGGGCCAGCTCGAACTCCTCCTCTGCGGTCAGGGCGGGAAACCTGTTTATCTCCTGTAAATACATGCGCAGCGGGTCTACAGTGGCCGGGGCCGTAGACCGGGGTTTCACCGCCGGACCGGTGGGGAGATATATACTCGGGAGATGCTGTTTTTTGCTGTCTTCCCGGGGGGTCTCTTTTTTCTGTTTTTTACTCATAATTTTGGGTTCTTGAGTGGTCTCAGAGGATCGTGCCCTTCAGGGACTAAGGCGTTTAAAAGGCGTTCCCGGACCGCGGTTTGTTGCGTTTGAAAATATCATCCTATAGTTTATATTTGTCCTTTTCAACATTTTCAAGTAAGCGTACAGAGTCGCACGGCTGAGGGGACGGGGTGTATGCCGGGGGAGGGCCTCCTGACTTCAGGAATACAACCGTCGCCTTATTGCCGTTGCCGGGAAAACGCATGATAGACTGGAGAATCCGGGTCGATGAAGATCTTTCGCGTCATTGTCCTTGGGCTATGTCTGATAGTAGTATTTTCCGGGCCTTTGCCAGCCCGGGAGATAGAGGGCATAGACCACGAGAGGATTATTTCCAGGATTGCTGAGTACGAAGGCCAGGTAGTGGTGGTTAATTTCTGGGCCAGCTGGTGCCCGCCCTGCAGGCTGGAGATCCCCCATCTGGTCCGGCTGCGGGAAAAGCACGACCCGGCCGATGTTTTGATCCTCGGGGTGTCTTTGGACGAGGATGTAGCTGCGGCCCAAGAATTCCTGCACAAAAACGACCTCAACTATCCGGTTTTCCGGGGCCGGGAGGGCGTGGGCCAATTTTTCCGGGTTTCCGGGCTGCCTACGACCATAGTTTACGACAAAGACAAAATAAAGGTCTTCTCCCATACGGGATATTTGAGCGAAGAAAAGCTTAAGGACATCATTCAGAAACATTTGAAATAGTCCGGAGCAGACCAAGTGAAAGATGCCTATCTGCGCAAGGCAAGGATACAGGATGTGCGTTTCATTCACGGCATCCTGCTGCACCACTCCCGTCAGAATCTGCTTTTGCCCCGCTCTTACAGCGAATTATACAGCCACTTGCGCGATTTTTTTGTCATTGTCAGCGACGACAAAGAGGGCATCCTCGGCTGTGGGGCCCTGAGCATAGTCTGGGAGGGATTGGCCGAGATACGTTCTCTGATCCTGAGTGAGGACCTGCGCCATCAGGGATTTGGCAGGAAGATCGTAGACGCCTGTCTGAGCGAGGCCGTGACCCTGGGGATCTTCCGCGTCTTTACCCTGACCTATCAGGCCGAGTTTTTCTCCCGGCTGGGCTTCTGGGAGATAAGCAAGGATACACTGCCCCAGAAGATTTGGGCCGACTGCCTGCGCTGCCCCAAATATCCGGACGACTGCGACGAAATAGCCATGCTTATGGATATGGATTCCCCGAAGTAGAATGGAGAAACAGGTGTTTTTTAAGCCTCTTAGCGTGGCGGATTGTTTATTTTGCCTGTGTGTTTGGGAATCGTCGGTTATTTTAGCGCCGCTTTCTTGGGCCTCGGGTGCTTTAAATCCGTTCGGTCAGGGAAATACAGATCCTGTAAATTGCATGCAAGGTATTCGGGAGCTGTTGTCAAGCGTTCCAGCCGGACATGATGGGATTGAATCCTTCGGATGAAAATTTTCGAGTAACGCTCTGTATTACAGTGAACTCCGTGGAGAGTAATAAAGGAGAATTTTGCGGGCTTTGGTTTTTTGCTGGTAATTGGTGGGCTAAATTGATTGATGCCCCCGCTCTGGTGGGCAAAGGGAGCTGTGGGGGACTTTGATGTATTCAGGGTGGAAGATATGCGTTTGAATGAGGTTTTTTCCCCGGCACAGATCAGGTCCCGGGTCCGGGAGCTCGGTACGGAGATATCCCGGGATTACCGGGATTTGGACCTGATTACGGTCTGCGTGCTTAAGGGGGCCTACGTGTTGTTTGCCGATCTGATGCGCAGTCTGGATATAAGTCCGGAAATGGACTTTATTCGTCTGTCCAGTTATGCGGACGGGACCGATTCCGGCCGGATGGTCTTTTCCAAGGACATGGAGCTGTCGGTCAAGAACCGTCATGTCCTTGTTGTTGAGGATATTGTGGATACCGGGCATTCCATGGAGTTTTTCCGCAAGGTGGTCCACGCCCGCAGTCCGAAGTCGGTCCGTATCTGCTCCTTGATAGACAAAACAGAGAGGCGGCAGGTGGATATAGAAGTGGATTATCCCGGATTTGTTCTGGAAAAAGGATTTATTGTCGGCTATGGGCTTGACTATGCGGAACGGTACAGGGAGCTACCCGGTATCTTTGAGATCAGGTTTGATGAATAAACTAACGCGGATTGTTTTCCATGCGAGGTGGCCATGATAGTTGAGTGTCCAAGTTGCCATACCCGATTCAACCTGCCGGAGGACAAGGCAAGTCCGGAAGCCAAGCTCAAGTGTTCTAGGTGCGAGAATGTCTTTTCCCTGGAGGAGGGCACCTCCCAGGGAAATCAAGAGCAGCCCGGAGAGCAGCTGGTTCAGGAATTCGACGCGGAGGAGGAATGGAAGCAGGATCGTTCGACTGAGGATGACCTCTCTCTGGACGTGGACGTGGGAGAAAAGAAAGTAAATAAAAAGCTCGTCTGGACCATGATCTTGATCCTGGTGCTCATAGCCGGGGGCTTTGCCGCCTATTTTCTGTTCCCCGGAGTGGGCGGGTATGTACAGGACATGACTGCCGGGAAAGAAAACGCCAAATCCATAACCAGCAGTGAAAAGGCCGGGGAATCAAGCATAGAGAATATACATCTGGAAAATGTCCGCCAGTATTTTGTCAGCAACGAGAAGATAGGGCAGGTCTTTGTAATTGAGGGCAAGGCGGTCAACCGCTTTGAGGATCCCAAGGGGCTTATTAAACTCAGGGCGGTGCTTTACGACGATAACGGCGAAGAGGTGCAGTCCAAGGATTTTTTCTGCGGGAACAATGTTTCCCTTTTTCAGCTCCAGGTCTCCACACAAGAAGAACTGGAATCATCCTTAAATGCCCGGGTAGGGGTGATTACCAACAATAGTCATATTGGCCCCGACCAGTCCACTCCGTTTATGGTCGCTTTTTATTCCCCTCCGGACGAGGTCAAGGAGTTCGGCCTGGAAGTGATTCAGGCCAAAGACCCAGCTGAAGACGACAGCTGATCCGCATGAAGCAGAAGAAGATATACAGGTGTGCGGAATGCGCGCACGAGGTCCTGCAGTGGCAGGGACAGTGCCCCGGCTGCGGGGAGTGGAATACCCTGCGGGAAATCACGCTGCCTGCAAAGAACGGGAGCCGGAGAAAGGAAAGGGCCTTGGAGTCCGCCAAACCCTGTAGGCTTGATTCCCTGGATAATCTCCGAGCCAGCAGTTTTTCCTGTGGATGGCCGGAAATTGACTCCGCCCTGGGAGGGGGCATGCCTCTGGGCGGAGTTATTCTTTTGGCCGGCGAGCCCGGTATCGGCAAGTCAACCCTCCTTTTGCAGCTGGTGGCCAGAGCGGCTGAGCAGGGCAAAAAAAGCGTTTATGTGAGTGCGGAGGAAACCCTGGAACAGCTGCAGTCCCGGGCACAGCGCCTCGGTCTTCTGGAGGCCGGCGTGGAGGCCCTGGCCGCCAAACTCCTGGAGGAGATAACCCCTGTATTCACTACCGCCGAGCCTCCTTCCCTGCTGATCCTGGATTCCGTGCAGACCGTGGGTTCAAGCGAATCCGATTCCGTGGCCGGAACTCCCTCCCAGGTGCGCAACATTGCCTCGGAAATGATCTCCCTGGGCAAGGGATACGGATGCACGGTGATCATTGTCGGGCACGTGACCAAGGAGGGGCAGATAGCCGGACCCAAGCTCCTGGAGCATATGGTGGATACTGTTTTGCATCTGGAAGGGGACCGGGAGCATTTGTTCAGGGTGCTCAGGGTGGTCAAGAATCGCTATGGCCCGGATGACGAGATCGTGCTTTTCCAAATGACCGGGTCCGGCCTGGAAGGGGTCAAGGACCCGTCCACTTTTTTTCTGGAGGCCAGGGATCCGAGTTTGAGCGGAACGGCAGTGGTTATAGGCCTGGATGGTCAGAAGCCGTTCGCCCTGGAAGTGCAGGCCCTGGCCGGGCAGAGTTTTTTGGCCATGCCCAGGAGAACCGCTCTGGGGTTTGACGCCAACAGGCTGCATCTGCTCCTGGCTGTTCTGGAGAAAAAACTGGGCATCAATCTAGGGCAGGCGGATATTTACGCCAAGATAGGCGGAGGGCTGCGTATAACCGACCCCGGGCTGGATTTGGGTATGGCCGCGGCTGTTCTGTCCTCCTTTTTTGACCGGCCTTTGCCCGAAGGAGCGGTGTTCTGGGGGGAGATAGACCTGAACGGACAGGTCCGCCCAGTTCTGGGCCATGATCTGCGCCTGAAGCAAGCGGGCAGGCTTGGCTACAGCCCGATCTTCTGCTCCGGCACGAACGACGGGGAGGGTTTTTACGGCGTGCAAAACGTGATGCGCCTGCAGGAGGCCCTGTTTGGGTGATGCTGAATCGCAAGATATCTTATTTGGTTACCATTGTTTTGCTCACCCTGTCTTCGACGGCTTTGCTTGGCGGCTACGCCCGGCCCAAAGATAATGTTTTGCTCCAGCCGCGGCAGGCGGTTTACGAGAATCAGCCGCCGGATGTAAGCTCAGAAGTTCAAAAACAACTCACGGTGGTCCGCGTAGACTATTTTGACGAGCGCGGCGTGTCCCGTACCGGTCAGATTGTGGTGCACAAGGACCTCGCAGACGACGTCAGATTGGTTTTTGAGCTTATTCATGCCGTGAAATTCCCGGTTGCCAGCGTGTTGCCCATAGCCCATCCGGAGATTCAGAAAAAGGGATTGTACGGAATAAGTCCGGATACGAGGAATTCTTCCGGATATGTCTGGCGTCCCGGTGTGGGATCGGGGAAATTGTCCATGCACGCCCTGGGAATGGCCGTGGACATAAACCCGCATTTAAACCCCTATATCAAGGGCGATATTGTCCTTCCACCGGACGCTTCATACCATAAAGAAGTCCCGGGAACGCTTACCTCGGACTGTCCGGTGGTCCTGCTTTTTAAAAAACTGGGCTGGACATGGGGCGGAGACTGGAAGGAAAAGGGCAAGGTCGACTACATGCATTTTGAAAAAGTCCCGCCCGGCTGGGAAAAGTGGGCGGAAAAAATGAGAACGGGCAGACGCTAGATTTTCATCCCCTTATCTGGCCGCCTTTAAATCCCCAGGTGGAGAAAAGCGTAAATTATTTCATGGTCTTAGGTGCGAATAAGTGCGCTTCGATCTTGAATTTTGGGCGACATGCGTAATAAGGAATTTTCAGGCGGTCGTTTATCCCGGCAATGATTTATAAGAATCTTTCTTCGGGAAAAATCCGGTTGCGGTCTCTCGCGAAAATCGCAACCGGATTTTTTTCACTCCTGACTCAGCGCAATCCTTCGGTCACGTCCTTGATATTCTGGACCTGTTTTTTATCCAGAGGTATTTTCCTCACCCCGCCTTTTGAAAAATCTATTCTACTCAAGTCTATTTTCCGGATCTGCCTGTTCCAGGCCGTGTGATAGTACGTGGTCAAATCGGTCGTGTCGTGGGCTACTGTCCATTGCGTGACCGAGGGGAGCGGTTTTTCCTTGGAGTTCGGTTTTTTCTGGCCTTCACCCAGTTTGGAAGGGGCATTGAAACTGTCCATCACCCGGAAAAATGCTTCCACGGTTTCCAGTCCCCCGCTGGTTGGATTGGTGATTTCCCGCAGGACCAGGACCCGGACAAACCTCGAGGGGGAGGTGAAATCCCCGGGAAGACCCAGAAGGCCCGATCCGGGAGCAAGCGGGGTTATCTCCAGGTCCCCCCAGGTCTTTGTTTTGTATGACTCCGCATTCAGGTACCCGTAATTCCTGAGATTCTGCAGGTGCCAGTCAAAGGTGGGGTTGTTGGTTAGAACCCCGACCGGATTGTCGTAAATCTTGGGCTTGCCGTCCCTGTATTCTATGACCAGGGAGTTTCCGCTGCGATCGGCCACAAAGAAATGCACCGGAGCTACTTCCCCAATATCCGGGTCCTTCACGGGCACGACCCGGACCTTTTGCATCCCTTTGCGCACTTCATCGATAGTGGCGAAATTGGACAAGATATAGTTGACCACATTGGTAGGGGCCAGGCTCTTGTCGGCCAGGTTGGGATCGAATTTTGTGTATTCGGCAAAGCCTTCATGGTAATACGAGCCCGCGGCGAGTCCCTTTTCATTCATCCCGTCCCCGGTCACTCTGTTACGGAGTAAAAAGCTGAGGAAACCATATTTGGCATCCCAGCTGATTCCGTTATTTCCTTGCGGAGTTTTGGCCTGAAATGACTTGCCTTGGGGATAGACCGTGGGCTGGGTCTTGAAATCAAAGGATGACCATTCCTGCGTTCTGCCGTACACGACCGTTCCGTCCTCGCCCTCTATCACCATCCCGGTGCAGGCGTTAGCGGGAGCGGAAAAAAGGATGAAAGCCATTGCCGTGGTAAAAAAAAGAACCGGGAAGAAGAAAAGGTCTTTTTGCATTACTGCCTCCTTTTGGGCGCGCGAGCGCTCTTTTTGGGGTACGGCTATTTTAAATCGATAGCAGAGGTCCTAATAAAGTCAATTACTTCTATGTCTGCCGAGCTTATCCCGGGGGTATCTATTTCGGCGCGTCTGCAAAAACATATGTTTTTGCAGACGGTTAAAGTTATTAATTTTTAAGTAAAATAAGAGCCTTGTAAGGCTCAGTCGGGGCATTTAAGTCCGGATTTCGAGTTTTTTTAAATAGACCGGCCAGGGCCTTGATGCCTTCCTCTTGCTGTATACCCGGCAGAGTCCGGCCTTCAAACACTAGGTTGAATAATTTTTCGGCGGACATGACTTTCTTGCACATTGTTTATGATGATATTTTTATATCCTTTCCGTAAGCTTTCTTGTGCAAGAGTTCAACCCGCAGGGAGCAAATTCTCGAGTCTCGGGCGGAAAAATTCCGTATCAAACGTCGAAGAACCATTTCCCAAAGAAGGCAGAGCGAAAGCAGATTCAGACTGTAGACCACGGATAAGTGCACTACGGTCTTGAACATTTTTCACGACTTGCCCTTTTCGCTTTTAAAGCGGCCAAGGTTACAAGGAATTTTGGGCGGTCGGTCAAGGTTTGGCCAAGTATATCGGAGAGGGAGGGACTTTATCAGGCTATTCGCGTATTGCTGAGCAGGGTGACGAGTTCTTTGAATGCATCCATGTCAAAGGCGTCCTGCATGTTGTTGCGCATGATCTTGAGCGCGTTAAAGGTGGTTTCCGCCGGGGCGTAAGGACGTTCCGAAGTGATGGCGTCGTACACGTCGCAGCAGGTCAGGTAGCGGACAGGCAGGGGGATGTTCCTTCCTTCAATACCGGTGGGGTAACCGGACCCGTCGAATCTTTCGTGATGGAAGAGAATGGATTTAAAGGTGAGGTGGGAAAGCGGCAGATTGGAGCACTGGCCGATACCGTAGACCGGATGTCTTTTTACCAGTATCCATTCTTCCGCATCCAACCGGCCCGGCTTGTTCAGTATCCGGTTGGGTATATTCTGTTTTCCCAGGTCGTGCAGCAAGGCCCCGATCCCCACGTCTATCTTTTCCTTTTGCGAATAATCGTGATTATGCATAAGGGCCATAGTGTACGTGAATACATGCACGGAATGGGAGTAGGTCTTGTAATCGTGGGAAATCAATTTCCCGATATTGCTGATTGAATCCCGGTGGCTCAAAAAATCC
This sequence comes from Desulfonatronovibrionaceae bacterium, assembly GCA_046539845.1. Classification (GTDB taxonomy): domain Bacteria; phylum Desulfobacterota; class Desulfovibrionia; order Desulfovibrionales; family Desulfonatronovibrionaceae; genus CAYNNQ01. Next base: position 53,040 of record JBKHGE010000009.1, read on the forward strand.
AGCGTCTCCTGGACTATCTTCTTGACTTTCCCCAAATAACCCTTGGTCACTCCGGAAGGGAGCCTGTTGTTGAATATTTCCTGAACCAGGCTGTTGGAGTGATTGAGGAATATTTTGCTGCGCTCTTCTATGGGGATACTGGAGTCATTGAGGATGGCCCCGAAATTTTCATCTACATACCGGTCGTATTCCTCTTTTTGTTCAATGGGGACATAGACGTGCTTGGTCCCGCTTTCATAGAGCTTTTTCTTGAGTTCCTGCGTAAATCTTTCCCGTTCCCTGGTGTACAGGACATATTGCTCGTTATTATAAAGAAAGACCCGAAAGTCCGAGGCTGTATCAGTTTGCAGGATAAGCGGGGAAATGGGGAAATAATTTTTCTTGTTCTCAGCGCTGCCTGGCTGCTCGTTTTGGGTTTTTTTTCTGAATCTTGTCATGTATTTTCTGGGGTAAAATCAATTTGAATGGAGGAGTTCCTGTTCGAGGGAGCTTATTTTTCCGAGGAGCATTCGGCTTCTCGGCGGCTCAGGCTCACCTGGTCCTTGCCTTCGGTCTCACGGGTCAAAACATCTATTTGCTCGTCCCGGCTGGTACTTATTTTTTTGCCGGTGAAATCGGCGTGAATGGGCAGCTCCCTGTGTCCCCGGTCCACGAGCACGGCCAGGGCGATTTTGGCTGGTCGGCCGAAGTCGAGTATGGCCTCCAGTGCGGCCCGGATGGTCCTGCCGGTGTACAGGACGTCGTCCACAAGGATGACGTGTCTGTCATTCACATCAAAAGGGATGTTCGTATCTCCGATTCTGGGTGCGGAGGAGAGGTTGGTCCAGTCGTCCCGGTACATGTTTATGTCCAGCTCGCCTATTTGCGGCGACCTATATCCCTGCCCGGCAAGCATGTCCCGGAGCCGTCCGGCCAGATCCACACCGCGGCGCTGGATCCCGATAAGGGCCAGATTGTCCTTGTCCGGGAATTGTTCCTGGATCTCAAAGGCCATTCTTTTAAGGGCCTTGCCGATTTCCTCGGCGTTTAAAAGGGTTTTGGCTGTTTTTGGGGATGACAATTTAAATCTCCGGGTAAGTTTGGGAAAGATGTAATGTGACTGTCTTTTATCTATAGTCGAAGATAATGACAAGAGCGCGACTGCGTTAATATTCCAGCCGCATTTTAAGCCAGTATAGCGACACGAATCAGGCAGGTCGTGTTTCATCCGCTGTTCCAGTTCCTTTGTTGGCCAAAACTTCTATCAATCCGGCGCTTATAACCAGTACGGCCCCGAACGCTTCCCTGGCCCCGAAAGGCTCTGCGGCAAAAAGGGCCGCGCTACCGATTCCGACCACCGCCTCTATCTGAAGCAGTATCCCCAGCCGGCCCGGGTCCACGAACCGCGAGCCCCAGTAAAGCCCCCACATCGCCGGAATAAGGATGCCCACGGCCATGAGTACGATCCAGGGCAAAAGCGCGATCAATTTATCCACACCCGGAGGCTGCCCCGAGCCGGTCAAAGGGAGCAAGGAAAAGGCCAGGGCCACGATTGAGCTGAAAAAGAAGAAGGCAAAAACCTGCTCGAAAACCGATGTCTTGGAGTCCTGCCGTATGCGCATCGCCCCGAAGGTAAACACGATTCCGGACAAAAGAGCGAGCAAGTCTCCGGTATTCATGGACAGGGCGAGATCCCAGGTCAGGCCGGTGATAGTAAATAGCCCGGTCAGGCTCAATGCCAATGCCAGACCACGCCACAGAGTGAATCTGCGCCCCATCAGCCCCACTTCCAGCAAAGTCCCCCAGGCGGGCATGGCGTAGAAGAGGATAAGGGCCCGGACCACATCGGTAAGCAATAGGCTCTGGCAATACATAACTATGCCTCCGCCTACCAGAAGGGCGGTGCCGTATTGCCTCATGCCGGTGGGTAGTCTGCGCCGCAGGCGAAGGATTGCAAACGGGAGCATAAAGGCCAGAGGAGCGATGAACTGCAGCAAAACCACCCAGGTCGGAGAAAGGCCGCGGCTTTCGAACGCCCGCAAGGGGACCCAGAACAGGCCCCAGGTGGCCGCGGCCAAGCAGACAATTATTTCCGGGTTAGCGGTTTTTTTAGGCATTTAGTATCCGGATAATTACAGGTCTTGAGCTTTTGCAGATGAAGATATGGGCTTTGTCCATCAGTGAACGTGAAATATGGAGAATGCCCATACCCGGAAAGGCCGGCAAAGGCAAATAACCGTTGATGAGGGGCGATCCCAGAGGGGCTGGCGCGTTTTTAATTCATCTTAGCTTGGTTAGTGTTTTAAGGAAACGGGATGTACTGTTTTTTTGAGGGACTTCAGTCCCTTGAAATCAACTTAGATTGAAAGAATCGTACCCACAAATTCTGCGGAAGACCCATAAAAAATTGGTTGCCTTGACAATCAAATTTCTGGGATACACTTTAGGGCAAATTTGGGGATGTTTTTTTGCATGATGAAAATGCTCTTTAGCACCATTTGGTGCGGCTTAATTTTTGCGGGAGATGGGCGAGGACATGGAAGAAAGACGCTATCGGGTTAAAAATATCATGTGCGCCGCCTGCGTGTCGCGGGTGGAGAAGGCGGTTTTTGCACTCTCCGGCGTGCACAATGTCTCGGTCAATATGGTGGACGGGACAATGATCGTGAACGCGGATTCGGATGTAAATTCTGATGCCATCCGGGAGGCGGTGAAAAAGGCCGGATATGAAATAGAAGAGGACTTCAGCCGGGAAAGGGTTGAGCTGGATGTACGGGGCATGACCTGTTCGGCCTGCTCCGCCCGGGTGGAAAAGGCCTTGAACAAAGTCCCGGGCGTATTCAAGGCCGAGGTCAATCTGGCCGCGGAAAAGGCCCGTGTTGAGTATGACCCGGGCCGGGTGGAACCGCCCAACCTGCTGGATGCGGTGAAAAAGGCCGGGTACGAGGCCGGTATTGTCCAGGGGGAGCGGGAAAAGGACCGGGAGGATAAAAAAAAGTCTGAACTCTCCCGGATGCGCCGGGAATTGATTGTCTCCCTTAGTTTTGCCCTGCCTTTGCTTGTCGTTTCCATGGGCGAGATGGTCGGGCTGACTTTGCCGGAAATAATCCGGCCCGAGGCCAATCCTTTGAATTTCGCCCTGCTTCAGCTTGTTTTGACCCTGCCGGTGGTATATTCCGGCCGCGGTTTTTATCTGCGGGGATTTCCCAATCTTTTTCGTCTGGCCCCGAATATGGATTCGCTTATCGCAGTGGGCACCGGGGCGGCCCTTGTCTACAGCCTGTGGAATACCGGGGAGATTGTCCTCGGTATTTCCCCGGTGCAGAAAGCGGCTGATCTGTACTATGAATCCGCTGCGGTAATCATTGCCCTAGTTTCCCTGGGCAAGTTTTTGGAAAAGCGGGCCGGGGAAAGATCCTCGCAGGCAATACGGAATCTTATGCAGCTTCGGCCGGATACTGCGGTCAAGATCGAAAACGGCCGGGAGATCGAGGTCCGCCTGGACGCGGTGGTGGAAGGGGATTTGCTTATGGTCCGCCCCGGCGGGCGAATTCCGGTGGACGGCGTGGTGATAGAGGGCGTCTCTGCAGTGGACGAGTCCATGCTTACCGGGGAGAGCCTTCCCAAGACCAGACGGGCCGGAGACAAGGTTTTCGGCGGCACCCTGAACACCAACGGTACCCTTAAAATAGAAGCGGAAAAGGTGGGGGGTAAGACCGCCCTGGCCCGTATAGTCCGGCTTATTGAACAGGCCCAGGGATCCAAGGCGCCCATTGCCAATCTGGCGGACCGGGTCAGCCTGTATTTTGTACCCGTGGTTATGGGTGTGGCTGTTGTCTCCGGCATGGCCTGGTTTTTGGGCGGGGCGGGCATGTCCTTTTCCCTGCGCATTTTCGTGGCCGTTATGGTCATTGCCTGTCCCTGCGCGCTTGGTCTGGCCACGCCCATTGCCATCATGGTTGCCACCGGCCGGGGGGCGCAGCTGGGTATTTTGATCAAGGGCGGGGAAATTCTGGAAAAGTCCAGGGAAGTAAAAACCGTGATTTTTGACAAAACCGGTACTCTGACCCGGGGAAAGCCGGAGCTGGTGGATATTGAGACCGCGCCCGGACTGGACCGGGACCGGGTGCTTTCCCTCCTTTGGGGCATTGAGGGTATGTCCGAGCATCCCCTGGCCGAGGCCGTGGTCCAGGGGTTAAGGGAGCGCGGTGCGGACTATGTGCCGGTGGGGGATTTTCGCGCCCTGCCCGGAAAAGGGCTGCAGGGCCGGACCGAGGAGGGATGGTTACTCGCCGGGAACCTGGAACTCATGCAGGAAAACAAAGTCGAGATCCCGGAGGAGCAAAAAGACCTTGCCCTGGACTGGCAGAAAAAGGGGCGCACGGTCATGTTCATGGCTGTTGCCGGTAGGCTGGCCTGTATTTTCAGTGTGGCCGATCCCCTGAAAGATAACGCCCCGGATGTGGTCCGGGAACTGAGGAGTCGGGGGATAAGAGTGGGCATGCTTACCGGAGACAACCGGACTACTGCGGAAGCGGTCGCTTCCCGGGCCGGCATTGATTTTGTCCGCTCCGGTGTCCTTCCCGAGCACAAGGCGGATGCAGTGGTTGAATTGCAAAAAGGGGGAGACAGTGTGGCCATGGTCGGGGACGGGATAAATGACGCCCCCGCCCTGGCAGCGGCTGATATCGGAATCGCCATGGGCACGGGCATTGATGTGGCCATAGAGGCCGGGGATATTGTCCTTATGCACGGCAACCTGTCCGGGGTGCCTACCGCCCTGGATCTTAGCCGGGTCACGGTGCGCAACATCAAGCAGAATCTGTTCTGGGCCTTTATCTATAATTCCCTGGGTATTCCGGTGGCCGCCGGGTTGCTCAAGTTGTTCGGGGGACCGACGCTGAATCCGATGATAGCCGGCGGAGCCATGGCCATGAGTTCGGTATCCGTGGTCTTAAACGCTTTGCGGTTAAGGCGATATCGTTAGGGATTCCTACCTAATGTTAAAGGGCAAGAAAACGCACGAGCCTCTCGTTAA
>JBKHGE010000010.1:0-56147 GCA_046539845.1 Desulfonatronovibrionaceae bacterium
TCCATCTCCCGCATAAGCCGGGCATAGGCCGCGAGCTGCTCTTGGTAGCGGCCGACTTCGCCCCGGATAAACTCCTCCTGGTCCCCTCTTGGAACAGAAGTCTTGTAATCCACGATCCAGCGGATGCCCTCTTCATCCACAAAAGTCCGGTCTATGATCGCGCTGACCAGTCTGCCCTCCACCACCCCGGTGAGGCCGTACTCGCAGCGGGCACTCTCTCGCGGCCTTAAAATCCACTTTCCGACGGGGTCACTTACGGTATTTTCCAAGGCCTTTTTTACCATGGATACAGACTCGTCCATCTTTGTACCCGGGACTCCCAGGGTGGCCAGGCGCTTGGCGATCCTACCCTCCAGACCTTTTATCCGCGCCGCACTCCATTCGTCCGCCTTTTCCCGGCCCATAGCCTGCAAGAATTCATGGACAACACTGCCCACATGACGCCGGAAATCATAAAGTCCACCCTCCTCTTCGCTCCCCGAGGAAGGGGGCTCCCCGTATTCGGACAAAGACCCGGGGGATAGCCCGCCGTTTATTTCCGGCCGACCCCAGTCCGGGGAAAGATAGCGCAGGCGGTTGGTTTCTTTCCTATCTTCCCCAGTTTCCTTGCCTTCCCCGTAAAAAGGACAAAGTTCGGCTTCAGCGACAAAAGATTCTTCAATCCGCCCCAAAAAACTGTCTTTTTTTCCTATATTACCCTTTGCCAGTTTTTCTTGCTCATTGAGGTCGAACTCGGCCAAAAGATGCAGATTTTTTCTGGCCCGGGTGGCGGCTACATACAAAAGCCGGCCCAGTTCGTTATCCTTTTTCTGCTTCTTTATCTCCCGGATATAAGTGTACACCGGGTTGTCCTTCTCTCCCGGCGCATTCAGCGGGGCCAAAAGGAAACGGAAGCCAGGCTCAGACTTTCCTGTCTCGGACACCTCCATCATCTGGACCAGCTCTTTTGCACCGGACCTGCCTATCCTGTGCATACCGGGAATTATCACTGTATCAAACTCCAGTCCTTTGGATTTGTGCACGGTCATCAAGGAGACCGGGTTGCCCGTGGTGATCCGGGGCTGAGAATACAAGTCGCCCAGGGAATCTTCCAGGCGGCTGAAATCCGGGATGTCCCCGTTTTGCTCAAGGCCCTGCAAGTGCTTTAAAAAATTGTCTGCATCCAGTCTGTCCCGGTCCTCTTCCAGGCAGGCCGGTCCGCCCAGGTTCAGCCAGACCGTTTCCAGCAGCCGGGACATCCGCCTTCTGCCCCGCTCCAAGACCCCCTGGACCAAAACGGGCGCGGCGCGCCTGAGCCTTTGCGCCCCCTGTGGACTCAAAAAAGAAAATTCCCCGCCAGCCAGTACGTCCAAAACAGACCCGGACTTTGCACACTTCTCCGCAATTCGGGTCAAATCGGCCAGGTCCAGGCCTGTCCACGGCGCGCGCAGGACTGAGAACCAAGCCAGATCATCAGCCGGGTGGGCCAAAGCGCGGACCAAGGAGAAGAGGTCTAAAACCGGCTGCCTTTCCTGCAGAGGCTCGATATCCACGGCCTGGAACCCGATCCCTTCCCTGTCCAGGAGCCTGGAAATCTCTCGCAGGTGGCTGCGGCTGCGGACTAAAACGGCTATGCTGCCTTCAGGGTCTTCCCGCCGGGTATCGCGGATTATCTCCAGGGCTTTTTGGGCCTCGGCCCGTCCCCCGGTTTCCGGCAAGAGGTACAGGCCCACTGCGCCGTTTCCCAAATTATATTTTTGCATCGCTGAATAGCGGACCGCTCCGGTCACCGGATCCTCGGAGAACTGGAACACGCCCGGGAAGACCTTGTTCACCCACTCGACAACCTCCTGGCCGGAGCGGAAATTCACGGTCAGATAGCGGGGCCTGGGATGGACGTCTGCAATCCCGTATGCGCGGCAGTTCTGGAAAATACCCACTTCCGCGTTGCGAAAACCATAGATGGACTGCATGGGATCGCCGACCAAAAAGATCGTCCGCCCGTCTCCGGGCTGCCAGCCGGAAACCAGGGTGGTGATTATTCTCTGCTGGACAAGGCTCGTGTCCTGATATTCATCCACCAGGAGGTGGTTTATGCGATAGTCCAGCTTTAACAGCAGATCCGTTGGATTCTCGGGCGTGCCCAGGGAATCCAGGGCGAACTCGGTCACCTGAGTGTAGTCCACCTTGCCCTCGGCCTGCATGACCAGATACAAGTGGGCCAGGGAGCGTTTGAGCACCCGGATAAGGGCGACCAGAAGCTCCCAGTCCGCGTCCATGTATTCGGTGTCCGGGAGATTTTTAAGCGTGTGCAGGGCCTGGCGCAGGGTTTGATTATCGGCCAATTCTGCAAGCATCCGGCTGTATTCCTGCTTGTATTCCCTGGCCCGATCCTTTTCCTCTCCGGATGTTAAATCCTTCGGGGGCGGAAAACCCTGTTTCACATTGACCTGTTTCCGCCAGCTTCCGGACTCGGTCAGAAAAAATCTCCTCCACTTTTGCCATTCCTGGACCTGCGCGGCTGAAGGGCCGGGAAAATTCCCGGCCCCGGGCATATCCAGGTTTTGGGAGCTATAATTATACAGACGCAAAAGCCGGTCCCGCAAGGAGGGATCAAGCCCTTCAATCAAATGGCTGACCCGGGCAAGCATCCCCTGCACCTGAGACTCGAGTTCTCTCTGCAAAAGCTCCCGGATGGTTTCGTCCCCGTCAGCGGCCTTTAAAATCTCCATCCAATGCTCGCGCCTCGAAAGCATAACTGCTATAAGCTCGGTCAGGCGGTTCCAATCGTTGTCCACATGCCGCAAAACGCGTGCAAGTTCGGGCCGGTCCTCCCGGCCGGTAAGCTCCATAAGCGTATTCACGGCCGCCTGAGCATACAAAACGTGACCGTTTTCGACCACTTCCGGTCTTTTTCCGAAACCGGAAAGCAAAGGCATCTGGGCACTCAAATAAAAACAAAAAGAATCTATGGTCTGGATGCGTAGTCGATTTGGATTTTCTTGCAGATTCCATCCCAGTTCGCGGTCCCTTTTAACCACGGCCGCGGCCAGCTCCCGGGTCAGTCTTTTATGCTCCGGGAGTTCACCGCTCAAGGGAGAAGGTGTTGCGGCTTGCTGCAAAGCGGAAAGTATCCGGCCGCGCATCTCTGCCGCGGCCTTGCGGGTAAAGGTCATGGCCAGGATCTCCTCCGGCTTTTTAACCTTACCCAAGAGACGAAGATAGCGCTGAATCAAAAGCTCGGTCTTCCCAGATCCGGCTGGGGCCTGGACAATAAAGCTCTCTTCCGGATGGAGACATTCCCTGCGGATATGGGCGTCTTCAGGTTCAGCCATCGGCCATTTCTCCCTCAAAACCAACCTCTTCCCCGGGCAGGGCTTCGTTTATCCGGCAAAGCGGCTTTAAACGGCACCGCCGGCAGGAAAAGGCATATCCGGAGGCCTGCACGGGATCGGCCGGGCCGTAGCCGGACTTTATCTCCTCCGCCAGCTGTTCAAGCCTCTCCCTCCAGCTGTTTAAAACCTCCTTCATGTCTTTAAATCCAAATTCCTGCACCGTTTTCATTTTCCCGGTCAAGGGCAACTCGGCCCTGCTGTCCGCTATCCCTAAAAATTCCATGTTCCGGGGATTTACCCGGGCCACACACACGACGGACAGCTCTTCTTGCAACATATGCACGGCGTAAACCGGGAGCTGGGGCTCTATCATCCGTTCTTCCATCCACATAACCGCAGCAGAGGGAAGGCTCGCCCCGGTTTTGTAGTCAATGAGCATCGCGGCCCCGGATTCAAGCGTATCCGCCCGGTCGGAACGGACTTTGATCTTAAGGCCTCCGATTGAAACCGTCGTCCTCTCTTCCAGACTTCGGATCTGGAAAAAAGGCCTGTCTTTTTCCACCTCCAGCCAGCTCATGAGTATATCTTTCAGCCGAAGCGCCTCCAGGCGCAGATACTTTTTGGTCCGCACCAGGCTTTCCGGACTGATCCAGAGCCCGGCGGTCTGCTCGGCAATTTCGGTCACAAGGCGCAAAAGCTCGCCTTCATTCATCTCCAGAAGGCCGTCCCGGGAATTCAATTCCTGCCACAAAGTCCAAAGCGCCCGGTGGACCATCTCTCCCCTCTCCGCAGGCCCGAGTCCGGGAACCGGGCTTTGCGGTTCTTCCGTCTTCAGGCGGGCCTGCGCATACCCCTTGAACGGGCAGACCGCCTGATCCCTGAACACTGCCGTGCCTCCCGCAGGCGACAAATCGGCCAGTGGAAGACCGTGGCTGTCAAAGCCCTCTTCTACCCCGCCGCCTTGTCGCACATGCTGCCAGAGAGCGGATCTTTCCATATGGGCCAAGACCTCCTGGGGATCAATATCCGGCAAATCGATTACAAAAGGACTGGGTATGATTTCCGTATCTTCTTCGGCCCGGGGATAGCTGCAGACGATTTCCCCGGCCGCAAGGCGCATATTTTCCCAAATGCGGCCGGCCATTTCCAACTCCCGCTCCGGACACGAGCCGGGCATAAAAAGGCGCCTTTGGTCCCGGACAGGGATAAACGGATCCGGATCCGCCCTCCCGGGCAGGACATCCGCGGTCATCCCGGCTAGCCAAATTTTATCCATAGCCTGACCGACGGCCTCGAAGAGACCCATAACCTGGATACCCGCCGCTGGAGAACGGGGCTGAAAAATACGCTCGGACAGGATGCGCCGCAAGTAGTCCAGGGCAGTAGCGAAGTCAGTGCGGGGACTGACCGCGTCCAGCCCGGCCAATTCGGATAAGACTTCCCGGAAGGCGCGGATGGTTTGATATTCCCTACTGCTAACAGTCCGATCCCCGGGCCATCCCCAGGCCTGCAATACAGAGGCAAAGATCCGGGCCCACTCCCCAAGGGTCATGACCTCTGAAGGCAGATTAAAAACGTCCCTGGCCTGGCGTAGAGAGGCGGCGAATTTAAGGCACTCGCCCCTTTTTTCCGCCTCAGCCAGTTTGCGCTCCAGCATTTTGGATTTGATCCAATGTTCCCGTTTTTCCCGGATTTCCCGGTCCAGGATGGCCCGGGCGCAGAGTTCCTCTTCACCGCGGACAAAAGGGGAAACAAGGACCCGGCCCAACTCGGCTGTGTTAAGAACTCTTTGCAAGGGGATTGCCAGTAAAAGGCAGGCATGGTCTACGATTTGATATCCGGCCAAAGGGGTACCCATGGAAATATTATAGGCCGGAGCGCTCCCGGGAGTAAGAGAAAGGACCTTTTCCGGCTGCAGGATGCGGTCAAATATCCGGACCACACGACTGCGGACCCTTTCCAGGTCGGGAATGATCACCGCGACGTTAGAGGCCTTTTTGGTCTTGATCTCCTTTTCCGCCCAGGCCGCGGCCGCTTCCAGCTCCTGATCCGGATCAGCAAAACTCAACTTGCCCCCCTTTCCCTCTTCCCGGCTGCGGGAAAGATTATAAAGACGGCACGATCTTTCCCTAAAAACGGAAAAAATACGCTCCTGCGAGGGGTCAAACTCTAGAAAGCCGCAGACGATCACCTCCTCGGGAATAAGACCTGCCTTTTCTTCCAAAAGATCGGCCATATACCAGGCAAGCGCACTCTGCTCCAGCCAATTTTGCGTCGCGCATTTGTCCATGAACGCCTTGCCCCAGGAGACAAACGCCTCGTTCTCCCAGTCCCCCTCCGGATGCATATCTTTCGGGGCCAGTCCCCATCTGCGGCAAAGCATCCAGGAGCGGCGGGCCATACGGGCCAGATCGCGGGAGGGGAAAAGGGTCCGGGGGGGATTTTCTTCTATTATCCTTTCCCAAAGGATGAGTTCCTGATCCGGGGAAAGGAGAAAAGGCAGGTCCATTTCCAGGGAAAGTCGGGAATAGAGCTCGACGAGCCAGGAAGAAAGAGGCATAATGGCCGGGGTCTCCCAGGTATTCGCTCCTTGGGAGCGCCTGTACCCGGCATAAAGAGCGCCCAGCTCCCGGGCCAGGCGGTTGTTCGAGGTCAGGAGCAAAGCCCGGCTCTCCAGTTTTTCTAAGGCCTGGCTTTCTTCAATTACAGCAAAAGGCATAAAAAATCCCATTTAAAACGCCCCGCCTGATCCCAAGCAGGGCATTTTATTCAAATCCCGCGGTCCGAACTGGGCCTTATTCTCCCGTGCCTTCGTCAAAGGCCCCTGCGCTTATCTTTTTGTCCAGGACCGAGAGCTCAAAAGGTTTGCTGGCCTCGCCGAAATAGACCGTGGTATGCGGGAATGGTATCTCGATGCCCTTTTCGTCAAAAAGCATCTTTACCCGGCGCAAGAATTCCCGCCCCACCTTCCACTGCATGATTGGCTTGGTCTTGATCCTGCCCTTGACCACCACTCCGGAATCAGCCAGCTTGTCCAGGCCGAAGACTTCCACGTCCTCCAGGATGAGCGGGCCGTATTCAGGGTCATTGCGGATTTCCGCACCCACGGAATGGATCAGCTCTATAACCTGGTTCACGTCTTCCTTGTAGGCCACACTTATTTCAAAGACATAGGCCGACCATTCGTTGGTCATATTGCTTAAGGTAGTAATGGTCCCGTTGGGGAAGATATGCACCACTCCGGATAGATCGCGCAGGATGGTGGTCCGGAAGTTTATCCGTTCCACCACCCCGCCGGTCCCGTTAACGATCGCCACGTCCCCGACCCGGATCTGGTTCTCCAGGATCAAAAAGAACCCGGAAATCACATCCCGGACCAGGTTCTGGGCTCCGAATCCGACAGCCAGACCAAGGATACCGGCACCGGCCAAAATCGGCCCGATCTTGACCCCGATATGATCAAAAATAATCAAAAGGACTATAGCCCAGAGCAGGATCACCGCCCCCTGGCGTATAAGGCGCATAAGGGTGTTTATCCGCTTGGAGGACTCAGTGGGCACATCCCCGTCCGGGACCTGTTTGTCCATGAGGTGTTTCTCCAAACGTCGCAAGAGACGGATAAGGACCAGATTGGCGACTAGCGCCAACACAAGAGTTGCACCCATCCGGACCAGGCCTCCGACCAAAACCAGCCATTCTATCCGGGTCAACAGACTCTCGAGCATTTTTTCTCCTTTGCAACCATCCGGGATTAATCAAACAAACACTATATATCCGGCCTGACTTCGGCCTTAAAGGCCATAAGCGGCGTATGCAGCGGTTTTTTATTCAATATATCCACTCGCATACCAATAAAAGCACCCATAAACGGCGGTAGAATAGGACGACTTAGAAAGCGGCACACCCGGCTTTCCGTCCACATGGCCGGGGGAGTGGCCAAAACGGATCTGGAATAAACACTTCTTTTTCCCAAAGCGCGACGCAGAATGGCGCTCATCTCCAGCCAGGAATACCACTGTGCCCGATGCAGGGTACTCTCTTTGCCATTTTTGCCCTTTCGCCCCGCAGAAAGATAATAAAGGGAGTGGCGGTTCAAAAAAGCCACAAAGAGCTCCTTGCGGCTCACCCGGGCCGCCTCCCTGACCACGGCCGCCGGATCAGGGCAGAACTCCAAAACAGCTATCAACGCGGCAAAATCGAATTCCTTGTCCTCAAAGGGCAAATGCGCCCCGTCCGCCAGGTGCAAATCGGCCCGGCCGCCCAGTCTATGCCTGGCCCTGGAGAGCATCTCCGGGGAAATATCCACGCCGGTCACGTCAAAACCGGCTTCCCAGAACATCTCCAAAAAAACGCCTGTCCCGCAGCCGATCTCCAGGAGGGACTGCTTGCGCCTAGGCCAAAAAGAGATCAAATGCTGCATAAGGCGCTTCTCCTGGGCCAAGGCAAACCTGCCCTGCCCGGAGTTTACCCAGGCATCGTATCTCTGTGCCGCTTCCCGGGTCCAGTCCATCAGACTTTAGACACGGCCCCCCTGGAGGCCGAAGTGGTCATCCGGCTGTAGCGGCGCAGAAAGGAAGACTGCTCCGCATCCGGGGTCCAGTAGAATTTTTTTCTCCTGTCCTCAAGTTCCTGTTCGTCCACCAGGATATCCAGTTTGTTTTCCGGGATGTTTATGCTTATCCGGTCCCCGTCCCGGACCAAAGCTATCGGCCCGGACTCGGCCATCTCCGGGGAGACATGGCCGATAGCCGCCCCGCGGGTCCCGCCGCTGAACCGGCCGTCGGTTATGAGCGCCACCTCCCGGTCCAGACCCATTCCGGCAATGGCCGAAGTCGGGGTGAGCATCTCCCGCATACCCGGACCGCCCTTGGGCCCCTCGCCGCGGATAACCACCACGTCGCCGGCCTTTATCTGACCATCCATGATGGCGGTAACAGCCTGTTCCTCGGACTCAAACACCCGGGCCTCTCCGATGCGGACCAGCATGTTCTCGGCCACTGCCGACTGCTTGACCACCGCGCCTTCCGGGGCCAGGGAACCGCGCAGAATGGCTATCCCTCCCTGCGGGCTGTAGGGATCGTTTACCGGCCGGATGACCTCCCTGTTTTTCACCCCGGGACGCATATCGCGGAGGTTTTCGCCCAGAGTTTTTCCGGTGGCCGTGGACACGTCCAGATGCAAAAGGTCTTTTGCGGCCAGCTCCCGCATTACCGCGGGTATGCCTCCGGCCGCATCCAGGTCCTCCAGGTGGTGCGGCCCAGCCGGAGACAGGCGGCACAGGTTCGGGGTACGGCGGCTTATCTGATCAAATATATCCAGATCCACATCCAGCCCGGCCTCCCGGAATATGGCCGGCAGATGCAAAACTGTATTCGTGGAGCAGCCCAGGGCCATATCCACGGCCACGGCGTTGGCCACGCTCTTTTCGGTGACAATGTCTGAAGGTTTGATCCCGGATCTCAAAAGCTCCATCACCTGCATTCCGGCCTGCTTGGCCAGGCGCAGTCTGGAACTGGCCACCGCCGGGATGGTCCCGTTTCCGGGCAGGGCCAGGCCGATGGCCTCGGAAAGACAATTCATGGAGTTGGCGGTAAACATCCCGGAACAGGAGCCGCATGTAGGGCAGGCCGACTCCTCCAGGCGGGCAAGCTCCTCTTCATCCATCTGTCCGCTTTTGACCCGGCCCACCGCCTCGAACACAGAAATAAGATCCGTGCTCTTGCCTTCGTGCCTCCCGGCCAGCATGGGACCTCCGCTCAGGACAATGGCCGGGATATTCATGCGCACAGCGGCCATAAGCATGCCGGGGACGATCTTGTCACAATTAGGGATAAGGACCAAAGCATCAAAGGGATGGGCCGAGGCCATCACCTCCACACTGTCGGCGATAAGCTCCCGGCTGGGCAGGCTGAAACGCATCCCGCGATGGTTCATGGCTATCCCGTCACACACACCAATAGTGGAAAATTCCAGGGGAGTGCCCCCGTTCATGCGCACCCCGGCCTTGACTGCTGCGGCCACTTCCTTCAGGTGCACATGCCCGGGCACGATCTCATTCGCTGAATTGGCGATTCCGACAATGGGCCGCGCGAGTTCCTCCCGGGTCAGGCCGGCGGCGAACATGAGCGAGCGGTGGGGGGCCTTCTCCATTCCCTGAGTCATATCCTTGCTACGCATAAGAAATCCTTGGTCTTGTTGTTTGCGGGTAAGCAATCAAGCAGTGTTTTGCGGCGGCTCCTCCCGCCTTTTGGCTCCGGCCCGGGAACGAAATGGTCAACCCGTCCCTTTTGTACGTATTGTGCAGACAGTTCTGGGCATGGTCAAGTCCGGACGCAAAAAATAAACCCCTTAACGCCAATCCGCACTTTTGCCCGGATTGGCGTTAAGGGGTTGAAAAATCAAGAGTCAAGCAAGAAAGATACGCAAACGCTCCGTATCCAGGTCCCAAACCCAAAAAAAAGCACCCGCTGGGTGCTTTTTTGCCTTGGACACAAAACAATACGGCCCGTTTTGTTTGCTTTTCCGGTTCAGGCCAGGGCCGGCTCCATTTCCGGGACCTGGACCTCGTCCGGGGTAAGGGCGGCAGCAGCCTTTTCTTCGGGCACCGGCTCCAGATAGTCGTCCTGATTGCGGACCAAAAAACGCAAAAAAGCATTATTTAAGGCGTGCCCGGAATATTTTATCCGGAAATCGCCCCACATGGGCATACCCATGACCGCCATGTCCCCGATAAAATCAAGTATCTTGTGCCGGACCATTTCGTCCTTAAAACGCAGCCCCTCAGGATTAACCACGTCATACTCGTCCAGGACCACGGCATTGTCCAGGGAGCCGCCCCGGGCCAGCCCCATCTGTTGCATTTTTTCCACATCCTTCAAGAATCCGAAAGTCCGGGCATTGGCCACGTCCCGGTTGAAGGCCTCTGGGCTGAACTGGAACGTAAATTCCTGCTCTCCGATCATGGGATGATCAAAGTCAATGGTATAATGGACACGGAAGCCATTATACGGGCGGACCCGGATGGACTTTCCATCCTTTTCAAATTTCATGTCCCGCTTAAAGCGCATGATATTCTTGGGTTTACTCTGGGTACGGATCCCGGCGCTCTTAAGCAAAAAGACGTAAGGCGAGGCGCTCCCGTCCAGGATGGGCAACTCATTGCCAAAGACCTCAACGCGCAGGTTGTCCAGCCCCAGGCCGTATGCAGCGGACAAGAAATGCTCAATAGTGGATATGCTGGAATCACCCTCGGCGATTGTCGTGGCCAGTCCGGTATCCCGGACCTTGTCCGGATGCAGGTCTATGATCGCAGACCTGGAAGCATTGATTGACATAAACACCAAGCCGGTATCCTCTTGGGCCGGATGCAGGGCCAGATGCACCTTTTCCCCGGAATGGAGCCCGATGCCTGAACAACTGATTGATTTCCTGATGGTTTTTTGCTGCATTGTTCCCTCCGCGGCTATAGACAGCAAAATCCGTGCCCAAAGCAAACATGGATTTAACATCTTGATATATTATGATAAAAACCAAAAACATCGGCTTTACTCGCTCAAACTGTTGCAGAAAAACAACAATATCAACCCACAAGATCGGCCGCAACTATCCGGTCCAGCCCGGCCAAGTCCTTGATTATCCGGGTCCGGGGGAACTCCCGGAAACAGGCCAAAACCTCCGCTCCCTGGCTGCTGCCCGTTTCCACCAGGGCCGTACCCCCAGGCTTAAGCACCCTGGCGCAGTCCGAAGCCAGTCCGGGATAGAAACGCAGCCCGTCTTCACCGGCCCAAAGGGCCCGGGCCGGCTCAAAGGCGCGGATTTCCTGCGGCAACGCGGCATACTCCCGGGCGGACACATACGGTGGATTGGCCACCACCAGGTCAAAAGACCGGGAGGCCAGGCCGGAACCCAGATCAGAGCACGCAAGGTGCAGACGACGGGCAACGCCGTGCTTCCGGGCATTCTTTTCGGCCACGCCCAGGGCGGACCGGCTGATATCCACGGCTATTCCGAGGCTGTTCGGAAACAGGGAACAGAGCGCAACCGCCAGGGCGCCGCTTCCGGTGCAAATATCCGCGAACACAAAGCCCTGGCCTTGGTCCGGGAAAATGCGCAGCACCTCTTCCACTATTCCCTCGGTCTCTGGGCGGGGGACAAGCACGTCCCGGTCCACAAAAAGCTCCAGGCCGAAGAACTCTTTTTTTCCGGTCAGGTAGGCCACCGGAGTGTTCCGGCCTCTTTCGGCGATCAGGGCATCGAAGCGGGCCGCCGCCTGGAAAGACAGCGTTTTGTCCGGACGGATAATGAGTTCGAGGCGGTCCGTTCCCAGTACATGGGCCAGAAGGACCTGGGCGCAAAGGGAGGGGGACTCCACTCCTGCTTCCCGGAGTTTGGCAGCCGCCCTTTTTAATGTGGTTTTAGCTGAAAGGGGAAAAGGGCCTATTTCTCTGTTTCCTCCTGCATGGCCTGGGCGCGGTAGTACTGGGCCAAAGGCTCAATTATGCCGGAGAGCTCGCCTTCCATGACTTCGGACAGATTGTAGGCGGTCAGGTTTATGCGGTGGTCCGAGACCCGGCCCTGGGGGAAATTATAGGTCCGGATGCGCTCGGAACGGTCTCCGCTCCCGACTTGGCTCTTCCTACTCTCATCCAGCTGTTGCTTCTGCTCGTCCTGCATCTGCTGCAAAAGTCTGGAGCGCAGGATCTTCATGGCCTTGGCCTTGTTCTTGTGCTGCGACTTCTCGTCCTGGCAAGAAACCACTAAACCGGTGGGGACATGGGTGATGCGGACTGCAGAATCCGTAGTGTTCACGCTCTGTCCTCCCGGACCGGAGGCCCGGAATACATCCACCCGCAGGTCGGTGGGCTCGATCTTTACGTCCACCTCCTCGGCCTCGGGCAGGATGGCCACAGTCACTGCGGAGGTATGGATGCGGCCCTGAGATTCAGTGGACGGCACGCGCTGCACCCGGTGCACCCCGGATTCGAATTTGAGCCAGCTGTATACCTGTTTGCCGGAGATGGAGGCTATGATCTCTTTAAACCCCCCGGAAGCGCTCTCGTGTGTATTCATCAGTTCCACCTTCCAACCCTTGTTCTCGGCGAACCTAGAATACATGCGGAAGAGATCGGCCGCGAACAGGGCCGCTTCCTCCCCGCCGGTGCCGGCCCTGATCTCCAGAAGGATATCCTTTGCATCCAAAGGATCTTTGGGGGTCAAAAGCAGTTTCAGCCTTTCCTCCAATTCTTCTTTTCTCCCGTCCAGGTCCTCGGCTTCGGCCCTGGCCAGCTCCCGGATCTCCTCATCCCCGTCCCGCAAAAGTTCACGGTTTTCCTCGAGCTGTCTGCATACGTCCCGGTACTCGCGATAGGCAGCCACCACCTCGGACAGATCTGCATGGGCCTTGGAAAGGCGCTTATACTCCTCCGGATTTTCGTATATCTCCGGATTGCTGAGCTCCTGCTCGACCTCAGCATACCTCTGCTCCAGGCTGTCTAGCTTTGCAAACATGCTTCCCCTTCTCTAAGCGCCCCGTTAAGCGCGGCCACAGCCACCTCTATCTGCCCCTCATCCGGTT
The DNA here is from genome assembly GCA_046539845.1 of Desulfonatronovibrionaceae bacterium. Lineage (GTDB taxonomy): Bacteria > Desulfobacterota > Desulfovibrionia > Desulfovibrionales > Desulfonatronovibrionaceae > CAYNNQ01. The sequence continues at coordinate 12,889 of JBKHGE010000010.1, forward strand.
CTTTGGTCGTCAGCCGCTGCAGGGCCAGGCCGGGCAGACAAAGGAGCCTGCACCACCAAGTCTCCCCGCGTTTGCCGGCGATCTTGATCACCTCGTAGGCCAAACCGCTTATGGGGACCATAAGCAAGAATTTAACCCCCAGCACATAGCCGTGCCGGAGCAAAAATCCCTGCGGTTCGTAGGCAGCCAAAAGCAGGGGGACGACAATAGTGAAAATCAAGATGCTCACAGACAAAACAAACAACAGAAAAGCAGTCCCGCAGCGGGGGTGGAGCCGGCTGTATTTGCGGATATTTTCCGGGGCCAGGGTCTCGTTGTGCTCATAGGCGTGAATGACCTTGTGTTCCGCCCCGTGATACTGAAATACGCGCTTTATGTCCGGCAGAAAGGAGATAAAATAGATATAGGCCAGAAACAGGGAAAACTTAAACAACCCGTCCCAAACATGAAAGGACAGGGCCCGGACATCCCCGCCCAAAGCGACCCAGTGCATACCTTCGGACATAAAATGGGGCAGGACCACGAAGAGCAAAAGGGCCAAGCCCACGGAAACGGCAATGGTCAGAAAGATGGCCCAGGGTTTCATTTCCTCCCCGGCTTCTTCCTCATAGGCCTTTTGAGCGGAAAAATTCAGGGCCTTTATCCCGTTGACCAGGGTCTCGATAAGGACAAAAAATCCTCGTACCACGGGCCGCTTGGTCCATTTATACCCCAGCAGGGTAAACCACCGCCTGCACTCGACAAAAATTTCGCCAGACGGTTCACGAACGGCAATGGACAGGCGATCCAGGGAGCGCATCATCACTCCCTCCATAACCGCCTGGCCGCCTACTGATATATCCGCCATTATCCTTCCGGGTAGATATTGAAAAATTCCCCGGCCTTTTCAAGCGGCCGGGAGGTAAAAAAAAGCGGATGGCTGTAAACAAACCTTATTTGCGGTACTGGCCGTATTTCTTTTTGAAGCGGTCGATGCGGCCGGCCGAGTCCACAAACCTCTGCTGACCGGTGTAAAAGGGATGGCAATTGGAGCAGATCTCCACATGCACTTCCTCGCCGGCAGTAGACCGGGTGGAGAACTCGTTCCCACAGGAACACTTAAACACTGCATCGTATAATTTGGGATGGATATCCTTTTTCATCTTAAAGCTACCTCCGTAAAATTCTGTAAAAAGAAAAACTACTAATAAAATTTTTTCTGCTTGGCAAGGAAAACATGCCGGGGCCTGACCGCGGTAACCGACCGTTGGCAAATCAAAAGCTCTCTGGGACAAAGCCGCAGGCAGCGAACAGGGAAGCGGCCCGGGGGCTTTTTATGAATTCCAAAAACCGGGCTGCATTTTTCGGGTTTTTACCATTTTTAAGCCTGGTGATATAGTAATTGATGTCTTCGTGCTGATCCAGATCAGGGCCCACGTCCACCCCTTGGATATCCAAACCGGAATTAAGCGCGGCTCTGATCTCGGTCTGCCAGACCGGCCCTACATCCGCCTTGCCCTCAAGTATCCGCTCCGGAGTCTCGCGATGGTGAACTGTGGTCATAAGGGTCGTCCCTTCTTGCACCTTTTCCCGGGTTACACGCCCTACCAATGCCTCTCCTCCGGCCTTTCTGTACATATCAAGGATATAGTCCGCTATATGCTCCAGGCCGGTGCTGGGTTGGGAAACAACCACGTCGCTACGGGCCAAATCCAATACGGATGATATGCCTTTGGGATTGCCCTTTTTAACCATCAAGGCCAGCCTGTTATACAGATAGAGGAAATAATCATCCTTTCGGATCAGCCCGGCAGCCTCGAGTTCGCGCATGGCCTTTTTTGAAACCGAGGAGTACACGTCTGCGCGTATGTAATGGTCCACTCCCCGGAACCTGGCCCCCCCGGCCAATATCTGGCGCAGTTCCAGGCCCGGGGGCAGAGTCTCGTAAAATATATCCCCTACTTCAGGGTGCTTTTCTTTAAAGGCCTGGATCAAATCCGGGACAACCATGAATTGATTCCCAGCCATAAAGACTGTGAGTTCGGACCGGGGCAGGGCCTCCAGGTTGTGTACATCACCTTCCCTGTCGTCCGGAATGAGCGGAAAAGACATACATCACCTCCTGCTGGGCATTGATATTTTTATAAGAGCGGGGATGTTCAGCCTGCAAGCCGTTACTCAAAGCCAGACATCCTCAGCAGATAAAAACTATTGCACCCCGGAACCTTGGGTCAAGGCCGGAGAGCAAAATGGCCAGCCACAGTCTGCTATGGACTTTTTTGTCTTTTTAGATGCTTTGACCGGCAGGCTCGGATGCTTTCATATCTACGCCCAAAGGCGGAAGTGAATCAAGCTCGGGCAGACACCAAAGAATCAGGGAAGGCGGGAATCCGACCCGGAAAAGACCGAGAGCAAAAGACTAACTGAAAGCCCCTTTTTTCTGCTCCAGGGAAATGTTGAAGGCCACGGAAAAGAGATGGTTTATAAAGTCCACGTATTCTATGGCGATATGTTCCGGGGCACTTATCCTGGCCGGAGCAAAATTCACAATACCCTTGACCCGGGCCTGGATAAGATAATTGGCCGCCCTCTGGGCCCGTTCCGCAGGGGTGGTTATGATCCCGATTTCCGCCCCAAGCTCCTGGACCTTTTCCGGCAGGGTGCTGGAGCAATTGACTTCCAGTCCGGCCACTTCATCTCCAATTTTGAATGGATCGCAGTCAAAGGCCCCGACTATGACAAAACCGCGGTTGACCATCATCTGATGGCGCAAAAGGGCCCGGCCCATATTGCCCACACCGACCAAAACCACGTTCCAGGTCCGGTCCAGGCCGAGGCTCTGCTTGATGGCCTCCTTTAGTTCGTGGACATAATAACCCACGCCGCGGACCCCGAACTCACCGAAGTAGGCCAGATCTTTGCGTATCTGTGAAGGGTTGACACCGCATAGGCGGGCCAGTCCTTCTGAAGAAACCACTTTTTCCCCCTGCTGCTCCATCCCTTCCAGCTCCTGGACATAAAGGGCCAGCCTGGTGATGGTCGCCCGGGGTATCTTTTCGCTTTTTAGATGCGGCATAGTGAAATTTTTAACAATCTCCAAGTCCAAAAAAGGGGGAGAAAGCTCCCCCTTTATGCAGTCAGCCCCAACCCTTAGACAAACGGATTGGCGAACAACAGGATCAGGTTGATAACCAGAGCGTAAATGGCCAGAGACTCGATCATGGCCAAGCCGATAAGCATGGTAACAGTGATCTTACCACTGGCTTCCGGGTTGCGGGCGGTGCCTTCACAGGCAGCCTTGAGGCCCATACCCTGAGCGATACCGCAACCAAAGGCGGCGATGCCCATGCCAAAGGCAGTAGCGATAGCGATGTTAGAGATAACCCCGGGATCAGTGTCCGCCGCAAAAGCGACACTGGCCAGTCCCACAAGCATCACCGTGTTCAGAATAACCAGAAAAGACTTACGCATTACAAAACCTCCTATTAATGATATTTAAGCGGTCAAACGACCATTTCCCCCGTTAAAACGACCCGGTCTAGTGGGCCTCTTCAAAAGCACCCTGCAGATACATCATGGAGAGCATGAAAAAGATAAAGGCCTGCATGGTCTTCATGAGCACAAAGAGAAAAAAGATGGGCAGGGAGCCAAGTATCGGTGCCAGGATAAACATCAAGGCGATAACGATCTCCTCGCCACGGATATTTCCGAAAAGCCTGAGAGTAAGAGACAAGGGCCGGGCCAAGTGGCTTATCACCTCAATGGGCAGCATAATGGGAGCCAGCCACCAGTACGGACCGGTAAAATGCTTGATGTATTTGACTCCATGTATCTTCAGGCCCCAATAGTTGTAATATAAAAAGACAAATACAGCCATTGCCGCCGGAGTATTGATATTTGCCGTGGGAGCGTCAGCGCTGGGGACAAGGCCCATCATATTGAGCACCCAGATGAATATAAACAGAGTAAAAAGGACCGGAAAGACCTTGCGGCCGGGTTCGCCCATGTTGGCGACCACAAAGTCCTCAACCGCATTGACCATGACCTCAAAAAAATTCTGCGCCCCCTTAGGTACCAGCTCCAGTCTGCGTGTGGCCAGCCAGCCGACGATTATAAGCAAAAGCATAGCCGCCCAGGTATAAAGCACGGGAAAGGGGATAACACTGTGGCCGTGGCCGTCGCCGAGGCCGATGAGTTTCACGAATTCTTCCAGGACCAAAAACTGATGCAAATCGGCAGCCATTCTCATGCCTCCTTGAATTTTTGACTAACCAAAACGGCGCCAAAGATTAAGACATTCAGCAAAACAATACTTAAACCCGCAAGCAGGGAATATATATTCGCTTCCCAATACACAACTGAAGCAACCAGGATCACACCCGTGATACCCAGCCGCAGATAAAAACTGACCAAAAGCGGAAAAACCGCTCCACCTTGGTGATAGACCAGCTCCTGAACGAAACAGGCCAAAAAATAAAAATTGGCCGTACCCAGCACCGCCCCCACGGCAAACCCGATCCAGACCGCACCAGGAGAGAAAACCGCCAACAGGAGCATACCGCCCAGACACAGGTATATCTGGTTGCGGACAAGCAGCCGAATCTCGTTCAATACCAGCCCTCTGGACCGTAAAAAGCGCTCGATCCTTTTATTCATCAGGCCTTTGTTCCCGCTTTTGTTCCTCTTTCTGTATCTTCTTCACTTCCAGAAACATGTTCTTGAATCCGGCGGCGATCCCGAAGACCAGAAAAGCGAGCAACAACCAGGGCTCGGTTCCCAGCCATTTGTCCAGAAAATAGCCCATGGCCAGGCCAATAAACGTACTGGCCACCAGCTGGATGCCCACCAGGCTCACCTTGCCCAGGGCGCCCCAGATCTCTTTCTCTTTGAGTTTAAAGAACATGCTCGCGACGCTTCGTGCTTTCGTTCACAAGTGATGAGCCAGTTAGCACACCCCCCCATACCAAGTCAATGGACTTGTGCATTTTTTCCCTAACTGGGGCCACGGGAAAATAACAAAGCATACCGGCTCCTTAATGCAAAATTGTTTTTCTTGTCATCTCCGGGCTATTAAAATATAGCCTGAGAGTTTGCGCGTTCGCCGAAGCACGGCAAATCAAGAGGAGAAACTAGCCTGTTTTTTGTCAAAAGACAATGGCTTACCCCCGGAGAAAAACTCCGCCGGCCTGACCGGCGGGAAACAAAATACGCAATCAGGTAAACACCCGATATGAAAAAAGCAAAACCACTTGCCCCGTCCAGACTGAGGGCCAAGCTCCCCCAGTCCGCCCTGCCGCCCCGCAGATCCAAAGAAATCAATGCCCCCGGCCTGCAGGACCGGGCCTTAAAGGCCCTGGAGCTCTCCCTGCATGTACGCAGCCCGGGGTACAATGTTTATATCGCCGGAGAGCAGGGTACCGGACGGACCTATTTCTCCCGGGAGTTTCTGCGGCCTCGGGCCGAGGAAATGTCCGCGCCCCCGGACCTTGTCTACGTGAATAATTTCGAGGATCCGGACCGGCCGCAGTGCCTGACTCTGCCCCCGGGGCTGGGTAATATGCTCAAAAAGAGCCTGCATATCTGTGTCCGCAGCATCCGAGAGGCCATTCCCGAGGCCTTTGCCCAGGAATCATACGTACAGCGCAAGGAAAGTCTGGCCAAGGATTTCTCCTCGGTGCGGGACAATCTTTTGCAGACCATGGAGCAAAAGGCCAATACAAACAGCTTCAGCCTGCATTCGGACGAGAACGGAGAGCTGACCCTATATCCACTCATTGAAGGCAAGGTGATCAGCGGCGAGGAATTCGAGCGCTTGGACCCGGAACTCAAAAAAAGGTTCAAGGACAAAAGCAGCCGCATAATGCACGCCCTCTTGGGCCTGTCCAGAAAGCTCGGACTAGCGGAACAGGGCCTGAAGGAAGAGGAGCACAAACTGGACCGGCAGGTAGCCGGGGAGCAGATTGACCGCTTTTTGCAGGAGATACCCGCAGAGATCCGTGCCCACAAGAAAGTACATTCCTTCCTTCAGTCCATGAAGGAGGATATGCTGGAGAACCTGGACAGATTCCGGAACCGGGAGGAGACGGCGGAACAATCGGCGGACCTCTCCTCCATGACCGGAGGAGCGGCATTCTTCACCCGCTATCAGGTCAATTTGTTCGTGGACAATTGCAGCCAAAACGGTGCCCCGATAGTAATCGACGACCACCCCGGATATTTCAACCTCCTGGGGTGCATGGAGCGGGAAAGCGAGCTGGGCACGTATTACACCGATTTCACCCTGCTCAAGGCAGGCAGCCTGCACCGGGCAAACAACGGGTTTTTAATCCTCCGGGCCGAAGACATCCTGGCCAATCCCGCGGCCTGGGAGGGTCTTCTCCGGGCCTTGCGCTCCGGATATATCCGGCTCGAGGATCCGGCCGACAATTTCGATCCGGTCCGAACCAAAACCCTGGAACCGGAAGCCGTGCCTTTGGATGTAAAAATAATCTTGATCGGTACAGACGAGTTGTACGGACTGCTTTTGGAGGCGGACGACCGCTTCAGCAAATTCTTCAAACTCAAGGCCCATATGCAGGAAGAGGCCCCCCGGACTGCGGAAAATATCGCAGCCGTTGTCTACGCCCTGCGCTCCATGGCCTCCGGGATATCCAGGCGCCCGCTAACCCGGGATGCGGAATGCGCCCTTGTGGACTATTCCTCGGAGATGGTCCAGGATCAGCAGAAACTCTCCCTCAAACTCTCCGCGATCAAGGATATCCTGGTGGAGGCGGACGCCGCCGGGAGCATGACCGGGAAGAAGTTTATAGACGCCGAGGCCGTGGAATTCGCTCGCACCTCCAGGATCCATCGCCTCAATCTCTATGAGCAGTTGTTCCAGGAAGAATACGACCGGGAGGTGATCAAGGTAAAGACCTCGGGGGAGGCCTCAGGGTGTGTGAATGGACTGGCCGTGAGCCTGGCCGGGGAATACGTGCTCGCCCTGCCGCATCAGATCACCTGCAGCGTGGGCGTAGGGCACGGCGGGATAATCGATCTGGAGCGGGAGGCGGACCTGGGGGGGCCGATCCACACCAAGGCCATGCTCATCCTGAAGAACTACCTGCAGAACCTGTTCGCTCAGGACAAGCCCCTGGTCCTTTCCGGGAGCATCTGTTTCGAGCAGAGCTATACCCCGGTGGACGGGGACTCAGCCTCGGCTGGGGAGTTGATCGCCCTGATCTCCGCCCTCTCCGGGGTACCGGTCAGGTTTTCACTGGCCATTACCGGCGCAGTGGGGCACTGCGGGACCATAATGGCAGTGGGTGAAGTTACCCGCAAAATAGAGGGTTTCTTTGAGATATGCCGCAGAAAGGGGCTAAACGGGAAGCACGGGGTGATAATCCCGGCGGACAATGTGGACAATCTCATGCTGGAAAAAGAAGTCATTGCCGCGGTACGCAAAGGGTTGTTCAGCATCTATCCGGTGAGTCACGTGGATCAGGCCCTGGAATTATTGACCGGGGAAAAGGCGGGATCACGCCTGGCCAGAGGAGGATTCTCCCCCGGCTCTGTTTACGCCCGGGTCAACTCCAGGCTGCAGGAATTCGCCTGGCTGGCGGAGAGAAAAGTCAGACGCGGCAGAAAAACCAGGACTACCTGATCACTGCGCAGCCCAGGATATCCGGCTGCTCCCGGCCCATGGCAGCGAGCAGCGCGGCCACGGCCCGCAGATATCCGCTTTTGGCCGCGGTCAGATTGGCCTCGCTCCGGCTCAGCCTGTCCAGGGCGTCCAAGACATCGGTGCTGGTCCCCACCTGAGCCTTGTAACGCACCCGGGCCATGCGGTAGGCCTCTTTGGCCTCAACCAGTCCGGTACGGGCCACTTTGACCTGCTCCCGGGCCTCTTCCACCCGGAGATAGGCGGCCTTGACCTCGTACCTCGCCCGATTCAACAGCTCCTCAAGCTCGGACTCCATCCGGCTCTTTCCCCGGGCTGCTTTCTTGTACTCATAATAGGTCTTTCCCCATTCAAACACCTTCCAGGACAGGTTGACCCCCACCTGCCATTCACTGGGGTCCTGATATTCGCTGCCGCCCACACCGGGGTCATCGCCCTGGGAATAATAGTCATAATCCACAGCGATATGGGGATAAAAATCACTGGCCACCAGGTCCGTTTCCCGACCGGCGATCTGAACACTCTTTTCAGCCATGTCCACGTCCGGCCGGGTATCTTCCGCCTCCCGGAGGCAATCATCAAGGTCCAGCTGCACCGGCACGGTTTCCAGTTCACCGCTATAAGACACATCCCGGTCCACTTCGAATCCCAGCAGGGAATTCAAGCGGGCCCGCCTGGTCTCCACCCCGTTTCTGGCCCGTAAAAGCTTCTGCCGGGCATCAGCCAGATCTGTTTCCGCCTGGAGGACATCCAGCCGGGGCCGCACTCCGGCCTGATGAAAGGAGCGACTCACCTCCAGATGGGCCTGCAACCGCTGCACTGTATGGGTGGCGCTGCGCGCCTTTTCCCGGAATTCGAGCAGGCGCAAAAAATTTTCATGGACGGTCCTTATCAGCTCCACCCGGGCCTGTTTCAATTTGGCCTCTTTGTGCCGGCGGGAGAGCCTGGCTTTTTCATAGTCCTTCATCAGCCGAAACCCGGTAAAAACCGGCTGGTGGACATTAAAATGAAAAGTCCAATTGTCCCGGTCCCCGGTGCGGATATTTTGAAAGCGCGGGGCCTCATCCAGACCGGTATAACCATAGCCCGCGGTCACGCTGGGCCCGAATGCCGCCTTGGATGCCTCAGTCCCGAATTTTGCTCCCTCCAGCTCATGCCTTACCGCCTGCAGGCCGGGATTGGCCTCCAGGCCGCGCTGCACAGCAGCGGTCATGTTTATATCCGCACCAGCATAACCCGGCAACGCAAAGAGCAGAAAAAAGATATAGAGCCCAAAAATCGGGGCAAAGCGCATAAACCGCAGCCTCCTTAACGGATTTCAAAGCCAAGGATACCCCGCCCTATATCCAAGAGGAGCTGAAAAATAAAGGGGCACCTTATATCCGGGGACAGCAGACATTTCCCGTGCCCCAAAATGGATTTTTCCGGCCGCAGACCGGCCATGTTCAGGGCCAGAAGCTAGAGCACAGAAGGCGGCAATTTCTGCCCGCACCGGTTTACAGACCGCGCCTGTTCGCAGTAATATCCCAATCAGGCCTTAAGCCTGACAGAAAAAGCTCTCCTTCCCTTACGGATGAGACCAGAACAAAGAAAGCCTGTTCAGAGCAATTTCCCTTGATATTTCGCGTAAATCCGGTTAATATTATCAATGGGAGAAAAATCAAAAAATTGGTTGAAAAACTTGCAATACAGGGATAGGGCTTTGTAAAGTGCTTTTTTTGAAGGGCAAGCGTGTGGCATTGTCCGTCAATCAGCGTCTGAGCGCTTCAAAAGACTAAAAAGGAGAAAGAAGATGTTTACTGGTTTAATGCTGGCCATGAGTATGATTATTCTGGGAGTGATCATTGCTGTATTTAATATCGAGCACGGTCATCGGACCGAGGATTAGCGCACCGGACCGGGCCTGGATCCTTTTGCCGGGCCCATTATCTGCTGATGACTGAGGCTGCCGCCGAGGGGGAAACAGGGCAAGTTTTTTCGCACCCGCTGGCCGGGACCGGAGGAATGACCGGACTCAGGCTCGCATTTCCACTAGATTACGGAGAGGATTCTTATGAGCATTGTTTTGAGTGAAGAAATCGCGGACAAGCTGGATGACAGCCTGCACAGACTGATTGAGGAATCCGGAGCTACTTACGCCATGCTCACGGACATGGGCGGCAACCTTTTGTCCAAGGCCGGAGACGAGGCCTTTGACGGCTCGGCCCTGGCTGTTTTGACCGCCGCCAATTTCGCTGCCACCAAGGAAATCGCCTCCCTTATCGGGGAAAAAGACTTTTCTTTACTGTTTCACCGCGGGGAAAACGAGAATGTGCATTTCACCAAAATCACCACGGAGATCATCCTCATAGTCCTGTTCAAGCCCTATCTGTCGCTCGGACTATTGCGGCTCAAGGTGGACAGCATCAAGGACGAATTAAACGAAATACTCGAAGCATAAGATTATGGCCATTATAAACTTCAAAGAAAAGATCATCCAGATCAAGATAGTCTACTATGGACCGGGGCGGAGCGGAAAGACCACCAATCTGGAATACCTCTACAACAGCCTGAAGAGCAAATTTAAAGACGATTTGCCCAGCAAACTGATAACCATTGACACCCAGGGGGACCGAACCCTGTTTTTTGATTTTTTTCCCATTGAGCTGGGCAAAATAAACGGCCTGGATCTGAAACTGCAGCTGTACACCACTCCGGGACAGGTCATGTATGAATCCACCCGCCGGCTGGTGCTCAAGGGAGTGGACGGGGTCGTATTCGTGGCCGATTCCCTGGCCTCAAGGGAAGAGGCCAACCTGGACTCGTTTCAGAACCTAAAAGACAACCTGGCCCATCACAAACTGACCCTGGAGGATATCAAACTGGTCTTCCAATGGAACAAGCGGGACCTGGAGAAAAACGGCATCCCCCTTTTGGATGTCGAAACCATGGACAAGCAGCTCAACTCCGAGCTTCAGACCAAGGCGTTTCCCAGTAGCGCCACAGAAGGGACCAATGTCTTCAAGACCCTGAACGTGGCCGCCAAGATGACCGTGGAATCGGTAATAGAAAAACTTCTGGACCGGAAGCAGAATCTCCCCAATTAAGAAGGTCAGGATATGAACTACAACCGAGTGAACAAGGCCGTTTACCCCCTGCTGGACGACAGGCGCGAGTATCTGCAGGACGCCGGTCAGGCCTTAAAAGAAAGCGCGCCCAAGACCTTTACGGACGAAAAGATCCTTTTGGTCTTGAAAAACATCCTGAAAAATATCGAGATCGGGGAACACCTGAAGGAAGTCGCCCGGGGTATTGCCGACAACCATGAATATTTCTCCAGCCCGCACGTCACTGATGAGGAAAAGGAAAAGACCCTCAAAAAGATCCTGGAGCAGAACAAATATGTAAAAAACTCCCGGCTGTTTAATATAAGCATCATCCAGACTTACATAGAAACCATCCTCAACGATAAACTGCACGAGATAAATATCAAGGTCGAAGAAAACCAAAGATTTTTGCACCGCATGCTGTATTCCTCCGGAGGCCCCGCCGCAGGGACGGAAGTAGACGCGGAAGACTCACAGTTTATGTTCGTGGAAATCGGAGACGAACAATATGCCCTGCCCTACAGATACAGTTCCGAGGTCCTCAAAACCGGGAAAAAGGCGACCCGTTTGGTAGCCGTCCCGGAAGTGGCCTATAAAAAGGTCCTTGGCCCGTTTAAAAAGAATCTGTTCAAGAAGATAAATTCGCAAACCATAAGGAAAAACATCCAGCTGAAAAACCTAAATCCCACTCTGGCCCTGGCCAGCCAACCTGCTTTCGCCATAGTCCTGGTCCGGGAGGGTAATTACTACATATTGTTTGCGGACAACATCCTCAATCTCGAACCGGTGGAGGCCCAAAATCTCGGCGATTACGTGGAAACCCTGGACGGGGTCTATCCCAAGGTAGGGCTGTAAACAATGCTAAGCGGCAATCTGTCTTCTTTCTCTCTGATAAGCCTGCTTCAGATCTGCAACAATGAAAACAAGGACGGGGCCATTATCTTCGCTTCGCCGGATGAAGGCGAGGAATGCGGGAGCATCTACTTCACCGGGGGTACCCCGGAGTATGCCCGCTTTTTTGACCGCCAGGGCATTGAGGCAGTCAAACAGCTCCACTTGGCCAGCCGGCATGACTTTCATTTTGATCCCGGACGAAAGAACCCGGGGGAAAATATAGATAAGGACCTCAATTTCATCCTTTTGGAGTGCTCCCGGCACAAGGATGAAATTGAATCCTACATGCAGAAACTCAAGCCGGTCATGCAAAAGAGATTCGGAGCGGACGCGGTGACCCTGTTCACCTATGAAAACAAATGCATCAGACTATTTGCCGAGCTGGGTCAGATAGTGGACTTCAAGGAAATCGAATTCTATGAATTTTTAAACGATAATAGGCACGTGTTTATCTTTTTCGATCAAAACATAACCGCCCATATACAGGTCGAGGCCGGGACCCAGCTGTACACCGATGAAATCGTGAACTTCTTGCGGGAAAAGGGAATGCTGTCATGATACCCAAATTCAATATCTATCACACCAATTTGCACGGCAGTTTTATTAAGTTCGACAAATACGTCCAGTTTTTGAAGGATGATTATTTCAATGGATATATCTTCTTAGACGATCACAAAAACAAGCTTTACCTTTTTTTGCTGGAGGGCGAGATTCAGAACTGCCTGCGACAGACCAACGCACATTTCGAGAAGCTCAATTTCATGCAGGCTATGGATACCGTCAAAGACCAGAGCTCTATCTCCACATACAGGTGCAGCGCGGAACAGGTGGATTTCTTCTCCAAACTGCATACTATGAAGGCTTTGCATCAGGACCTGAGTTCGGACATAGTCAACCCGGACAAGCTGATAAAAAAATGCAAGGCGGAAAAATTCAACGGCATCGTGGAAATAAACTCCGGACAGGACAGGTTCTACCTGTACTTTCTCCAGGGTGTACTGCTGGGCAGTATGTCCCAGGCAAAAGACAATTTCTTTGATCAGGATACCAAAGAGAACACCCTTTTGCAGCAAATCGCTGGACAGAGCACCATAAACATCTTTAAAATTTCCCTGCAGGACCAGGACAGCCCGGACAACCGCGCCAGGATGATCGAGTGCTTTGAGAAGATATTCAACGCCCTGGAGAAAAAAGCAAAAGGCCAGGACTTCAATCAATGCTGGCGGGAATGCGCCCTGGAGCTGGGAGAGAGATATACCTTCCTGGACCCGTTTGCCGAGGAATTCAATTACCTAAACGGACAACTGGACGTCTGGGAAAAGATCAATTCCAAAACCCTGGCCCGCGGCCTGGATGAGCTGGTGCACAAGATCTCTTCCCGACTCAAGTGCCCGGCGGAGACCATAACCGATATCAAGCGGGAATACTCCAAGGAGCTGGCTGACTATGAAATCGGAACTTGAAAAGGCCTGTAGCGCCTTTGTCCAGGAGAACGATTACATCCGCTTTTTGGTGGCCATGCAAGGCAAGCAGATGGGGGTGTTCCCCCCTTCAGCCGTGGGCATGGAAGACCAGAAGCGGTTAAACGGCATTGTCCGCGGACTATCCGGGGACTGCTCCGACTACAGCCATGTGCTCTTGTCCGGGGACAAACTGATATACACCTGTTTTAAAAACGGTTTCACCTTTGTCTGCGTCTGCGACTCCAATGTAAGCATTTCCCGGGTCAGGATGGAGATGAATATCTTTACGGAAAAGCATTGCCAGCAGTCCGGATATCTGCAAAAAATAACTTCAATCTTCAATACTTGATCAGGGAGGGGACAATGGCCAAGCGCAGGATCGAACTGGTCCCGGTCAAGAAACAAGTTACCTTTAACGCCTCCGAATGGTTGGTTATTGTCATGTATACACGGTATCAGGACCTGGAAAAGTTGCAGGAAAAACTGCGCCTGGACGACAGCTCCCTGAACGCCATACTGGAGAGCCTGGAGAAAAAGCAGGTGCTCAAAGTAACCGGAGAGAGTGGCGAGCCCCAGTCCGGGGTCCCGTCCGCATTCTGGGCCCAGATGGAAAAGGAACTCTCCCGCTATATCGGGCCCATAGCCACCGCGGTTATTGACGACGAACTCGGGGCGGTGAACAAGACCCGGGAGAGCATAACCAAGGACGGCTTGTACAGTCTGGTGGAAAAAGTAGCGACCGAAATCGACTCCCAGTCCAACCGAGTCAACTTTCAAAATACTATGCTGGAAATGATCAAAAGCATGTAAATCTGGAGGCCTGTCATGAAAATCAGAACCAAAATCGTCCTTATATTCCTTGTTATCTCCATCCTCCCCCTGATTTTGGCGGGCGGCGCGGGTTTCTACCACATAAACGAGGTCAGCGACTCGGCCATCAGCATAACCACCAAGAGTCTGCGGCAACAGTCCGAGCTCACGGTCAATCAGATAACCAAAAAGATCGCCAACTTTATTGATTTGTATGTGAGCAGATTTGTTGAGGATGAAAACTATTCCGCCCTGCAGTTCGACCCCGACTTCTCCTCCCTGGCCATCCAGACCATAGGCGAATCCGGATATTCCTTTGTCCTCAAGTCCGAGGGGGAGGAGGATTTAAAGATATTTATGCACCCCAACCCGCGGATGTTGAACAAGGAGCTCAAGGCCCTGGAGATCAAGAAACTGCCCAGCGCCGCATCTAGGGTGATGAAGACCGGGGACGACTTCCAGGGCTATCTGGGGAATCAGTACTGCTTTGTCCACCAAGTGCACGGCCAGCCGTTTTATGTGGTCTCGCTCATCTCGGACGAGGACATCAACGAATCGGTAAACCAGCTGGAGCAGAGGTTCGCGACCGTCAAAAAAGACTTTATATGGCAGTATAACATCGGGGGGTTTGCCACCGGCGCGATTGTCCTGTTGCTGGCCATTTTGTTCGCTATCCGTCTGGTCCGGCCGATCACCCAGCTGACTAATGTTGCGGAGAAGATCAGTCTCGGGGACCTGAAGACGTCCATTGACATCAGTTCCAGCGACGAAATCGGGGAACTCGCCGACGCCCTGCGCCGGATGCAATCCAGCCTGCTCAAGGCCGTGCAGAGGCTGCAACGCAGAAAATAAAAGGAAAGTATCTATGTCCAGAAAAACCATCCTTTTTCTGATCTGTCTGACCTTAGCCGCGGCACCCGTGTTGGCCACTGAGATATTGTACTTTACAGACCCCGGGTTCGAGGACCTGGGCGGGAAACAGGAGGCAAACACCCTTTTTTCCCACGACCTGCACGCCGAGACTTACAAGGTCAAATGCAAGTCCTGCCATCACGTCTATGAAGACGGGGAAAACGTCTGGGAAGAAGGCGACCCGGTCCAGCTGTGTTCGGACTGCCATGGGGAGAGCAAGGCCGAACTGGTAAACGCCTATCATATGAACTGCTGGGGCTGTCACAAGCGCATAACCCAAGCCTACCCGGAATCGGATACCCCGACCACCAAATGCCAGAAATGCCATGTGCCTGAGGACCAGCTAGAGGCCGAAAAAGAGCGCATCCAGGAAAAGACGGAGAAACAGGACAGCAAGTTGATGCGGGTCATAGAGGATCTCAAGGCAGAAGGTTTTTATTAGGCCGCGGCCAGTACCGCTAGGGCCTTGGACCGATTTTTAGGCGGACAAAGTGCGTGAATTCACGGAGACAAAAAACGTTTCTAATCATATCATAAGCGAGAAAAGGCATGGCAGCAGGCACAGTAAATGTAGACAAGCTAAAAAGCGATGCGTTCAGCGCCATAGACGCGCTGTTTTCCGATGAGCAGAGTTCCCCGGATCCGCAGGAGGAAAATGAATCCCCTTCCTTTGCCCGGCTCGAGGAGTACATACTCGCTCTGGATTGGGAATGCACGGACAAGGACATCCGGGAACTCCTGGAACTCGTGAACGGTCTCCAGTCCTCAACCGAGGACAAAAACACGCTCACCCTGCTCAAGATACTGAAAAATACCCTCACCTACCTGTCCCGGGCCGGCTCCAACGCCCACCCCGAAACCCTGAGGACGGCCGCAGAAGTGGTCTCCGGACTGAACCGGGTATATAATAAAGATGACCCCCGGGCCGCGGCCCAAGAGACAAGGAGACTCTACAACCAGTTCAAGGAGCTGAAACAGAAGATCTCCGAATACAACCAGAAACTGCGCACTAGCAGCACACCGTCGTTTACTCCGGAAAAGGAAGCCGCTGGAAAAGTGCAGGCAACAAAACCGGAGGTGGAGGAAAAGGTCCCACCCCGGCCGGCTGAAGAGACACGTCCGCCGGCCCCGGAAGTGACAGACAGCGAGCTCAAAGGGGAGCTGAAGCTGATCAGAAAAGAACTGGAGCATTTACAAAAAAGACAGAGCCGCCTGGAGGACCTGGTGCACAGGATGTTTTCCGGGGAATCGGCCTCGGCGGGCTCGGCCTCGGAAGACTCCCGGCCTGCTGAGGAAGAAAATGAGGAGAGCTTTGATTTTCTCTCCGCGGATATAGATCTGGGCACCAGAGAAGAGGCCGAGGAGGAAGAAGTGGTCCCGGAAAATGCTGCAGAGGAAGAACACAAAGAAGGAGACTCCCTGGAAAGCGTGGCCTATGTCCAGGTCTTTACGCTGGGATCGGATCTCATCGCCATGCCCAGCGAATACATAAACAACACCTTCAAGCTCTCCGGGAAACTGAAGAAAAAAGTCCATTCCCAATCCTCAATCCCGCTCAAGGAGCTGGCCTCGCTGTTCCGGAAACTGTCCTCCAATATGAAGGGCTCGCTGCGGGGCACTCCGGAACGGAAACTTAGAAAAATAAACGCTTCCGTGCAACACATCGACCCGGGGTTAAAGGATCCGAAAAATGCGGTATTGTGTACCTGCCCCGGGGGGCCGGTCCTGTTCCCGGTGACCGCCCCCCACTCCGGGAATTTGTTCCTGGTCACCGAAATGCAGCGCGAGCCAAACAACTACTCCGAATATGCGGTACAAATCGAATCACTGGGCACCGTCCCGGTATATATACCCTGCTAAGATATTATGAGTGGACAAAACGCCGTACTGGACCAAACCCTTTTCGACTCCAAACTGAACGAGGCCCAGGTTTACGCTGATCAGGGTTTGTACGAGGATGCAGACCGGGTCTATCAAGAGCTTTTGCAGGAACTGAAAAACCTCCCGGAGACCAGGGAGACCAACCTGCAGATAAAGCAGGTGGAGTCTTTACGCGCCCAATTCGCCCCGGAGGATAAAGACGCCCACAAGACCGCCTCCAAATCCAAGACCGCGGAGGAACTATATACCGAGGCCATGGCCTTCAAAGAGCTGGGATTCAACAACGAGGCCATTGAGATCTATGAAAGGCTGCTGCTCAAGGAATATAAGACCTACGAGGTGGTCTACTCCCTTCTCTCCTGCCACAAGGCCACCGGAAACCGGGAACGGGCAATAAAATTTCTGACCAGCCTGAGCAAGGAAAACAAGCTCTCCGAGACCGGCAAAGACATCTGCCGCTATTTCCTGTCCTTCCTCTACGACGAGATATGCGACTACTCCAACGCCCTTAGCCTGTTAAACAAGATAAACCACAAGGACGAATTCCCGGATTACCACTACCGGCTGCGCTCTCTTAAATCCAAGTCCGCAGGCAAAACCAAATTCGACTACCTACTCTCCCAGAACCTGATAACCCAGCAAAAACTGCAGCAAGCCTTGGAGCTGTCCAAAAAAACCGGCAAGTCCATAGAATACATCCTCCTGAACAACCTGGGGGCAGTGACCCTGGATCAACTGGCCAAGTCTTTGTCCATGTTCTACGGTTGCCCGTATATCGACCTGACCAAGCCGGTGGAAGTGCAGGAAGACCTGTATGAAAACCTGCAGTTTGAATACCTGAAGAACAACTACTGGGCGCCCCTTTCCGTATCCAACAACCAGATCACCATCATAATCGACAATCCGCACGACCTGCAGCGCGAAGACATAATCCGCAAGATATACCCGCAATACAAGATAAATTTCTACATCTCCATACGCGAACACATTGTCGACTTTCTGATCAAGCACTACCAGCAGAAGGGCTCCGGGCCGGACATGCCCGAAGGCGGGGATATCGCGGATATCGTCGAGGATCTCTCTTTTGAGGAGACCGAGAAAGAGGAGGAAGAGGATGAAGAAGCGATCGTTGCCTCGGACAACAAGGTCATAAACTTTGCCAATCAGATCATTATTGACGCCTGGAAAAAAGGGGCTTCGGACATCCATATCGAGCCTTCGGCCAAAAGCAAAAACACCAACATCCGCTTCCGCGTGGACGGGGTGTGTCAGGAATACATCCAGGTCCCCACCAGTTTTATCCGGGCGGTGATCTCCAGGATAAAAATCATGGCCAAGCTGGATATCGCGGAAAAAAGAAAACCCCAGGACGGAAAGATCAAATTCAAATCCAAGGGCAAAGAGGGCCTGGAACTGCGCGTAGCCACCCTGCCCACTGCCGGAAAGAACGAGGATGTGGTCATGCGCCTTTTGCAGAGCGGCGAACCCATGTCCTTCAAGGATCTAGGTGTGCTGGACTACAACCTGCCCCGCTTTCTGGAGATGATCGGCATGCCCTATGGACTAGTCCTGGTGGTCGGGCCCACCGGTTCGGGAAAGACCACCACCTTGCATTCAGCTCTGAAGTACATAAACACACCGGAGCGAAAGATCTGGACTGCAGAGGATCCCATAGAAATCACCCAGGAGGGTCTAAGACAGGTGGAAATAAACACCAAGATAGACCTTACCTTTGCCAACGCCCTACGTTCTTTTCTACGCGCCGACCCGGACGTTATAATGGTCGGGGAGATGCGGGATCAGGAGACCGCTCAGACCGGAGTGGAGGCCTCGCTCACCGGGCATATGGTCTTTTCCACCCTGCACACGAACAGCGCCCCGGAGACCATCACCCGGCTTTTGGAGATGGACATAGACCCACACAATTTTGCGGATTCCCTGTTAGGGGTCTTGGCCCAGAGGCTGGGCCGCAGGCTATGTTCCAAATGCAAACAAAAATACCAGCCGTCCCAAGAAGAAATCCAGGATATCTATAAGCAGTTTGGACAAGACCCAAAAGGGCTTTTGGAAGAATTTAAGACAGGCGACATCAACCTGTTTCGGCCGGTGGGATGCGACCGATGCGGAAACAGCGGCTACAAAGGCCGCATCGGCTTCCACGAACTCTTGGTCAACAACGACAATATAAAAGAATACATCAAGGAAAACACCACCACGGAAAAGATCAAAAAGGCCGCCCGGGAGGAGGGGATGTACACCTTGAAACAGGACGGGATCATCAAGGTCCTTTCCGGACACACCACCCTGGAAGAGGTGCGCAGGGTCTGCATCTGATCCAGCGGCTCTTTTGTGGGCCCAGGCCTTGCTTGCGGGCGGCCCCCGGAGCTCTGCTTTCCCGGCGTTTGATATGGGCTTTAAGGATCCAAAAGGACCCAGCCCAAACGTCAAAGACCAAGAAAACTACACGCCAAAGCGGACCTATCTGTAAGTAAGAGTTTGTCCCTGTCGCCGCTTTACCGCCCCAGGGGATTTTGAACGGCCGGCTAAAACCGGAACACCTTCACCTGTTCCCCTTGGCTGAGGCCCTCTCTGGATGCAGGTATACGTATCATTCCCGCAGAACGGATCATGGTCCGCAAGAGGCCGGACTTCCCGGTAACCGGCCAGGCGGTAAGCCCCTTGCCCTCTTCTTGCAGACTGACCCGGATATAGTCCTCCCGCCCCGGAGCCGAGGCTGTATTCCGGCCCAACACCGCCGGACACAGCCTGCTTTCAAGCGCAGCCAGGGGGTCCTTTTCCCCGCCGATGCAGCGTAAAAAAGGTTGCACCAGGACCAGCATGACCACCTGCGCCGACCCCACCTGGCCGGGCAGCCCCCAAACCGCCTTGCTGGAAAAATCACTCAAAATGGTCGGCTTGCCCGGGCTCAAAGCCACGCCGTGGGCCAAGATACGCGATCCGGGTCTACCCTCCAGGACCTTAACCGTCAGATCCCGGGTCCCCACAGAGCTGCCTCCGGAGATCAAAACCACATCGTTTTCTTCCGCAGCCCGGGAGACCGCCTCCAAAAGCGCTTGGTAGTCATCCGGGACCGCGCCGTAGCAGACCGGATTCGCCCCGCACTCACGGACCAGGGCGACCAGGGCGTAGCGGTTCACATCCCGGACCAGACCGGGCGTGGGCCTCTGGTCCACCGCAATTATTTCGTCCCCTGTGGAGATGATCCCCACCGCTGGGGGTCTGTACACCCGAACCCTGTGCCCGCCGAACGCGGCCAGCAGTCCGGACTCCCTGAATCCGATCCTGGTCCCGGGGGAAAGGAGCAGATCCCCCTGGGTCGCGTCTTCGGACCGAAGCATGATATTTTCCCCGGGAGCCACCGGTTTGCGCACCTCCAGGCACCCGTCGCCCATTTCCTTGGTCTGCTCGAACATGACCACCGCATCCGCTGAGTCGGGAAGGATTCCCCCGGTGACTATGCGGGCGCATCCCCCGGGCTGTATATCCGTATTCGGAGGGCGGTCTATCCGGACCTCAGAGGTTATATCCAGATAAGCCGGAGAGAACTCCCCGGCCCCAAAGGTATCCGCAGCCCGGACAGCAAAGCCGTCCATACTGGAGCGGCTATGCATCGGCCAATCACAGTCGGCATAAAACTTCTGGGCCAGGACCCGCCCGGGTGCGGATTCCAGGGCACACTCCTGCTCGGCGGTCACCGGAAAGGAAAACGACAGTTCCCGCAGACTGCTTACGCTTTTCAGCTGAAAAAAATCCTTGTACATACCTGAAAAAGCCCTGTCAGAGGTGGTTATGAATCCCGGCCAGAATGCGCCGGGATTCGGGTTCATCGCCCATCAGCCCGACCCGGATGGATATCCGGCTGGAGCGATTGCTTATATGCCTGATATGCAAATAGGCAATGGTTCCGCCCGCTTTTTTGGCCTTTATCCGCGCCTTTTCCACCCCATTCTCCATCTCTAAAAGTGTATACTCCGACTCAGGGAGTGCTTTTTTGGCCGCGGCATAGATATCGTCCTTGCTGCCGGACATATTCTGGCGCAGCTCGCCCTTGTACCACAGCGCCGCCCCGGCCCCGGCACTTCCCCCGAGCAGAAACAGACACCCGGAAAGACAGCCGGCCAAAAGCAGGGCGCCAAGCACACAAACAGTCCTTTTATACTGCATATCCAAGCCTCCCCTGATGGTGAACAAATTGCAGGACCTCGTCCTTAAGGCCCTTAAGCTCCGGAGCATCCGGAAGCAAAGCGCACAGCTCGTCCAGATAGCGCTTTTTCTCCAGAACCGCGTAGGAATAGGCAAAGTTTAGTCCGTACACCCAGGATAAAAGCAGTAGCTTAAAATCATTTATAAACACCATATCCGTGTAATTCACCAGTCCACAGTCTTTAACCTGCCTTAATACCTGTGGTGAATAGTTTTCTGGCCTGTCTCTGAGCCCCATGGTTATGGCTTGGTCCTTTTCCCTGCGTTGGAGATGATCTATGACCACGGGCATAATATCCAGTTTGTCCGCATCCCGCACCGCGCGCAGGCAATCGCTGTATTCCGGACCGAGAGAAGAGGGCAGCGTCTTTTTGTTGTGCAAAAGGACTGCGAGCAAAACCACGCGTCTGTCCGCAGCAGGCAGGGGACTTAGTATCCCCTTTTCCTTCAGGATGGAAAAACCCAGCCGGGCGTGATCCACGGATTCATTATCCTTGAATGTATTGTATCGGCTATACTGCTCAAAGCGGCCTAGGTCATGAAATAATGCGGCCAGGCGGGTCAGAAAATGCACACGTGGATAAAAGCCGTGCGCCTCCCCGATTGCAGCCGCATTCTCATACACCCGCAGCGAATGCTTTTCCTTGAGCTCTATGTTTTTCCGGCCTTTGTCCCTGCAGACGGCAAATCCGTGGGTATAGGATAAAAACCAGTTCAGGTAAGGGGTTATATCCACCGGCTCAGCCCCGCCTGATAAGCCGCTTTTTGTGCTCAAACTCCTCCTCGGAAATCTCGCCCGCTGCCAGGCGGCGGCGCAGGATATCCACGGCCTCATTTATCCTTTGTTTCTCTTCCTTGGCCTCCTGTTCCAGCTCCTTGTCTCTGAACGGCCCTCCCGGGCCGAACAAAAAACGAAGGGCCAACAGGATAACGGCTAGAATAAGCCCGATAAACACAAATTTGCTCAAAGTGAGCAGCCAGCCGGAGGTAAAACCGGGCCCGAAAGGCCACCTTGACCAGTCCCCGCCTTTTGCGGCCCAAAAAAGCACATCAAGATCAAACATCAGGCCCCCTGCCCGTATCTTGTTTAGCCCTCATAATAGGAATAAAATTCCGGATGGATGAAGATCTCCACCCGGCCTGCGCTCTCTTCCATAGCCACCACTTTTTCCGGCATAAGGCCTAGGTCCAGGGCGATCTCCTCGATGCGCTCTTTCTCCTGTTTTGCCCGGGCACCGGCCTCTTCAAACCGGGCCACGCTCACCCATCCTCTTTCCTTTACAGACATAACATCCTCGTATCTTAATTGGTTTATATTTATCCTCATTTAACCGCTGTCTAAAACTGAAAAACAAAGACTGATTAGAACAGTCTAATACGGAATTGCAAGGCCTTTTCCGGATTCATTTTTTCCAAAATTCCGGGATCAAAAGGGCCATCACCGTATATATCTCTAACCGGCCCATGACCATGCACAGGGCCAGAACCCATTTGGCTGCATCCGGGACAAATGCGTAATTGTCAGTAGGCCCGACATCGGCCATACCTGGTCCGATATTGCTCACACAGGCAAGGACCGCTGCAAACGAGGTAAACACGTCCAGGCCCAGAGCGGAGACTATACACCAGGCGAAGACAAAAAGGACCAGATACAAAATAAAATACCCCCACACCCCATGCAGTACATCCTCTTTTATTATCCTTTTGCCCATCTTCACCGGCCGTACCGCCCGGGGATGAATCACCCGGAAGACTTCGCGGTATCCGGATTTGAGGAGGATCATGATCCGCATGCATTTCATGCCCCCGGAGGTGGACCCGGCGCAGCCGCCGATAAACATGGACAAAAGGAGCAGACAATGAATAAGGGGGGGCCATAATTCATAGTCGGCAGTGACATATCCGGTGGTGGTGAGTATGGAGGCGATCTGAAAACTGCTGTACCGGAATGCGGTCAGGATATGGTCATAATTCGGACCCCATACCCAGAACGTGCACGCTCCGATAAAGACAGCCGCAACCAGGGCAAAAAACCTGAACTCGGGGTTGCGCCAGTAGCCCAAAGGCCGGCCGGTCAAAAGCTGGAAGTGGAGCACAAAATTCACTCCGGCCAGAAGCATAAAGACCGTTATCACCCCGTCTATATAGGCACTGTCAAAATGGGCGATGGAGGCGTTCTTGGGAGAAAAACCGCCAGTGGCCAGAGTACTGAAGGTATGACACAGGGAGTTGAACACATCCATGCCCCCGAAATACAATAAGACCGCCTGGGAAACGGACAGAATCAGATACACCTTCCACAGCGTCTTGGCCGTGTCCTTGATCCGTGGCCGCAGCTTATCCGGGACCGGACCCGGGACTTCGGCCTTGTACAGCTGCATCCCGCCCACTCCCAGAAAGGGCAGTATGGCCAGGGAAAGGAGGATTATCCCCATCCCGCCCAGCCAGTGGGTCAGGCTCCGCCACATGAGAAGGCCGCGGGGCAAGGCCTCTATATCGGTCAATATGCTCGCCCCGGTGGTGGTGAATCCGGAAAAGGATTCAAACACCGCGTCTGTGCCGGACACAAATCCGCCCAGCCAGTAGGGAAGCGCCCCGGACAGACCGGCCGCCAGCCAACCCAGGGTGACAATGAGCATGCCCATCTTATGGGTCACAGTGGTCACCCGGGCCGAGCGGAAGGCAAGATGCAGGCCCAGGCCCACCCCGGAAGTGACCAGCAGACTGAGAAACAGGGGGGATACGGATAGGTCGCGGTAATAGAGGGCAAATCCGAGGGGGAAGGACATACTAAGCCCGACGACAAGGATCACCACCCCGACCGCGTTTAGGACAAAGGCCCAGTGCATCAATAATACTCGAGCTTGAGAGTCAATTTCTTTTCCACAGCCGGGATGCTCTTTCTGGTGCAGATGATAATGATCCGGTCCCCGGCCTCCAGTCTGGTTTCCCCGCTGGGGACAATCACCTCGTCCCGGCGCATAATGGCCAAAACAAGGGCCTGCTTGGGAAAGGGCAGATCCTTAATCTTTTCCCCGGCCACTTCCATCCCCTTCTCAATCACCGCCTCCATGGCCTCGGCATCCTTTTCCAGGGCCACGGAAGAGACAATGGAGCCACGCCTGACCTGATTAAGGATGGTGTTCACCGCCGAAATGCGCGGATTGACTATATGCTTGAGACCGATGGTCCGCACCAGGGGCATGTATTCCATCTTGTTTATCCGGGTGATGGTCATCTTGGCCCCCATTTTGGAGGCCAGAAGAGAGCTCAGGATATTGCTCTCCTCATCCCCGGTCAGAGTGACTACCAGATCCATGCCGCCCACATTCTCCTCTTCCAGGACCTCCCGGTCCGTCCCGTCCCCGGTAAGCACAGTGGTCCTGTCCAGGTCCTCGGCCAAATGCCTGCAGACCGCAATGGAATTTTCCATGAGCTTTACATTGGCCCCTTTTTTCTCCAGGACCCGGGCCAGCCTGCGGCCGATATTCCCGCCGCCGACTATCAAAACATCCCTTTTCCCTTTTTTCCCGGTGCCGGCCAGCCGGGTCACCTTTTTCAGGTCCTTGTCCTCGCAGGCCAGGTACACGAGATCCCCGGGCAGGACCCGGTCCTCACCGGAAGGGATAATCAGGTTGTCCTCCCGGACAATGGCGGCCAGGAGTACGTTTTGCACCCCGGTCTTTTCCCGCAGATCATACAGCTGCAGACCGTCCAGGACTGAGCTCTGGTCCACCCACATGCCCACCAGCTTGATTCGGCCCTTCCCGAAATCGTTTATCTCCACCGCGCCGGGCATGCCCATCATGCGGACAATGGTCCGCACTACCTCCAGCTCGGGGTTTATGACCATGCTCACGCTCAGATCCGCGGCCCATTTTTCCCTGTACTGCAGGTACTCCTCGTTCCTTATCCGGGCCAGCTTGGTGATTCCCGGGGCCAGGATATTGGCAAAGGTGCAGGCCACCAGGTTGATCTCGTCGCTGTCGGTCACGGCCAAAAGGATATTGGCCTGCTTGATTCCGGCCTCTTCCAGGACCCGGGGACTGGAACCCGAACCTTCCAGGGTCTGGACATCCATGTGATTGGCTATGTGCTCAAGGACCTCCGGGTCCTTGTCCACCACCACAACTTCCTTGTCTTCGGTAGACAGCCTCTGGGCGATGTAGAATCCCACCTGCCCGGCACCGATAACCACAATTTTCATAACCCGTCCTCTTGTCTCAAGCAGCAGACAGTTTCACTTCTCCCCGGGCCAGGGCGAACATTCCCGGCACGGGGCGTAACCAGCCTCAAAGGCCCGGCGCAGGGAGGGAAAAAGTCGCCTGTTTTTCGGGCTCGTTTTCCGACCGTATTTACAGTCCTGGGCATGGAACCGCCTGCTGTTTTTATTCCCCAGCCAGCTATCTTCCGCTTCCGGCATGGAGAGTATACGGGGCCAGAATCCCCGCCCCTCGGCAATCGCCTCTTTCTGGGCCTGCAGAAGGGAGCGCGTAAACGGGGTCATCTCTTTTGCGTGCGGATAAAAAAAGGCATACCCGTTTAGGACCATAAGCCGGTTCAGGCAGGTACCGTCCTTTAAGTACAGCCTGGAGATATATCTCCCGTAGCGGTCGCGGGACAAATGGCCGCGATCCACAAAGACCCGGTCCGGCTTAACCAGCTGGCGCAGAAATTCCGTGGCCCGGGCTGAAAAATACTGCTCTTTGCCGTTTTCATGCCCGGTTTCCGGGGTGTCTATGCCCTGCAGCCGGTAGACAAGACCGCTTGCCGAATGCAGCGTATCCCCGTCCGGCACCCATTCGATCTCTACGGGCCCGGACAAATCTGCTGCCCAGAGCGCCCCAGCGAGGGTACAGGCTGCCGCTAAGGCAGACAACCCCAAAATAAGCCGGAGCAGAAAACGGATTACAACTTTTTCCGACATAATATCTATCCAGTAAAAAGGACTCTCCTCACTTAAGCCCCGCACAGATCCCAACGGACTGAAAAGGCGGCGAGGGGGACAGACCATATCCATTCAAGCCAGGGAACCACAGGCAATTCACCGCAATTGTCCCGGGAAAACTATTCAAGGGCAAAGAAAAAGGCAACCCTTTCGGGTTGCCCAATCAATGCCTTTTCCTGGGGACTGCTCCCTGTAAGGCCTTAAACTGGATCAGGTATCGTAATATGTGCGCAGGGATTCGCTGCGTACCGGATGACGGAGCTTGCGCAAAGCCTTGGCCTCAATCTGGCGGATCCGCTCCCTGGTCACGTTGAACAATTTGCCCACCTCCTCCAGGGTATGGTCGGATTTCTCCCCTATTCCGAAACGCTTACGCAGAACCTGCTCCTCACGCGGAGTGAGTTCGGACAAAACAGTGGAGATCTGCTCCGAGAGCTTGGTGTTGACCACTTCCTCGGCCGGGGCCACCGCCTTTTTGTCCTCGATAAAATCACCCAGACTACTGTCTTCTTCATCCCCGATCGGGGTCTCCAAAGAAATTGGCTCCTTGGCGATCTTAAGGACCTTTTTCACCTTTTCCAGGGGATAGTCCATCCTCTCCGCGATTTCCTCCGGAGTGGGATCCCGACCCAATTCCTGGACCAGATACCTGGAGGTGCGGACCAGCTTGTTTATGGTCTCTATCATATGCACCGGGATGCGGATAGTGCGTGCCTGGTCGGCAATGGCCCGGGTTATGGCCTGTCTGATCCACCAAGTAGCATAAGTGGAGAACTTGTATCCCCTTTGATATTCAAACTTGTCCACCGCCTTCATCAGGCCGATATTGCCCTCCTGGATCAGATCCAGAAACTGCAGCCCGCGGTTGGTGTACTTTTTGGCAATGGAGACCACCAGGCGCAGATTGGCCCGGATGAGCTCCTGTTTGGCTTCCAGGGCGTCCAGATTGCCCTTTTCCACTCGCCATAGGATATCCTCCAGCTCGTGCACATCGTGCATGCAGCGTTCCTGCAGCCGGTTCAGGATTTCCTTTTTGCCGTAGATCATCTCTTTAAAGGAGAACAGCTCCTCCACGGTCATCCCCAGCTCGTCAGCCGCAGCCACCGGATTGATCTCCCTGTTCTCCACTTTGTTGAACAGGTCGTAGATCTCGTCCTGGGTCTTGCCTAGAGAGAGTATGTACGCGCCCAGATCGCGGTGGCAATTGTACATCTGCCGCACATAATCGTGCACGGTCTCAATGACCTTGTCGATCAGGGTTTTTTCCGGCTTAATGCACCGCAGGCAGTCCACGACCTCGTACTTGTACTCAATTATCCGCTTTTGCACGCCGTAAACCCTGCGGTCCAGCCGGGCGCACTCGTCAAACTTGTTGTAGATGTGATACTTCTTTTTCAGAATGGATCTTATCTGCTCCAGAAGCTGCAGGACCCTTTCACGCTGATTCATCTCCTCTTCCGAGGGATCATCCTCCTCAATGGTCTTGACCACGTCTTTCAGTTTGATTCTATCTTCGCGCAGGTCTTCTCCGATCTTGATGATCTCCTCCACCGCTACCGGGACCTCGACCAAGGCGAGCAAGACATCCACCTCCCCGGCCTCAATCTTCTTAGCGATCTCCACTTCACCTTCCCGGTCCAGAAGACCGACTGAGCCCATCTCCCTAAGATACATGCGCACCGGGTCGCTGCTGCGGGAAGGTGCGTCCGCTGCCTCCTCGGACTCCTCGATCTGCACCTCGGAAGTGCTCGCCGCGGTGGAATCCGAGGCGGATACTACGGAAAAGGCCTTTCCGGCCTTGCTGTCCACAATGGTGATATCCAGCTGGTCGAAAATGGCTATGATTTCCTCTACCTGCTCCGGATTGTTCACTTCCGCGGGCAGGGCCTTGTTCAGCTCATCAAAGGTCAAAAAACCTTTTTTCTTGCCTTCGGCGATCAAGGCCTTGATTTGCTGTACGTCCTTAATACTGCTCATCTTCCCCCCTGAACGTGTAATGGCCCGTTTGGATATTGTTTATAGCTTTTACGCAAAATCTTTGTCAAAATCCCGGCCGACAACCAAACTGACAAAAATGGACTAAACACCGCTTCCCCGCCACCGGCTCAAAAGCGGCGTTAGCATCAGGCTGAAAAATACCCTGCATCTTGATTTTTGTGCATGTTTTCCTGCAAGAGCCGCAGTATCCGCTTGACCTCCTCCCGGTCGCCTTCTTTCTCCGCCCTAGCCAGGGCTTTGCGCAGATACTGCCGAGCGGTTTTGTCCTCTTTGCTACGCAAAAAAATGCGCAATTGCCTGCGCAGGTCCTCTCTGCGGGAGGCAAGCTCCTCTCTCCGCTGCTGGCTTTGGTAATAAAACGCCCTTTCCTGCTCATCCAGAAACGGCAGGAACTCACTCTCCTGCCTGTTTTGTATCTTCTGCCACAGATTCCGGGCCCAGCTGTTGACCAGGCACAACTCCATATCGCTGTCCCTGAATTCGGTCTTGAATTCCGGAAAACAGAGCAAAATACTCAAAATTTCCTTATCCCTGAGGCCGCAGCCGCCGGATGTTCCCCGGTCCGCATCTCTTGCGGTCTGAGGGTTTTTTGCGGCCGCGTCCTTTTCCACCGCTTGGCGGAACTCTTTCTCCGCCAGACCCAGCTCCGCTGCCAGCCTAGGAATATAGTAGGCCCGCCAGGTGACATCCTGCAGCCGGTTCAAAAATCCCTTGGCCCAGTGCATGGTCTCCCGGGGGGAATAATCTCTATTAAGTTCGCGCAGGCAAAAATCAAGGCCCCGCAGGGATTTTTTTTTCAGTCCTTCCAGGGCCTCTTTTCCATTTTCGCGCAGGAAACTGTCAACATCCTCGCCTTCCGGGAGGTCCACGACCAAGCACTCCAGCCCCTGGCCCAGGATCATCTCCGCGCTGCGCAAAGCGGCCTTGCGCCCTGCTCCATCCCCGTCAAAGACCAGTACCACCCGGCGGACGAGATTGCCCAACCTTTTAACCTGTCCCGAGGTCAGGGCGGTCCCCAAAACCCCGCAGGAATGAGTAAACCCAAACTGATGCAGGGCGATCACATCCAGATAGCCTTCGGTCAAAAAGACTTCCTTTTTCTGGCTGACACTGGTTCTGGCCCGACTCAGTCCGTACAGGTGCTCGCCTTTGGTGTATATCTCGGATTCCCGGCTGTTCAGGTATTTGGGCTCCCCGCCGTCTATGGCCCGGGCCCCAAAGGCCACGCAATGTCCGGAAAGAGAGATTATGGGAAAGATCAGCCGACCCCGGAAACGATCGAATACCGTCCCCTTCCTGCCCTGTCCGAGCAGCCCAGACTCCAGACCCAGCTCCCGGGTATAGCCCTTGGAGAGCAAGAAATTTTCCAGGCCGTGCCACTGCTCCGGGCTCCATCCCAGGCAAAAACTCTCTTCCAAGTCAGCGCTCACCCCCCGCTTTCGGAGATAGTTCCTGGCCGACTCACCCTCCCGGCCCTTGAGCCGGGAACAGAAATAGTGCTTGGCCAAATCATGCATCTCCAGAAACAGGGTCTTTTTCCGTTTTCTTTGGGCACTCTGTCCGGTGCGCGCACCGGTTGAGACACCGGCCTCACGGGCCAGCTGTTCCAGGGCTTCCTTGAATTCAAGGCCGTTTATACGCCTGTAGAATTCAATAACATCCCCGCCAGCCTGACAGCCGAAGCAATAAAAGAACCCCAGCTCGGGATTCACAGAAAACGAACCCTTGGTCTCCTGATGGAAGGGACACACCCCTATCCACCTCTCGCCGGCCTGGCGCAGCTCTACATAACGGCTGACCACCTCTACCAGATCTACCTTAGTCTTGACTTCCTCTATGGTGGACGGACCGCCCATAAGCGCTCTTTCCCCTAAAATTCCGGTTCGTGAGCCACGAAGGGCCTTTGTTTCTTGTCCTCAAACCAGCAAAATAGCGCCAAACCTTGAAAGACAGAAATCCGGCCTACCTGAGTTCGACAACAGTCACCCCGGCTCCGCCTTCGTCTTCCGGGGCCAGTTCATGGCTCCTGACCTGAGGGGCTCCGGATAGGTACTCGTGGACCGCCTTTTTCAGGGCGCCGGACCCCTTGCCGTGCAAAACTTCCAGCCGATAACGGCCGGACAGCAGGGCCTGGTCCAGAAATTTCTCCAACCTGGATAGCCCTTCATCCACCCTAAGGCCCCGCAGGTCAAGCCGTAACGAAGCTGCTTCTTTGGCCGGACCGAGATAACCGCTGCGGTCTTCAGCGATTTCCGACCCGCTTTCCTCTGCAGGCCGTAAGTCACTGAAGGACACCCACATGCTCACCCCGCCCAGGTCCAGCTTGACCAGACCCTTTCTCTCGTCCTTGTCCCGGATCACACCTTTTTTATTCCACGGCACATACAAACAGGCAAGCCCCGGGGAAAGATCCTCTCGGGCGACCCTTACTGCGGGGTTTTTGCCCGTTTGGGGTCCGGCTTGGCCGCGCAGCCGGGCAAGTTCTTTAAGGGCCTGTTTGCGCCCGGCTTTGCCCTCTCTCCAGCGCTTGATGATCTCCCTGGACTGTTCCCTGATTTCCCGGGCCAGCTTTTCCCGTTCCCGGTCCAGTTCCTTTTGCCTGCGTTCGCACTCGGCCTCCATCCTGTCCCGCTCCTGCCGGAGCCTTTCCAGCTCCTTTTCCCGCTTTAGGGCAAGAGAATTCAGGCGCTCAAAGACCTCTTTTTCATTTCCGCCGACCAAGAGATACTCCCGGGCCCGATCCAGGATTTCTCCGGGCAGCCCTTCCTCTCGAGCCACATCCAGGGCCTGGCTCTCCCCGACCTGGTCATAGGCCAGGCGGTACAACGGGGTCTTTGTCCGGGGGTCAAACAAAACTGAAGCCGCCCTGGCCTTGTCCTTGGTCAGGCCGTAGGCCTTGAGGGCTGGGAAATGAGTGGCCGCTCCCACCCAGGCCCCTCGGTCAGCAAGTCCGTCCAGCACGGCCTGGGCCAAAGCGGCGCCCTGGCTGGGGGAGGTTCCGGCCCCGAATTCGTCCAAAATGACCAGGGTAAAAGGATCCACTTGCGGCCAAAAATCGCGTAAATGCCGAATCTGAGCAGTGAAAGTGCTTAAGTTCTCCTCCAGGCTCTGCTCGTCACCCATAGACACGAAAATCTTCGGCCAGAACGGGAGCTCACTGCCCTCGGCCACCGGCACGGGCAGGCCGCAGGAGGCCATGCAGGCACAAAGTCCCAGAGTCTTCAGGGCCACGGTCTTTCCCCCGGAGTTCCCGCCGCTTATGATAAGCATCCTCTGCCCCTCATCCAGGGCGATATCTACCGGCTGGACAAAGCCCTTGCGCAGGGCCAAAATGGGATGACGGGCTTGGTTAAGGGCCAAACGCTCGTTTTGGCTGACATCCAGGGCTGTTCCATCCATCTCCCGGCCCAGGGCGCACTTGGCCAGCAAGGCATCCATCTCCGTGGTGCGGGTATACAAGAGACGCAGCTGGCCTTTTTCCTGGCTCGCCAAAGAAGTCAGATAATCCAGGATATTGTCTGTCTCTTCCTTTTCCTCGCGCTTCAAGCCCTGCAGCCGGTTATTGAGATCCATCAAAAACAAGGGTTCGAAATAGCAGGTCTCTCCGGTCTGGGAGTAGTCATGGACAATCCCCTTGAGCCGGCCCTTGAAATTGGTCTTTAAGGCCAGGACATAGCGGTCCGAGGATATAGTCAAAAATTCGTCCTGCAGATACTTATAAAGTTGTCCCCCCTGCAGATTATCCTGGACCTTTTTGGTGCACTTCTCCCGCAGACTGCGGATCTCACCGCGGACAAAGGCCAACGCCGGGGAACTCTCATCTTTGAGCTGCCCGGAATCATCCAGGCATCTTTTGACTGCTGCCGCCAGTTTCTGCGGCCAAGCAAATCCTTGGGAAAAGATCTGCAGATGGGGGAACCTTGCGGGATCAATCCCGTCCAGGGCCTGCATAGCTTTGCCTGCGGAGGCAAATGCCTGCTGCAGTCCCCAGAAGGCCTCGATCTCCAGCTTGGCCCCCGGTCTTTGTAATGCCAAAAACACCCCGTCCAGATCCGGAAAAGCGGACAGAGAGAACCCGCTTTCCCCCTGCCAGGCCATGGCCTCGCGCAAAAGGGCTACCGAATCCCGCACTTCTGCGGCCCCGGACAAGGGTGAAATCCGAGCGCACCACCTCCGGCCGGGATCGGTCACCGCGTAATCGCTCAACCGGTCCAGGACTTTATCCAGCTCCAACAGCTTTAATGTTCGGGATAGCATAATCTGGGTAATTTTATTGCGGACAACCTGCTGTGGGCCGCCTGAGCTGCCGCTAAACTGTACACGCCCTGCCGGGTACAGTTTGGATTTCCTTTGTGCGGAGGGAAGACAGGGGCCGATCCGTTCATCCGGACCCGGGCTTTCTCTTCGGCCCTAACGGACCTTGTTGCTGGCCGGAAAAAAGTTCCCCGGCTGACCTTTTTTAATGGCTGCCTCAAGCACCCTCAAGACAGCCACTTCTTTCTCATCACCGGACCCAACAGGCCGGAGATGAGCCTCAGGAGCCCATTTCTTCGGGCCCCCACCAAATCAGGACATCTTCATTTTGCGCATCTTCTTCATCAGCCTCTTGCGTGCGGCCGCTTCCTTCTTCTTCTTCTGCACGCTGGGCTTTTCATAGTGCTGGCGCTTCTTAAGTTCGGACAAAATCCCGGATTTTTCCACCTGTTTTTTGAATTTACGCAATGCGTAATCAAAATTA
Source organism: Desulfonatronovibrionaceae bacterium (assembly GCA_046539845.1). Classification (GTDB taxonomy): domain Bacteria; phylum Desulfobacterota; class Desulfovibrionia; order Desulfovibrionales; family Desulfonatronovibrionaceae; genus CAYNNQ01. Next base: position 45,482 of record JBKHGE010000010.1, read on the forward strand.
TCGTTATCGTTCAGAATAACTCCCGGCAAATCTACTCACCTCCTCATCACAAAAATCAGCTCGTCTTCAAAAAGCTTTTGTTTAATATTTAATATTAAATCTTAATCTACGCTTTGACAAGAAAAAAAGGACCCCGCTTCCAGGCAGGGTCCTTTGTGTTTTTGGAGAACCGTGCGAGGCTACAATTCCTTTTTCTTCTCCCGCAAGGTATCGCTTATGGATTTCAGGATTGTAACCCCAAGCCCGCTGGCCAGCACCAAAATCACCGCATACAGTACCCCGAAAAACACGAAGTGGTCCGGGTTCCACCACGGCAGATCCTGCGGCAGGGGACTCTGGATCGTCTCACCGGGAATCATCATAATAAACGCCTCCAGACGTTTTATTTCACTGCTTCCTTAAGAAGCTTTCCGGGTCTGAATTTGACCACCTTACAGGCGGGAATCTTAATCGCTTCGCCGGAACGGGGGTTGCGTCCCATCCGTTCCTTTCTCTTTTCCACAGCAAAAGTACCGAATCCGGTCAGGGTCAATTTGCCTTCCTTGACCAGGGTATCCTCCACTGAATCCAGAAAGGCATTCAGGGCCTTTTCCGAATCCGCCTTGGTCAGGCCGGCTTTCTCCGCAATCTTGGAAATCAAATCTGCTTTAGTCATAATTCCTCCTCATAAAAAAGATTGACTTGTGAGACGCTTAAAAGATCCACCAAAAAAACATGCCATCACAATAGCATTTTCACCGCTTGGTTGACCGGCCGAATTTCAGTATGCTGTGGCAGATTTCCAAACCCATGTCAAACCGGCAGCAAAATAATTCCGCGCTAAAAACGGTCTTGACTAAATTTTTCGGCTTAAGTCAAGGCTTAAGCCGAAAAAAGCGCTACTTGGTAAAAATTATCCGCGCCAAACCAGGAAATGCCTGCGGCGGGACCTCCTCCGGGCGGGACCCGGAATGCAGACCGTGCCCCTCCAGCCATGCAGAAAATCCCTCACCCCGGTAATCACGGAGTATATTCCCCAGCTGTTTACGGCGCCTGGAAAAGACCATCTTAATGCTCGCAGCCAGCTTAGCCCTATCAATAAATTTGCCTTGTTTCAAGGGATAGAAGCGGACGACTGCCGATTCCACCCTGGGACGGGGATAGAAAACATCCGGACCGACCCGGAAGAGGTACTCGGTACAGACAAAATTCTGCACCCAGGCGGAAAGCGCTCCATAGGTCCGGCTACCCGGCCCGGCACAAATCCGCTGGGCAACTTCCTTTTGGAGCATAAATACCATCCGCTCGAAAAGGCGCATCCGGGAAACAGCCTCCCAGATTATGGGCGAGGCTACATTATAGGGGAGATTCCCGACAATCTTCATGCCTGGAATCCGGTCCACCACCTCCCAGACAAATCCCAGCGCGTCCGCGTTCAGCACGGCCAGATCCGGATATACCCTTTTCAGATCCCGGCACAAATTTCGGTCCTTTTCCAGGGCCATGACCAAGTGGAAAAAGCCCAAAAGGACTCGGGTCAAAGCCCCCTGCCCGGGGCCGATCTCCAGGGCCCGATCTGTGGCCGCCGGGTCTAAACAGCTTACTATCTTGCGCGCGGTATTCGGGTCGGACAAAAAATTCTGGCCCAGGGATTTCTTGGGTTGTCTCGGGCTCATGGCTTGCGGTTTTTCTTGGCGCGCCACCTGGCCATACGCCGGGCGTGATACACACGGATCAAACGCAGGGAAACGAAATAGGTGACAAACGCGGCCGGCAGGGCCATTGCCAGTCCGCCGATAAACATGACCCCGAAGGTCTTCCACCCGAAGGTCATCATCTCCAGCATGGAGTGGGGCTGACCATCAAATCCTTCCATACGGACCGGGATTAGAAACTTTCCTATCCGGTGGGCCACATAATACAAAAAAACCATATCCGCGGGATTGGATACCCAGGTCCCCAAAACAGCGGCCAGTTTGCTGCACCTGAAGGCAAAGGCCAAGACCAGAACCACCACGGTTTGAAAGGGGATTATCGGCAAAAGGCCGATAAACACACCCATGGCCAAACCCATGGCCACCGAGTGCGCAGGTGCTTTTATCCTCAATAGGGACAGGTACCAGAAGCGGGCAGACCTCCTGCCCCGCGCCCATAATCTGTTCAATTCAATCCATCCGGGAGAGATTAAGACCGGCCATCCTCGCCCTGCAGTCTGACAACGCGACAAAGCGGGAAAAAGCAAATAATAAAAGACGCCCCAAACGTCCAGGACATATTTTGCAGATCAAAAAAGCGAAGATCCCCAAAAAACAAGCCGCCGGGTCCGCTGCAACAGGGAGCAGGCGGAAATAAAAGCCGGGAAAATACTCAGTTCCGCCCCCTGGGGTTGTTGAACAAACCGCGATATAAGAAATTTCTCAACACTCAGCTAGGCACCGTCCAGTCCACCCCGGTCCTGATCCCGGGCCCAGGCCTGGGGATCCTCATAAAAATAGCTCAGATCCGAGAGAAGGATGTAATGCGCCTTTTCCTCCTGAATCATCCTCTGCAGGAATTCTTTTTCCTTGTCTTCTGCGGCCTGATCCAGAGCCTGTTCATATAACTGCACCAGGGCCAGTTCGAATTCGATGCCGGTGTCCAGGACGGCTGGCCGCTCTTTGCAGCTGGACTGGTCGTGTTTGGCAACTATCCGGCTAAAGATCCCGTGTGCATCCCCGAATTCACTATCTAGTGTACACACGCTCTCCCAATCCCCGTTTTCTTCCAGGGCCCGGGCCAGCTCTTTTATCCGTTCCCGGTGCCTGATCTCATCGTCCCGGAGCATGGCAAACACTTCCCGGGCCGGGCCTTTGGGGCATTCTTTGACGGCCCGGTTGTAGAATTCATACCCCTTTTCCTCCATTTCCAAAGCCTTGCACACCCAGTTGTACATCCGCTCATTTTTCATCTCACCCTCCTTTGGCGCAAAATGTTCAAGATCCGCGCCCCGGACTACAGTTTAGAGTCCAAAACAGGGTGGCATAAATACTTGCGGGCATCAACTGCCTGCCAGGGACTCAGATAAAAGGCCCGCAACAAGCGAGCCTTGGACATCGCAGAGACTCAGATGAGGCGAACAGCTATCAGTGGGCCGGGGTACGGAACTCGTCCTTTATAAGCTTCTGAGTAAGCGGGATCATACTGTTTCTCCCGCAAAAAATGCTATGATTGTCCGCATTAAGCAGCGCGGTGCACAAAACATCATCCATGCTGCTGACCTTAATTATCTCCAGCCCCTTGAGTATCTTGTCCGGGACCTCTTTTAAATCCTTGGCGTTGTCCTCCGGGATTATCACCGCACTTATGAGGCCGCGCTGCGCAGCCAGGAGCTTTTCCCGCAGCCCGCCGATGGGCAGGACCCTGCCCCTGAGCGTGATTTCTCCGGTCATAGCCAGGTCGTTGCGCACGGGCTGGTTTAAAAGGGCGGAAACCAAACTGGTGGCCAGGGTGATCCCAGCCGAGGGACCGTCTTTGGGAGTACCCCCTTCCGGGACATGCACATGCACATCGATTTCCTTGTAAAAATCGCTTTTCAGACCAAAGAGTTCGGATCGGGAGCGGACGTAGCTCAGGGCCGCCTTGGCACTCTCCTGCATAACATCCCCAAGCTTTCCGGTTATCTCTATTTTTCCGGTCCCGGGCATAAGGGCAGTCTCCACCATGAGCAGCTCGCCGCCGACCTCGGTCCAGGCCAGTCCCGTGGCCACTCCGACCAGGGGATCGTCCTCGCGCAGGCCGTAACGGGTCTTGGGCACCCCCAGATAACCGGCCACGCTGGCCTTGTTCACCCGGATCCGCCTGGTGGTCTCGCCCTTTTTGACCAAGGACTTGGCCGCCTTGCGGCATATGGAGGCCACCTCCCGCTCCAGGTTGCGCACTCCGGCCTCCCGGGTGTACCTGCGGATAATCTCCAAAAAGGCCCCCTCGGAAAATCTAATCTGATCTTTGCCCAGCCCGTGCGTTTCCAACTGCTTGGGCAAAAGGAAATGTTTGGCGATCTGGCTCTTTTCCGTTTCCAGATACCCGGGCAGCTTGATGATCTCCATGCGGTCCTGCAGTGGGACCGGGATGGTGTGCAGGCTGTTGGCCGTGGTTATAAAGAAAATATTGGACAGATCATAGTCAATATCCAGGTAATGGTCGTTAAAGGCCTCATTCTGCTCCGGATCCAGTACCTCCAGCAGGGCGGCCGAGGGGTCCCCCCGGAAGTCGGTGCTCATCTTGTCCACCTCGTCCATGCAAAAGACCGGATTGTTGTATTCCACCCGCTTCAGACTACGGATGATCTTCCCGGGCAAAGCGCCTACATAGGTGCGGCGGTGTCCCCGGATCTCGGCCTCATCCCGCACCCCGCCCAAAGAGAGGCGGACGAATTCCCGGCCGGTGGCCCGGGCCACGGAACGGGCCAAAGAGGTCTTGCCCACTCCTGGTGGCCCGACTAGGCAGAGAATGGGCCCCTTGAGCTTGTTCACCAAGGACTGTACCGCCAGGTATTCCAGGATACGTTCCTTGGGTCTTTCCAGACCGTAGTGGTCCTCGTCCAAAATGGTCTCGGCCGCTGTGATCTCTATCTCGCTTTCCTTCAGCCGGCCCCAGGGCAGAGTAAGTATCCAGTCGATATAGTTGTGCAGGACCGAATATTCCGCTGAACTCGGGGTGGTCATCTTCAGCTTTTTGAGTTCCTCCAAGGCCTTGTCCCGGGCCTCCTGGGGCATTTCCTTGGCCCGAATCTTGTCCTCCAGGGCATCCATCTCCTCCTTGGGATCCACATCCCGGCCCATCTCCTTGTGTATAGCCTTTAACTGTTCGGAGAGGTAATAGTCCTTCTGGTTGCCCTCCATCTGTTTTTTGACCCGGGATTTTATCTTCTTTTCCAGGGAATAGACCTCGATCTCTTCGCTTAAGTACTCATACGCCTTTTCCAGGCGCACCGCAGGATCGGTTTCCTCTAACAGCTCCTGTTTCTTGCGGAAATCCACCTTTAGGTGCGGCAGGAGGGAATCGGCCAGTTCTCCGGGCTCGGCCTGGGAGGTAAGGGATGTAATCGTCTCCCTGGAGATTTTGCTGTTGATCTTGCCGAACTGCTCCACCCCTTCCCGGACGGCCCGCAAAAGGGCCTGGATCTCGCTGTCCGACTCAATGTCCGTATCCCGAACCGTTTCCACGTCCGCCTGAGGGACACTCATGTCCATGTCCAGGCCGGCAAGGTTCAGCCTGCCCCTGGACAGGCCCTCGAACAAGACCTTGATGGTCCCGTCCGGGAGCCGGAACATCTGCAGGATCCTGCACACACATCCAAATCCATACAGGTCGTCAGGGGCCGGGGCCTCGACCTTGGGGTCCTTCTGGGCCACCAGGAAAATCTGTTTTCCATATTCGGCAATTGCGGTTTCCACTGCCTCTATGGACTTTTCCCGGCCCACAAACAAAGGCACTATGGACTTGGGAAACATGACCACTTCCCTAAGCGTCATCAAGGGCAGGGTCAATTTTTCCAGCAGGGCTGTGGTCTCTTCGGTGCTCATAAATTCCTCCTCCGGATCAGGCTGTCCGGGCTTCCTGGTCATAGATAAGAATCGGTTCCAGGGAGTTTTCAATAACCGACTTGTTGATCAAACATTCCCGGACTCCGTCCAGAGAAGGGAGCTTATACATGGTCTCGAGCATTATCCTTTCCATCACATTGCGCAGGCCGCGAGCCCCGGTCTTCTGCTCCAGTGCCTTCCGGGCTATGGCCTTAAGCGCGTTGTGCGTGAATTTGAGTTCAATGCCATCCAGTTCGAACATCTTTTTATACTGCTTGACCAAGGCGTTTCTGGGCTTGGTCAAGATCTCCACCAGATCTTCCTCGGACAACTCCTCCAGGCTGGAGGTCACCGGAATGCGTCCCACGAATTCCGGAATCAGCCCGTACTTTATCAGATCCTCGGGATGGAGCTTTTTGATTACCTCGGACTGACTCATGTCCTGTCTGGTGCCCAGGCTGGCCCCAAACCCCATACTTTTGCCCTGAACCCGGTCCTGGACTATCTTTTCCAGGCCTATGAACGCACCTCCGGCAATAAACAGGATGTTGGAGGTGTCCAGGCGGATAAACTCCTGCTGCGGATGCTTACGCCCGCCCTTGGGCGGGATATTGGCCTCGGTCCCTTCGACTATCTTAAGCAAGGCCTGCTGCACGCCCTCACCGGATACGTCCCGGGTGATGGACGGGCTGTCCGACTTACGGGCTATCTTGTCGATCTCGTCCACATAGACAATCCCCTTGGAGGCCGACTCCAGATCATAGTCAGCGTTTTGGACCAGCTGGACCAGGATATTTTCCACATCCTCGCCCACATACCCGGCCTCAGTAAGGTTGGTGGCGTCGGCTATGGCAAAGGGGACTTTAAGCACCCGGGCCAGGGTCTGGGCCATAAGGGTCTTCCCGGAGCCGGTCGGACCGACCAAAAGGATATTGCTCTTGTCCAGCTCCACATCATCCGGTTTGGCCCCTGCGTACTGTACCCGTTTGTAATGGTTGTACACTGCCACGGCCAGGATCTTTTTGGTCTCTTCCTGACCCACCACATATTCGTCCAGGGCCTTTTTTATCTCCGCGGGTGGGAGTAGATCGCCACTTTCAAATTCCTCCTGGACATTGTCCTGGGCGATTATCTCCTCGCAAAGCCCCACACATTCGTTGCAGATATACACATTCGGCCCGGCGATCAGGCGATCCACCTCTTCCTGGGTCTTACCGCAGAAAGAACAGGCCAGGTCATATACGTAAGGTTTTTTGGTGTCCGACATTCTTTCACCTCATAAATAATGTTTCCAGCTTGTCTGGATGTCTCGCGGTAGTGGTCCGCTGGAGATTATCCGGACTGTTTGTCTTCAAGTTCGCTACGCGAGGTCAAAACACGGTCAATGACCCCGTATTTAGCGCATTCTTCTGCGCTCATGAAATAATCCCTGTCCGTGTCTTCCTCTATACGCTTCAGTTTCTGTCCAGTATGTTTGGCCAGGATATCGCTGAGTATGGATTTAAGACGAATAATTTCTTTGGCCTGAATGTCAATATCAGTGGCCTGCCCCTGGAATCCGCCGGCAGGCTGATGGAGCAGGATCCGGCTGTGGGGCAACGCATAACGCATGCCCGGCTCTCCGGCGGCCAGGAGGAGAGCGCCCATACTGGCGGCCTGACCCAGGCACAAAGTGGCCACAGGAGCGGATATGTACTGCATGGTGTCGTAAATGGCCAGACCCGCGGTGACCGATCCACCCGGGGAATTGATATAGAAGTTTATCTCCCGGTCCGGATTCTCTGACTCCAGAAACAGGAGCTGGGCACAGATCAGATTGGAGATATTGTCATCCACCGGGGTCCCCAGGAGAATAATCCGGTCCTTCAAAAGCCGGGAGTAGATATCATAGGCGCGTTCTCCGCGGCCCGTGGTCTCGATCACCATGGGGATGTTGCCATAAGCCATAGACCTCTCCTTGGAAAATGGTTTTTTGTTCAAAAAAGATTATTGCCCTCAAATCTTTGGAGCTAACAGACAGGGGCATTTCTCACATTGGTATTTAAACCTTAGTATAATCCGCACTGAAAGACAAACAGGAATCCGCAGGGGAAGGACCAAAAAAGACATTGGCAGGACGGGCCGGAAGGTGTGCACCCTCCGGCCCGGCAAGACAGATATCGAATTACTCCGAGGGGTTTTCTTCTCCATCCCCGTCTTCTGGTGGAACCAGGGTAATGTCGGCGCTTTCGTAGATCAAATCCATGGCCTTGTCCGCCAGGATCCGGTCCTTTAATGCGAACATGAGGTTGTTCTCCTCATAGAACTGTTTGAGCTCCATCGCATTCTGTCCGCTTTGCTGGGCCATTTTCTGGATCATGGCGTCAATCTCCGAGTTATCCACGCTCAAGTCCTCGTTGTTGGCCACCGCCAAAAGGAACAGATGGGCCTTGGCGTTGTCCTCGGCTTCGGGCCGCATCTCCTCTTTCCATTCCTCCACTGACTTTCCGGAGGATTCCAGGCTCTTGCCCCGCCTTTCCAGTCTGGATTTAAGATCCTGGACCTTCTGATCCAAATACCCCTGGACCACTGATTCCGGGAGCTCGAACTCCACCTGGGCCTTGAGCTCGTCCAAAATCTCCTTCTGGGCCTCGCTCTTGTTCAGCTCCTTGCGGCTGGCGGTATAGGAGTTTTCTATGACCTCCCGCATCTGCGCCACGCTCTCGAATCCGCCGGCCTTCTGGGCCAACTCATCGTCAACCTCGGGCAGCCGCTTCTCCTTGATACTCTTGAGCTTTACCCGCATTAAGACCGGCTTGCCGGCCAGATCCGGATTCAAAAAATCCTCGGGAAGAGTTATTTCCTTCTCCTTTTCCTGGTCCTGCTCCATCTCCTTGACCAATTCCTCGAAATCGGGCAGGGCATTGCCCTCGCCTAGGGTGAGCTGAAAATTCTCTGCTTTGACCCCTTCTATGGGCTGACCGTCTTTGTAGGCCTGAAAATCAATGACCACGGCCTCTCCTTCCTGCGGCTTCCGGGGCTCATCCACGAGGATGTATTCGGCCAGATTCTCCCGCACCCGGTCGATGACCTCCTGGATTTCCTCCTCCACCACGCGGACTTCCCTTTCCTCCGCCTTAAGGCCCTTATATTCGGGCAGCTCAAACTCCGGGGCCACTTCAAAACTAAACGAGTACTCAAACGGCTCCCCCTTGACCAGCTCCTTGGCGTCCACTTCGATCCTGGAAAGCGGGGCTATCTGCATCTCGTTCATTATCTCGTTTATATGGGTATTGATCAGGTCAGTGGTGGCTTCACTGTAAATCTGTTTTTTGAACCTGTTTTCAATAACCGAGGAAGGGACCTTGCCTTTGCGGAACCCCTTTATATCCGCATCCTTGCGGTACAAGGCCACTGTCGCGGCCAAGGCGGCCCGGCCTTCCTCCTCCGGCACCTGGACCCGAACTTTTTTCTTGACTGAAGATAGGTCTTCAACTTGATAATCCATGGACCGATTTCCTCCTTAAAACTGGGTGTTGAAATTTTATCCGTACAGGCCGGGTGGTTTTGCACAACCGGGACCAAGCATACCCACCGTCGGCCTGCAGGGCTTTCCGGAAAGATTTAGAAACAGGCCCTGCCCGCTTTGTCTACAGGCCACCTGTTGGCATCCCCCTGCTGGTGCGAGAGGGGGGACTCGAACCCCCACGGAGCCAGGCCGCTGGATCCTAAGTCCAGTGCGTCTACCAATTCCGCCACTCTCGCAACACAAAAGCGGTTAAATAGACACCCAAAGCCCCGGATGTCAATAGTAACACCGCGGTGCAGAGGGTCAAGGGAGGAAATATATCCCTAAATTGCGGTCAGGTAGCTCCTGCTCCCTTTTAGAGAGGATTCCAGCTCGTGGATAAACCTATCCGCCCCGTAGCCGTCCAGGACATAAGCGAACCGTTTCACCCCTCCCCGATCTTGACTCAGAAAAAGATCCACGCATCTCTCCAGGACCCAGAGGACATCCCCTTGAGAATACAGACCAGAAAGTTCCCGGGCCAGGTGGGGATGACGGCCCAATCTCCCCCCTATCTGGATCCTGAATCCGTGTCCGGCGGCAAATATCTTTCCGGTGGGGCACACATCTATGCACTGCCCGCATTGCAGACATTTTTCCGCGCAAATGAGGACTCCGCCTCCATCCAGGGAGATCGCATGCTCACGGCAGATCTCCTCGCATGCCCCGCAACGGGTGCACTCTGCATTGCCTGCTTCCGGAACCGCTGCCCCGATAATGCCCAAATCAAATATCTGCGGCCGGGAACAGGCATTGGGGCACTCGGAGATACTCACCCGGAACTCGTGATGGGGCTTGACCTTTTCCCGGCCCAGACTTCTCTGCAAAAACCCGAGGACATCCTTTTCCAGCAAAAGGCTCTCTATCTCCCCGGCAAGAGGTGCACTATCCGCAGCCCGGTTGGGGCACCTGGACGGGCCGAAGCACTGCTCCACTCTATAGCCCCGGACCTCGCTGGAAAGGCGGGACAGGAATTTACCCTTGCTTAGCTCCAGATGAAGAGGCTCAACAACGGATGCCCCGCTCGCGGCCGCTTCCTCCTCCACCCGGGCCCTTACCCTGCTGCGAACAAAAAAAGGCACCCGGGACAATTCCTTTTTTGCCTCCGCCGACCAGTCCATATTTTTTACTCTCCGGTTTATTTTTAAGGCAATTTTTATAGATTTAAACCATCTCCCGGCAGCATACCATTGCCCCGAAAGAACCGCATCTTGGCTCCTCGTTATTTGATATGCCCTTTCTTTCCTCGGGGAGCCCGAATTTTTTGCTCCTGTCTCCGGAATTCTTTCTCTACGGAATCTGGTTTTTTATCCGGCAAGCCGGGGGATTCTTCCAGGTCACATACCCCTTGTGAGGGGCATCCCGAGCATCCGCTGCACCCGCAGCTCTCCCCCGGGTCGGCATAAAGGGCGCGGAAAAAGCGCCTGAGGATGAAAAATGCTGCCACGATTATTATCAAAACTACTATTGCCTTTTGCATAACCTTCTCCTTTTTTCTTTATCTAACCCCAAATTTATAGGTCCTAAAACGAGCGATTTTTATTCAGTTGTAATTTATTCTTTGTCGAGTAACACG
>JBKHGE010000011.1:0-54375 GCA_046539845.1 Desulfonatronovibrionaceae bacterium
GCTGTGATTAATGGTTTTTTTGAGAAATTGTGCTATTAAGTCTGAAAGTCAAGTCTGGGAGATCGCCCGCAACTATCTGACTCAGGATAAAATCACTTCCTTTCTCCGCGAACAGGACCTATGGGAGATGGCCCATCGGGCGGCACAGAAGATCCTCCCCGGCGCTTGGCAGCTTTTGGCCGGGACAGCCAACCTCCTTTTGGGCCTGATCGGGCTGTTTGTAATAATCCTGTATCTGATCTTTTTGCTCATTGATTACGAGAAATTCCGCTACTCCTGGCGGAACATGCTCCCCCGCAGGCACCGGGAAACCGTGGTCAACTTTATCCAGGACTTCAACCGGTATATGAACCGCTATTTCCGCAGCCAAGCGCTGGTCGCCTCTCTGGTGGGGATACTGTTCGCAACCGGATTTTCCCTGATCGGCCTGCCCATGGCCATAGTACTCGGACTGTTTATCGGGCTTTTGAACATGGTCCCCTATCTGCAGCTTCTGGGAATCATCCCCACTTTACTGGTCATTATTTTACACTGCCTGGAGACCGGGGCCAATTTCTGGCATGTCCTGGCGGCCACCGGAGGGGTATTCGCAGTGGTTCAGGCCGCCCAGGACGGTTTTTTCATCCCCAAGATAATGGGCAAAAGCATGGGGTTGAACCCGGCCATGATCCTCTTGTCCCTGTCCATTTGGGGCAAACTACTGGGTATTCTGGGCCTTTTGATCGCCCTACCCATGACTTGCCTGCTCTTGGCCTACTACAATGAGTTCATAGCCGGGCCTGTGCCTCCGAGCGAAGAATCCGCCTCTTGATCCGAGGGAAATTATGCTCTGTATACACAACAAGACTATCGACCCCTATTTCAATCTGGCTGCCGAGGAATACCTGCTCAAGAACGAGGAGCAAGAGTATTTTCTTTTGTGGCGGAATCCTCCCTCAATCATAGTCGGCCGCAACCAGAACGCCCGGGCAGAGATCAACGAAGAATACGTCCGGGACCACAGCATCCCAGTGGTCCGCAGGCTTTCCGGGGGCGGGGCGGTCTTCCACGACCTGGGGAACATCAATTTCACCCTTATCTCCAGAAAGCAGAGCCGTACCGGGCTCGACTTCAAGCATTTCGCCCGACCCGTGGTCCGCGCCCTGCAGGGCATGGGGGTGCCGGCCGAATTCGACGGCAGAAACGACCTGGCCGTCGCCGGGAAGAAGATCTCCGGAAACGCCCAGCACGTCTGGAGAGACAGTGTTCTGCATCACGGCACCCTTTTATTCGACTCCGATGTAAAGGATCTGACAAAAGCGCTTCAGCCGGACGAACTCAAATTCCGGGACAAAGCGGTCAAATCCGTGCGCAGCCGGGTGACCAATATACGGCCCTACCTGCCGAAGGAAGTCACAATTGAAGGTTTTATGCAGGACCTCCTGCATACGATCCAGACGGACTGGGAAAACAGCTGCATCACTTCTTTTACCCGGACCCAGGAAAAAGCCGTCTACGCCCTGCGTGACGAAAAATACTCCTCCTGGGAGTGGAACTTCGGGACTGCTCCACCGTATACCCATTCCCGTAAAAAGCGAACGCCCGGCGGGACAGTGGAGCTGGTCCTTAACGTGCGCAAAGGGGTTATTCAAACGGCCTGTTTTTACGGAGATTTTTTCGGTCAGCGGGATGTAACCGAGCTCGCCGAATGCCTGTGCGGGGTTCGCCACGACCCCGGGGCGGTGGCAGCAGCGCTCAAAGCCATGCCCATCCGGGAATACCTGTGGGATGTCTCCCTGGAGGACATTCTGGAGCTGGTGTAGCCATCCCGGTCCGCGGTTTTGATTCTGATGTTACTCTCTAAAACTGACAGTTGAACAGGCCTTTATATTTCTGTCCGCTCAAAAAACCAAGAGACGGGGTAAAAATCAAGGCCGTAGCATGCTCGTCCAAAGGTAAGAATCTGGACTTTTTGCCGCTTTGCGCCGTTGAGGGGTCTTCACCTGACTGTCAAACCGCACCGATAAACACTGCCGGCACCTCCGCGCCTTCACTTATATACCTATAAAGACATAACAAGGCTCTTTGCATTCTTGGCAAACTGCATTATGCACATTAATAGACAAGTGTAAAAATTTGTATTTTCGCAAACTGCTTACTTAAGGAGGCGCATATGGCCAGGTTGTTGCGTATTGACACCGAAAAAAAGACGTCCTCTTTCCAGGAAGCGGCCGGGGATTACGCCGGACTTGGAGGTCGGGCACTTACCTCCAAAATTATCCGCAACGAGGTCCCCCCCACCTGCCATCCCTTGAGCGCGGACAATAAGCTCATTGCCGCGGCCGGCCTCTTGACCGGGACAATCGCGGCCAATTCGGGCCGTATCTCAGTTGGCGGCAAATCCCCCTTGACCAAGGGGATAAAAGAGTCCAATTCCGGTGGCGCCTTCGCCCAAAAAATGGCCAAACTGGACATCCTGGGGCTGGTTTTGGAGGGGAAGCCAGCTGAGGAGGCCCGGCCCTCGGTTGTGTTCATCAACAAGGATGAGGTCAGAATCGAGTCTGCACCTGAATTGGCCGGTCTGGGCACTTACGACACCGTGGCCAGACTTACGGAAAAATACGGCCCTGATGCCGGGATAATGGTCATCGGCCCGGCCGGAGAAAACCTCCTGCTCGGGGCCTCCATCCAATTTACCGATCCCAAGGGCCGGCCAGCCAGGGCTGCGGGCCGGGGTGGACTGGGCGCGCTCATGGGTTCGAAAAAGATAAAGGCCGTGGTTGTGGATGACAGCGGATGCAAGGCCCCGGAGATGGCGGACAAAAACGCCTTCAAGGATGCGGCCAAGCGCTGGGCCAAAATTCTTACCGAGCATCCGGTTACCGGCCAGGGGCTTCCCAGTTACGGCACGTCCATCCTGATCAATATCATCAATGAGGCCGGGGCCCTGCCCACCAAGAACTTCCGCGAGGGCCGCTTTGAATTTGCCCAGGACATAAGCGGAGAAAAAATGGTCGAACTCATCAACGAACGGGGCGGCGTGACCAAGGAGGGCTGTCATGCGGGCTGCGTCATCCAGTGTTCCCAGGAATTCCGCGATGCCGGGGGCAAATACGTGACCTCGGGCTTTGAATACGAAACCGTGTGGGCCTTTGGTGCGAACACGACCATTAGGGACCTGGACATTATCGCCCAGATGGACCGGGCCTGTGACGACATCGGCCTGGATACGATAGAGATGGGCAATACCATCGCAGTGGCCATGGAAAAGGGAATTGTCGATTGGGGTGACGGCCCGGCCGCCCTAAAACTCTTGGAACGGACCAGAGACCCCGGGGATTACCTCGGCCGGATCATTGGCAACGGGGCCGCCTTCACCGGCGAGGCCCTGGGAGTGGACAGGGTCCCGGTAGTCAAGCGCCAGGCCCTGCCCGCCTACGACCCCAGAGCGGTCAAGGGAGTGGGCGTGACCTACGCCACCTCAACCATGGGTGCGGACCACACCGCCGGATATGCAGTTTGCCAGAATATACTCAAAGTGGGTGGGGACGTAGACCCATTGTGCAAGGGCGGTAACGTGGAGACCTCCAAGGCCCTGCAGATAGCGACCGCTGCTGTGGACTCCACCGGTCTGTGTCTGTTCGTGGCCTTTGCGGTTCTGGACACAGAAGACGCCCTGGAGGTGGTCTCCCGGATGATCAGCGCCCGCTTCGGCATCAACTTCACTCCGGAGGACGTAACCAAGGCCGGGACCGCGGTATTGCAGGACGAACTAGCCTTCAACCAGGCGGCCGGACTGACAGCGGCCAGCGACCAGCTCCCGGAATTCTTTAGCAAAGAGAAACTTCCCCCGCACGGCACCATCTGGGACTACACAGCGGAGGAGCTGCAAAAGGCCAAAGTATAACCGAATAACCGGCCCAAAAGGTGTTCTTGACTGGCAAAAAGGCGGGTTGACTGACCCGCCTTTTTATTTTGAAATAAACCCGGCCGGTTAGAAATCCTGGCCATTGCCGGCCGGCCGATATATCCTTTAGCGACCCGTTTGCATATACATTCATCCGGCCAAGGGAAAAAGATTAGTTTTCCACCATCCGGACCGGCCGGCGGAAAGGCAGGGAGCGCAGTTAAATGCCTGAGAATATCAACATCGAAATCAGGTGCTTTGCCACTTTGGGCAAATATGCACCACCTGAAAACACCCTGACCCTGCCTCCTCGGAGCACAGTCCGGGATGTAATCCGCATTCTGGGCCTCCCGGACCAGGAGGTACGGATAGTGTTTATTAACGCAGAACAGGCAGACCGGGAGAGCACGCTCCGGGACGGGGACCGCGTTGGTTTTTTTCCGGCTGTCGGCGGAGGTTAGCCGTGTCCGGCGGACACCAGATAGGCGTTCCTGATCGCTACCTGCGCAACCTTGGTTCCTTTACTCCGAAAGAACAGGCAAGGCTGCGCAGGTCCTCCGTGTTCGTGGCGGGCGCCGGAGGTCTGGGCGGGAACATAGTGGAGATCCTGGCCCGGACCGGGGTGGGCAGCTTGACCATAGCGGACGGGGACGTATTCGAGCCCAGCAATCTAAACCGACAGATCCTGGGTACAGAAAAAAATGTTGGCGTAAACAAGGCCGAAGCTGCGGTTAAACGCATAAGGGAAATAAACTCCGAGATTCGAGCCTTTTCCAGGCCAGATTACCTTCATCCCGGCAACTTGCCTAAGCTTCTTGAAGGCCAGGATGTGGTTGCAGACGCCCTGGGCGGAGTGGAGGACAAGAGCATGCTTTTGGGGCAGGCCAGCCAGGCCGGCCTGCCCCTGATCACCGGATTTGTTGCCGGGTGGCTCGGCTTGGCGGCCGCAGTCGAGCCCGGAGAAGAGGGCCCGTTTCAGTTCTGGCAGGCCCCGGGTGACGCCGGTGCAGAACACATCCAAGGATGCATCGCCCCGGTGACCGGTCTTATCGCTTCGGTTCAGTGCAGCGAGATACTGCACATCCTGTGCGGAAGACGCTCCCGCCTCTTCGGCCGGATTTTGTGCGCCGATTTAAAGGATATGAGTTTTGATCTTTTGCAAACCCGGACATAAGAGGCTATACAGAGGCCATAAGCCAAAACTCGAAGGCAGGTAAGGCCATGAACCAGGATGCCCGGGCTACTTTCAACGTGGCCCTTATAAACCCGGCAGAGATCATAGAAGAGATATTCTCCCTGGCCCGGGACTACAATCTGCAGGCCTTTTTCCCGGAGATCCACATCCATGCCATGACCAAGCACGGGCTGGACAAAGGCCATATATCTCGTCTCAATGCAGCCGGGATCAAGACCTACTCTGATCACCGCACCCTTTTGGAGGACAATCCCCAGATCGATACCATTATCCTGCTCAGCAACGACCCCCGGCTGCACCACGAACTGCACTCCGAGCATAGCGACGATGAGATCACAATAATCGACTACCGAGCGGCCAAGTTCATGTGGGAGATAATCGTCCAGGAAAGACTATGTTTGAGCTGTCAGACCCATCTCAGCCATGCCCAGAACCTACTCCGGGCTATTCTGGACGAGGTACGCGAAGATATTTTGCTTTTGGATCTGGACAAGAACATAGTAGACGTAAACAAAAACGTATACTCTAGGCTGGGCAAAACCAAAGACGAACTTATAGGCCGCAAATGCTGGGAGACTTGGTCCCCCAACGGCGAGGTCTGCGGCACGGAGAGCTATCCCTGCCCCTTCGACACGGTGATCAAAACCGGCCAAAAGGCCGAGGCCCTGCATACCCGTGTGGACAAGGAAGGGCGGCTCAGCTATTTTCGCATTTATATTTATCCCATCCGCAACACGCAGGACAAAATCACCCATCTGGTGGAAATGCGGCGGGACATCACCAGCCGCACATATATGGAAAAGAAACTGCAGCAAAGTGAGAAACTGGTTGCAATAGGCGAACTTTCCACATATATCGCGCACGAGATACGTAATCCTTTGTTCGCCATCGGGGGATTCGCCAATTCCCTTCTGCGCATGTCCTCACTGGAGTCCGAAGCCAAACAAAAAGCCCGGATCATCCTGGACGAATCCAAGCGGCTGGACGGGATACTCAAGAGCATCCTCAATTTCGCCCGGCCGACCGAGGCGGAGACCACGGAAGTGGATGTAAACGAAATTGTGCGGCAGACCATGGAGCTTATGGGTATCGGCTGCCGCAAACAGGGCATTGAGGTCCATCTGGATCTGGAGGAGAACCTGGCCCAGGCCAAGGCCAACCCGGAACTGGTAAAGCAAAGCCTTATAAACGTGGTTAAAAACGCCATGGAGGTCATGCCAAACGGCGGCATCCTGGATATAAACACCACTATCTGCAAACAGTGGGTGTGCATAAGAATCACTGACTCCGGACCGGGAATTGAGCCGGAGATCCAGGAAAAGATCTTCAACCCCTTTTTCAGCACCAAGGAAAAGGGCTCCGGTCTGGGCCTGGCCATGACCAAAAAGACCCTGGAGGACCTCGGAGGGGCGGTAGAGCTGAAGAGCAAAAAAGGGGAAGGGACCACTGTGACCATCTCGTTACCCCCGGCCCTGGCCGTACAGGGGCAGGATACTCAAAACATAAACATCTGACCAGGAGAGTCGCATGCCAGAGATAGTACTGGCCACGCGGAACAAGGGAAAAATAAAAGAGCTCAAGTCAGCACTGATTGCCCTGCATCCGGACATAAGTGTTTTGGGTCTGGACAGCTTTCCGGAGCTGGGCGTAATCCCAGAGACCGGAAGCAGCTTTGCGGAAAACGCCCTGCAAAAGGCCCGGATCGTGTGTGCCCATACCAACCGGGTCAGCCTGGCAGATGACTCCGGGCTGGTAGTGCCTGCCCTCAACGGGGACCCGGGCATATTCTCCGCCCGATACAGTGGGAAGAACGCCACCGACCGGGACAATAACCGCAAACTGCTGAAAGAAATGCAGCTCCTGGAAGGAAAAAAGCGCCAGGCCAGTTTCGTATGCGTTTTGGCCGTCTGCGCGCCCAACGGGGAGTCCGTTCTGGCCGAAGGCAGATGGGAGGGCAAAATAGCCCGCAGCCCATCCGGGGAAAACGGGTTCGGCTACGACCCCGTCTTCGAAGATCCTGAGCAGGGATGTACGGCCGCTGAACTGCCGGCCGGGGAAAAAATGAAAAAAAGCCACCGGGCCCGGGCCCTGAACCGGCTTCTGGACCTGTGGCCGGAATTCTGGCACAGGGCCGGACAAACCCCTGGATAAGATTGCAGGGGCTAAAATGGTCCAAATACAGCCAACCGCGTTAAGCAACCTGGAAAAGAGAAAAGCAATATGTGCGGAATCATCGGATATACCGGCCACAGACCGGCCGTCCCCTTGATAATAGAAGGCCTGAGGCGCCTGGAATACCGCGGGTATGATTCCTCCGGCTTGGCCTACACCCACCAGGGGAAAATACAGACCTGCCGGGCGGCCGGAAAACTGCACCGCCTGGAGGACAAACTGGCCGGCCAGGAGACGCTCATGCCCACCTGTGCCCTCGGCCACACCCGCTGGGCCACCCACGGCGTACCCAACGAGTCCAACGCCCACCCCCATCTGGATGCGACCGGCGAGCTGGCCATGGTTCACAACGGGATCATCGAAAACTACCGCGAGCTCAAAGAAAACCTGGCCCGAAAGGGATACACCTTCTCTTCGGATACAGACACCGAGGTGCTGGTCCAGCTCATCGGAGACAAGCTCAAAACGGCCCCGTCTGTAGCTGCGGCCGTGGCCGAGGCTCTGCGTACCGTCAGGGGAGCGTTTGCAATCGTGCTTATCTGTTCCCGGGAACCTGGCCGGATCTGGGCCTGCCGCAACTCCAGCCCTTTGCTTTTGGGGACCGGGACCGGGGAGAACTTCGTGGCCTCGGACATCCCCGCTTTTTTGCGCTACACTAGGGAGGTGGTCTTCCTGGAAGACGGCGAGCTGGTGGAAATGGACGCCCACTCCTGGAAAATATACACTATAAGCGATCTGCAAAAAAAGGCCAAAAAAACCCATCACATTGAATGGGATGTACAGGCAGCACAAAAGGATGGATACAAACATTTCATGCTCAAGGAGATCTTTGAGCAACCCAAGGTCATCAACGACTGCCTGAGCGGCCGGCTGGACCGGAAAAACGGGAAGGTGCTCCTGGATGAGCTGGACGAGTTTCCGGTCCCTTCCCGAATGCGTATTGTTGCCTGCGGGACCTCGTTCCACGCCGGGCTGTGGGCCAAATACATCCTGGAGAAATACTCCCGCATCCCTGTGGACGTGGATATCGCCTCGGAATTCCGGTACAGGGACCCGGTCCTGCAAAAGGACGAATTGGTCCTGGCCATCAGCCAGTCCGGAGAGACCGCAGATACCTTGGCCGGGATACGCCTGGCCCGGGAGGAAAAGGCCCGTGTGCTCGGGTTGTGTAATGTACTCGGCTCCAGTGTGGCCCGGGAGTCGGACCAAGTCCTGTATACCCAGGCCGGTCCGGAGATCAGCGTAGCCTCGACCAAGGCCATGTGTTCGCAGATGATAACTTTGTACCTCTTGGCCGTGTACTGGGGAAAGCGGTCCGGAGTCCTGGACCCGGAGACAGTCCAGAACTCGGTGGCCTCTCTGCAATCTCTGCCGGACATCCTGGAGGCGGAGCTGCCACGGATGCAGGAGAAAGCGAGCCAGTTGGTCCGGGAATACGCCTGGGCCGGGAGCTTTTTTTTCCTCGGTCGGGGTGCCGGTTTTCCTCTGGCCCTGGAGGGGGCGCTCAAGCTAAAGGAAATATCCTATATACACGCCGAGGGTTATGCCGCCGGAGAGATGAAGCACGGCCCGATCGCGCTAATTGAACCGGATTTTCCCACCCTGGCCCTGGTCATGGACGACCAGCTGATGCCCAAGGTAATCTCCAACCTCCAGGAAGTGCGGGCCAGGGACGGCAGACTGATCGTGCTCACCAACACCCGCCCCGAACTGGAAGCAGATCACATCTGGGAGATCCCCAAAGTCTGGGGACCGCTGAACGCGTTTCTGGCCCTGCCCGCCCTGCAGCTCTTCGCATACGAAGCGGCTGTATACCTGGGCAAAGACGTGGACCAACCCAGAAATCTGGCCAAAAGCGTGACCGTTGAATGATGACCAGAACCCTTTTTTTTCTCTTGTTCTTCCTTGTCCTTGTCCCGGCGGCCGGGGCCGGACCGGCCAATGATTTCAATCAGGGCTGGCACGCCTTTCACGACCTGTGCAAGGATTCGAAAAAAAGCCGCTACCGCTCGCACTGGATGAAGGTAAAGGAGTATTTCTCCAAGGCATACAAGGCCTCGCCCAGCGGTTCATACGCGCCCAAATCCCTGTACTATTTGGGCCGTACCTATGAGGAACTGGGCAAGCGCTCCTATCTCAAGTCCGATTTCAAGCAGGCCATTGACTACTATCAAAGGCAGATCAACCGTTTCAATGACCACTCCTGGACCGATGATGCCCAGCTGCGCAAGGCCATGGTCTACTACGAGTACTTAAAAGACCCCTCTCAGGCCTATATCGAATTCTTGAAGGTGGTCCACAACCACCCCCAGGGGGATATGCGCAAGGAGGCCGAGAAATACCTGAATAAAATGGACAGCCGCCAGGCCGGGAAGCTCAGTACAAAAGAGAGAAAAGAACTCTTGCGCGAGGCGCAGCAGGCCGAAGACAAGACCGAAGACAAAATCGAAGACAAAGATCCGGAGGCTGAAAAGGATACAGGTGGGCTGAAGCTGGAAAAGATCCGTCACTGGAGCACTGACGATTACACCCGCGTGGTCCTGGATCTCAACCGGGAAACCGAATACCGGCACAAGCTCCTCAAACCGGATCCAGAATTGGGCACTTCGCACCGTTTGTTCATCGACCTCTCCGGGACCAGACTGGGCCGGGACGCCCCCCGCAAGGACAAGATAGCCGACGGTATCTTGGAAAGGGTTAGGGCGGCACAATATCGCCAGGACAAGGCCCGGGTGGTCCTGGACATCCAGAAACTGGATAAATTCCGGGTCTTTTCACTGCAGAATCCCTTCCGCATAGTGGTTGACGTATACGCCCCGGGAGAAAAAAACCGGCAGCAGGCAACGGAACGGATTACGCTGGACGGAGCCGGAAAGGAGCTGGCCCGGGAGAACCTTCTCGAGCAGCTGGGGCTGACCATAGAGACCATCATGATCGACCCCGGTCACGGGGGGAAAGACCCCGGCGCAGTCAGCAACGGGATCCTGGAAAAGGATATAAACCTGAGAATGAGCCGCGTCCTGGGGGACATGCTTGAGGAAGAGGGCTTTCGGGTCCTGTATACCAGAACGGACGACTCCTTTCTGCCCCTGGAGGAAAGAACTGCCATGGCCAATTCCAAAAAGGCGGACCTGTTCATCTCCATTCACTGCAACGCCCATAACAGCCGCAAGATGCGCGGGTTCGAGGTCTATTACCTGAACTTGGCCAAGTCCAAGGACGCAGTGCGCGTGGCCGCCAGGGAAAACTCCATCTCGGAAAAAAAAATAAGTGATCTGCAGTACATTTTGACCGATCTGATGCTCAATTCCAAGATCAGCGAATCCCGGGACCTGGCCGGGAGTGTGCACAAGACGGCGCTCAATGCCGGGCGTCAGGTATATTCATCGCTTAACGACCATGGAGTGCGGGAGGCCCCATTCTATGTACTCATGGGCGCCCAAATGCCGGCCATTCTGCTCGAGCTGGGATATCTGACCAATGACACGGACAGGGCCCATCTGAAATCAGACAAATTCCTGACCCGTATGGCCCAAGGACTGGTGGACGGAGTGGTGGACTACAGAAAAAAGATGAGCCAATACGCCACCCTGTCTGAGGATTGAACCGCCAAAAACCCGGAAACTAAATCAATGTCCAAATGGATCCGCAATAAGCTCCCGGAATTCGTCCGGGATGTACTCCGCGACTTCTGCCTGGTCAGCCGGATTCTGGAGACCGCGTTTGACGAGTACGACCGCAAGGGTGTCTTGTCCTTTACCACTTTTCAGGATTTTGTGGGCGACGAAATGAACAAGGGCCAGATATGGCGCCTCAAGGACACCGCGCACACATTGTTCCGCAACGAGCCGGAGAACTCGGTTATCGGCCAGTACCTGGACTTGAGCATAGGTTATATATTCCACGAATGTATGAAACTCAGAGAGGACGTGTACCAGCAAGAGAACTATCGCCCGTGGTTTCAAAGCATGCAAAGGACCGCAGGGCTCTCTCCCGAGGAGAGACTGGTGGGCAAGGAACTTTTACACTTGATCGATCAGACAAGGGAAAGTATAAACAGGGAGGTGAATCGGGTTCGGTTTATATTGTTCCACTGCCGCAGGCTTTTTATCCTATATCTACCGGCGCATCGGGACAACCCGCTTTTGGCCCGTTTTTTCTTTGACCACGAGGAAATGGTCCGCAAGGTGTTCAAGGCCGACTACAATTCTTTGATAAATGCCGTGTACTCTGCACGGCCGGAGAGCATGTACCTCTTGGCGGCCAGCAGTCTGCGCAGGGGCGGGTGGTTCGTTCGGGCCCAGGAGGCGGTGGACAGAGTGATCAAGACAGAGCCGGACAATAAACAGGCCTTGCAAGAAAAAGAAACTATTGCTAGAATGAAAGAACAACTTAAGGTCGTATAATAAACACCAAAGCTTTTATAAGGAGGCCACGTATGAGGAAGTACCTATTGCTCGCAACCATGTTGCTGGCGCTTTTTGCGTTTGGTTGCGCCAAAAAAGATGTCCAATCCTGCCCCGAGCCGGAAAAACCGGTTGCTGAGGAAGAAGTGGTAGTGGAGGAAGAGGAAGTGGTAGAGGAAGAGGAAGAGGAAGTGGCAGAACCCACTCCCATGGAAGAATACCAAGCCAACTACGACTCCCTGCCGGCCGAGCACAAGGTAAAGAAGGGAGAGTGCCTGTGGTGGATCGCCGAATACAAAGAGATCTACAACGACCCCTTCATGTGGCCTCTTATCTTTAAAGCAAACAGGGACAAAATAGACGATCCGGATCTGATCTATCCGGACCAGGTCTTTTCCATACCCCGTGAGTTCGATCTCGAGCAGGTCAAAAAAGGCCGCAAACAGGCAGGCGCAGCAAAGCCTTATCTGCCTCCGGAAGAGGCTAATATTCCGGCTGACTTGAGATCCGAGCTGGGGTGGAGTTTCTAGCTGATCCATTGCCTTGGATTCTTTAAAGCCCCGGCCCGCAAGCCGGGGCTTTTTATTTGCCGGATTGCCCTCCAAACGCCCGGGGGCGTCCGGTTAAAACGGAGACACAGACCTTTTTGCCCGGCAAGGCCAAATCCCTTCGGGTCCTAAATGCAGACTTATCCCCGTGTCTTTACCCCCAGGGGTCTGCACGGAGAACACATTTGTCCCAACCGCCCTGCTCGACGACAGTAATGGAGGCCTTTTGGGCTTAGAAAACGTCTAACCACCAGGGGTAAAACCTATGTATAAACCGCTTTTGCACAAGAACCCGGCCCGGCAGAAATTCAGCATACCGAACAAAAGAAGGCCGGAATTATTCCGCGACCTGTATCCATACAAGAAAATAAGCCGGACCGTATTTGACGACTCCTTTGTCCTGCCCCGTCCGTCGGAAGAGATATTCATCACCGACACCACCTTCAGAGACGGCCAGCAGGCCAGGCCGCCCTACACCGTGAAGCAGATAACCACTATCTTCGACTACATGCACCGCATGGCCGGGATCTCCGGCTTGCTCCGGCAGTGTGAGTTTTTTTTATATTCGGAAAAGGATCGCAGGGCAGTGGACGCCTGCCTGGCCCGGGATTATCGTTATCCGGAAGTAACCGGCTGGATCAGGGCCAATGCCAAGGATCTGGATCTGGTGCGCAAGTCCGGCTTAAAGGAAACCGGAATACTTACTTCGGTTTCAGACTATCACTTGCATCTAAAGCTGGGCAAAGACCGCAGGACAGCGGCCAGGGACTACTTGAACATAGTTGAAAAGTCCCTGGAATACGGCATAGTTCCCAGGTGTCACTTCGAAGACGTAACCAGGGCGGATATATACGGTTTCTGCATCCCCTTGGCCCAGGAACTGATGCAGCTTTCCGGGCAGAGCGGTATGCCGGTCAAGATCCGGCTGTGCGACACCATGGGATATGGGGTGCCTTTCCCAGGGGCCGCCCTACCCCGGAGCGTAGGCAAAATAGTCCGGACCTTCACGGACGAGGGCGGAGTGCCTGGAGAATGGCTGGAGTGGCACGGTCACAACGATTTCCACAAGGCGCATATAAACGCGGTCACGGCTTGGCTTTACGGGTGCGCAGGCGCGAACGGAACCCTATTCGGATTCGGGGAGAGGACCGGAAACGCACCGGTGGAGGCGCTCGTAATCGAATATGTCTCCCTTACCGGAAATGACGATCACGCCGACCCCCGACTCATTAGCACCCTGGCCGAATATTTTGAAAAGGAGCTCGACCAGCCGGTGCCCACCAATTATCCGTTTGCCGGAAGGGATTTCAACGCCACCAGCGCCGGCATCCATGTGGACGGACTGATGAAGAACGAGGAGATCTACAATATATTCGACACCAATCTCATCCTGGACAAACCGGTTCCCATTATTATCAACGACAAGTCCGGGAAGGCGGGGATCGCTTACTGGATTAACCACAATCTGGGGCTTACCGGAGAGGAGCAAGTGGACAAGCGCCATCCTGCGGTGGCCAAGATAGCCAGGCGCATAAGCCAGGAGTACGAAAACGGCAGGACCACCAACATCTCGCACAAGGAGATGGAAAGGTTCGTCCGCCGATTCATGCCCGAGATGTATCCTTCGGAGTTCGACCATCTCAAAGTTGTAGCCCACGATGTCGGAGCGCACATTATGGAGGATCTGGCCAGATATAAGATCTTTCATACCCAGGACAAGGAAGGCATCAATCGGGTCATGGGCGAATTCCTGGACAGATATCCCTTTATCCAATATCTGTATCTCACGGACTCCCGAGGCAGCCTTTTGGCCTGGAATGTAAGCGACATCCAGTATTTAAATAAATACAGGGACATCCCCTACGGCCAGGATTTTTCCGACCGGGAGTGGTTCATAAGGCCGGTCAAAACCGGGAAACTGCATATAACCGACTTTTACAAGTCCTTTTTCACCGGCAAGCTGTGTTTGACGGTGTCCGTGCCCATATTCGACAGTAACGACGCCATGACCGGAGTGTTGGGCGCTGATATCCAGTTTGAGGACCTGGTCAAGATCCAGGAGGACCTCCGTGATGAACAAAAACAGGCCGGCAATTAGCCGTTTACCTCACAACAAAGGACTGCCGCCCGGCGGGATCGGAGCGGATTGACCCCGGTTTTTTAACCGGATATTGTTTCCGTAATCGTGCCGGGAATACACCGCCGGCTACAGAATACGTCCAACTATAACAAGCCAGGAGAAATTATGGGTAGCAAAAAACAGCTGTTGCCGCTGGTTCTGGTCCTGATGTTCACGCTCCTCTTCGGATGCACCGCATCCAAGGACAACGGCGCCCAGGAGGAGCCGGATGTTCCGCCACCGTCAGAGGAAGAGGCGCTCAACAACTACTATGACTTTGACGATATCCCCGTCCCCAAAGAAATGGAAATCCGATCCGATGATTCCATCCTTTTCCAAAGCCCGAACCTGAAGGCCGGAGCAGTGGTATTCGAGGGGCGGGTGGAGGCCATTTCCCTTTTTGACTTTTTTTTGAATAACATGCCCAAGGAGAACTGGAACCTACGCAGCTATTTCAAATACGGCCGGTACATAATGGTCTTTGAGAAACCGAATAAGGACTGCATCATCCGCATCATTGACCATCGCTTCAAGACCGAACTCCAGATCTGGGTAACGCCCAGGTTCTCCGGAGAAAAAGATGAGATCCTTGGTCCGGATACCCTGCCGGAAGAAGACCTCGAGCAGTAATGCTAAGATCCTATCACCTGTTCCGGCAATATCTGGGTAAAAGGGTCCATGTGGGCGTGTGCGGGAGCATCGCCGCCTACAAGATCCTGGACCTGGTCCGGGCCCTGCATAAAGCGGGTCCGGATATTGGTGTTACCCTCACCCGTAGCGGGGCGGAATTTATCCCGGCCCTGAACTTCCGGGCTTTGGGTGCGGATCCGGTTTACGTCCCTGCCGGGGTAGACAGAGAGGATACCTTTGCCCATCTGGCACCGGGTAAAACAGCCGACTGTCTGCTTATAGCCCCGGCCACCGCCAATACTCTGGCCCGGTTGGCCGGGGGATTTGCGGACGAGCTTTTGAGCTGCCAGGTCCTGGCCTTCAGCGGGCCGGTGATCCTGGCCCCGGCCATGAATCCGGCCATGTGGAATGCCCCGGCCGTACAGGAAAACCGAACACGGCTTGAAAAGCGCGGGTATGTATGCATCCCGCCGGGGAATGGGGACACGGCCTGCGGGGATAGCGGGCAGGGCCGCCTGGCCGAGGACCACGTCATCTTTTCCAGTACGCTTAGGAGCCTGACGAATCAGGATCTCTTAGGGTTGAAGGTGCTCGTTACCTGCGGCCCCACCCGGGAGGGCTTCGACCCGGTCCGCTACTGGAGCAACCCCTCCTCGGGGAAGATGGGCTTTGCCCTGGCTATGGCCGCCTGGCTGCGCGGAGCAAAGGTGCATTTGGTGCACGGCCCGGCCATAGATCCAGGAATGCCTTCAGATATGCAGTGTCTACCGGTCACTACTGCTACCGAGATGAACGAAGCGGTTCAGGACTTGTGGCCGGAAATGGATGCGGGCTGCTTTGCCGCGGCGGTTGCCGATTTCGCCCCGGAATCCGCCGGGGACAAAAAGTTCAAAAAAGGCAACAGGTCCGGGCTTACCGTGCATTTCACACCCACACCGGACATCCTGGCCCGGGCCGGGAAAAATAAACAGGCCTCCCAGAGACTGATCGGGTTTGCCGCGGAGACCGAGGGCCTGGAGCAGTCGTGCGCGAAAAAACTGGAGGCAAAAAACCTGGATATTGTGGTCGGCAATCTGGTCCAAAGATCGGACAGCGGGTTTGCTGCGGACAATAACCGGGTCACGGTCCTTGACCGGCGGGGAAGAAAAGAGAGTTGGCCTTCCCTGGCCAAGACCGAAGTGGCCTGGAGGATCTGGGACTGGCTTAGGGATCTCGAATGAACGAGCAGGTGCGGCAGCTGCAGCAGGCCGGGGTAAAACACCTCTTTTTCCCGGGGACCGATGTATTTTCCGCCCCACAGAGACGGCCTTGGCAAAAGAAACAACCGACCGGGAACAACTCCACACCGGCGCATGAAGCCCCCGCCTGTCACCAGGAACGCGAACTGCATCCCAAGCTGAGGGCTCAAATCAAACGGGTCCCCATCTTATGGACCTATTTCGAATTCCCCAGGGACCTGTTTGAAAAGGGTAATCCGCAGCGACGAGAGCTTGTTCGCGGTATCATGACCGCCTTGAAGGCCCGGGAGTCATGGCCAGCCGGCTCAAGCACCTTCTGGCCCCTGTCCGGTGTGGACGAAAACGGACGCTTATTTCCGGATCCGGAGCTTTTCTGGAACGGCGTCCGGCGCATTACCCCCTTGTATGTCTTTTGTCTGGGACCGAGGGCAGTCCAGACCCTGTCCCCGGAACAGGAGTTTTCCCTGCAGCCTTTTAGCTGTGGGGGACTGCGCATCCAGCCCCTTCCCTCCCTGCAATGGATGCTCGAGGGTCCGGTAGAGCAGCAAAAGGACTGTAAAAATCAGGCCTGGGAAATACTCAAGGGATACACCAGGTACGTGCGATGAAAAAAACAATTCTTATCTGGTCCCTGCTTTTTTTGTCTTTTGCTTCCGCGGGGCCGGTTTTTGCCCAAAAAATAACTGCTGTAGACTTGGAGGGTCCGGTGACCCCGGTCCAGGCGGAAATTCTGGAAACGGCCCTGAAACAGGCCCGGGATGAGGGGGCAGTGTTCTTTCTCATCCGCCTGGACACCCCGGGGGGCACCCTTTCCAGCACCAGGGAAATGGTCAAACAACTGCTCAACTCCCGGATTCCGGTGGGCATCTGGGTCGGTCCTTCCGGGGCCAGGGCCGCCTCGGCCGGGGTTTTTCTGGTCGCTGCCTCTGACGCGGCCGCTATGGCCCCGAACACAACCATTGGCTCCGCCTCACCTGTGGATGCTTCGGGTGAAGATGCCGGTGAAACCATGCACAAAAAGGTGGTCAGCGAGTTGTCCAGCTTGCTGCGTTCTCTGGGGCGGGACAAAAAACGCAATATCGACTGGTACGAGCAAAGCGTCACCCAGAGCGCGAACCTGAACGCAGGGGAAGCGGTTTTACAGGATGTGGTCGAATACGTGGCAAAAGATGAAATAGACTTCCTGCAGCAGCTCGATTCCTCGGAGGCCTTTAAAACCGGGGGAGGTCCTCTCTCTCTGGGAATGGCCGAGATCTCGCGTTTTGAACCGAGCTTCAAGCAAAATATCCTCTCCTGGCTGGTCTCACCGCAAATAGCCTACCTCTTGTTTCTGGCCGGGATTTTGGGCTTTTTTTTCGAACTCTCGTCTCCGGGAGCGATCTTTCCCGGGGCCTTTGGAGCGATCTGTCTCATTCTGGCTTTGTATGCCTTTTCCACCCTGCCCGTAACCGCGGCCGGAATTTTGCTTATTCTGGCCGGATTCGTCTTTTTCCTGCTGGAAATCAAAATAGTCAGTTACGGACTGCTTGGCCTGGGTGCCGCCGGGAGCATATTTTTGGGCTCCATTATGCTCTTTGACCCGCAGGCAACCGGTCTCAAGCTGCCTATGCGGCTAATAATCCCGGCCGTTGGCACTGTGGCCGCGTTTTTTTTGATTATCCTTTATCTGGTCGGCAAAAGCCAGCTCTCCTCCTGGAAGCAGGAAAGGCAGATGGTCGGAATGACCGGAGAGATCATAAGCTGGAAGAAGAACGCGGGTAAGATAAAGATACGCGGGGAAATTTGGAACTGCCACGGGCTTGACCCGGACCAGGAGTTCTCTCCAGGTGACACGGCCCGGGTGGAAAGCATCTCCGGGCTCAATCTGGGCGTGAAACCGGCACAAGAGTGATCTTCACCCCCGACCGGTCAGCCCCCTTTGGTAATCATCCCTGTCCGGCTAGCTTACCCTGAAATATCCGTCGGGCGGGGGGCTGCCCGATCGGGCCTGTTTATGCGGCGCAGAGGAAGGTAAACCACCTCCACAAACCGGCCGCCCGGTGCTTGAAATGGTCTTTCTCTGCTTTTTTAATGCCCGGACCAGCCGGGCATCAAAAAGACTCAGGCTAAGAAGTGCTTGACCTCCCCATTATCCGGAGGTCCCAAAGCCATTACTCCGGGAAGTGTCCGTCGACGTCCTCTCCAAGCTCTTCCCTCCAGGGTTTTCTTTTCTCCAGGACCGCCAGCAAAAAAGCGATAACCGCTGCTGCGACCAGGGCAATGACCCAGAAGGGAGCCCCCAGGGCATGGGCCAGGCTTACCTTGCCCATGCTTGTGTTCACGGAGTTTAGGACCGGCTGCATGTAACCGTAGCCCATTGCCCCGAACACTGCGCCGATCAGGACAAACCAAGCATCCCTATACCCGGCGCCGATCTGGGCCATAACCGTTCCAGGGCAGGCCCCGGCCAGGGCCATGCCCATGCCGAACATCAAACCGCCCAAGATCACCGCCGGGAACACCGCCGGCTTAGGCCCGAGTTCAACCCCGGCAATGCCGTTTAAGACAGCCAGGACCACGAGGGTGGTGGCCGCAGCGCTCAAAAAGACCTTGGCCAGGAGGAAATTGCGTAGCTGAAACTGTCCGACCAGCACTCCAGGCTCGAATACGCGGCCCCTTTCCAGGGCGAACCCAAAGACAATGCCCATCAAAATACCGGTTATAATATATGTCACCGCCATATCATCCTCCTAAAGCCTGCGGTATAGATTGGCCACTGCCATCGCGCCGATGAACATGGTCACCACCACTATCAAGGATCCCACGGAGAGCTGACCGATCCCGGAAAGGCCGTGTCCGCTGGTACAGCCTCCGGCCCATCTGGCGCCGAAGAGCATAAAGAAGCCGCCTAGAAAGGCCATCGCCCCCCGGCGGCGGAACTCGGTAATCCCCACGGCCTTAGTCCAGGCCGGGGAGAAGCTCTTCCTGCGGCTCCCGGCCAGGCGCATGGAGATAAAAGCCCCCACTGCGATAAACAGGACCATCATCCCCTGCCACAGGTACTTGAGGCTGGTCATATATTTCTCAAAATAGGCACTCTCCAGGATGTTGCCGTCCACCAGCCCGGAAAAGTACCCGGCCAGGGAGACGTAGGAAGAGGATGCCCCCAAGGCGCTATGGATTATCAAAAAAGCCGGGACCTGCAGGAGTCCAATTATCACCCCGGCGACATACGGTGACCAGGCTTTTTCCCGCCAAACACTCATCTTCGCCTCCCTGTTTTCTTATCAGTTGCAATAAAAGGCTATTTTCCCCGGCGCAAAATCAAAACCGGGCACTCAGCGGTGCGCAGGACCCGCTCGGCCACAGAGCCGATAACCATGTGCTCAAAGCCCTTGCGGCCGTGCGATGGCATGATAATTAGCTCGGCCCCGATGCCCTTGGCATATTTGACTATCTTGGATCCCGGCTCCCCGAGCAGGGTCTCTACATGGATATTTTGATACTTAGGCTCCCCTAGGGCCTCGCGCAAGGCCTTTTTGCTCTCCTCCACCCTCTTGTTGTCGTCCATATTGCCCCATAGGACTGCAGGGTCATTGGGATTGAGTTCCCTGGACACATGCAGGACATACAGCCCGGAGGGGTCGGAAACAAAATCAAGCCCTACATCTACCGCCTTCATGGACGCCTCGGAAAAATCTACCGGGACAAGCACCTTGTTCTTGGGATACCAGGACATACATACCCTCCTTGTTTTTTAGGGATTGCAAGAACTTATTCTATTATTGTAAGCAGTAAACGACACTAGCACAAACTTGTCAAGGAGTTCTGAGCAAAAAACAGGTCCCTCCGGATAGGAAATCCTGCAAGTGGGGACATGGGGTGAAAGAGGCGGTTAAAGACTAGATTTCCAGGGCGCGGAAGGTATCCTCAAGCTCCTCGCGAACTTCCTGGGCCAGGATATCCAGGTCATCCAGGGCGAGTCCGCTGAGTTCCCAGGCATGTGTGTTCAAAATAGGCAAAACAAGAGAGCCCTTTTCCACGAACTGCATGCCTATGACCAAAAAGTCCGCCAGATGGATTATTGCCGCGGCCCGGCTGGTAAAAGATTTGTTGCTGTGGTGCATGTATAAGAGTTCCTCCAGATATCTGGGGAGACGCCAGGCCCGGACCAGCATAGCCCCGACAGTGGAATGCTCGAACCCGATCACATCCCTTTCCGCTTCCACCAGGGGCAAAAGATTGTAATAGGAATAGCGGATGGCCTCCGTGGAAGCCACGGGCAGCTTCTTGAAAATGACCAGCCGGCCCATGTCGTGGAGCATCCCGGCGACAAAGAATTTTTCCAGGGCCTTGGTGTTGAGCCTCTGGGCAATCTTTTTGGCCAAAATGCCCACTGCCAGGGAGTGCATCCAGAAGGAGCGCATATCCACGAGTTCTTCGGGGATATCCTTGAACGCGTTGACCGCGCTTATGCCCAAAGCCAGAGAAGAGAGTTCCTGGGCCCCGATCAGGGTAACCGCCCTGGATATGGACCCGATTCTTTCCCGGAGGCCGTAAAAGGGGCTGTTCACCAGGCGCAGAAGCTTGGCCGAGAGGCTGGTATCCTTGCTCACCACCTCGGCGATTTTGTCCGCGCTGGCGTTTTTCTGGTCTATGGCCTCCCGGATGCGGAAATATATGTCCGGGAAGGAAACCAGCTCTACCTCGTGGCGGACGATATCTGTCGGTCCTCCCCCCCCTTTGACAAACATATCAGCGAAGCTGCCGTCATTGACCGGGACAAAAGGGTCGGTCTTGCTTATCTTCCAGCCGGACGCGGCCTTGCGGGCCAGATTGGCCAGCCCGATGTCGTACACCCTGCGGATGACCGGATCGTTTATATCGTTGCAGGCAAAACAGGGATTCAGATATCCCTCCAGCTCAGCCAGGGTGCGGGAGGAAATATTCTCATAAGCAATCACGTTCGGGTCGATCTCTCCGCGGATATTGACCCTGGAAACCCCCCAGCGCTGCAAAAAAAGGATATGCCTTTCCTGCAGCTCAGTGCCTGCGGAGAGGATAAGTCTGCCCCCGGGCGTGGTCACGTCGCTGTCCACAACCATTCCCGGGCTGAGTTCCTTTATGTCCAGCATCCCCATAATCAACCGACTCCTGCAGCCGCGGAAAGACCAGCCATACGCAACAATTCGTCCCCGTATTCTCCAGGCGCGGACCAAAGAAGGTTCTGTATCTCGAACATATCCGGATAAACCTCGATCTCTCTGGCCCTGGACAGGATCACACACAGATCCTCCCCATGGGACCCGGCGCCAAGCCTCTGCAGCAGATCTTTTTCCAGCTCTTTTTTGAAAATATCCTTTAAGAGAGGATTGCCGCGCACGGTGCGGACTGCCGGTTCCAGGGCCCGGATCGGTATCCGGCCGCCTTGCACCCAATGCCAAACCAGTCCCGGGGCCAAAGGCTGTAAAGAAGCGGGCAGATCTTCTTGCCCGGGTTCGGTGTAAATGCCGCTTGCGGAAAATTCCTCAGCCTGATGCAGCACAGCCGCCCACCACTCGGCCGCAGAAACAGACGCCAAATGGTTCTGGACAAAGGCCTTAAGCCGCGGGGCGAGACGGTCAAATCGCAATCCTTTTGCGTCTCCTAGCAGGCCGAACCGGCCAAGTCCACCCCCAACAGATTCGATCTCAACCCTCTCCTGAAAGCCGGTCCTCTTCCAGGTTACCTCGAAAACAACCGTCCCTGGGCCATCACCCGGACCAGAGCTAAAGTCCACCCCCGGGAATAACCTCCCCCCGTCCCGGACTCCGAGCACAGACGCGGCCAAAGCTGTGCCCAAGCTGTCCACAAGGCGGGGTTCGATCTCTTCGGTCCATATCCTGCAGCCGTTTCCGGCCTCCTTCCGATTGGAGTCCGCATCCTCCATCAGCTCCAAGAACCCCTCCCGGACATCCGGACCGCCTGCGGCCCGCAAAAGCTGCATCCCCCTGAGCGCACTGGCCAGCGCATTCATCGGTTCCAGGCGGTAAAGGTCGTCAAAAAACCAAGCGCAGCTGGCAAAAGAGGCCAGACAATGCCTCTGCATCTCCAGAAGAGACCAATACCGGACATTTTCCGGGTCTCTTGGGTCCGAAAGGAACCACCTGGCGGCAAACTCCTCTCTGCTTTGCAGGCCGGACAAAACCCGACCGTATTCCATAAGCGCATCCCGGCCGCTAGCAAACGCCTGGGTGCGGCTGAAATGCTCATCCGCGTAGTACTTCAAATAATTCAGGGCCCGGCGCAAAGGCTTTCTCCAGTGCTGCTTCCATCCCGGGTGCCCTCCGTCCGCACAGCCGCAATGTTCCTGCCATCTTGCCAGCCCGTGGACGCAGCTCCAGGAGGAATCCTCCCTTATCCGCACCCGGTATTCCGGGGGAAATTCCTCCAGGAGCTGGCCCGCATTCTTCAAAATCGGCCCAGAAGCGCCCTCAGCTGCCCTATTCAACGCATAGGCCAAGGCCATCTCTCCGAACTTGAAATGGTGCCCGTAAGACTCCCCGTCCGTGGCCACCACGGTCATTTTTCCTTCCGACTCTTGAGCGAGCCTTTGCCACAACTTCTCCCCATCCGCCAGGAGGCCTTCAAAAGCAATCGCAGTGGCCAGGCCGGGGTGGAAAAAAAACACACTCATGGTCCTGCCTGAAGGCAGAGGGACTTCATAGGGCCGGTGAACGTTCAAATCGGCCGGATTCACTGCCTGCCAGTCCGAATCGCCCTTGGGGGCTACCGCCTCGGCCTGGGCCGAGGCCAGTATGGTGAATTTTATCCCCTCGGCCGCCAGGTCCTCGAGGGTGGGGGTATTCACCGCGGTCTCGGCCAGCCACATCCCTTCCGGTCTGCGCCCGAACCGGGACAAAAAATCGTATATGCTCCAGCGGATCTCCATGCGCCTTTCCACCGGAGAGTCAAGAGGCAGTATGGTATGGTGATAGACTTGGGCCATGGCGTTGCCGTGGCCGTTTCGCTTCAGGCTTGCCCGGTCCGCCTGCAGGATTCGGTCGTAAGTGCGGGGAAGATGGCGCTCCATCCAGGACAAAATGGTTGGTCCGAAATTGAAGTTAATCCATTCATAGCAGTTTATGATCTTTTGTATGCCGCCCTCATTGTCTAGGATACGGGCAAAGGCCAAGGGCGAATAACATTCCCGGGATATTCTTTCGTTCCAATCGGAAAAAGGAGCGGCGCTCGCTTCAGGCAGGACCTCTTCCAACCAAGGGTCCTGGCGGGGGGGCTGATAAAAATGTCCGTGGATACATATAGAACCACTCATGATCCGACTCCGGTCAGCGGCCGTGCAAAGGGGCTGTGGCCGTTATATGGATATAGAATTATTGACACACAGTACAAACTACCCATAATCAAGTCCGGTCTCAAGCCCAAACTTGCCTAAATTTGGATACCAAGGCAATATATCCGGGAATGGTTTGTCAGGAGGCAATCCTGGATAAATAAATCCTACTAAGGAGGGTATATATTGGGTTTTTTAAGCGCCAGTATCGCCTACACCAGATACAGGATAATGGACGAAGTCCCGGAAACGCTTTGGTCCGAGATTACGGACAGGCTGAAGAAAAAAGGCTTCCGGGAGATCGAAAACACCGCCCAGGAGCGCGGATTCGGGTGGGTCTGCTTCGACGAGATGCTGGACAGCGAATGGGTCACCGCCCCCCCGCAGAAGGCGGATTTTTTGGCCTTCGGGCTCAGGCTGGACACTAGACGGCTCCCGGCAGCGGTTCTGAACAAACATTTTAAAATCGCCCTTAAAGAGAAAATGAAACAGTTCGCTGAACAGGGGACGAACTTTATCACCCGAAACCAGAAAAAAGAACTCCGGGACCAGATCAAGGCCAAACTCATGACCCGGACCATGCCCATCCCAGCGGTGTTTGACGTGGTTTGGGACACCCGGGAGGGTCTGGTCTTCCTGGCCTCCAACCGGGAAAAAATACGCGAGCTCTTCACCGACCTTTTTTTGCAGACCTTTGAGCTCCATCTGGAACCCTTGACTCCGTATTTTACGGCTCAAAGGATGCTGCCCCCCCGACAGGCGGAGATGCTGGACGACTTGGAGCCAACCGGGTTCGGGGCTTAGATCATGGGCCTGGAGGAGAAAATAAAGGATATTTTTTTGAACAAAAAGGACCCGGCTGAACATTCCTTTTCCCGGGATTTCGATATTGTGGAGATGCCCCTGGAAGGGGTCATCGCCTATTGGCTGTCTTTAAAAAAGATACTTTCCGGGAAGAGGACCAAAGACATCCTGCAAAAGGAACAGGACCGGACCACAGAGCCGTTTATCCGCCATCTCCTCGGTCTGCTTGATTCCGGCCTGGAGACCAAGGAGATCTCCAAATTCGGACGGATAAAGAAACAGACCCTGCTTAAGGATCTGCAGCGCAAGCTGGATCTTATGGCCATCTCCCTTCTGGGCATGGCCACGAATGAGAACCCGCAGATGGTCCTCATCCGCATCATCTCCAAATTCCCGATTTCCCCCATCTATGAAAAAAAGGTCTTTGAGGCCGCCCAGAATATAATCCGCACCGCGGAGCAAAAGGAAGCGGACATGGACCGCTTTTTTAACGTGGACCACCGCCTGCGCCTGGAAAGACTGATCATCAATCTCATTGTCTACAATATGCTGGAGAGGAGAAAAGGTACCCAGGCCCTTTCCGATTACATGGGATATCTGCGCTCCTTTTACTATGCAGAAGGCCTGTCCCTTTTGATCGACGGCTTTGAGTACGACTTCATCAAGCACCGCCTCAATCTGCAAAAAAACGAAATTGTAGAGCTTACCGCGACCAAGATGAATCTGTCTTTAAATCTTTGCGCCGCCCTGCACAGCGGACGCAGTTATGCAGACATGCAGAAGATGGCTGCTTCATACAACCTTTGAGCGCAACAGGGCCCGAAAATTTTTATCTGTTCTTTTAACTATTTACCACCTTAAAATTTATTCGAATCCTAACCTACATTTGCTGCAGGTCGCCCGATTTCTTGCACTCCAAAAAGTCGAAACCGAGCTACTCATAAAAACGGACCATCTTCCCGCCCTTGGAATTCGTCTTGAGTTCAGTTATTTTCCCTCTTCAACAAGGGAGGGAACTTAAATGCGTTTTTGTACGGCAATCAATTGCATGGACGGCCGGGTACAACTCCCGGTAATCGAGTATCTAGGACGCCGCTTCCGGGCCGATTACGTAGATATGATAACCGAACCCGGCCCGTGCCTTATCCTGGCCGGACAATCCCCGGCCGGGACTTTGGACTCCATACTCGCAAGAGTAAACATCTCCGTGGACAGGCACGCTTCTGTAGGACTGGCCGTGGCCGGGCACTTTGACTGCGCCGGCAACCCGGAGACCGAAAAAGTGCAAACAGAACAGATACGGCAAGCGGTCCGCTTTCTGCGCACCAGGTACAGCCATTTACAAATAATCGGCTTATGGGTAGGGCAGGGCTGGCAGGCGGAAGAAATCGTTGTCTCCTGAACAAGTCCACCCCGACATTGGATCAATCCATTTGCAAGCAGTTACAAAACCCGGACAGCTATGAAAAGTATCTGCGTTTACTGCGGCTCCAGCCCCGGGGCACGGCCGGATTAT
This sequence comes from Desulfonatronovibrionaceae bacterium, assembly GCA_046539845.1. GTDB lineage: Bacteria > Desulfobacterota > Desulfovibrionia > Desulfovibrionales > Desulfonatronovibrionaceae > CAYNNQ01. The sequence goes on from JBKHGE010000011.1 coordinate 25,827, forward strand.
ATCGAAGCCGCGCGAGAGCTGGGCAAAGAAATGGGCCGGCGAGACATCGGCCTTGTTTACGGCGGGGCGAGTATCGGGGTGATGGGGGCCATTGCCGACTCCGTGCTCGAATCCGGCGGGACGGTCACCGGAGTCATCCCCCGGGCCTTGATGGACAAGGAGATCTCGCACGGGGGGCTGACCCGGCTCAAGCTTGTGGAGACCATGCACGAGAGAAAAATGGCCATGGCCAAGGCAGCGGACGGGTTCATCGCCCTTCCTGGAGGATTAGGGACTATAGAGGAGCTCTTCGAGATTTTGACCTGGTCCCAGCTCCGGTTGCACCAAAAACCGTGCGCAGTCATGGAGGTAAGCGGATATTTTCAATACCTGCTGCGGTTCTTAAGGCATGCAGAAGAAGAGGAATTTGTGAAGCCTGCCCACCGGGGGATGCTTATCACCGGCAACGACCCCGCCGAGGTCCTGAACAAGATGGCCGACTACACTCCGTCTTACTGAAAAAACCTGCTCGGGCAACACGCCAGACACGATTAAACAATTGCTACCAATATTTGCATGTACATAACTAAAGACAATTCCGGTGCATAAAATCACTTCGGATGGAGAATTGGGCAAGTTAAACACTTAGACAAAAAAGGCATATCTGATCAGAAGGAGCGCGGAGCAGGCGTGGATAATGGGGCTGGTCCGCCGGAAGCGGCCGTTGAATAATGACAGCAGGCTGTAGGAAATAAACCCGAAGGCAATGCCGTCGGTAATGCTTACACTGAGCTGCATTACCACAATGGTCAAAAAGGCGGGGACCGCATCCGAATAGTCTTTCCAGTTCACCCGACTGACAGCCTTCATCATCATAATCCCGATTACTATAAGGGCCGGAGCGGTCACCGGATAAAGGGTGAGCTTTTCCGAGACCGCCACCCCTCCCCCGACTGTTTTCACCAGCGGATAAAAAAACGGGGTAATCAAAAGCAGCGCCCCTGTTGTTAGTGCGGCAAGCCCAGTTCTCGCTCCGGCCAAAATTCCGGCGGAACTTTCCACATAACAGGCAATGGTCGAGGTCCCCATGCAGGAACCGACAATGGTCCCGGAGGCGTCAGCGAGAAAGGCGTTTTTGTTTATGTCTATCTTTCCGTTGCGCATCAAACCGGCCTCCGGGGCGATACCGATCAAAGTACCCATGGTATCAAAGACTTCCAGAAACAAAAATATCCCAACAACTATAAGTAAATCCGCATTCAGCAATCCGCTCAGATCCAGGTGCATAAATGTGGGCAGCACTGAAGGGGGCATGGAAAGCAAACCGTGATACTCCACTATACCGGCCGCAAGCCCCATGCCGGCGGTAGCCAGAACTCCCAAAAGAATGGCCGACCGGAAGCCTTGGACCAACAGGACGCAAATGATCGCCAGGCCGCCCAGAGCGAGTAGGACCGGCCCCGAAGTGAGGTCCCCGAGTCCCACATAGGTTCCGGGCTTGCTGACTATGATGCCTCCCCATTTAAAGCCCACAAAAGAGATCAAAAGACCGATGCCGCAACCGATCGCACCAGCCAGGGACGCGGGAATGGAGTCGATCAGTTTTTGTCTTAGATTGGTCAGGGAAAGCGCGAAGAAGATAAGCCCGGCCGCCAGTACGGCTCCGAGCGCCTGTTGCCAGGCGATGCCCAAACCCAGGACAACCGCGTAGGTAAAATAGAAGTTGTGCCCCATGGCCGGAGCCAAGGCTATGGGGTAATTAGCAAAAAGGCCCATTATCAGACAAGCCAGAGCCGAACTCATACAGGTAGCGGTGAGAACGGCTCCGAAGTCCATCCCGGCCGCGGACAGAATCACGGGCTGGACAAACGCTATATAGACAAGCCCCAGATAGGTGGTGGTCCCGCCCAGCACCTCGGTGCCAACAGAGCTTTTTCTCTCTTTAATCTTGAAGAAAGAATCCAGACCCAACTCCTGCCCCCCTAGTTATCCACCCTGATGACCCCGGGTCTCAGACGAAAAATTACTCCTTGCCGACGTCCTCGCTTTCTGAACCGGCCGCTTCCTCCTCTCCGGGTCCGCCGGCGCCATCTTCAGGGCCCTGTAGCTTAACTTTGCCCTTTTTCTTCGGCGGCTCGCCCTGCAGGGATACGTGAAACTTCTCCTCCTCCGGGGGACGGTAGTCCCGGCTCTGGTACAGGCAGCTTGTGGGGCAGTTATCCACACAAATCCCGCAGTAAACACAGGCGAACGGATCCATATCCCAGAAGCCTTTTTTATCCACGGTGATGCATTTTGACGGGCACTTGCGCATGCATGTCCCGCAGAAGATGCAGTCCTCCAGACGGATCTCCAGCGCACCCCGGGAAAGCTCGAACGGCTCCCGCACATCCACAGGATAAAGGCGGGTGGCGCTTTTGGAAAAAAAGTTCTTCAAAATACTCGGGGTCATGTGCAGCATGGCATACCTCTATCTTTCTGTACAGCTTATGCAGGGGTCAATGGACAAAACCGCCACCGGGACATTGGCCAGATCCACCCCGGGGAGCATCTTGAGCATGCCCGGGATATTGGCAAACGTCGGCGTGCGGATGCGCATCCTTTCCAGGTGCTTGGTACCGTCCGCCTTGATATAATACATGAGTTCGCCTCTAGGCTGTTCACTGCGGCTTATGGCCTCGCCTTCCGGCCAGCCCTTGACCTTGACCCGGTTCTCCCCACGCGGGAGCCTGCTTATGGCCTGGCGGACCAGATCAATACTCTGCAAGACCTCCCGGAAACGGACCTTGGCCCGGGAGTAGCTGTCCCCGTCCGGCTCGATCACCGGCTCGAAATCCAGCTCGGAATACGCGCCGTATCCGCTCTGGCGCACGTCCTGGGCCACGCCGCTGCCACGCAGGGTCGGCCCCACGGCCCCGGACTCATAGGCCTCATCCCGGCTGAGGATGCCCACGCCCCGGGTTCTCTTTTGCACGGAAAAATCGTCGATAAAAACCTGCTTGATCTCCAGAAGCTCCTTTTCCACCTCTTCCAGGGTCTCCAGTATCCAGGTGCACTGTTCCGGGGTCATTTCCCGCCTAACTCCGCCGACCACATTCACGGAAACAATAACCCTGTTCCCGGATGTGGCCTCCTGAATATCCATAACCTTCTCCCGGATCTTCCAGCACTGCATGAAAAGGCTCTCAAAACCGAAGGCGTCGGCCAAAAGACCCAGCCACAAGAGATGGCTGTGCATGCGATGCACCTCGCCCCAGATAATCCGCAGATACTCCGCCCGCGGAGGGACCTGAACATCCATAAGCTCCTCAATAGCCAGGCAATAGGTATGGGCGTGAATACAGCTGCATATCCCGCAGACCCGCTCCACCACCTGTACCATCTGGTGGATATCCCTTTTAAGCACCAGATTCTCCAGGCCGCGGTGAACGAAACCCAGTTTGGGCAGGACTTCAGTGACCACCTCGTCGACCACGGTTATCTGCAGGTGCAGGGGCTCCGGCAGTACCGGGTGCTGCGGTCCGAAAGGTATTACTGTCGGGGCCATTATTCATCTCCCTTTGCGTTGCTTTCCTGCCTTTTAATGCTCATGGCGCAGAAAGGAGCCTTCTGCACCTCGTCCTCAAGAAAAAACGACCCTTTAAAATCCAGGGCCAACCCGGTAAAACTCACCCCGAAATGGTCCTGAATTTCATTTTCCACCAGAAGAGCAGAGCCGTAAATCCCGGATATGCTCTCCGGGCATTCCCCGTGGGGAACGCTTATCGCGAAATTGACCATATTCAGGTCCTTGTCAAAATGGTATATGTATTCAATGTCCTCGCCGTTATCCACGCTGGACATGGTCACCAGCCTGTATCCCATATTCTTCATTTCCCAAACCCGGTTCTTGAGTTCGGACCTTTTTATCCGCTCGATCATTTTTCCTCTCCGGTCTTGAAATTCTCGTATCTCTCGGAATAAGTGGCACTCATCTCGCTGAGTTCGTCAGTCACGGGAGAAACCTCCCGGCCGTCCTTTGCGGACAGGGCGCCCAGCCCGGCCACAACTCCGTCGATTATGGCCTCCGGCTTGGGCGGACAGCCCGGGACATAGATATCCACCGGGATAACCTTGTCTATCCCGCCGATAACATTGTAGGCGTCCCGGAAAATCCCGCCGCTGTTCCCGCAGGACCCAACGCTGACCACGATCTTGGGGTGGGGCATCTGGTCGTAGATATTCTCCAGAACCGGGCGGTTGCGGTAGTTGACCGTGCCGGTGACCAAGAGCAGATCAGCGTGCTTGGGATTGCCCACATTTATTATTCCAAACCGCTCCACATCGTAGACCGGGGTGAGGCAGGCCAGGACCTCGATGTCACACCCGTTGCAGCTGCCGCAATCAAAATGCAGAAGCCAGGGTGATTTTACTCTGGACATATTCGCAAAGCTCTTGAGGAAGTTCATCTGAATGCTCCAGTTTTTCCAGGGTATTTAAAAATATTCTGCGTACAAGAGCGCTATATTCATAAAGGACAGACCGATTCCAACCCCCCAGACATAGGTCAGCATCCAGCGCCAGGTAGCCCGAGTCACCAGATTGTCAATCAGTATCTCCCCCATGTAGGTCAAAACCAGCAAAACTGCCATGCCCACTGCGCTGGTGGACCAAAATAAAGCACAAATCGCCAATACGAGCACGATCTCGTACCAGTGCGCAATCTCCACGATGGCCAGATGCGGGCCGGAGTATTCGGTCAAGACCCCTTTGACTATCTCTTGATGTCCGTGATGCGAGGTGGAGATATCAAAAGGCGATTTGCGCAGCTTAATGGTCAGGGCAAAGCCCAGAACCAGGTACATAAGCGGCAGGGTCAAAAGAATCGGCTCCCCATGATTCAAAATGTCCGAGATTTTGAAACTCCCGGTAACAAAATAGATGGTCACAAAGACCAGGACCAGAAGGGGCTCGTAGGTGAGCATCTGCATTAGTTCGCGCTGGGCTCCGACCTGGCTGTACGGGGAAGGAGTGGACAACGCGCCCATGACCATAAACACCCCGCCGATGGTCAAAACAAAAAAGATCATCAAAAGATCAGACTGGATGGCGAACAGGAATACGCACATGGCCGCGGACACCAGATAGATATGCGCGCACAAAATCTGCCAGTAATTGACCGCCATGCGTTTTTTGCCCAGGAGCTTTAACACGTCGTAGAAAGGCTGCAGAACGGGAGGTCCGTACCGGCCCTGGAACCAAGCGGTCAGCCTCCGGTCTATCCCGGCTATAAGCCCGCCAACAAACGGTGCCAGGAGGATACTTATTATGCCCAAAAACAGGTTTCCGGCTGAAAACATGGTCAGACTCCGTTACTTTTGAAAATAAGCATTGTACAGGGTCAGCTTCGAACACGCCTCCGGGAAAACAGGCCTAAAACACGCCAGCCATAAGGATAATAATTATCCCGATACCGACAATATTGATCCCGGTGAGTATGCGTTCCTCGCCGATATAGTCCCGGAGATAATAGTTTCCGCTCTTAAAGGGGACAAATATGCCCAGGGGGCCGTTGAATCCGAACTGCTCCCCCTCCCTGAGCTGGATGCCGGACATGTACGGGGCGGAATAAGAGCGCTCCCGGATCCTGGATGCGGCGCGGATAGCGTATATGAGTCCGGCCACCAGGATAAAGAATACCGGATATATGGCAAAGGCGCCGATCTCGTTGAACAATCCGCCGCTGCCGGTCAGATAGATCCCTTCACTGTAGTATTTTTGGACCACGGGCTGAACCATCCGGGTATACACCCCGACGACCAGTAAACTGGTAACAACGCTCAGGGCGGCCAGGGCGGTCAGAGGGATGGAAACGAACCAGCTCTGAACCTCCTTTTTCATCTCCTCTTCGCTGAAAGTGGAGCTCAAGAGAAGGCCGGCCCACCTGGCCCAGAAGACCACTGTAAAAGCGCTGCCCAAAGCGAGCATGACCACGACCAGAGGCTGCTTGGAGCAGGCCTCTATGGCCATCCACTTGCTTAGAAGCACCCCGAACGGGGGCAAAAACATGGTTATCATGCCGATGACCGTGACGATCGTGGTCTTGGGCATAATGGAAAACAACCCGCGCATGTCCTCTATATTCCGGCTGCCTATCTTCTGTTCTATGCTCCCTACGCACATGAACAGCAGCCCTTTGGATAGGGCGTGAAACAGGATAAGTAAAATTCCCGCAGACATGGCCGCCGGGGTATCGATCCCGGCACAGGCGATGACCATGCCCAGATTGCCTATTGTGGAATAGGCCAGTATTTTCTTCCCGTTGGTCTGGGACAAGGCCAGAGTGGAGGTGGCGATAAAGGTAAAAGCCCCGAAAAGGGCCACATAGGAGGCGAACAAAGTATCCTGAAAGGCCGGGGCCAGACGGAGGATGAAATATACGCCGGCATTGACCATGGTCGAGGAATGCAAAAGCGCGGACACCGGGGTGGGGGCGACCATGGCCCCGGTCAGCCAATTCTGAAACGGGACTTGCGCGGACTTGGTGAAGCCGGCCAGGCAGAAAAGGGCCATAGGCAGAAGCAGGACACCGGCCCGGGGCTCGTTTACCAGGGCCATGAGCTCCAGAGGCAGGTCATTGGCCCGGACTATCACCAGACCGAGAACCAAAGCCAGACCGCCCAGAAGATTCATCCACAGGGCTTTCTCGCTGTTTTGCCGGGCTTCAGTGGTACCGTCATGCCCGATTAGGACAAAGGAGCAAAAAGTGGTCACTTCCCAGAAAAAATACAGCCACAGCAGATTATTGCTCAGAACCAGACCGTTCATGACCCCGAGAAAAAGGAGCATGAAGAAAAAGAACCTGCCCTGGGCGGATCTCTCCAGCCCCAGATGCTCTTCGTGCCTGCGCATGTATTCCACGGCGTAAAGGCATATGAGCGAGCCGACCACACTAACCACCAAGAGCATCATAAGTGAAAACTCATCCGCGAACAAAGGCTGGCTGTGCATGGACGGACCGGGCATCAGCTCGACCACAGCCAGAAACACGATCTGCAGCCCGGTCAACACGGTTATGAGATGGTTTCTGCGTCTCACGCCTATGTACAGGATGACAAAGAGCAGGAGAAAATCCAGTACAGCGACGAGCAGATGGGAATTCAGAAACGGCCCCAGATCCGGATCATACTGCATGGGCCCGGCCAGATAGGCCAGCACCGAACCGGTCGTCACCAGAACGGCCGAGGCCATAACCACCGCCTTCTGCAGGATGCGGATGTTGGGCAGCACCAGCAACGCTCCCAAGACGGGAGCAAGTATGCAAAGGCCCATGATTTGTGCGGGAGTAAACAAGACTCTCACCCTCCTTTTTCAAACCCTTCCGGACTTTTTTTGAAGTTTTTGAAAATAGACCCTTATCTTTCTGCGACCACTAAAAAAAGGCCAACGGAGAAAAACAGCAGATGAACGGTCACAGCCTTTTCAGACCCGGTTGTTTAGTATGCGGGAGATGATCGCATCGCTTACCAGCATGCCGTTTTTGGTCAGACGAACGTAACCGCCCGAGATCCGGATCAAATTGTTGTCGTGCAGGGCCTGAATAAGATTGCGATAAACGGCGCAAAAATCCCGGCCGGAGGCGAGGCGGTACTCGCGCAGGGAAAGCCCCCGGGTGGTGCGCAACGAAAGCATGACCATCTCTTTAAGGGCCTTGTCCGGGGATATAAATTCCCGTCCCTCTCTTGCGGACCCGTATTCAGCAGCATGGGCATAATCCTTGACATTAGCCGGATTCTGCCACCTCTGCCCGTCCAGGGTGGATACCGAGGAAGGACCCAGTCCCAGAAAGTCCTCTCCCTGCCAGTAGCCCAGATTGTGCCCGCAGGCAAAACCCATGCGGGCGAAATTGGATATCTCATACTGGAGCAGGCCCGCGCCCTCCAGATATTCCGCGCCATAGATATACATGCGGGCCTGTTCGTCTTCACCCGGGAATTCCAGCCCGCCCTCCTCTTCCTGTCGAGCCAGGACAGTGCCCGGCTCCAGGGTCAGGCCGTAACAGGAAATATGCTTCGGGCCGTGGCGGACCACGGTCTTGAGGGTCTCCAGCCATTGGGCCGGAGACTGGCCGGGCAAACCCCAGATAAGATCCACGCCCGTGTTTTCCAGGCCGGCTTCCCGGACCAGGCGCAAGGTCTCCAGACCCTGCCTAGCTGTATGGGCCCTGCCCAGTACATGGAGCTGCTCCGGGGCCAGGGACTGCAGGCCGATGCTCACCCTGTTCACGCCCAACCCGGTTAGGCCGCGGATATAATCCCTCCTGCCCAAGGATTCCGGATTGCCCTCCAGGGTGAACTCCAGCCCCTTGTCCAAAGAGAATTCTTTGTCTATCCAACCGATTATTTGCTCCAAATCCTGGAGCGGGAGGACCGACGGGGTCCCGCCCCCGAAATACACGCTTTTGACGCGTCTGTCCCCGTACTCATCTCCCCGCCGCCTGATCTCCTGCTCCAGCCCGGCCAAAAAAATCTGCTTGCTCTCGGGGATTAGCTGTTGGGAAAAAAAAGCGCAATACGTACATTTGCTGCGGCAAAAGGGTATGTGCACATACAGGCGCATCAAAAATCCCGGCTCAAAACGATATCAAGGCGTTGAGTTCCCGGATATAGCGTTCCTTTTCGCTGTAGATGCAGCCACAGTACTGCTGCCGATACACTGCCCACTCTTTGGACTGCTCAATGCCCTCTTTCCATCCGGGACGAAAATCCTGATAGTAGAACCGGGTTCCGGAATTTCCGGCCGCATCCCGGCCCAATGCGGCCACTGTCTCGTGCATCTGCTGCCTGGAGTACAAAAGAGTGGAGGAATAAAAGTCAAACTTGCCCCTGGAGGCTATGGACCAAGCCCGCTCCAGGCGCATGTGATAGCATATGCGGCAGCGGTTATTTTCCCGGAAGGCCACGGCCCGCAAATAATCTTGCGGATCATATTCATCATCCTTGTAAATAACCTTCAAATCCATTTTTTCCGCCACCCGGACCAAGCCCTGCCTGCGGCTCAGATACTCCTTGAGGGGGTGGATATTCGGGTTGTAAAATAGGCCGACCACTTCCAGACCGGCCCGGCGCAGGCACCTGACCGGATAGATAGCACACGGCCCGCAGCAGATATGGAGCAGAACACGGCCGGCCATGCCCGGATTACCCCCTGGTGGCAGTGACTATCTCTATGCTGCGCCCTGAACTCTGTTCCATCTCGTGCAGCTGTTTGCGCTTCTTGTTCAAAAGATACAGAGCCAGTCCCGGATCTACAGTGTACTCCAGTACCTCGGGACAAGACTTGCGCCTGAGCAGCCTGTAAATCTCCTTTAGGGCCTGCAGTGCCTGCCATTCCAGATTGCGCACCCGCCCGGTCCCGTTACAGCATTCACAATTGCGCCAGGTTATGGACAAGGCCGAGGATCCCAGGCGCTGCCGCACCAATTGAACCAATCCGAATCTGGACATGCGGTTCATATCCGTACGGGCCTTGTCCGTTTTCAATCCGGCCCGCAGGGTCTTTTCCACCTCCCGGACATGCTTTTTGTCCTTCATCTCGATGAAGTCGATAACCACCTGCCCGCCGATATCCCGCAGGCGGAGCTGCTGGGGAATGACCGTGGCCGCTTCCATGTTCGTCTTGTAGGCCATTTCCCGGAAATTCTTTTCCGCACCCAGCTTGCCGGAATTGATATCCACAGCGGTCAGGGCCTCGGACTGATCAAACACCAGTTGCCCGCCTCCGGGCAGCTCCACTTCCCGGGCCGCGACCTGGGAGATCTGCTGCTCCAGGTTGAATCTCTCCAAAAGGCTGCGCTCCGGATCCTGATGCAGCTTGACCATGGACTTGCGGCGGGGAAAAACAAGGGAGACGAACTGCCTGACCTGCCCGGCCACCTCCTCATCGTCTACCCAGACCTCGCCCACATCAGAGGTCAGATAGTCCCGGATGGCCCGGAAGGCCAAGTCCTTCTCCTGGTTTATGAGCTCCGGCGCGCTGGCGGACATCCCTTTTCTGCGCACCTCCTTCCACAGCCGCTTCAAAAACTGCATGTCCCTGGACAAGCTGGTTTTGCTCTGACCTTCGCTCACGGTACGCACGATAACGCCCAAGCCCTCCTCCAGGTTAAATTCCTCCACTATGGAGCGCAGTCTTTCCCTTTCCTTCTCGTCCTCTATCTTGCGCGAGATACCCATCTGCTCCCGTCCCGGGGTAAGGACCAGAAACCGACCGGGAAGGGAGAGATACGTGGTCAGAAAGGCGCCCTTATTCCCGGTCGGTTCCTTGACCACCTGGACCAAAAGCTCCTGGCCGGACTTCAACACCTTTTGCAGGGGCGGGTACTTATAGCCCTTGGTCGGCTTGATATCTTTCTGATAGTATTCCGGATGCACCTCATCCACCTGCAAAAAACCATTCTTCTTGGCCCCGTAGTTAATGAACGCGGCCTGCAGGGCGGGATCGATATTGTGGATCCTGCCGCGGTAAATATTGCCTTTTGTCTTGCTCTGGTGCAGCATCTCCACATAATATTCCTGCAGCCAGCCGTCCTCGGCCAGGGCCAATTCTATCTGCTCCCCGGGCAAAACGCTTATAAACATCTTCCTTTTTTTCTTATTCGCTACCATAACCTTGCTTCTACCTCACTGAGAAAAAAATTTTGTCTGTATTCAGGTCCCGGTCCGCCCGGACCCGTTCCCTGCGGCGCAGTCTTTCCAGCTCGGCCGCGATATCCGGAATGCCCCCACCGAGTGCAAAGGCCAGCTGCTCCACGGTCTGGGGCCGCCGCCGAAGCGAGGCCAAAACCGTTTCCGGGTCCAGTCTGCCCCCTTTGTCCGGCCCATGGGACTGGTCCTCTCCTGAATCGATACTTGCTATGTCCAATCCTAAAAGTTCCCGCCACTTCCCTTCCAGCTCAGGGTCTGTCTTCGGGGCCCGGATATATGAACCCGGCCGGGTCATGCGGGTCAGATCGTGTCTGTCCGGAGACAGGCGGCTACAGAAATCCCGCAGGCCATGCAGGTTCTGCTCAGAATCGTTATATCCCGGGACCAGAAGGGTCTCCAGAAATATGCGGCCGGTGTACTCCCTTCTGAACGCCAGCAGCCCCTCCAGGAGATTGGAAAGCCCAACCCCCGGACAGGGACGGTTCAGGCGCAGAAATTCCTCTTCCACCACCGTGTCCAATGAGGGCAAAACCGCGTCGGCCAAGCTGAGTTCCCGCCTGACTTCGCTCAGATGCAAAAGGGAAGAATTGGTGAGTACGGCCACCGGAATATCCGGACAGAAACGCTTGACCTCGCCTATGATCCTCCCGGTCTCGGTGTTCAGGCAGGGCTCCCCCATCCCGCCCAGAGTGATGTAGCCCGGCCGCGTGTGTCCCTGTTCGAACCACAGAGCCAGCTCCTCCAGAATAAGGTCCCCGGACACATAAACATCCCTGACCGCGGTATGCATCCTGGTCCTGCCCACCTCGCAATACAGGCAGTCAAAATCACATATCTTGGCCCCCAAAAGATCCAGACCCAGGGAGCGGCCTAGGCGGGAGGACATAACCGGTCCAAATATATACTTGAAATCCATGTACCCTTATATCTCCGCATCCCGTTACAGCGAGCCCGGAGGCGACTATGCAGTTGCAACCCCGAAGCAAACAGGCTATCAATCGCACTCCTTTGACAGCCCGGCCGGGTATTTCCCCGGATGATTTAAAAAATTAATATACCCTTTATCCCCAACAGGTCAAATCTGCGGGCAGCCAGTCCCGCATACAGGAGAAAGCATGCTCGAATCCGGCCAGCTCCTCATGCTCGTCAGCCCCAAGGGGAAACGCTATTTTGTCCTTGCCGATCCCGAGGCCAGCCTGAACACCCACGACGGCACCCTGAGTATCCGCTCGGCCATGGAGCAGGGCTTCGGCGGCCGGGTCCACACCCACAAAGACAAACAGTACCTGGTCCTAAAGCCCGCTCTGTACGACTTTATAAAGTCGATCAAGAGGAGCACTCAGATAATGTATCCCAAAGAAATCGGATACATAACGGTCAAGCTGGGCGTGGGTCCGGGCAGGAAAATAATCGAGGCCGGGTCCGGGTCCGGATCGCTGACCACCGCCCTGGCCTGGTTCGCCGGAGACACCGGCCGGGTCATAACCTATGAGCGGCGCGAGGACTTCTACAATCTATGCACCAAGAATCTTGAACGCTGCGGTCTACAAAACCGGGTGGAACAGAACCTACACGATATAGAGCAGGGCTTCCTGCATACCGGGGCGGATGCACTCTTTCTGGATGTCCGCACTCCCTGGCTTTGCCTGGGGCACATCCCGGCGGCAGTGATTCCGGGCGCGCCCGTGGGCTTCCTCCTCCCCACTGCCAACCAGGTCCAGGCACTTTTGCAGACCATGGAAGATCAACCCTTCGGCGAGGTTGAGGTGATGGAGATCCTAATTCGCCGCTACAAACCGGTTGCGGAGCGCTTCCGGCCGGAGGACCGCATGGTCGGCCATACCGGCTTTCTGGTCTTCGCTCGATGTATGCACGAATAGGCCCTGAGCCGGGAGCTACCCCTCTGGTCCATTAGCTCCCCTTTACCCCGGGTAACTAGCGCCCCGGTTTTTTACCACCAGCCATCCTTTTCTTATTAAAAAATCAACAGTTATTACGAATAATTATACCCCAAAAAACACCCCGGCTCTTGATTTTTTTGTCCACTATGTTTAAAGATATGCACTTAATAATGGTTGAAATTTCCAAAAAATAGCGAGGAACAAGAAATCATGACCCGAAAAGACCGTACCGAAGGAATCTTGAGCCGCAAGGAAGTCCTGGATGAGGGCGAACGGCAGAAATATTACCAGATCCAGCTCAAAGAGCTTTTGACCTATGCCTACCGGTATTCCGAGGACGTAAAAAAACGTTTTGACCGGGCTCAGTTCTCAGTGGACAAGTTCTCCCAGCTCTCGGACTTGAAGCATATCCCCATCCTCAAAAAAAAGGAACTCATCTTTTTACAGTCCATGGGCCCCAGACTGGGCGGCCTATTGACCAAGGACATCGGGGAGCTCAAGCGGGTGTTTCTGTCCCCGGGGCCCATCTTTGACCCCGAGGACAAGAACGAGAACTACTGGGGCTGGACCGAGGCCTTTTATGCCACCGGTTTTCGGTCCGGAGACATAGCCCAGATCACCTTCAACTACCACCTCACCCCGGCCGGGCTTATGTTTGAGGAACCCCTGCGCAATCTCGGCTGCGCCGCAGTGCCCGCCGGTCCAGGGAATACCAACACCCAGCTGGACATCATGCAGAAATTGCGGGTGACCGGATATGTTGGGACTCCCAGCTATCTCATGCATCTGGCCCAGAAAGGGGAGGAAAAGGGTTTTAATCTACGCAGGGATCTGTTTCTGGAAGTGGCTTTTGTCACTGGGGAAAAATTCCCGGAAAAGACCCGTTCTTCCCTGGAGAAAAAATTCGACCTCATCATGCGCCAAGGTTACGGAACTGCTGATGTGGGATGCATCGGCTACGAATGCTACCACAAAAACGGGCTGCACATCGCCAACCGGGCCTTCGTGGAAATCTGCCATCCGGATACCGGGATCCCTCTCAAAAACGGGGAGGTGGGCGAAATCGTGGTCACCACATTCAACAAGACCTATCCACTCATCCGGCTGGCCACCGGGGATCTGTCCTATATTGACCCTGCGCCCTGCCCCTGTGGCCGGACATCGCCCAGGCTGGGCAAGATAGTCGGCCGGGTGGACACTACCGCCCGAATCAAGGGCATGTTCGTCTATCCGCATCAAGTGGAGCAGGTCATGGCCAGTTTCGAAGAGGTCAAGAGATGGCAGATCGTGGTCACCAACGAAGGGGGCATAGACGAAATGGTCCTGCACATTGAGACCTCGGAGTTCAAGCGGGATTCAGAACTTTTGCATCTGTTCCGGGAAAAGATTAAGATCCGGCCCACCCTGAAGATACTCGAACCCGGGGCCTTACCCCCGCAGATAAAATCCATTGAGGACAGGCGCAAGTGGGACTAGCCCGGCTACTGATTCTTTTTTCCGCACTCGTAGCCGGGTGTGCGTCCCAGCAGCCGGCCGAGGCGCCTTGGCCGGAGGCCGAACCCCTGGCGGGCTCGTTTATCTCCTGCCCCCAGGAGGAGCGGCTAAAAAAGGAAAAACTGCCCCGCAAGCTGAAGGGATCCGGATACATCCTTTTTGGGGAAGGACACACCAACAAATGCGACCACCAGGTCCAGGCCAAGCTGGTCCGGATCATGGCCGAGTCCGGCAAAAGGTTCTGTATTGGTCTGGAGATGGTCACCGCAAATATGCAGCCGGTCCTGGACCGCTTCAATTCCGGGGACCTCGACCTTGCCGATCTGCAAGGCCGTCTGGACTGGGCAAACAACTGGGGGTATGATTACGGTTTTTACTCCCGCATATTCGAACTGGCCCGGGAGCACGACCTGCCGGTCTTCGGGCTGAACCTACCCTCGGAAGTGGTACGCACTGTAAGCCGCCAGGGACTGACCGGTCTGGACAAGGAACAGAAAAAACACCTCCCGCAAAAGATCATCCCTCCACCCGAAGGGCAAAAAGAGGCTTTGGAGCCCTTTTTTTCCGGGCACTCCAAGATGCTGGAGGAAACCGGGCTGTCCAGGGAACGCTTTTTCCTGGCCCAGGCAGTACGGGAAAGCAAGATGGCCGAAGAGGCGGTCGCAAGGCAGCGGCAGACCGGACTGCCCATGCTGATACTGACCGGGGCCGGGCATGTGGAGACTGGTTGGGGACTCGGCTACCGTCTGGAGTACCTGGACCCGGAAGCAGGAATAATCCGCGTGCTCCCCAAACGAGAGCCTGAATGCATAGATGCGGACCAAGGCCTGTTCTACTACTGCCCTTCAACCCCTCCGAGCAGGCTGGGGATGGTTATGGAGGAAAAAGACGGTACGGTCGTGGTCCAGGAGGTGGTCTCCGGGTCCTTAGCCGAAAAAAAGGGGATTGGCCGCGGGGACATCCTGAGCAAAGCGGACGGGCGAGAGGTTACCCGGCTTATGGACCTGCATGAGGCCGCCCTGGAATCCAGACAAAGGGGACGCGAACTCTGCCTGGAAATCAAGAGCAGCGGCTCTGCACGCACTGTCTGCTTTGATCTCGGCCGGAACAAGGAATAGAGGCATGCCCGAACTGCCGGAAGTTGAGACCATTGCCCGCTACCTTAACACGCATATCTCCGGGAAGGTCATTTCCGATGTCTTTGTCTTCAACCCAGGGATACTGCGCTGCGAAGAGACGTTTTTCACCCGCACGCTTTTGGGCGCCGGTATCGTCCGGGTCTTTCGTCGGGCCAAGCTCCTTGTCTTTGTTTTGGACAACGGATATCGGTTAATATTCCATCTGAAAATGACCGGCCGGATGATCTACTCCCCGGACGGCCTGGAGGCCGGAGATAAACCGCACTTGGGCTTTGCCCTGCAGGACGGGAGTCTCCTTTGTTTCCAGGATCAGCGCAAATTCGGCTATTGCGCGCTCCTTTCCAAGCGGGAAATGGAGGACTGGGACTTTTATGCCCATCTGGGTCCGGAACCCCTGGAAATGAGCCAGGAGGAATTCGTGGACCTTTTTTTCAGGCGCCGGGCGAAGATAAAGGCCCTGCTTTTAGACCAGAAAACAATAGCCGGTGTGGGGAACATATATGCAGACGAGGCCCTGTTTGAGGCCAAAGTCCCCCCCAATGCTCCATCCGATTCCCTGGGAAGAGACCGCTTGGCCAAACTCTTTTTTCGTTTGCAGGATGTGCTTAAAAAGGCTATCCAGGCCGGGGGCAGCACCTTCCGGGACTATATTGACGCCTCCGGCAGGCCGGGCCGTTTCCAGGAACAATTCGCGGTTTACGGCCGAAAGGACAAACCCTGTCCAAAATGTTCTAGCCGGCTCAAGACCATGAAGGTGGCTGGCCGGACCTCCACCTATTGCCCGCATTGTCAGTGCAGGGAGGCAGCAGTGCATGAGCGCGGATAACATAAAACACGGCCTGAGCATGCAGGAGCTTCAGGACCTTTTGACCCGGATCGGGCTCGAGGACGATCCGGATTGGATAGCGGTCATCCTTTTTGTCCGTAATGTAATTATCCGCTTGAGCTGTCTCACCGAGAAAGACAAATCCATTTTGCAACGCGAAATATTCAGCATCCTGGAAGACGCCGCCCCTCCCCGGGAAAGGCTGGCCCGGGCCTATAAAACCATTGAGGACTACCTGACCTCCGAGATGGACCGACAGCTGAAAAGGACCAAAGATGACCTGGCCCGGGAACAGAAAATCTCCTCGGACCTGCTCAGCCAGCTACATTCCATACTCAAGGACCTTAAGGGATCGGTGGAGCGCCAGACGCAGCGGATGGAATCCTTTGGGGAAACCACAATCGCGGACATCCAGGCAAAAAAAGATCCCCAGGAAATCGTCTCCTCCATTCGCAGTTCGATCCAGGAGATGATCCAGGAGGCCAAAGGCGAAGCCAAAATATGGGAGCAGCGGGCAAGGATGTTGGAACGGACCGCCATGTTCGACCATCTGCTGACCAACATATTTAACCGCGGGGTGTTTGACTCCTATCTAAAAAAGACCACCGCCCTGCATCGGGAAAAAGAACTCCCTTTGTCTTTGCTTATGATCGACGTGGATGACTTCAAGGCCATAAACGACAAATGGGGACACCAGGTGGGAGACGACGTGCTACAGGCCTTGTCCAAGGTAATCCGCTCCCAGGCGGAACTACACAAAGGAGTGGTCTGCCGTTACGGCGGGGAGGAGTTATCCGTTATATTCGAAAACACACCGGAAGAAAAAGCAGTGGAACAGGCCGAGACCTTGCGTCTGCTGACCCAGGAATACAATTTTATCCCTCGCAAAAAGACCGGGGAGGTGGACTCGCCCATCCACTTCACCATAAGCATCGGCACGGCCTCTATGCACGGTGAAGACTGGGAAGCAAGCGACCTGATCGGCGCGGCGGACCGCGCCCTGTATCAGGCCAAATCCCAGGGGAAGAATCAGGTGGTGGCCTATTCCGACGTGGCCTGCGCCCTGCCCCGCAGAAAAAAGGGATAAAACCGTCAGTCTTTATGCCCGGTGCAGGCGCTGCCAGCCGCGTATCCGGTGGCAAAGGCTATGTGCAGATTGTATCCGCCGGTATATCCGTAAACATCCAGGATCTCGCCGGCAAAATACAACCCCGGTACTGTCTTGGACTGCATAGTCCGGGGATCCACCCCGGAGACATCCACTCCTCCGGCAGTGACAATGGCCTCGTCAAACCGCCTAAGCCCGGTGAACTCCATGCCCACTCCCTTCAGCGCACCGGAGAGTCTGCGCATCTCCTCCTTGTCCGCCTGGGCCGCCTGCTTTTCCCCGTCCACCTGGCTTTGCTCTAGGACAACCGGGATCAGCCGGTCCAGGGTCAAACCGGACATAGCGTTTTTTATCTTTTTGCGCCCATCGCGACGGAAATCCCTTTGGATCCTTTTGATCAATTTGTCCATGCCCAGGCCGGGCTTAAGATCCACGACCAGGGTATAGTTTCGTTCCGGATCCATGTGCAGGCTGGCGGAAAGGGGCATGGGGCCGGAGAGCCCGAAATGGGTGAAAAGGAGCTCCCCTATATCCTTGAAAACTACTCTTCCGTTCCGGTCCAGGACCTCAAAACCCACATTGCGCAGGGATAGCCCCTGCAACCCGGAAAGACCCTGCAAATCAGCCTCGAGCGGGACCAGGGCCGGGCGGGGCAAAATCACTGCATGCCCCAGGGATTCGGCCAAGGGATAACCGTCCCCGGTGGATCCGGTGGCCTGATAACTCTTGCCGCCGGTGGCCAGCAGGACATTGGCCGCATCCAAATTCCTGTCTCCGCCCAAGCACAGCCTGAAGCCGTATTCCCGACGTTCGATACCCCGGACCCGGCGATGGACCATTTTCACCCCGGCCGCGCTCATGTACTCCTGCAAGCAGGCCAAAACGTCCCGGGAGGAATCCGAGGCCGGGAACACCCGGCCTCCGCGCTCCACTTTGAGCGGCACCTTTCGACTCTCAAAGAATTCAATCAGCCGGGAACTGTCAAAACGATACAAGGCGTTGATCAAAAACTTGCCATTGCCCGGAATGCAGGTAATCATCTCCGCAGCCGGACGCTGGTTGGTGATATTACACCTGCCCTTTCCGGTGATGAGCAGTTTTTTCCCGGGGCGGTTGTTTTTTTCCAGGACCACCACCTCAAGGCCGCGCATTCCGGCTGTCCCGGCCGCGATCATCCCGGCCGGGCCGGCGCCGACAACCGCCAGATCAATCATTTTTCCGCGTCGTTGAGCACGGCCCGGGCCACGTGGATATCATAGAGCTTTTTGGGGTCGTCCCCGGACTTGCCCGCGTACATCTCTGCGGCACGTTTGATCAGGTCCAGATCCAGCCAGCCGTGTCTCTCCCATATCTCCGGGTAGTCCGCGTTCCACAGCCTGAACTCTATGTCCCCGTCTTCGTTTCTGCGCACATACATCCTTTCCTTTTTGTTTGCAGCATTGGGATAGTAAAACACTCCTTTGTCATCGCGCATAATATCTGCTCCCTGGTTTGTTGTCTTTTGAAGGCGTTCGGCCCAAGCGCAATTTCCATCGCATAACGGCTTGAACTCTTGCCCTGATCCGGCAAAATTTATAGCTTGCCTTGGTTATCGGACTGCTAGGACGCGGCAAAATCCACCCCCCATCGCAGCAGATTCAGCCCCACCAGAACCATACCCTCGGCCCGGCCGATCCTCCAGCCGGTGCGCAAAAATACAAAAACCAAAAAGACCATGCCTACCAGGGCGTACAGGCTGGGCAAAGCGGAAGGGGAAATCTGCAGGGGACGCAGGATACAGGTCAGGCCAAGCACCCCGGCGAAATTAAAGAGATCGCTGCCCACCAGATTGCCCAGAAGCATCTGGTTCCTGCCTTTAAGCGCCGCGCTCAGGCAGGTTATAAGCTCAGGCAAAGAGGTCCCGGCGGCAACAATAGTCACTCCGATAGCCCATTCGCTCACCCCAGCCATCCGGGCCAGGGAGGAAGCGCCCTCGACCATCCAATGTCCGCCTGCGGCCACGGCCGCGAACCCGAGGAGAAGGAAAGGCCAATCATACCACCGGGCAGTCCTCTGGACCGGCACTTCCGCTAGGGGCGCGATTTTACCAAAACGCAAAACTATGAGCAGGTTATAGCAGACAAGGATGCTCAAAAGCACTATCCCGGCTAGCCGGCCCATTCGCAGATCAAGGGCCATAACCAAGACCAGAATGGTCACTGCAAAGAGGAGGAGGGTATCTCGGTAGACCAATGGCCGACTAGTGGGCACAGGCCGGATCACGGCCATAACCCCCAGGATAAGACCCAGGTTGAAGATATTGGAGCCGACTATATTGGACAGGGAGATATCCCCCAACCCCTTGAAAGCAGCCGTAGAAGTGACCAAGAATTCCGGCAGGGAGGTGCCCAGGGCAACCACGGTCAAACCGATAACCAGTTCGGACAAGTTGAAGCGGCGGGCTATGGCTGAGGCGCTTTCGACCACCCTGTCCGCCCCGACCCACAACAAAAGTGTGCTTACAATAACCAGAAACAGATTATAGGCCATCTTGCCTCTCGAACCTCTTTAAGACCGCCTGCTTACCCTCTTGCGTCCATTGCGGCTCCTGCCACTCTGCCGGGCCGCAGTCTCCGGGCCAGACGTTTATGGTCCAACTCTCTCCGGCCCTTTGGACCTCCACTTCCACCGTGCGCAGGGATTTTCTGGCCTTGGGTGCAAACCGGCTCGTCCAGGCGGCTGCGCTTCTGACCATCTCCTGCGGCCATTCCGGGCCGAACGGCCTGCCGATGGCCGTAGGACCGGGAAACTGCCGGAGCCGGAAGCAATAGTCCCTTTCCTCCAGGACGCTGTCCAGGCGCTCGTTATCCGCCTTGTCCCGGCCTATGCACAGCCACAGATCATCAGACCAGTACTGCCGGCCGACATTGGCCAGGCGAAAATCATTGGGCACTGGGAAATAATCTGCAAGCAAAAAAAGAGGCAGGTATCTCTTGGCGGATTCGGCCTGGGTCAAAAGGCATCCCCCGGCCGGAGTGGGTATATCCCGGACCCCCAGCTCCCGGGCCAGGGTCAGCTGGTCCTTGCGCCCCCGACCGCTTATGGAAAAAAACCTGCTCCGATCCACCTTCCCCTCCAACTCCGCCGGAATCGGCTCGAACATGCCTGCGGAAAGGGGGCGCAGCAGCACGTCCTGCACCCCGGCCCGCTTGCGGATGAGTTGCAGGGGACTGCGGCGCTGGGACATAGGCCTTTGCCCCAGGACTTCTCCGGTGACAATGAGTTCGGCACCGAGTTCATGCATATATTTTTTGGCCTGCTTAAGCATGAATATTTTGCAGTCCACGCAGGGATTCAAAAATTTGCCGAGCCCAAATTCCGGACCCCGGGCCAACAAGCCGGTGTATTCGTCTGTGACATCTACACACTTTATCTCTATATCCCAGGCCGTTTGCCAGTGTTCAGCGTCTTCCGGATGCCCGAAAAACGGGGAAAAAAAATGCAGCCCAACCACATCCCAGCCCTGTTTTTGCAGGAGCCGGGCTGCCAGGATGCTGTCCAGACCGCCGGAAAAAAGGGCCACCGCACGATATCTATCCATAATTAAATAATATGCCAGAAAGCCTTGCCAGCAGCAAGAGGACTTTATTAGGCTTTCCTAAAAAAATCCATCTCCCTGGGTCAGACTTGTACAGGGTCCAGAGACCTTGGTCGAATCTAAGCCGTAGGAAATACTTTTCACGTGGGGAACCGCGAACCGCAAGGGCTGCCTGACCCTTGCCTTTTGGCCTGCAGGCAAAGCCGGAGACCCTCTCCGATCCGGTTTCGGGAAAAATATGTTAGACCGCCCTAAAAATTCTTGACATAAAGGACCTGGTCTGATTTGAAGGCGGAACAGGCAGGATGCTGCGGGCATTGAAAACAGACCAAAAACAATTCGGGGAGTGAGAAATGGGTGATATAATCGGGCTGCGCCAGATGGATGTATACCAGAAGGCCAAAATCACCCGCATCCAGGCCCGGGGTGAGCTGGGCAGAAGGATCCGGGACATGGGGCTTGTACCCGGGGCGGAAATCCAGGTCATGGGCCGGGCCCCTCTGAAGGACCCGGTGGCCCTGCGGGTAAAAGGCTTTACCCTAAGCCTACGCAACAATGAAGCCGATTTTATAGAAGTGGAGACATAATGGACAAAACAAATCAGATCCATGTCGCTCTGGCCGGGAACCCCAACTCCGGTAAAACCACCCTGTTCAACGCCTTGACCGGGTCCAGGCAGCATGTGGGCAACTACCCGGGAATAACCGTGGAGCAAAAGGAAGGCTATGCCCAGGCCAACGGTTACACCCTGCACTTCATTGATCTGCCGGGGACCTATTCCCTGACCGCCTATTCCCAGGAAGAACTGGTGGCCAGAAATTTTCTGGCCGAGCAAACCCCGGATATGGCGGTGGACGTGGTCAACGCCGGAGCCTTGGAGCGCAACCTGTACCTGGCGGTGCAGATAATGGAACTGGGTATCCCCTTGATTCTGGCCCTGAATATGATGGACGAGGTGCGCAAAAAGGGACTGACCATAAACACCGAACTCTTGTCCCGCCGCCTGGGTGCTCCGGTGGTGGAGACCGTGGCCAGGCAGGGTCTGGGACGCAACCTCTTAAAACAGAAGATCATCTCCTTGGCCGAAGAAGGCGGGGGCAGTCGACAGCCCCTGAACATCTCATACGGGCCGGACCTGGACCCGGCAATCCAGCGCATGGTCCGGAAAATCGAAGAGCAGGAATTTTTCACCTCCACGTTCCCTCCCCGGTGGATTGCCCTCAAGTATCTGGAGGGCGACGAAGAAGTCCGGGCCAGGGGGCTATCCCTAAACCGGGAACTGGCCCGGGAACTGGAGGAGGAGGCAGCCAGGGTGGCCGAGCACTGCCAAAAGACCTTGAACACCTATCCGGAGGCAATCATCGCCGACTATCGCTACGGATATATCTCCTCGGTCCTAAAGGAGGTCCTTTCCAGGGATACCCATCAGGAGAGGCTGGAATTCTCGGACCGGCTGGACCGGATTTTGACCCATAGGTTTCTGGGCCCGGCAATCATGATCTCTATCCTGTACGGAGTATACAAGGCTACCTTTCTAGTGGGCGAGGTCCCCATGGGCTGGCTGGAGGCTTTTTTTGACTGGCTGAAAATCAGCCTGGCCGGGATACTCCCCGACGGACTTTTGCAGTCTCTGATTATCTCCGGGATAATCGACGGCGTGGGCGGAGTACTCGGCTTCGTCCCCCTTATCGCGGTCATGTTTCTGTGCATTTCCTTTCTGGAGGACAGCGGATACATGGCTCGGGTGGCGTACATGCTGGACCGGGTATTCCGGATCTTCGGCCTGCACGGCTGCTCGGTCATGCCGTTTATAATCTCCGGAGGCATCGCCGGAGGGTGCGCAGTGCCCGGGATAATGTCCACCCGCACCCTTAGAAGCCGAAAAGAGAAACTGGCCACCATGATCACCGCCCCGTTTATGACCTGCGGGGCCAAGCTTCCGGTTTTCCTGCTTTTGGCCGGAGTATTTTTCCCCAAGCATCAGGCCTCGGTGCTCTTCTTGATCAGCCTGACCGGCTGGCTCTTTGCCCTGGTTGTCTCCCGCATCCTCCGCTGGACGCTCATCCGCGGCCCATCCACCCCTTTTGTCATGGAACTGCCTCCGTACCGGCTGCCCACATCCAGCGGCATCCTCATCCATACCTGGGAACGGGCCTGGGAATATATCAAAAAGGCAGGGACAGTGATCCTGGCCATATCCATACTCTTATGGGCGGCCATGACCTTCCCCCGCCTGCCGGAAAAAGATATGCAGGGCTTTGAAAAGAAAATCACCCAGGTGCAAAAACAAGAAGATGACGGGAGTGTATCCCGGAGACAGGCCAAGGACAGGGTTCAGGAGATTGAAAAGGAGCTGGGGCAGGCCAAACTAAAATATTCCCTGGCCGGAAGAATGGGGACTGCCCTGGAACCGGCGACCTCCCTGGCCGGTTTTGACTGGAAAATGAATATCTCGCTTATCGGCGGGTTCGCGGCCAAGGAAGTCATTATCTCCACTCTGGGAACCGCCTATTCCCTGGGCCAGGTTTCAGAGGAGGACCAGGGTTCATTGGCCAAAAAAATCTCCACTGACCCGCAATGGGACTATAAAAAGGCCGTCAGCGCCATTTTATTCATCCTGCTCTATGCCCCGTGCTTCGTGTCTGTAGTGGTCATGGCCAAAGAATCCGGATCCTGGGGCTGGGCCGGGTTCAGCATGGTCTTTAACACCGCGCTCGCCTTTTTGGTCGCGATCGGTGTATATCAGACTTTGCTTTTGTTTTAAAGGCTGGACAAGGACTCAAGGGCCAATCTTTTCCATCCCTCCCATATACGGCCTGAGGGCCGCCGGGATGACCACACTGCCGTCTTCTTGCTGGAAGTTCTCCAGAATGGCCACCATGGTCCGGCCCACGGCCAGTCCGGAGCCGTTCAGGATGTGTACCAGACGCTTCTTGCCGCCAACGGCGGGCTTGTACCGGATATTGGCCCGCCTGGCCTGGAAATCCTCGCAGTTGGAACATGAGGATATTTCCCGATATTTCTGCTGACCGGGCAGCCAGACCTCGATATCATAGGTCTTGGCCGCGGAAAAACCCAAATCCCCGCCGCACAGAGTGACCACCCGATAGGGCAGCTCCAGCCTCTTGAGCACCGCCTCGGCCTGGCCGGTCATCTCCTCCAGCTCGGCATAGGAACTCTCCGGGGTTGTGAACCGGACCATCTCCACCTTATTGAACTGGTGCTGCCGGATCATGCCCCGGGTGTCTTTGCCGTAGGAGCCAGCCTCGGAGCGAAAACACGGGGTATGGGCGGTATATTTCACCGGCAGATCCCCTTCCCCCAGGACCTCGTTTTTGTGGATATTTATCACCGGGACTTCCGCGGTGGGTATCAGATAGTATTCCCAGTCCTCCAGCCGGAAGAGATCGGCCTCAAATTTGGGAAGCTGTCCGGTGGCCGTCAGACTGTCCCGGTTGGCTATAAACGGGGGGAGGACCTCGGTGTAGCCGTGCTCAAGGGTCTGCATGTCCAGCATAAGACCGATAAGGGCCCGCTCCATGCGCGCGGCCCAGCCCCGGTAGAGGACAAAGCGGCTACCGGCGAGCTTGGCTGCTCGCTCAAAATCCAGACCGCCCAGATCTGGGCCTAGCTCCCAATGCGCCTTGGGAGTAAAATCAAACTCCGGGATCTCTCCCCAGTACCTCTCCTCGCGATTGTCCTCGTCTGTCTCCCCGTGGGGCACGCTCTCATGCGGGATATTGGGGAGGGCCATGACCCATCTGTCCACCTCCCGGTCCACTTCCCCAAGCCTGTGGTCCAGCTCCTTGATCCTGGCGGAAAGCCCGCCCAATTCATCTATCAATTCCGAGGCGTCCTCCCCGGCCTTTTTCTTTTCCGCTACCTCTGCCGAGGCCTTATTCCGTTCCGCCTTTAGCCCCTCTACTTCCCGGACCAACCCGCGACGCTTTTCATCCAGCTCCAGATATTCGGACAGATTGAGATCTGATCCGCGCTTGGCCAGAGCCGATTCCACTTGACAGGGATTGTTGCGGATAAAGCGAATGTCCAACATCTTTTCTCTACTCCTGCTTGAGCATTTTTTGTTTCCAGGGACCTGATCCGGTCGCCCCAACCTGCCTGCCCAAAACTTCTGCCTTTGTCAAAAGCTATCCCCCAGGAATCGGCAGCAAAGCCTCAAATGCTTCTGCCGACACTCTCTTTATTTCCAAGCCCATTTTTAAAAGCCTTTTTGCTGGGTTAAAAAATTGTGCCGCCTGTTCCGAATTTAAAAGTGTACTTCAACCGAAGGGACCCAAAAACATTTTTTTTGTTTTCAGCCCTTGACTACCCTACAAACCGACTTATTCTTTTAGTCGTCCGCGAAATAAAATCCCGGACATTTATTTTAGTTGATTTGTTAGCACTCCCTTTTATCGAGTGCCAAACAATACTTAAACCCGGTAAAAACTAAAAACAATTCACGGAGGTAGACCTATGAACGTCAGTCCCTTGCATGATCGTGTACTGATCAAACGGCTGGAAGAAGAGGAAGTGACCAAAGGCGGCATCATCATCCCGGATTCGGCCAAGGAAAAGCCGATCAAGGGCGAAGTTGTTGCTGTTGGACCCGGAAAGCATTCCGACGACGGCAAGAACATCCCCATGAGTGTTAAAAAGGGCGATAACGTACTCTTTAACAAGTACGCCGGCACCGAAATCAAGATCGACGGTGAAGAACACCTGGTAATGCGCGAAGACGACATCCTGGCCGTTATCAGCTAGTCATTTTAAATCCTGTACATCTGAAAACCAGAACCAAATGCATCTTTAAGGAGGTCGTATAATGTCAGCCAAAGAAATCAAATTTGATGTAAAAGCCCGTGAGCTGCTGCAGTCGGGTGTAAACCAGCTGGCCGAGGCCGTGAAGGTCACCCTCGGACCCAGGGGACGCAACGTGGTCATAGAAAAATCCTTTGGTTCCCCGACCATTACCAAGGACGGCGTGACCGTGGCCAAAGAAATCGAGCTTGAGGACAAGTTCGAGAACATGGGCGCCCAGATGGTCAAGGAAGTGGCCAGCAAAACCAGTGATGTGGCCGGCGACGGGACCACCACCGCCACTGTTCTGGCCCAGTCCATCTATAACGAGGGGCTGAAGCTGGTTACCGCCGGACGTAATCCCATGTCCATCAAGCGCGGGATCGATAAGGCAGTGGAAGCCATTGTCGCCGAGCTGGACAAGCTGACCACTCCCACCCGCGATCAGAAGGAGATCGCTCAGGTGGGCACCATTTCCGCGAATAACGACGCCACCATCGGGAATATCATTGCCGAGGCCATGAACAAGGTGGGCAAGGAAGGCGTTATCACTGTAGAAGAGGCCAAGGGGCTGGAAACCAACCTGGACGTGGTCGAGGGCATGCAGTTCGATCGCGGCTATCTCTCCCCCTATTTCGTGACCGATTCGGAAAAGATGGTCTGCGAAATGGAAGACCCCATGATCCTTTTGTGCGAAAAGAAAGTCTCCAATATGAAGGAGCTTTTGCCCGTTTTGGAGCAGGTGGCCAAGATGAACAAGCCGCTTATCATTGTGGCCGAGGACATCGAGGGTGAGGCCCTGGCCACTCTGGTGGTGAACAAGCTGCGCGGCACCCTGCAGGTATCCGCGGTCAAGGCCCCCGGCTTTGGCGAGCGCCGCAAGGCCATGCTCCAGGACATCGCCACCCTTACCGGCGGCCAGGTGGTATCCGAGGACCTGGGCACCAAACTGGAAAACCTGACCGTGAACGAGCTCGGTTCGGCCAAGCGGGTAACCATTGACAAGGAAAACACCACCATTGTCAGCGGCGCCGGCAACTCCGAGGACATCAAGGCCCGCGTCAAGCAGATCCGGGCCGAGATCGACGAAACCACTTCCGACTACGATCGGGAAAAGCTGCAGGAACGCCTGGCCAAGCTGGTCGGCGGTGTTGCGGTAATTAACGTTGGCGCGGCCACCGAGTCCGAGATGAAGGAAAAGAAGGCCCGCGTCGAGGACGCCCTGAACGCCACCCGGGCGGCCGTGGAAGAAGGCATTGTCGCCGGCGGCGGAGTGACCCTGATCCACTGCCTGAGCGGCCTGGACAAGGTCAAGGCTGCTGACGACGACGAGACCTCCGGGGTGGAAGTCGTCCGCCACGCAATCCGCGAACCGCTGCGTCAGATAGCGGAAAACGCTGGATTTGAAGGCTCACTGATCATTGAAAAGATCAAGGAAGCGAACAAGAAGAATTACGGCTTTAACGCGGCCACAGGCGAATACGAGGACCTGGTCAAGGCCGGGGTCATCGATCCCAAGAAGGTTACCCGGATCGCCCTGCAGAACGCGGCATCCGTATCTTCCCTGCTTCTGACCACGGAAGCTGCCATCGCCGAGAAGCCCGACGATAAGGAAGGCGGCGGTGCCCCCGGAATGGGCGGAATGGGCGGCATGGGTGGAATGGGCGGCATGTACTAAGCCCTTCCCCTGCCGATCAAAAAAGGCACCATATATACCAAGCCGGGTCTCGAAAGAGGCCCGGCTTTTTTTGTATTCCGGACAATAATGCTGTGCCCCCGGCATACACAACGGACAATTTTCACCACGAAGAGCTCGAAGAACAAGAAGGATGGAGTTTGATGGACCGTTGGTTCGGGGCTATTGGCTGAACGCGGGTCGGCTCGAATCCACAAACTTGAGCTAAAGGAAATGAAAAGTTTCCTTCTTTGATTCCCTTCGTGCTACTTCTATCCTTCGTGGTCCGAACATCCGCAATGCGAACCACCTGGTGAACGGGAAGGCTAACCACCCCCGACCAGTACGTTGTCCTTGACAAACCGACCATACAATGTATATGTATAATGTATACATTAAACTGCGAGGTACTCTATGATACGGACCCAAATCTACCTTACTGATAAACAGCGCACAGAAATTGCCGCAATTGCCAAAAATATGGGGAAAAAGAAAAGCGAAATCATTCGCGAGGCTATAGACCGCCTTATTGATCAAACCGGTCAAAATCAAAAAAAAGCGACACTGAGAGAAGCCGCCGGAATCTGGAAAAATCGAGATGATCTTCCCGATTTCAGGGCAATACGATCCGAATGGGACAGGTAATTGTTATGCCGCAGGCCATACTTGTAGATACCGACGTATTGATTGATTTTTTACGCGGCAAGGATAAGGCTGTTACTTTTATAGATGAATTTTCTCCTCATATTATCCTGTCTTCAATAGTTATCGGTGAATTGTACGCGGGCGTTAAGGGAGCTGAGGAATTGGTCGTACTGGACAATTTCGTCTCCCTTTTCCGCCAGGTCCCCATAGACGCGGAGATTGCAAAAGCGGGCGGGTTATACAAACGCGATTTCGGCAAATCCCACGGAGTTGGACTGGCGGATGCAATATTGGCCGCTACAGCCGATAAGGAAAATGCGCAATTAAAGACCCTGAATGTCAAGCATTACCCCATGATTAAGGGCTTAAAGCCGGCCTATAAAAAATAATTGGCCAAATTTTTCTCAGGACAATCATTTTTTCTTAATGCAGGACATCTTGAACCTCAGTATGCAACGATAAAAAACGCCCAGGACAGCCCGGACCTGTTCAAAAAGCCGATGCTGTTTGAGAACAAGACACCATGAATAATTTAAAACTGCTGGTAGACTTGCATAAGGACGGCCACCGGCAAGGTCCGGGCGGAGACGCCCAGACTGAACTTGCTCTGGACATTGCCATGGTCGACCGCACCGCCCCGCTAAAGATCGCGGATATCGGATGCGGTACCGGCGCATCCACCCTCGTGCTTGCCCGGCTCTTGAATGCCCGGATCACGGC
>JBKHGE010000012.1:0-52209 GCA_046539845.1 Desulfonatronovibrionaceae bacterium
ATCTTAGCTCAATCATCCTGGGGATGGTCCGCTTTAAAAGACCTGCTCCGTCTTTTATCCCCCGGTTCAGATCCAGGGGGCGCTTTTTGGTCTCCGCCTTGCGGCTGAAAAGGAGCAACTTGCGGACCAATTGGGCGGAGCGATCCACCGATCTCTCCACCGTTTCCAGTCTTTTTGTGTCCGCTTGCCGGAGGCCGCTCCGGTCTAGGAGTTGGAGATTGCTCCTTATGACCTGCAAGAGGTTGTTAAAGTCATGGGCCACTCCCCCGGCCAGCACTCCGACGGACTCCATTTTCTGGGCCTGGAAAAGCTGGTCCTGCAGCCTTTTTTGTTCCTCCTCCGCCTGTTTGCGCTCGGTTATGTCCGCGTGTGTGCCCACCATGCGGGTGGCCCGACCGCTGCTGTCTCTGGCCACCACCTTGCCCTTGCCTTGAATCCACCGGACCTCCCCGGTTTTGGTCAGCATCCGCGATTCGACCCGAAACGCATCTGACTTGCCCTCTATGCACTCCATATTCGCCCCCAGGGAGCGCTCCCTGTCCTGGGGATGAATATGCCTTTTCCAGAAATCCTCGTTATAAGGGATTTCCTCCGGGGTGTACCCAAGCATCAGCGCATAGGCCGGGCTGTAATAGACCTCCCCGGTCTGGATATCCCAGTCCCACAGGCCCTCGCCACTGGCCTGCATGGCCAAAGCGAAACGCTCTTCGCTTTTTTGCAGCTCCAGCTCGGCCAGTCTTTTCTCGGTTATGTCCTCGGCCGTGCATACCACGTGTCGTACTCGGCCCTGCTCATCCAAGGCAGGAATCTTCTGGATGGAGAGCAGCCTTTTTTCTCCGGAGGCGTCTGTCACCCATTCCTCGGTGTCTTTGGTCCTTGCCCCGGAAAAGACCTCTTTGTTGCCGGCCCGGCAAACCTCGGCCTCCTCATGGGGTAGAAATTCATACATGTCCCGGAAGGCGATATCTCCGGGCTCGAACCCGAGAAATTCCGCATGAGCGCGGTTGACCGCCCCGTAGGTAGACCCGCTTAAAAGATACCAGATCTGGGTCCGGATGTTATCCAAAAGGATCTGCTGACTGCGCCTTGTTTCCTGCAGCTTCTTTTCCGCCTGCTTGCGCTCGCTTATGTCCCGGACATAGGCTATCTCGAACTCCTGGTCGCCGAGACGCAGAAAATTTGCGTCTACCCGTACCGGCAGGAATCCGCCGTCCTTCTTTCTGTGCACGGTCTCAAAGCTTACGATCTTATTTTTTCTGTACAACTCCCAGGATTGCTCCCGGTCCTGCGGGGAGTAATTCGGATCCACGTCCGAAATATCCATGCCCAAAAGCTCCTCCCGCGAATAGCCCAGCCAGGTGCAGGCGGTGGCATTGACATAAATGAACCGCCCGCCGGGGTCGATCCAGAAGACAGCCAAAGCCGCCTGATCCAGAGATATGCGTGCCAGATCGGGATCCAGCCCTGCCCCGGATATGTCCAAAGGGCCCGAGCCAGGGCTCATTTTTACCAGCCGATCCTCCAGTTCCCTGACCCTGGCCGCAAGTCCTTCGTATGTTGGTTTTTTATCCATCCCCCACCCGGATTGATTCAATTTTTCCCTTTTTCGGCTACTGGAAAGGACAATGCCCGCAATATAGCAATGATGGGCGTGCATGTCCATACGGGCCCAAGGGGAGACAACTGTCTCTTTGCCCTTGCCCCGGCCGGGTTGACACCCGCATTCTAGGCCCTTAAGCCAAGAATAAACAGGAGGGAGAGATGCTTTTTTCAACCGCGGGAATCGAAGTCTCCTGGTGGATGCCTCCTCTAGTGGCCTTTGGCATATCCTTTTTCACCTCCATGGGCGGGGTGTCCGGGGCCTTCCTTTTGCTCCCGTTCCAGATGTCGATTTTGGGGTATACCGCCCCGTCGGTTAGCGCAACTAATCAGCTCTTCAATATAGTTGCCATTCCCAGCGGGGTGTACCGCTACTTCAAAGAGGGTCGCATGGTCTGGCCTTTGACTTGGATCGTAGTCGCTGGCACCCTGCCCGGGGTATTTATCGGGGCGGTGATCCGGGTGGCCTGGCTGCCGGACCCAAGGCTCTTCAAGCTCTTTGCTGCCGGAGTATTGCTGTACATCGGGGCCAGGATGCTTGGAGACCTGCTCGAAAGGACCAAAAATTCGGAATGGAAACAAAGAAGCGAGAAGCGATTTCAGGAAATGGTCCGCAGGAGCAGGGAGTCTGAGAGCGGCAAACCGGCCGTTCGCCCGGTCCGGGTGGAGCGGTTCAATATGCGGAGCCTGCGGTATACATTTTACGACCAGACCTTTGACGTCTCCACCTGGGGGCTGTTTTCCTTGAGCCTTGTAGTGGGCATCATCGGCGGGATCTACGGCATAGGGGGCGGGGCCATCATCGCCCCGTTCTTCGTGACCTTTTTCGGGCTGCCGATTTACACTGTGGCCGGGGCCGCACTCATGGGCACCTTTGTCACTTCAGTGGCCGGAGTTGTCTTCTATCAGATTATTGCCCCCTTTTATCCGCACATGTCTGTGGCCCCGGACTGGCTGTTGGGTATCTTGTTCGGCATCGGGGGGATGGCCGGGATGTACGCCGGGGCCCGGTGCCAGAAATTTGTCCCCGCCCGGGTCATAAAATGGATGCTCTCCGGAATCCTCTTCTTTACCGCCCTCAAGTACGCGGCAGATTTCTTCGCTGCCTGATCTCGGACTGGGACGCATCTTCCGGCTCCTTGCCCATAGAAAGGCATGGATCTGTTTGACAAATATCTATTTGGCCATTATACCAAATATAAATCGGAGGCGGAATGCTGCTCGACATTCAAGAACGCTACGGGCCCGGAGCCAAGATAATGAAGGCCCTGGGACACCCGACCAGACTGTTTATCGTGGACACGCTGAGCAGACAAAACAGATGTGTTTGCGAGCTGACCGAGATGATCGGCGCGGATATATCCACAGTGTCCAAGCACCTGTCCGTACTCCGGGAGGCTGGGGTGGTGACCAGCGAAAAGCGGGGTACTGAGGTGCATTACCGCTTGGCTGCACCGTGTGCGGCCGATTTTTTCAAGTGCCTGGACAACATGCTCAAGACTGGATTTAAACGGCAAAAGAGGTGCTTTCCCGACTTTGCTTGGGATTAAAGCGGATTGATTCTTTTGCGAAAATGAACTGACCCGAGCTTACCCGGGTCCGCAGGGGCAAGTAATGGGAAAAAAGAACATCCTGTTTTTGTGTACCGGCAACTCCTGCCGCAGCCAAATGGCCGAGGGCTGGGCCAGACATCTGCTTAAAAATGAATTCCGGGTCTTTTCCGCCGGGGTTATCAAACACGGCCTGGACGAGAAAGCGATCCGGGTCATGGCCGAGGCCGGAGTGGATATTTCCGGGCAGTACTCCAAGACAATCGACCATCTGCCAAAACAAAAATTTGTTGCTCTGATCACCTTGTGTGATCATGCCCATGAGAGCTGCCCCTTTTTCCCCGGGGATTTCATCCGCCTGCACCACGGCTTCGACGACCCTCCCTCCCTGACTATGGGCCTGAACGAAGAAGAGGCGCTTGAGGTTTATCGCCGGGTAAGAGATGAGATTCAAGACTTTGTCCGCGACCTGCCGCGCTGGCTCAGGACCGAAATGCAGTAACGGACAATCTGCTAGCTCGATGCGGGGACAATGAACCCGGGTACTGGCAGCCCGAAAAGTTCGGTTTCCCAAATAGCTAAAAATCAAGACTAGGAATGAACATCAAAGAACGCCAGAGCGCGTAGATGTATCTCCCGGAAGATGTGGATACGGGCGACTCCCTCTTTCAGGAGGGGTTGTATATGTTGGTCTTGGTTTTCATCCTTATCATTGCCGCGTTTGCCGCCCCTGGGGAGAGGGCGCACGGATTGTGGCTGGCCATATACGAAATCAAATGGGTCGTGACCGGGGTACTTGCTTATTGTTCTCGCCCTGATGCTAAAATCCTGGTCTGAAGGCAAGGAGATCGGATAATGGGTGCATTCCACCTGGGGATTTATGAAGCAGATATTCCCTTTGCTTTTCGCCGGGGTACTCTTTGCCGGATTCTTTCTGGACCGGCCTGGAAACCCGGGACTCATCCCGGAGCACTTCGTAGTCGAACTGGCCGGGGCAATTCGCTGTAGGCCAATCTTTTTACTGCCTTGGCCTCGGCGCTCATGTATTTCGCCACCCTGACCGAAGTGCCCATCCTGCAGGGGCTTTTGGGTTTGGGCATGGGGCAGGGCCCGGCTTTGACCATGCTTTTGGCCGGCTCGGCTCTGTCCCTGCCCAATCTCATTGTCATCGGCAGTGTCATGGGCTGAAAGAAGACCGGGACCTTTGCCGGGCTGATTGTTGTTCTGTTCACCCTGGCGGGCATGAGTTACGGGACGTTTTTCACCGCCTGAAACCCGGACAAAAGGGCAAAAACAAGCTAAAAAGAAGAAGATCATGGATATCAAGGTACTCGGACCGGGGTGTCCCAAGTGCAAGAAAGCTGAGGAACTAGTCGTGTCCGTACTCCAGGAAGAGGACATCCCCGCGCATGTGGAAAAAGTAACTGACGCCATGGATATCGCCAATTACGGGGTGTTCGGCACACCGGCAATAGTGGTGGACGGGCAGGTCATATCTGTGGGCAAGGTACCCGGCAAAGAGGAAATAAAGGCCTGGGTCCGGGGGGAATAAAAGTCTGGACCCCGGGTATGTTAACAGAAGGGGCCGAAGGGAATCTCCGGTCCCCTTTGGCCCATGTCCTTCCCGCAAACCGGCAATGCAGGGTGTCTGTGCTTAAAAGCCGAGCGTCCCGCCACTTTGCGGACGGGATTGTGCGCTCATTGGATCTTTAAGGGCCCTTATGGAATTCAAAACAGCCATGAGGGCTACGCCCACATCTGCAAACACCGCCTCCCAGATTCCGGCCAGACCAAAGGCGCCGGACAGGACGAATACCGCCTTGACGCCCAGAGCCAAAACAATATTCTGGTAGACGATCCTTTTGGTCCGGCCGGCTATGTCCAGGGCCAGGGGGAGTTTGCTCAGGGATCCGTCCATCAGGACCACGTCCGCGGCCTCCACTGCCGCATCCGAGCCCAGTCCCCCGACAGCCACGCCGATATGGGCCCGGGCCAAAACCGGGGCGTCATTGATGCCGTCCCCGACAAAGGCCAGCTTCTCCCCAGCGGCCAAGCCGGATTCCAGTTCCTCCACCTTTTGCACCTTGTCCTCGGGCATAAGCCGGGCGTAAACCCGATCCACCCCCGCCTGTGCTGCCATACTATCCGCGGCCACTTGTTCATCCCCGGTGAGCATGACTGTATCCCGGACCCCGCGTCCTTTAAGACCCTGCACCGCTGCCGCACTGTCCGGCTTGAGCTCGTCGGAGAGGACCAAGTATCCGGCATACACTCCGTTTACCGCCACATGGATCAAGGTCCCTTTCACCGGGCAGTCGCGGCAGGCGATATTTTCTTCCCCCAGCAGGCGGTCGTTTCCGGCCAGTATAGTTTTCCCCCGCCAAACCGCTCGGACCCCGCGGCCCTTAAGCTCTTGGAATTCCTCCAACCCATCTTTGTCCATCTCCCGGTTGCAGGCCAGTCTTATGGATCCGGCTATAGGGTGATCGGAATTGATCTCCGCCAGGGCGGCCCAGCCAATTACCTCTTGCCGGGAAAAATCGTTCGCCGCCGACACCTCGGTCACCTTAAACACCCCGCGGGTCAGGGTGCCGGTCTTGTCCAGGGCGACTATCCGCAGCCTGGTCAAGGCCTGCAAAAAATTAGCACCCTTGACCAGTATCCCGGAGCGGGAGGCGCTCCCGATCCCAGCGAAATACCCGAGGGGGATGGAGACGACCAGGGCACAGGGGCAGGAAATGACCAGAAGGACAAGGGCCCGGTAGGCCCAATCACTGAATTCCGCTCCCGGGACAATCAAAGGGGGAATAGTGGCCACCGCCAGGGCGCCGAACACTACCGCAGGGGTATACCACTTTGCGAACCTGGTGATAAACTGCTCGGTCGGGGCCTTTCTGGCTGCAGCGTTTTCCACCAGATCCAAAATCCTGGAGGCGGAGGAATCGGCATACCTCTTCTCCACCTGGACCCGCAAAAGACCGCTGTCGTTTATAGACCCGGAAAGGATATCCCCCCCAGGCTCTACCCGCCGGGGCAAAGACTCACCGGTCAATGCCGAGGTATCCAAGAACGAACTCCCGCTTATGACCTTCCCATCCATCGGCATCCTTTCCCCGGGCCTGATCTCGATTATCTGCCCGGGCCAAACGCTTTCCGGGTCCACTTGGCTGGTCATGCCTCCCTGCACCAGATTGGCGTAATCCGGCCGGACATCCACGAGTTCGGATATAGAGCGCCTGGAACGATTGACCGCCCGTTCCTGAAAATATTCGCCTACAGCGAAAAAGAGCATCACTGCCACCGCCTCGGGTAGCTGGCCCAGGGCAAACGCCCCCAGGGAGGCCACGGTCATAAGGAAATTCTCGTCAAAGAGCTGACCGCGGCCGATATTTCGCAGTGCGGCCCAGAGCACTGGCGCCCCGGCCAAAAGATAGGCGGGGACAAAAAACAGGTACTCCCCGCGGACACCCAAGACCGCAGGAATACTGCCACCCAGAACCAACCCCGCGGAGAAAAACAACCCGGCCCCTATTATCCTCGCCAGCCTGCGCCAAAGGCCGCCGTGCTCCCCAACCCATTCTTTCCCGCTTTGAGCCGGGACAAGCCGCACCCGCGGGTGCACCTCCTGTATGACCTCCTTGGCCTCTTTTTCCTTTGCCGGGTCCAGGTGCACGGCATTGGTAGCGGGATTGATACTGACCCCGGACAAATCCGGCACCCGCCGCAGCCTGTTTTGGATCTTTTCCGTGCAATCCGGACAACTCAAGCCCTTGATAATATATTTCACACCCCGGTCTCCCTTTTTCCCTCTTATCAATCGCAGGCTGCCCCCAAAGCCGGGCCGGGTCTTCCGGCCCAAGGACCGGCAGACCCGGCCTATCAGGTGTGGCGGACATGCTCCAGGGCCTGGGCCAAAAGCGAAGAGACGTGCTCATCGTCCACGGAGTAATAGACATTCTTCCCTTCCCGCCTGTATCTGACCAGCCGGGCAGCCTTTAAGACCCGAAGCTGGTGCGAGACCGCGGACATGCTCATATCCAAAACCATGGACAGATCACACACGCAGAGCTCCTTTTGGGCCAGGGCATGCAGGATCTTGCTCCTGGTTGTGTCCCCCAGGGCCTTGAACAGTTCGGTCATCCGCCTAAGCTCGTCCTCCTCCAGCATAAGCCGCCGGACAAAGCAAACCGCCTCCTGATCAAAACCGAATTCCTCGCAGACATCGCTCTTTGCATTTACCATAGCAGCCGCCTTATTTTTATTGAACAGTTGTTCAACTATTCATTTATGGTCCGACTGTCAACCACTGGCTTGAAAACGCTCTTTCCGAGAACAAGCTTGGCTTGCTTGACATATCCGTTTATCCGGATATAATGTTTTCATGCATAAAAAGGCCCTTATTTTTAAGGCCCTGTCCGAGGAACCCAGACTGCGTATCCTTTCGCTTTTGACTTCCGGCGAGCTCTGCGTCTGCGAAATCGAGGCGGCTCTAGGACTCCCCCAGTCTACAGTTTCCCGGCATCTGGCCCTGCTCAGGCAGGCCGAGCTCGTCCAGGGAAGGAGAAAAGGCGTCTGGATGTACTACCGGCTGTTGGACGATCCTGACGGCATGCACAAGCAGATCCTGGAGGTTGTTCGCATCTATCTCACGCAGGATCCCGCGGCTCAAAAGGACCTGTCCAGGCTGAAGGATTATTTCGCCCGCGCAAAAAACTCTCCCTGCTGCCCGCACCGGGAGAAATCCCTGGACTGAACCCGGATAGGCTAAACCAGACAGGACAAAAAATTCACTTTGGAGACAGGCATGCAGAAACCGCCCCCATTCAACGGTACCGGGCTCCCCTCCAGGTGCTGCGACTCGGAACAGGAATGCTGCTCAACCGCCCCAAAAAGCGCCGCGGCACCTCCTTTGCCGTATACATTCGTGTCCCGGCTAGACTCCCAGGAGCCGGAGGGGGAAAACGAACCCTGTTGCGGACCTCCTCCCGGCCCTTCGGCCGGGCGCTGGGAACTGCCGGGTTACAAAATCTATCCGTTTGTAACCGGATTTGTATCCACCCCTGCGGGTTGGATCCCCGCACTCTCCACCCGCAGGAAGAAAGTGGATCTAGCGGTCGCCCTGCTCATCCGGACCGGTTTCCGTCACCAGGGACTGGAAGCAGTGACCCCCGGTTTATATTGCCTGGGAGCACCGGATCAGAACTCCCCGGTTCTGGTCACAGCTAATTACAGACTGAGCCTGGACGCCCTGCGCTTTAATTTAAACGGTACGCACGCCTGGATTCTGGTCCTGGATACCAGGGGGATAAATGTGTGGTGCGCCGCCGGGAAAAAGCTCTTTTCCACCCAGGAGGTGATCCGCATGGTGAATGTAGCCGGTGTGGACAAGATTGTGGCCCATAGAGAGCTCATCCTGCCCCAGCTGGCCGCAACCGGTGTGGCCGGGCACGAAGTAGCCAAGGCTGGCAATTTTTCCGTTACCTGGGGCCCGGTTCGCGCTGAGGATATCTCGAGTTTTCTTTGCACCCGGCGGGTTGATCCCAGGTTGCGCACCGTCACTTTTAACCTCCGGGAAAGGGCAGAACTTATCCCCTTGGAATTCTATAATTTTTTCCAAAAAGGGGTGTTGGCCCTTGTTTTTTTGTTTTTTATTTCCGGGATCGGTCCGAATTTGTTCTCAATTTCCGCCGCCTGGAGCAGGGGAATCCTTGCGGCCTAGGGGCTGCTGGCCGGAGCGCTAGGGGGACTGATTTTTTTGCCCCTACTCCTTCCTTGGCTGCCCGGGAGGGCCTTTTCTTTGAAGGCCCTTTTTCCGGGTCTGGCCCTGGGTCTGGCCCTCATTTGGGGCGCCAAATCCGGATTGGGCCTTGCCGAGGCCCTGGCCATGCTTGTTTTATCCGCTGGGACGAGTTCGTTTCTGGGAATGCATTTTACCGGCTCCACTCCCTATACCTCGCCTTCCGGAGTGGAAAAAGAAATGAAGTTGGCCCTGCCCCTGCAGGGAGCGGCCTTTCTGGCCGCAATCGCCTTGTGGACCGGGTCGGCTTTTGTTTAAACGGGGGAGTTATGCGCGGTTTTAGATACCTGTCTGACGTGTCCACCTTACGACTGGACAAAGAAAAATGCGTCGGCTGCGGTCAATGTGTGGCGGTCTGCCCCCACGCGGTGTTCAAAGTGACCAACGCCCGGGCGGAAATAGTGGACAAAGACGGGTGCATGGAATGCGGGGCCTGCGCTTTGAACTGCCCGGGCAAAGCCCTGGATCTGGACCCAGGCGTGGGTTGTGCCGCACTTATCATCAGCAGATGGCTCAAAAAGGCGGGGCTGTCCCGAGGGACATCCCCCTCATGCTGCTAGGCGAGCCCCGAACCCGTAACGCACAAGTCACCGGGGGGACCCGGATCAGGAATTGCTGTCCAGCACCAGCGGGGGTTTGCCCCGCCTAAAGCGTAAATAATTTATAATCCTCAGCGTTGGTCCCCGGGACACGATCCAGCGCTCCAGCCTGAATTTGCCCGGAAAGTTCATGAGCATCATCCCCACCAGAATGGTCAATACACCCTGCCCGGGCAATAACAGCATGGCCACTCCGGCCGCGACAAGCACAGCACCGGCCAGATTCTTCACCACCTGCAAAAGCAGCCACAAAACAGGGAAACGCCTGCGCCCCAGGAAACTTTCGGGTCGCCTCTCTCCGGAGAAATAGTCCGCCGGCAATCGGACCACTGCCCAGGGAATCACTATCAGGGCGGCAAGAAACATGAGCAACGAGACCCCGGCCAGACTCAGAGAAGCTGCCGCGTGTTCAACAAACCATTCCAGCATACGCTTTATCTCCTCCGGGATTGAAACGGGTTTAACCCAGCTTACTCTTTCTGAACCGGGCCAGATAAAAGTATTCCCCGAGATCGGGACAATCCCGTCCGCTTTTGAGTTCCTGCACCAGTTCAATACCCTCCAGGCCTTTTTCCGCCTCCAGGGCAAGGTCTTCGTTTTCCTCCCGGTTCAGGGTGCAAGTCATATACAAGACCTGTCCGCCAGGCCGGACAATCCGGGCCGCGCTCTCCAGCATGGCCTTTTGCCTCCGCCGGAAACCGGGGATCTCCTCCGGGGTGCGCTTGAGCTTAATGTCCGGCCGTCGGCTAAGGACCCCCAGCCCGGAACAGGGGACATCGAGAAGCACGCTTCCCGGTCGGTTGCGGCCGGAAAAAGGCGGCAATTCAGCCGCGGCCGCAAAAAATGTCGCCTTCTGGCCCAGACGTTTCATCTCGCGGACAAACCCCTTGAGCCGGCGCTGGCTCGTATCGCTGGCCCAGAGCTCATGCCCGGCACCGGTCAAGAAAAAACTCTTTCCTCCCCGGCCGCAGCAGGCGTCCCAGACCGGTTCCGGTAAACCGGATGCGCAGGCCTCGGCAAGCAGGCTCTGCCCGGCAAAGGAAACCCGGCTTACCTCGCCTCGCTTCTCCATCTCCACCAGATTGGCCGGGGCGTTTTGCACAGCCAAAAGACTCCCCTGCCTGGCCAGGATATCTTCACTTTTAAAACCCAGCTTTTCTTTTGCCCCCGGACTTTCCAGGCGCAAACCCAGAGGGGCGGGCCGGATACTGTTTTCAAGCAGGACCAAGGCCTTTTCCTCCCCGATCTGATCCACCCAGAGCTTAACCACCCATTGCGGACAGCTGTAAAACCTGGCCCGGAAAAGGATCTCATCCGGGTTGTCCCGGCGAAAAAAATCCGGCTCGCTGACATTTTTGCGGCAAACATTGCGAAGCACGGCATTGACTACCCCGGAAATCCCGGTGCCATATCCGGATTTGGCAAATTCGGCCGCCCAGGAGACAGAGGCGTACTCCGGGATGCGGTCCATATGTAAAATCTCGAATACGGCCAAGCCCATGGCTGCAAGCACATCTCCGGGCATGCGCTCCGGTTTTTTCAAAAAAACGGACAGGATATAGTCTATTCGGATCTTGAATCGGGAATATCCGTACACCAAGGCGGTGCACAGGGCACGGTCCCCGGGGGCAAGCGGGACCATTTCCAGACGGCGGTCCAAAGCCGACTGCAGATCAGCCCCGGAGCAGATGTCCAAAACAACGCTCAGGGCCGCTCCACGGGCCGGGGGTATTTTATTCTTGTTTTTTTTCCGGGACATATTCCGGCCTTAAAAATCGTCCAAGGGCCCACTCCACGTGCTCGAGCGGGACAAGGGTGTCCAGGCAGGGACCGTGCGGTCGCTGGTTCAGGATGCCATAGGCCGGCAGGGGGTACACGTCCTGGATACCGCTGGAGAGATCCCGCTCGCAGGCCACGGCCAGGATAAAGCGGGGACGGACATTGACCACGATCCTGCGGGCAATGGTTCCGCCGGTGGCTATGGCCAGATGCACCCCGTAACTGTCGCTCAGATCCAGAAGGCCGGCTATGGGGCATTTCCCGCACCGCTTGCAGTTACGGATATCATAGGTCAGCCGGATTTTACACCTGCTGCGCTGCAGACAATGCGGCATGAGCATGAGCACCTCCTCCGGATTGTACTGCCGGGCCTCGGCCATGACGATTTCGTTGTTAACCTTGATAAACGAGGCCCGCACCCTTTGCTTGGGAATGCCCAGGGCCAGTCCGAGCAGGGTCATGAGCGGAAGGAAAAATTTTATGATCAGCCCGCGCAGCTTCTGGGAAAAAAGGATGTTTTTGTGCAAAAGGATGCTTAGGACCAGTCCCAGACTGGACCAGGCGATAAAGATTATGAGCGCCAGAAAGATCCCGCCCAGGACCCACGGGGCCAATGGGTGCAGATTACGCAGACCGATATACGGAATGACCCACAAAAGGACAAGCAGGAGAATGACCAGGATCGAGCTGCCTGTTACCAGCCCGATGAACAGGCGCTTCTTGGCGATAAAGGAGGAATCAATCTCCCTTTCCAAAGAAGATTCGGTTTTTCTTTCCTGATTCAAATCCGTTCAACAACCTGTGGATAAAAATTAGCTCTTCCGGTTTAAGGGTACGCTGCCTGGAAGAGGCTCTACAATATTGGATGCGCTCGTATCGTTCGGGTTAAAGAATAAGACACTTTTGTCTCTCGCCCGTTCGAAGACTCACTTGAGCCGCGGAGGAAGAGTGGAGAGAAGGCAGTTTTTCTTTTTGCTCCGGGGGAGCATAAAGAAAAGTTACTCCGCGCAAGGCGCAGGGAAAATGACTATTTGCCTTGGCCTAGGGGCAGGGTATAATTTTTCTCCTCTCTTTCTCCTGCCTTTGCTCTGTGCCTCGAGGACCGCTTCGGCCCGCTGTGTCCGACACCTATTCCGAAAGAATACGTACCGGAGGCGTGAGGCATTCGTTATCTGTAAAACAAAGAGCCTCATTTCCATATTATCCCTGCCTTCCGTCCTCAGTCTTCTGTCCTCGGTCTAACACCGGCTTAAATAGCCGCAAAAAAAACCCCGGCCGGTTATGGGCTTGGAGCCGGACGGTTTTATCCACGGGATCCAGTACTCCCTGTCCCGGCAGGATACGGCCAGATTGTCCCCTTCCCTGAGTCCCAAAAACTCGCCCGGGGAGACATCACCTTGCAGGTCCGGTCCGGGACGGCCCGGGTAAACATTGAGGCGGACATCCCCGTCCGGTCCGGCCCAGACAAAATAGGCCCCGGGCCAGGGATGCATCCCTCGGATCTGATTATGGATATCTTTGGCCGGACGATCCCAGTCGATAAGCCCTTCTTCTTTTTTGAGCTTGGGGGCGTAACTGGCCTCATCCTCGGGCTGGGGATAGGCCCTTATCCTGCCCTCACGCATATGCTCGAAGGTCTTGACAAGCAGCCTGCCGCCCAAATCCGCAAGCTGATCATGCACTGCCTCAGCGGTATCGTCTACGCCTATGGCCAGACTGCGCTGCAAAAGTATGTCCCCGGTATCCATCCCTTCGTCCATACGTATTATACTTATCCCGGTAACCCATTCCCCGTTTAGGATCGCCCTCTGGATGGGAGCGGCCCCGCGATACTTGGGAAGAAGGGAGGCATGTACGTTGTAGGCCCCTTCTGCGGACGCCTCCAGTACCGCCCGGGGCAGAATAAGCCCATACGCGGCCACGGCCAGGTAATCGGCGTTTAAATTGCGCAGGTTTTCGATTTCCACCTCGTCCTTGAAACTCTCCGGCTGATAAATCGCAAGGCCCTTCTCCAGGGCCTCGGTCTTTACCGCAGAGGGGCGGCATTTCCTGCCGCGGCCGCAGGGCCGGTCCGGCTGGGTGTAAACCGCAACCACCTCCCCGTTCGGCCATGCCAAAAGGTGTCTCAGGACAACCGCGGCAAATTCCGGGGTACCCATAAAGACTATTTTTTTCTTTTGCGCAACCATTTTTCCAACTTCTTCTCGTACATGGAGCGTTTAAGTCGGCTTATGTGGTCGATAAACAAAATCCCGTCCAGGTGATCTATCTCGTGCTGCAGACAGACGGCCAGGATATCCTGCCCGTCTATCTCCACTTCCCGGCCCTCAAGATCCGTGGCCTTGGCCTTGACCCGGTCCGCCCTCTTGACTTGGGCCCGGTACCCGATCACGCTCAAACACCCCTCTTCGGTCTCGGTCTCGCCGCTTTTGTCCACTATCTCCGGATTGACCAAAATGCGCAGGTCCTCGCGCCTGTCCGGCCCGGACACATCCACGGTTATTATCCTCTGGTTCACGCCCACCTGAGGAGCGGCCAGACCGATGCCGTTGTTGCCATACATAATCCGGACCATATCCTCAACCAGCTGCCGGATCTCCGGGGTAATCTCGGTTACGACCTCCGATTTTCTGGCCAGGATATCATTGGGATAGGTTATTATTTCTCTTTCC
The DNA here is from genome assembly GCA_046539845.1 of Desulfonatronovibrionaceae bacterium. Lineage (GTDB taxonomy): Bacteria > Desulfobacterota > Desulfovibrionia > Desulfovibrionales > Desulfonatronovibrionaceae > CAYNNQ01. The sequence goes on from JBKHGE010000012.1 coordinate 13,997, forward strand.
ATCTTTTTGATTGCTTTTGTTTTTCAGCCTTTGGGCGCCTTCTGCGTTTCGCGCAGCCGTAAACCCAGCTCGCGAAGCTGGCAGTTGTCAGCTCCTGCCGGGGCGTCGGTCATGAGGCAGGACGCCTTCTGGGTCTTGGGAAAGGCGATCACGTCCCTAATCGATTTAGCCCCGGCTAACAACATTATAATCCGGTCAAAACCAAAGGCAATACCCCCGTGCGGAGGAGCCCCGAATTCCAAGGCCCGGAGCAGAAAACCGAATTTCTCTTCCGCCTCTTCGCTGCCTATGCCCAGGGCCTCGAACATCCTTCTCTGCTCCTGTGCGGAATGGATGCGGATCGAGCCCCCGCCGATCTCGCTGCCGTTCAAGACCAGGTCGTAGGCGCGGGCCCTGGCGGCTCCGGGGTCACGGCTCAAAGTCTCTTCCTGCCCCTCTTCAAGGGCGGTAAACGGATGGTGCCGCGCCACCCAGCGTTTTTCCTCCTCGTCCCACTCCAGAAGCGGGAATCCGGTTATCCACACCGGGGCAAACTCGTCTTCCGGGATGAGACCTAAGCGCTCCCCCAGTTTCAAGCGCAGATTGCCCAGCGCGGCATTGACCATGTCCGGGGCCCCGGCCTGGAAGAAAACAATGTCCCCGGGCCCAAGCCCCAGCTCCCGGCTCAGACCCTGCTTTTCCTCTTCGCTCAAAAACTTGGCTATCGGGGACTGCCAACCATCCTCCTTTATCTTGATCCAGGCCAGACCCTGCGCCCCGTAGATGCCCACGAATTCAGTATAGTCGTCTATCTCCCTGCGGGTGAGCTCCGCACCCCCGGGGACCGGAAGGGCCTTGACCAGCTCGGCCTTGGCAAAAAGCCTGAACTCTGAGCCGCGGACAATATCGGTAACATCCTGCAAGCGCAGATCAAAGCGCACATCCGGACGGTCCATGCCGTACCCTTCCATGGCCCGGGCATAGGTCATACGCGGGAACGGGGCCTCCAGCTCCCGGCCCAGAATCTCCCGGAATAGTTCCCGGATCATCCTTTCCGCGACATCCATGACATCCTCTTCCCGGACAAAGGACATCTCCATGTCGATCTGGGTGAACTCCGGCTGGCGGTCCGCACGCAGGTCCTCATCCCGGAAACATTTGACCAATTGATAGTAGCGATCCAGCCCCCCGAGCATCAGACTCTGCTTGAAAAGCTGCGGAGACTGGGGCAAGGCGTAGACACTGCCCGGATTAAGCCTTGAGGGGACTAGAAAATCCCGTGCCCCCTCGGGGGTGCTTTTGGTCAAAACCGGTGTCTCCACCTCCAGAAAATCCTCCCGGTCCAGAAACCTCCTTATACTCTGCGCGGCCCGGCTGCGCAGGACCATATTCGCACAAAGCCCGGGACGCCTTAAATCCAGATAGCGATACTGCAGCCGCAGATTCTCGGACACATCCACCCGGTCCTCGATCAGAAAGGGTGGGGTCTTGGAGGCATTCAGCAATTTGAATTCGGTCACAGCCACCTCGATTTCTCCGGTGACCAGATTGGGATTGACCATGTCCCCGGGCCGTTTGCGGACCACGCCCTTCACGGCCAGCACGTATTCAGTACGCAGAACATGCGCCCGCTCCAGGGCGTCTTTGTTTACCTCCGGGGCGAAGACAATCTGAGTCAGGCCCTCCCGGTCCCGTAGATCAATGAATATCAGTCCCCCATGGTCCCGTCTGTACTGCACCCAGCCCATAAGACACACATTGCGGTCCAGGTGCTCCGGCCCGAGTTCGTTTAAGTGATGGGTCCTTTTCCAATCACCGAGGGGGTCCAGCTGTACGGTTTTCTTATCTTCCATCTTGTTTCCTCGTAATAATAAATATTGTAATTCAGCGCTTCAGCCCCACGGCCTGCTCCAGATCCTCCTGGCTGACCGCCCTCTGAACTCCGGTTTCCATGTCCTTGACCATGACCTCTCCCCGACTCATCTCATCCCGCCCGATGAGCAGGCAGGTTTTGGCCTCCAGCTTATTGGCCAAGCGCAGCTGACTCCTGGGGCTTGCGGCCTCAAAAGAGACCTCTCCCTTGTACCCGGAACCGCGCAGCTGCTGGCCCAAAAGCAGGGCCGTGTCCATGGCCTCCTCATCAAGCACCGCTAGATAAAAATCCAGGGCCCGACCCGGTTCCCAGTCCATGAGCAAAGCCAGTCTCTCCATCCCACAGGCAAACCCCAGTCCGGGCAGATCCGGCCCGCCCAGGGCCTTAACCAGACCGTCGTATCTCCCGCCCCCGGCCACAGAGGCCTGGGCCCCAATATCCGAGGACACTGCTTCAAAGGTGGTCCGTTGGTAATAATCCAATCCCCGGACCAAAAACGGATTTAGGCTGTACTTTATTCCGGCCTCTACAAGCGCCGTTTTGACCGTCTGGAAATGGCTTTCGCACTTCGAACACAGATAGTCCACGATACGCGGGGCCTTTTGAACCAGCTCCCGGCAGGCCGGCACTTTGCAGTCCAGGACCCGCAAAGGATTCTTGTCCATGCGTTCCCGGCAGTCCCCGCACAGCTCCTCAGGATCCAAACCTTGCAGATATTCGGAAAGAGCGGCATGAAACCCCGGCCTGCACTCTGGGCAGCCCAGAGAATTCAGTTCAATGCGCACGTCCTTTAAACCCAGCTCGTGCAGATAGTCCACGAGCATCATCACCAGCTCCGCATCCGCTATCGGGGACTGGGGCCCCAGGACCTCGACATTCACCTGATGGAACTGCCTGGTTCGACCCTTTTGCGGCCGCTCGTAGCGGAACATGGGCCCCAGGGTGTAATACTTGCCCACGTTCTCCCTGGCGTAGAGCTGGGATTCAATATAGGCCCGGACCACTCCGGCGGTAGCCTCGGGCCGCAGGGTCAGGCTGCGTCCCTTTCTATCCGGGAAAGTATACATCTCCTTCTGGACTATATCCGTATCCCCGCCTATAGAGCGGGAAAAAAGCTCGGTCTTTTCCAAAAGGGGCAACCGCAGTTCCTTGCATCCGTAACGGGAGAACACCCGCCTGGCGATCTCCTCCATGCGGGCGAAAATTTCGCTCTCCGGGGGGAACTGGTCTGAAAAGCCTTTGATTTTTTTGATTTTTGTCATAATTTGCGATATGGGATAAATGTTGTTGATATTGATTTTGCCGTGGGCTAGACCCGGGGAAAAATACGGACCGTGAAAATTTCCTCATCCGAACCGGTTTACGCACAGACATGCAAATCGGATATGGTTAGTGCAAGCGCCTGCGGATGTCAAAAGTTTGTATGCACCCTCGGAGAACAAAAATGCTCAAGGCCGTCTCCATAGTCGGATACAAAAATTCCGGAAAAACCGGTCTGGCCTCGGACCTGGCCCGGGAGCTGGAAAAACGGGGAACCGCCTGCGCCGCGGCCAAATTCTCCTCCCATGGCTTTGACAAACAGGATACAGACACCCAAAGGCTCTGTGCCTCGGCCGCTCCGGTAATCGGCATCGGCCCGGAGGAAAGCGCCGTGTTCTGGCCACAGAGGATAAAGCTCGCCGATCTGGCCCATCTGGCCGGGGACCGCCTGCTCATTGTCGAGGGCGGAAAGTCTTTGACCATTCTCCCCCGCATCGTTATGGCCCGGGATGAAGAAGAGGCCCGTAAGCTGGACAACGGCCTGGCCCTGGCCGTATGGGGGGAGGAGCCCCTGGCCGGCCTCCGGGCTGTAAGCAGCCTCTCCCGGCTGGCGGACCTGGCCCTGGAAAAAGGCTTTCTTTTGCCCGGTCTGGACTGTGCCACTTGCGGCCGTTTGGACTGCCTGCACCTGGCCCGGGAAATCGTATCCGGTGCAGCCGGCCCCGAGGACTGTGCCGCCTCTAATCCGGGCACGGAGATCAGGATAAACGGCCGGCAGCTGGCCTTAAACGGCTTCTTGAACGAGATGGTCACCAGGGCCATTCTGGGCTTGATTTCTCCGCTCAAGGGATTTGCCCCGGGGGAAATAACCATCAACATAAAGAATTGATCTTGCGTCACCTGGACAAGATATACTTCTTCGGCCGCTGGGCCCTTTTTTTCGGCGCCATCGGAATTGTCGCCGGACTGGGTGCGGTCCTGTTTCAGTATCTGTGCGAACTGGGCATGCATTACTTCCTGGACCTCATGGCCGGATACAGACCGCCCAAACCGGCCGGTGAAGGTCATCTCCTGCCCGCCTCCACCACCGAATTCAACCGCTGGATCCTTTTATTTCTCCCGGCCGCCGGTGGCATAATCAGCGGCTGGCTGGTGTACACATTCGCCCCTGAAGCCGAGGGGCACGGCACTGATTCGGCCATTGACGCCTACCACAATAAAAAAGGCATCGTACGCGGCCGCATCCCCGTAATCAAGACCCTGGCCTCGGCCATAACTTTGACCACAGGCGGTTCAGGCGGAAGAGAAGGACCGATCGCCCAGATAGGCGCCGGATTCGGTTCGTTCATGGCCACCAAACTCAAGCTCTCAAACCGGGAGAGACGTATCATGCTGGCCGCCGGGATCGGCGCCGGAGTGGGCAGTATATTTCGGGCTCCCCTGGCCGGGGCCCTTTTCTCCGCAGAGGTCCTGTACCGGGATCCGGAGATGGAAGCCGAGGTGGTCATCCCGGCCGGGATCGCCTCGGTGGTGGGCTATTGCGTGTTCTGCATGTTCTTTGGCTGGGGGACACTGTTCCAAGCCCCGGAATTCAGCTTTGACAACCCCCTGACCCTGGGGCCGTACACTGTCCTGGCCTTTCTTTTAGCCGGGATGGGATTTATATATGTATTTTTCTTTTACAAGGTTCAGGACGTCTTCCGGGCCTGGAAAATCCCCAACCATCTCAAGCCGGCCGTCGGCGGAATTTTGACCGGGATGATCGGCTTCTACTTCCCGCATACCCTCGCCTTTGGCTACGGCTATATACAAAACGCTTTGTCCGGGGACATCTCCGTATACCTGCTTTTGACCCTGGCTTTGGGCAAAATTTTGACCACTGGGTTTACCATTGGCTCCGGTGGCAGCGGCGGCGTCTTCGGCCCTTCCGTGGTCATCGGCGGGGCCTTGGGCGGGATTGTCGGCCAGATATTCCACCGTATCATGCCCGGAGTCGTCACCCAGCCGGAGGCATTTATCGTAGTCGGGATGGCCGGCTTTTTCGCCGGAGTGTCCAATACCCCGATCTCAACTATCATCTTCATAAGTGAGATGACCAGTTCCTATAACCTGCTTTTGCCCAGTCTATTGGTCTGCTCGCTTACCTATGTCCTGTCCACCAAGTGGACCATCTACATAAAGCAGCCCAAGAATCGCATCGCCTCGGCCGCACATGCCGGAGATTTCTTTATAAACGTTTTGGAACAGATTAAGGTCCGCGACCTCAAGGACAAGATATATCCTGCGGTCCTGGTCCCGGAATACATGACTTTCAAGCAGTTCAAAGAACTCCTTTCCGGTACCGAACAGAGATACTTCTGCGTGGTGGACAAGTCCAACCGCATGAAAGGCATCTTCTCCAGCACTGACCTGCGCGGAGTGCTTTTTGAACCCAGCCTAAACGAAGTCCTGCTCATGGGCGATCTGGCCAAGCCCGAGGTCATTTATGTCACCGGAGAAGAGGATTTAAACTCGGTGATGCGCAAGTTCACCCGCAAGAATATAGACGCCCTGCCCGTAGTGGAGGCGCACGACAGGCAGAAGGTCCTGGGCATGCTCAACCGACGGGCGGTGATAGATTACTATAACCGCCGGGTGGGCGAATTGCGTACCGAGGCAGAAACCTGACGCCAAGCGAGCGGTTCAAGCCTTCTTGTTTTTTATGACCGGGCTTCATGAGTAGGTCACTCACCCAAAAGCTCCAGCAGATATTGTCCGTATTCGTTCTTGGAGTACGTATCCGCCAGGCGCTTAAGCTGCTCCCGTCCGATATACCCGCGGTGATAGGCTATCTCCTCCACACACCCGATCTTAAACCCCTGCCTGGCCTGAATGGCCTGAATAAAGCTGCTGGCCTGATGCAGGGATTCGTGCGTCCCGGCATCCAGCCAGGCATAGCCCCGGCCCAAAACTTCCACATGCAGGGAACCGCGCTCCAGATAGGCGGAATTGACATCGGTTATCTCCAGCTCTCCCCGCGGGGAGGGAGTCAGTGTTTCGGCAATATCCACAACCTGATTGTCGTAAAAATAGATCCCGGGGACGGCGTACTTGGATTTCGGCTTTTGCGGCTTTTCCTCAAAACCAAGCACCGTGCCCCGGGGATCAAATTCCACCACCCCGTAGCGGCTGGGATTTCGGACCGGATAGCCGAACACGATTCCACCCTGTTCCAGCCCGGCGCAGCGTTTAAGCACCGAGGAAAGTCCCTCCCCGTAGATAATATTGTCTCCCAGGACCAGACATACCGAATCCGGGCCGATAAAATCCCGCCCCAGGACAAAGGCTTGGGCCAGGCCTTCCGGGCGAGGCTGAACTTTATAGGAAAAACTGACTCCAAAGGCACTGCCGTCGCCCAGGACCTGTTCAAAGCGCGGGATGTCCTGAGGAGTGGAGATGACCAAAATATCCCGGATCCCGGCCAGCATCAGAACAGACAGGGGATAGTAGATCATGGGTTTATCATAAACCGGCATCAGCTGCTTGCTGACACCCAGAGTGAGCGGGTACAGCCTGGTCCCGGAGCCTCCGGCCAGAATTATTCCTTTCATGATAGCCTCCTGCATCAATCCTGATTTACTGGATACCTCGTCACTATTGTTATCTTGCGCCTGGTGCCCGGCTTAATCCCGGGCTCATAATTCCCTACTTTCCCGGCCGGACAAAGACAAGAGATGAAATTCCGAGATTTTGCCGCTTGGCTTGACCATCCTTGCCTCCAATCCTATTTGCCGCTAGGCTGCCTTCCACGGAAGGCTAACCGACCTTATGTAAGAGTAAAAGCTGGTCTTGAAATCCGCAACGGCTGGATCTGACTCATTATTTTGCTTTTAATACAGCTAAACATCGCCATGAACCAAAGACTATGTACTTATTACCGGCCTATCTGACTCAAACAGAACCAAAGCCATGACCCACATGCAAAGAAAAGACCTTTTCCAAGATTTTTCGGAAAGAAACATATACCGGGCCGCCTGGCTGGTAATCATATTCACTACCCTGATCCGGGTGGGTTTCATCCTCTTCGGCCAGACCGACCTGTTTACTGACGAAGCCCAGTACTGGGACTGGAGCAGGACCCTGCAGCTTTCCTACTATTCCAAAGGCCCTCTCATAGCCTATTTTATCCGTTTCTGGACGGCCGTATTCGGCAACACCGAACTGGGGGTTAGGATCGGTGCCTGCGTGAACACCCTTCTCATGCAGGTTCTAATCTTCTATTTCCTGGCCCGGGTCTGGAGGCGGCCCAAAACAGCCCTTTTGAGCCTGATCGTGGCCAATACCATGCCCGTATTCCTGGCCACCGGCATACTCATGACCACGGACAACCTGCTTTTGCTTTTCTGGTTGGCCGCGCTTATCACCTTATACAAACTCGCGCTTAAGCCTTGCCCGGGCAAATTTATACTCCTGGGCCTGTTTGTCGCTGCCGGCACCCTGGCCAAATACACAATGCTTTTGTTTATACCCCTGGCCCTTGTCTATCTCTTTTTGCTCCTGCGCAAGGAAAAAACCCCGGCCGGACTGTGGCCAGGAACGCTTATCTCCCTTTTTGCCGGTGCGATTCTGGGCAGCCTGCCCATTATCCTCTGGAACATGCAAACCGGCTTTGCGGGTATAAAGCACGTCCTGTACCGCGGGGGTATGGCCGGGGATGGCGCTTCCGTTTTGTTCGCTCCCAAATATTTCTTTGAATTTCTGGGCGGGCAGGCGGGGATAATTTCCCCGTGGTGGTTCATGTTTTTGATGATCGCCGCAGTCATCATCCTGGGAGCGCTCTTCAAGGGAAGCGAAAACAAACTGGGGCTTAACCGCAATCAGGGTCTCCTCCTCAGCGTTTTCTTCTGGCCGGTCTGGATTTTCTTCCTCCTGTGGAGTCTACGGGCCAAGGTGGAGCCCAACTGGCCGGGCGTGAGCTTCTGCGCCGGGATAATTCTGGCCACACTCGGGCTGGAGATGGTTTCCCGCAAGCAGAAAAAAATCTGGATATCCCTGGGAGTTGTTCTTTTCTGCCTGACCTACAGCCTGGGGCATCTGCCCCTGCCCCGGGATATGGATCCGGCCACGCGCCTTCGGGGGTGGGAACAGGCCGGGGAAAAGGCCGGAGGACTCAGGCAAAACCGCTTTCCCGATCCGGCCCGGGTTTTCTTTTTAAGCGACACCTACGGACCGACCTCGGCTCTGTCTTTCTATGTTCCCGGCCAGGACCGGGCCTTTTGCGTAAATACCGGCCGCAAGCTGAACCAGTACGACTTTTGGGATTCTCCACAGGATAAAACCGGCTGGGATGCGGTGTACATGGAATGGGACGAGGAACACAGCGCCCCGGAGGAACTAGAAAACATGTTCTGTGAGATAAAGGGTCCGATCATAGTCAACACCGGGGAAGCTGGGAAAAGCGGAGTGACAGTCACGTTCTTCCTCTGCTATGATTATAATGGCTTTTGGCCGGACCCGGAGCATGAGACCTTTTAAGATGCGACTGCAAAAAGTATTTTGAACTCGCATACAGACAGAGTAAGGGACAAACAAAAAATTTTGCCCTTGCCCTTGTTGCTCCTGGTGTTTGACGGTCGGTTACTTTTCCCGGAACTTAAGAAACCTGGTGCAAACTTACGGATTGGAAATGTATTTTCAGACACCGGCATGGGACCTATGGCTTTTTAAGCAGGCAAACATGGCCTGGCGCCATCCGGCTTTGGACTGGCTCATGCCTGTTATTTCCGGCCACGCCCTGTGGGTTGTCCTCCTCTGCGTATTTCTCATTTATTCCCTGTACAAAAAAGACCGCAAACGGGTGCTCCTTATCCTGGCTCTGGGCGCGGCCATAGGCCTGAGCGATATGAGCGCCAATATCTTCAAGGATGCGGTAGGTCGGGTGCGGCCCCTGAACAAAGTAGCCGGGACCTGGCTGCACGAGGACGGGAGATGGCAGAAAAGACCGGCGGATTTCAAGCGGCAAAAGGAGGACGGCACTTCCTATCCCTCGTCGCACGCCGCCAATGCCGCGGCCGCAACCTGTCTTGTCTTCATATTCATTCCCGGAACCCGGAAGTGGATATGGATCATCCCGCTTGTCATCGGGTATTCGCGTCTGTATCTGGGCAAGCACTTTCCCACCGACGTTCTGGCCGGATGGGTATTCGGACTGGGCCCGGGATTTGTGTGCGCCTGGATCTATTACTCCATCAACTCAAGACTACCTGAATGGACAGCAAAAACAGAATAATCACCGTTGATGAGTTCCACCGTATATACCCCCGGGGAGAAAAGCGCCCGATAACCGTATTCACCAACGGGTGTTTCGACATCCTGCATCCCGGCCATGTGGACTATCTGGAACGGGCCTCCGCCCTGGGCGATATCCTGGTGGTCGGTCTGAACAGCGACCGCTCCGTAAAAAACATAAAGGGAAACTTTCGCCCGGTTAACCGGGAGGAGGATCGGGCCCGCGTCCTGGCCGCTCTGGCCTGTGTTGATTTCGTGATCCTGTTTGATGCCGACACCCCGCTTGAACTTATCCGAAACCTGGTTCCGGACGTTTTGATCAAGGGAGGGGACTGGCCGGAGGAAAAGATCGTCGGCCGGGACACGGTCATAAAGGCCGGGGGGCGGGTCCTTAGCCTGGATCTTTTGCCCGGTTACTCCACAACCGATTTAATAGACAGGATCAAGCATGGCTAGGCCGGAAGACTTCCGGGACAAGCGGATAAAATACAATCTGCGCACCCTTATCCCCATCCTGGAAAAATCCGGGCTGGTGGACGAAGCGCGCAAAAAGCTCATCGCCTCCCGGGCCCAAAAAGCACAGCTGCCCGCGGAAAGCGAGCAGGGGTTGGATTTTTTGCAGCGGCTGGGGCTGCGGGTAACCCGGGACAACCGGGAGATGATCCTGGACGAGGAGCTCATCCTGCGCACCCTGGCTGAACACTTCGGCCTGGAATTCAAAAAAGTCGATCCCGTGGAAACGGATATAGAAATATCCACCCAGACCATTTCCGAAAGCTTTGCCCGCAAGAATGTCCTGGTCCCGATAAAGGCCGTGGAGGGGGAGCTGCACGTTTTGGTCTTCAACCCCTTCCGTCCCGAACTGTGGGAAGACATGCACCGGGTCACCGACCTTCCCTGCCGTATCTTTTTGGGGACCAGGAAGGACATTTTGCGGCTGATTGATGATTTTTACCAGTTCAAGCTCTCCATCCGGGCCGCGGAAAGGGAATTCGCCTCCAGCAACAATCTCGGGGACCAGGAAAGCCGGGTTGAGGTGGCAGATAAAACGGACGCCTCCTCGCAGAAGCATATAATAAAGGCGGTGGATTATCTGCTGCGTTCCGCCATCCGGGAAAGGGCCAGCGACATCCACCTGGAGCCCAAACGAAAATCCGCACTGGTCAAATACCGCATAGACGGTATCCTGCATACTATGTACCGCATCCCGCAGATCGTGCACCAGGCCATTTTGAGCCGGCTCAAGGGCATGTCCAGAATGGACATAGCTGAGAAAAGGCGCCCCCAGGACGGCCGGGTCCAGCTCGTTCTGGAGGAAATCCCCACGGATGTGCGCATATCCACCGTGCCCATCGCCTTTGGGGAAAAAATGGTCATGCGCCTCCTGTCCAGCGAAAGTACCCTGAAGCCCCTGGAAGAGCTGGGTATGAACAAAACCCAACAGAAGACGTACCAAAATTTTCTGGACCAGCCCTACGGCCTTTTGCTGGTCACCGGGCCGACCGGGAGCGGAAAATCTACCACCCTGTACTCCACCCTCAAGCGTCTGGCCGATCCCCGGCTGAATATCATCACCCTGGAAGATCCCATTGAGATGGTTGTGGACGAATTCAACCAGATCGGTATCCAAAGCCGAATAGGGGTAACCTTTCCGAGCATGCTTCGGCATATCCTGCGCCAGGATCCGGACATTATAATGATCGGGGAGATGCGCGATCTGGAAACCGCGGAGCAGGCCATACAATCCGCTTTGACCGGGCACTTGGTCCTTTCCACCCTGCACACCAACGACGCCCCGTCCGTATTTCCCAGACTGCAGGAGATGGGGGTGGAAAATTATCTGATAAACTCCGCACTCATAGGAGCGGTAGCCCAGAGACTGGTCCGGACTATTTGTCCTCACTGCCGGGTCCGCCGGGAAATAACCAAAAAGGACAAGCTGAACTGGGGGTTGCAAGAGGAGCTTAAGGGTACGGATTTCCTCTGGGAAGGGGAGGGATGTCCGGAATGCCGCAAAACCGGCTATTTAGGACGCTCCGCCCTGTTCGAGATCATTTCCTTTGACCCGGAGCTGAAGGAAGCGGTCCGAAACCGGGCCGAACTGTGGGAATTCCAGAATATCGCCCGTTCCAAGGGCATAAAAAGCCTATTTCAAGACGGGCTGGACAAGGTCAAGCAGGGCTCAACCACAGTAAACGAAGTCTTGCGTGTGGCCGGACATGCGGAGTGAAAGACAAAAAATCCATCTCCTTGGGCAGTCCGTCCTACTTCCGGAACCCGTGGCTGAACTGCGGGGAATATAAGCTGGAGCGCGACCCGCCTTCTCCACCGGGAAGGACCAAAAAAACCGTCTGCCCGGTGGCGTGCATCCGCCGGGCGGTTTCAGCCATTTCTCTGAGACGGCAGATACTTACCGTTTCACCGGGCCAGCCCACCCGATGACCGACAACCACCTTTGTCTCCGGGTCCAGCCCGGCCCTTAAAAGCTTTTTCTCCACCTGCGCGGCCATTGTTGCGGACAGATAAATGGCCATGGCCGCCTTGCTTTTGGCCAGGCGTTCCAGGTCCTGGGACTCCGGGACCGGGGTCCTGCCCCCGGCCCGGGTAAAAATCAAGGTCTGGTTCTTTTCCGGAGAGGTAAAACAAACCCCTGCCTGTGCGGCAGCGGCAAAGGCGCAGGTCACGCCGGGAACTATCTCAAAGGGGACGCCCTCTTCAGCCAAAAGGCCTATTTGCTCCAGGATCGCGCCGTACAGGGACGGGTCTCCGGTATGCACCCGGACCGCTCCCCGCCCGGAGTGCCAGGCGCGGACTAAAAACTCGTGCGTTTCTTCCAGAGTCATCCCGGAGCTGTCCCGGATATTCGCATCCGCGGGGCACTCGGAAAAAAGCTCCACCGGGACCAGGGATCCGGCGTACAGGATATTGTGGGCGGCATCTATGAGTTGTTTGCCCTTGACCGTGATCAGCCCCGGATCCCCGGGTCCGGCGCCGATAAAATAGACCTTTCCCGGGTCTGCTATCACTTGGACACCACCTGCTTTAGCCTGGCCCAGCTCTCCTGCAGGTCCTGTTTCTCGTCCACCGGTTGCTGCAAAAAATCCCGGATGGGACCGATCATATCCAGGGCCGCGTCAATCTCCGGGCTGTTCCCCCGGACGTAAGCACCGATATTGACCATATCCTCCACCCGGCGATAGGTAGCCAGATTACGGATAAGCTCCCGGCCGTCTTTCTGCACCTCCTCGGGGACTATGTCTGTGCGTAGCCGACTTATGCTTTTCAGCACGTCCACGGCCGGATAATGACCCTGATCGGCCAGCTCCCGGGTCAGGACTATATGCCCATCCAAAATGGAACGCACCGCATCGGACACGGGCTCGTTGAAATCGTCTCCGTCCACCAGCACGGTGTATATCCCGGTTATGCTCCCCTTCTCGTTTTTGCCCGTCCTTTCCAATAGACGGGGGAGCTGATTGAACACAGAGGGCGTATACCCCTTTGTGGTCGGGGGCTCGCCTGCGGCCAGGCCTACCTCACGCGCGGCCATGGCAAATCTGGTCACCGAGTCCATCATCAACACCACATTTTTGCCCTGATCCCGGAAATACTCGGCCACAGCTGTGGCCGAGTAAGCCGCCCGCATGCGGATAAGCGGGCTCTGGTCCGAGGTGGCCACCACCAGAACCGAGCGGGCCATGCCCTCCGGCCCCAGGTCCTTTTCCATGAATTCCAAGACCTCCCGGCCGCGCTCTCCGACCAGGGCAATCACGTTTACGTCCGCCTCGGTATACCTGGCGATCATGCCCATCATAGTGCTCTTGCCCACACCGGACCCGGCCATAATCCCGATTCTCTGTCCTTTGCCCAGGGTCAAAAGCCCGTTTATGGACCGCACACCCACATCCAAGGGCTCATCAATGCGCGGTCGCTTCAAGGGATTCAGGGGGTCGGCGTAGATGGGATAATATCGACGGGGAGTGATCTCCGCCTCCCCGCTTAAAAGATTGCCAAAGGCGTCCAGGGTCTGTCCCAAATACCTTTTGCCCACCGGGAACACCGGGGGCATGGCTGCGTTGCGGATAAGAGAACCCGGCTTTACGCCCCGCATCTCCCCATAGGGCATAAAAAGCACCCGGCCCTCGCGGAAACCAACCACTTCCGCGTTAATCGCCTCGGACTCGTCACCGTCTGCCGGGATCAGCCTACACATAGAACCGAGCGGGGCCTTGAGTCCTTTGCCCTCGACCACCAGGCCGACCACCTTACATACCTTCCCGAATACCCGTGTGGGGTCTAGATCCTGCAGGAGCTGTGCTCCGCTTGCTGGTTCCAGGGTCATCTGCACCATCCGTAGACAGGATTCGGCCCTGCGGGCCTGATAATCAAAATCTGCCTTTTTACTCGTCTCAATTGATACCGGACCTTTTTCTCTCAAACGCGAAACGGTCTACTCCGGCTCCAAAGACACCTGATCCAAAACGGCCCGGACCGCTTCCAGGCGTGCATCCAGGCTATTGTCCACCATGCCGCTTTCATCTTCCACTACCACACCACCCTTTTTCAACTCCTGGCTGGCGACCACCTGTACGCTTCCCAGCGAGGGCCTGCTCTCCCGCAGACGTTCCACGCCTTTGGCTACGATCTCTTTGTCCTCCTCACAGACCCGGACCGTTATCTCCCGACCGGACTCCAGCAGACTGACCGCCTCGTCAAACAGGGCAAAAAGGATCTTTTCCCGCGCCTCCTCCATCTGCCAGCCCAGGACCTTGTCCACAGCCGCCCGCAAAAGTAAAACCAAGTCCTGGCGATAAGCGGCACAGATCCTTTGCTGCTCACCGGATATATCCGCAAGCGCCCGGCCAATTTTGTCCGCGAGCTCCTTTGATTCCTTCTCCCGCTCCGCCCGGGCCTCTTCCCGGCCTGCGGCCAGGCCTTCCTCGTAGGCCCGGGCCTTGATCTCCTCTCGCTCCTTCATGGCCGAGGCTATAACCTCCCGAGCGGCATCCCGGGCCTTTTCTTTGACCCTCTGGATGAATTCCGACTGTGAGCGCTCGTCCAGCCAGTGAGAATCCTCACTATGCTCCATATCCTGCAGGTCCCGACTCTGCAGGCCGATAATCACCCGACCGCCGGGTCCGGAACTAGACAAGGACATCCCCGCCTCCCTTGCCGGCGATAATGATCCGACCCTCCGCCTCCAGGCGACGGACGACCTTGACAATATTCTGCTGGGCGGCTTCCACGTCCGAGAGCCTTACCGGCCCCATGATCTCCAAATCCTCGCGGATCATATTCGCAGCCCGTTCGGAAAGATTGCCAAAGAACTTTTCCTGCAGTTCCTCGGAGGCCGCCTTCAGGGCCATAGTCAAATCGTCGTTGCTTATCTCCTTTAGCACCTCGCGCACCGCCCGATCGTCCAGATCAACGATATCATCGAACACGAACATGAGTTGTCTGATCTCTTCGGCCAGCTGGGAGGACTCTTCCTCTATATCCGAGAGCACCTCTTCCTCTACGCTACGGTCCACAGCATTAAGAATCTCGGCCACTGAGGAGACGCCACCAACCTTTTTGCCCTCTTTTCCGCCCATGGCCAGGACCTGGCTCTGCATGACCTTGTCTACTTCCATGAGCATATCCTCGGGCACGGCCTCCAGTTTGGCCAGGCGCATCAGCACTTCAGGGCGCACTCCAGGGGAAAGGTTCTGAATCAATTCTGCACCGCTTTCCGGGGGCAGATGCCCGACTATCAAGGCCAAAGTCTGGGGGTGTTCATTCCTGAGAATCTGGGCCAGGAGCTTGGGGCTTACGTTGGAAAGCTCCTTGAACGGGGCCGGGCCACTGTCCAGATCCAGGGTGTCCATCACATACTTGGCCGTATCCGAGTCCAGGTTCTGGGAGACCAGTTTTTTGACTTGTTCTGGCCCGCCGAGGATCATCTCCTTGCCCAGGGCCAGAGTATCATTGAACTCCTTTAAGACTTCCTCGGCCACTTCTTTGGGCACGCTGTCCATCTCCAGCATGGCCTTGGACACCTTGGTCACCTCGTCCTTGTCCAATCTCTTAAAGACCTGGCTGGTGAAGCTGTCTCCCAGGGCGAGCATCAAAATGGCCGTTTTCTGAGCCCCGGTCAGGTTCCTGTACTCTATTTCCGGCACCTATTTCTCCTCCTCACGCAGCCACTTCTTGACCACGCTGTAGGCCTGATCAAAATTCTCATCCACCAATTGAGTGGCCATCTCCCGGACCCCCTGTACTCTCTTCTTGGCGTCCATCCCGGCCATCTCTTCCTCGGTCATGCCTTCGGCCAGGGCCATACGCTCCTCGCCGCCGGGCAGTCCGCCGCGTTCCCCGCCTTCCTCCTCAGAGACGCGGGGCCTGAGGATGGTCAGGACAATGGGCCGGACCACCAGAAGGAGGAAGAGAAGGACCAAGAGGGTATTCAAAAGCGGCTTGCCCACTATGTCGAAGTACCTGGAGACGCTGTCCATAATTGTCGGCTCCGGGGCCTTCTGCGGGGGACCGAAGGCAATATTGCTCACCTCCAGACTGTCTCCACGAACCTCGTCAAAGCCGACTGCCCTTTGTACCAGTTCCCTGATCCTGTCCATTGTGGACTCCGGCAGGGGCTCATATTCGTACTCCCCTTCGCCCCCTTGAGCATACTTGCCGTCCACCAGGACCGCAACACTTAAGCGGTCCACCTTGCCCACCGGGCTGACAATATTTTGTTCTTCCTTGTTGATCTCAAAATTGGTGGTGGAAGAGGTCCGGGTCGACTCCTGGTTGGTTTCGGTGCCGGTGGCCTCATCCTCGCGGTACTCAGCCTCCGGGATCCCGGACTCGGCGTTGGTAGTGCCCCTGGTGGTCTCGTCCGATTGCTGCTCGCTTCTGACCACAGAGCTGTCCGGATCGTAGAGTACCTTGTGCGTCTCTCGCTTGCTGAAATCCAGGTCCGCGTTCACTTTGGCTATCACCCCCTGGGCCCCGACAATGGGCCGCAGGATGTCCTGTACCCGGCGTTCCAGGGTGTTTTCCACCTTGCTCTGGTACTCGAGCTGCGAGCTGGAAAGGCCGGCCAGACTCTCCTCGCGGGGCTCGTACAAAACCTGTCCGCGGGTATCGGAAATGGTCACATTGTCCTTGTCCAGACCCTCCACTCCGCTGACAACCAAATTGACAATGCTTTGTACCTGTTCCTCGTTAAGCTTCCTGCCCTGCTGCAGGTTGACCACGATCGAGGCCGAGGTGGGGTCCTGATCCTCAATAAACAGGCTCTGCTCGGGCAGGACCAGGTGGACCCGAGCGGAGCTCACCGCCGGATATCCGGATATGGTCCGGGCCAGCTCCCCCTGCAGGGCACGCTGGTAATTGACATGCTGTACGAATTCGGTCTGCCCGATCTTGGTCTCGTCAAAGAGTTCAAAGCCAGTGCCCTGGCCGTGCATAATGTCCTTGCCGGCGATGGACAGCCGCAGCTTATACACCTGGCTGGACGGAACCATGATGGTCCGGCCGTCATCTTTGAGCTTGTAGTCTACATTCTCCTTGTCCAGGACTTCCTTTATCCGGGCGGCATCCTTGGGGTACACGTTAGAGTACAGCACCTTGTAGTCAGTGCTGTTTATGTACACAAGGAGAACGACAAAGGCGATCACTACCGAGGCCAAAAGACCGAACATCATTATCCTCTGGGCCAGTGAACTCTGACCCCACAAGGCAATCATTCTTCCCCAGATATCGTTCAAAAACTGCGGCATACGAATTCTCCATCCGATTTCGGGCTCCAATCAATTCCGGGCCCGGTCCAATTTACTACAGCCGGATCTGCATCAATTCCTTATAGGCCTCCATGGCCTTGTTGCGCACTGCCGAGGTCATTTTCATGGCCAGGCCGGCCTTTTGCAGGGTAATCATCAATTCGTGCACATTCTGGTTCTCTCCGGAGGCAAAGGCCTTGATCTTTTCCCCACCCTCAAGCTGCCTCTCGTTTACCTGGGACAGGGAATCCTTGATGGTCTCGGAAAACGCCTTTTCCGCCTGTGCCTGGTCCTGGAGCTGCTCCGCCTGCAGTCCTGATTTCTCCTGGCCCAAAGAAAGGGCATTGGTATACGCCTTCATGGCTGCCGGGGTGATTGTGGACATAGTTACCTCTATTTAATATCCTAGCGGCCTATTTCCAAGGCCTTGTTGTACATCTCTTTGGCCGTGCTCACCGACTGGGCGTTGGCCTCATAGGTGCGCATAGCCGTCATCATATTGGCCATCTCCTCGACCACGTTGATATCCGGCATAAGTACATAACCGTCCTCGTTCGCATCCGGATGCCCCGGGTCGTAAACCTGTTTGAAGGGCCGGGGATCGTTTACCACCGACCTGGCCTTGACCCCGTCAATTTCCCGCTCCAAAGCGGAACGCATGGCCGAATCGAACGGGGAGTGCACCGGAGTGGACTCAAAGACCACGCTTTTGCGCTGATACGGACCGCCTTCCGGCGTCCTGGTGGTATTCACGTTAGCCAGATTCATGGAGATGACATTCAGCTGCTTCCTTTCCGCCCTTAAGGCGGAAGCCCCGATATCAAATGCACTCATGAAATCCATTACTTACTTCCCTCCCTGATGACTTCCTGCATTCCGTTGAAATTGCTGTGCATGAGCTGCCCCAATGTCTTGTAGGCCAGGCTGTTCTTGGACATGACCGCCATCTCCTTATCCAAATCCACCCGATCCTCGCCCCGGACCACCCGGGGATCTATATCCTTTTGCAATTCGCCCTGGGTTTTCTCCGGATCGAAACCGGTGGGCATGTGTTTGGTATCGGTCTTGGTCAAGTGCCCCTGTTCGTTAAGCTGCAAAGACTTTTGCAGCTGCTCCTCGAATTCCAGCCGCTTGGCCTTGTACCCGGGGGTGTTTATATTGGCCAAGTTTGATGAGACAATATTTTGACGTTCGAGCCGCAGGTCCATAACATTGCCCATAAGCTGCACATGTTCGGGAAAAAGTGTCTTCATGTCCTCTACCTCACTGTCTTTGGTAATGTACGGTTTCAGTCGCTCAAGCAACTATCGTTCCAAAAGCCGGGAAAGCAGGATCCGCCGGATCAAGCAAACAGTTTTGCCGTTTGACCCTCCATTTAACGTGGCACGATCATTGCTTTAAAACCGGCAGGCGGAAAAACCAGCCGCAGTTACTGACCCTGAACGCACAAGGAGGAGAGGCATGAACAGTCAACTGGACTACGAAATCAACAATGAACTGGGGGAATGCTACCTTTTCATGGGAGAGCTGGACAAGGCCCGTGATTACTATAATAAGGCGGCCGGCAGCAACGGTTCCCATCCTGACCCCTATCTCGGACTGGCCACCATTGAGGTCCAGGAAGGGAACCTGGAAAATGCCCGCAAGCTGTATGAAAAGGCGGCCAGGATCGTTGAAAACGACAAGTCATACGCCGGCATGGGCTTGATTGAGATGGAAAACGGCTCCAAAGAAGAGTCCTTCAAGCATTTCCTCAAGGCCCTGGAACTCAACCCGGAAAATATGATCGCCCTTTTCGGACTGGTTCAGGTGGGGCATATAATCGGTAAGATAGAAGAGACCCTGCCCTATCTTGAAAACTATCTGCGTTTGGATCCGGACAACCACGATGTCCGCTATTCCCTGGCCGGAAGCCTGTATCAGCTGAACCGCCTGGAAGAGACCAGAGAAAATCTGGAGCGTATTCTGGAATCCGACCCCGGCCACAAGGCCGCCCGGGAACTCATGGACCAGATCGGCTAGCGTTCTCCTCCCCTCTGCCCGGCACTCAAATCCCGCGGGGTTTGAGTGCCGGGGATTTGATCCGTCTGCCGTCCGGAGTGTTCGTCAACACCTCCCGTAGACATCGTCAAAGCGGACGATATCGTCTTCCTCCAGATACGCTCCGTTTTGTATCTCAATGATCTCCACCGGGAGCTTACCCGGGTTGCCCAGCCTGTGTCTGGTGGCCTTGGGGATATCCACGGACTGGTTCTCGGACAAAAGCCTTTTTCCTTCGCCCACAAGCACCTCAGCGGTGCCGTTTATCACCACCCAGTGCTCGCTTCGGTGGTGATGCATCTGCAGGCTCAGGGTGGATCCGGGTTGCACAGTAAGCCTTTTTATCTTGTAGTACGGCCCTTCCTCCAGCACCGTGTAGCTCCCCCAGGGGCGGTGTACGGTCACGTGGGCCTCCACCAAGCGGCTATCCTCTTTTTTCAGGGTCTCGACCACATCCTTGACCTTCTGGACCTCGTCTCTGGCGCAGACCAGAGTAGCATCTCTGGTCTGGACCACCACTGCATTTTCCAACCCCACAACGGCCAGCTTCCCGCCTGAGGAGAGCAGAAAGCTGTCCCGGCAGTCCAAGGCGAGCACATCCCCGCGCACCGCGCAACCGGCTCCGTCCTTGTCCCCCAGACGGTACAGAGCCTCCCAGTTTCCCAGGTCATCCCAGTCAAACCCGGCCGGGAGCACGGCCACCCGGTCCACTTTCTCCATTATCCCGTAATCCACGGAGATATCCGGTATCTGGGCGTAGTCCTCCAGCATGCCGGACTCGTCATTTTCCCGCCACCATTTGTAAAGTTCGGGCTGATAGTCCTGTACCGCCTGCATAAGGCCCTGAATCGGAAAGACGAACATGCCGCTGTTCCAATAGTAGTTCCCGTCATTCAGGTATGCCTCGGCCTTTTCCTGATCCGGCTTTTCCACAAAAGCGCTTGCTTCCCTGGCCCCGCCTGAGATCTCCTCGCCCAATTCGATATACCCGTATCCGGTCTCTGCCTTGTACGGCTTGATCCCAAAAGTCACAAACCATTCGTCTGCGGCCAGCTTAAGGGCCTGGGTCATATCCGCCTTCCAGGCCTTTTTATCCCGGATCTGGTGGTCCGAGGGGAAGACAGCCACGCTGTCCGCTTCCGGGTCCCGGGTTATACCCTTCAGGGCCAGAAGCACAGCCGGGAGGGTGTTGCGGCCCGTCGGTTCGCTCAGCACCCGGGAGTCCAGGGCCTCATCCAGTTCGGACAACTGGCTGCGAACCTCGAACATATGCTCCTCGTTGGTGACCACGTATATCCGCTCCGGGGGCAGGACATCCAAAACTCTTTTCACGCTTTGCTGCAATAGGGTTGTATCTCCGTTCAGTTTCAGCAGCTGCTTGGGGAAAAGGGTCCTGGACATCGGCCACAGCCTGGTCCCGGCCCCTCCAGCCAAAATAATCGCGTACGCCCCGTCAATAGATTGCATATCCGTGCTCCGCTAGTTTTGAAGATTCTAGGCTTCCCGGTATGCCGTTCAAGCCCTTGCCCCGCCCCATGCAAACGGAGAGTTGAACTCGTGGTACGTGGGCAGCCCTTTGTCTTTACCGGAAAGAATAGGGTCGGTCAGGGGCCAGTCTATGCCCAAATCCGGGTCGGCGAAATATATCCCTCGTTCATACTCCGGGCTGTAAAATGCGCTTACCTTGTACATGAACTCCGTGTCCTTCTCCAGGACCTGGTAGCCGTGGGCGAACCCCTCCGGGATGAACATCTGGCGGAAATTGCTCGCGGAAAGCACGGTCCCGAACCATTTACCCCGGGTGGGGGAACCGGCCCGCAGGTCTACAACCACATCATAAACCGAGCCCTGGGTCACTCGGACCAGCTTGGCCTGGGCGGCCGGAGGGATCTGCAAATGTAAACCGCGCAAAACCCCTTTACGCCTGGACAAGGCATGGTTATCCTGTACAAACACCGCCTTGATCCCGGCCCGCTCAAACTCGCGCCGGTTGTAGAATTCGGTGAAAAATCCCCGCTCGTCCTCGAATACCTGCGGCGTTATCACCACAAGACCGGGGAAGTCAGTTTTTTCAATATGCATACTACCTCCGTTGGATAACTTTCAGCGGCTGAAAGGGCAAGCCCGGACAAAAGGCTGTTGCCCGGGAATAGTTTATGTTCGACCGTATCCAAAAACAGCTTGACAATTTGCAGTCCGAAAACAGCCTGCGCAGCATCCCCTCAAAGGTGGACCGCGGCGCCGACCTGTGGCTGGACTGCGGGCCCCAGAGATGCCTCAATCTGGCCTCAAACAATTACCTGGGCCTGGCCGCAGACCCCAGACTTAAAGAGGCCGCGATTCGGGCGATAAAAGAGCTGGGCACCTCCAGTGGGGCGTCCAGGCTGGTGAGCGGGCAATACCGACTCTACTCCGAGCTGGAAAGTACCACCGCCCGGTTCAAGGATCAGGAGTCCGCCTTGGTAGTCGGCTCCGGATACGCGGCCAACCTGAGCATCCTGACCGCCCTGGCCGGCCGTAAGACCGCGGTCTTTTCCGACCGCCAAAATCACGCCAGTATTGTGGATGGCTGCATTCTGGCCAGATGCAAACAGATCCGCTACCGCCATCTGGACACGGATCATTTGAGACACTTGCTCCATCATTACAAGGATCATGCCGAAAAAATCATAATCACCGACACCGTGTTCAGTATGGACGGGGACCTTGCCCCTCTCGAGGGACTTATCCGTATGGCCCGGGACTCCGGAGCGCTATTGGTCGTTGACGAGGCCCATGCCACCGGGATCTTTGGAAAAGGCCGGGGACTGGCCGCAGAACTGGGAGTCGCCAACGAGGTGGATGTGCATATGGGCACTTTCAGCAAGGCTCTGGGCTCTCAGGGCGGATACATTGCTGCCCGCAGGGACATAATCCGGCTTATCATTTCCAAGGCCCGGGCCTTTATCTATTCCACTGCCCTGCCTCCGGCGGTTATCGCGGCCAGCCTGGCCGCCCTGGAGCATGTACGGGACCACCCGGAAAAAGGGAAACGGCTCCTGCAAACCGCCCGAAACGTAGCCGGCTTTTTAAGGGAAACAGGCTTTGCCGCCGGACCGGGACACTCCCAGATCATTCCGGTTATAATCGGCCCCAACCGGGAGACCTTGCAGGCTGCGGAGACCCTGAGGCATAGAGGAGTCTATGCCCCGGCCATCCGCCCCCCGACTGTCCCCCAAAACACGGCCCGACTTCGTTTGTCTTTGCGTGCAGACCTATCCGACAAAGACGTGGACTTTTTAAAAAAGGCTTTTTTGAACTTATATTTTGGAGCCGGACCAAGTGGATGAAAACACCCTTTTTATCTCCGGTTGGGCCGGCCCGGGCTTCCTTTTTCCCGGTCTTACCCGCGATTGCGCTTTTGCTGCGCCGTTTCTGACCCACTCCGCCCAGGGGATTGAGGACCTGCTGGGGGAAAATTTTTCCCGGGTCATCGCCTGGTCCACTGGCGCGCATATCGTCCTCAAGCACCCTGAGCTCTGGCCGGGAAAAAAAATCCTTCTTTTGGCCCCCTTTCTTCATCTGCCCCGCTCCGTACCGGATTGGGCGCTGCGTGATATGCAAAAGGGCATGCGCGAGAACCCGAAACAAATCATAAACTCCTTTTGGGCCAAATGCGGGATAAAGAATACCTGGGTTGAGAATATGGATTTTGAAAAGCTGGCGAAAGGGCTTGAATTTCTGCGCGAATCCAAGGCCGAGCTCCCTCAAAAACCGCCTGTGGGGATGACCCTGGTCCGGGCAAGCCGGGACCGCATAGTGTCCTTTAAAAAGGAAAAGAAGTACTGGCCTAAGGCCTGGCTGGATGGTCTTCACACCGCAGATTCGGGCCATTTCTTTCCGGAACAAGAGATATTGGGATGGACCGGTGAACAGTAGAATAAGCAAAAACTTCGACAAAAGCGCCCGGACCTACCGAGACAGGTCCGGGCTGCAGAGAAATGTCGCGGCACGGTGTGTTGACCGTTTAAGAAATGAAGAAAACGGACTGGTCCTGGAAATCGGGGCGGGCGGGGGTTTTGTCTTTGAAGAATTTTTGCGGCGACAAAAAAAGTATAGAAATTATCTGGCCCTGGATATCTCGGAAAAGATGCTCCGGCTCGCGCCAAAAAATGGACTGCACAAAATCAGGGCCGACGGAGAAGAGCTACCCTTTTCATCCCCGGTGTTCGATACCCTGTTGAGCTCCTCGACCATGCAATGGTTCAGTGCCCCGGAAAAATCGATCCCGGAATGCCTTCGCCTGGTCAAGAGCGCCGGATGGTTTTCCCTGGCTTTTTTTGTCGCCGGAACTTTCCCGGAAATGGCCCGGGCGGCAGAGGCTAGCGGATTCGGGACTGTACACGAGCTGCCCCGGGTGGAACCGTGCCTCGAGGCGGTAAAAAGGTTCTGCCCGGACGTGGAGCATGACACCAGCGAAAGAGCAGTCCACTATCCAAATCCGCTGGCCTTTTTAAAAAGCCACAAGCAAACCGGGGCAACCTGGACCAAAGGCCCCAAGCGCGCAAATAAAAAAGGGCTGAAAGATTTCTGTGCTTTTTATGCCGAAAACTTCCGTAATCAGGAAGGCGGAGTGATCGCCACCTATAAGATACTCTATCTAAGCGGGAAAACTAAGCCTTCCTGATCGCTTTTATCTATTCCGGTTCGCCCGCTCAATAATCATTCTCATTAGCTATGCGGCAGCCTTCACGGCATTCTTCTACCTCGACCGGATCATTCATGGTTTCCCCACAGCCCCATTTGCAATTGTCAAACGACTGCTGGCGGGCCTTGCCTCTCTCTATCCGATACTGCAGATAACCGTCACAGCCAATTTTTGTCGCCTGCTTGTCCATGCCCTTGCAGAAGTTATTATGCAGCACTTCCTTGAACCGTCCGGCATAAGCCGGACTTAAACTGCCCAGGCAAAAAACCGCCAACAAAATAAGCACCAAAGACCTTCTGTGCATGACCTCCTCCTTTGTTCAAATTATTCAACCAACCAAAAAGTCTGCCCTAAAATCCGCCCTCCACCGCCAACATAATTGGCAACCATCATCTTTAATTATTACAAAAAGCAATTATCCTGCCAATAAAAAATCAAGGGGTCCTCGACGTTGGATGTGGATTTCATCCGCCTGATCCTTTTTGATGCTTTTAACGAGAGGCTCGAGCGTTTTCTTGCCCTTTAATATTAGATCGAAACCCCGCACTCACTTGGCAGGGGGCCTTTGCATCCGCCCGAATGCAGCCATCCCCGCCAGAAAGGAGGCCCCCAAAACCACGACGGCCGTGCCTGCAAGCAATGCAGTCAGGCCTATTTCCAGGCCCATGCCGGCTATAAACAAGGCTGCTCCTGCCGGAAGCACTGCTTCGGCCAGGGGGAAGCCAAAAGCGGCCATGGCCACCGCCGATCCCCGGTGAGAGGGAAAGTAGCGGGCTGCCGTGGTTATGCCCAAATGGCCCATATATCCCTGCCCCCCAAAGCGAATAAGGAAAAAGCCCGGGACCAGGAATATCCCGCTCGGGGCCAAGGCGATGCACAGGCAACCCGCTCCCAGGGCGAAAACGGCCAGGGTGGTCACCCGGGGCAGGGGCCATTTGTCCGCCAGACCGCCCAGACGGAACAAAAAAACAGCACTTAAGACAGTAGCCCCGCTGTACAGACTTCCGTAAGCGGCATGGGACAGAGAAAAGGCGTGCCTGAGCTCTTCGCCCATAACCGAGACAAAAAAGGTCTGCCCGAAGCCGGAGGCGGCAATGGCCAAAAATGCATACCAGGCCAGCCTGGGATTGGTCCGGATAAAGGAAGGAATCATAATAATACCCAATGTATTCGCCGGGCAGATGTGTCCCCGACGTACCCCCATGGCCGTTTATGCCGGGAAGCAGCCATGAAGCGCTGCATTTCCCCACCTGGGGTTTTCATAGGAATTTCGGCCCCGGAACAGGTTAGCCGGGGGCTTAGTCCCTTTTCCGCTGAAAACGCAACAGCGCAAGCAGATAGACCGCAACATTCACGGCCACCACCAGGCCGCCGAGGATTAACTGAACCTCCCGGGTCAAGCCCTCCGGATAGATGAGCGGCAGAAGATAGTACTCGATAAATCCGCCGGAATAGCCGCTTTCATAGGCCTCGTAGCGCAGCCTGATTTCCAGGGGTGTAAGCGGGCAGTACCACCCGAAAAACTCCACCAAAGCACCCCACACTGCCGCCGGGAGGTGCAGAAAAACCGCCTTGGGCCATTTAAGCACCAGCAGTCCGCCCAAAACCACGAAGAGTATAAACGCAAAATGGAGGACAACAACCGCGTCAGCCAGCATGGCACCTCATTAAAGTCTCCTTTACATATTATTCCGGCAAGTAAGACAAAAGCCGCCTACATCCCGGGATATTTTCCCCATCAGTTGTCCTCCGGGATACGTGCTTTTCCATGCCCGTGCTCGTTTATTTTTAAAACCGTCCCAATCAAATGCCCAAGTCTTTCAATTCTAGACCCTTTTCCCGACAGGCGGCTAGCAATACTTCCTGCTCCACAAACCAGCCCCGTTTTCGGGCTATAGCAGCCAATTCCCGCGTCTGGTGCAATGAACACCTATCCGGCTCCATCTCTCGGCTGCCCTTCCACTCCGGAAGCATATCCTCAACTTTACGGACAGCCTCTTTGTCCGGAAAAAACCTTCCCTCTCGGCCACATTTCCGGGCCATATCCTCGAATATGTTCAGACCATCCATGTCCACATCCCCGAAATGTACCCAAGCACAATCAACAGGCAGAGCTCTCAGCCAGGACACGAGCAGACGCGAGGAATATCCTCCGCAATAAATCAACAATCCATCATCCAGGCCTATTTGCCTGAACGGCTCCAGATTCTCGCAAGTAACCACCCGGCGGATCGCTTTAAAATCAAAACCTGCCGGGCCTGCGCCCCCGAGGGGATCAATCAGAACCGAACCGGCCACATATGTGACCTCGGCCAGATCCAGTCCTGTTTCCTGATGCGGACACGGGGAAAAGGCCTTCAGTTCCAGCCTGCCCCGGGACGGAACACCCGCCTGCCATATATTTTTCAGAACCGCGACCCGCCCGATGTGCTTGGAATCTCCGAATAGTTCAGCGCTCGCCTGCTGCATGAGGCCGGAAGATATACAACTTTTCCCGGCCTCGATCGCGCGGAGCAATCGCAGACATTCATCCGCGCGGGAATTTACGGCAACATCCAGGCCGATACTGGCGGCAAGATTTTCGGCATCTGCCTGCTTTTGGCGCTCCTGGGGACAATGCGTCTCGATCAATCCAAGCAATGTTTCCGGGTCCAAAAGTTCCACCCGGCTACTCTTTTTCTCCGCTATCCCTGCCCGGACCAATTTATCCAGATACGAACTAAATGGCCTTGTACCCTGCTCCAAAAGAGCCTGCCAAGCCGAGCACAGCTTGAGCATATCTTTTTTGCCCTGATTATTCATGACTACCGGCTACTCATCGTCCAAAATTTACCGGTTCTATCCATTTTTTTTGGCAAGCGTTTGTACCAACTTTTCAAGCTGATTGTGTAACTCGGGAATATTTTTATTTGCCGTAGTCCACACAATACGGATATTCACCCCAAAGTATTCATGCACAATAACATTACGCATTCCCCGAATTACATCCCAGGGTATTTCCGGATGGGCAGCTGCAACTTCTTGCGGTATATGTGCAGACGCCTCCCCGATAACGGTTAACTGTCGGATTACCGCATCCATAGTCTTTTCATCATCGCAAAAATCATCAAAACTAAGACCATGAATATACGACTGTATCTTTCGGCTCGATTCAAGCATATCCCGGAGGCGAAATTGCCATTTCCTAGTCGACATGTTGGGCCTCCCGAAGTATATCTCCTCTAAGTTCCGGATGAAGGGAATCCTCAGTCACCAGATCAACAGGGCCTCCAAGCAACTTGCTCAATTCATCCTTTAACTGAACAAACTCAAACAGCCCTATCTCCGCATCCGGTTTAAATTCCACCAGAAGATCAATATCGCTCCCTGACAAAGCTTCTTCCCTAACTGAGGAACCAAAAAGCATAATTTTTTTAACTGAAAATTCCTGCAATAATTCTCTGTTGGCGCGTATTTTTTCTTCTATGTCCCTTTTGTTCATAACCGTCCCTCGCTTCTCATCTCCGAATTTTCTTCCTGTCCGTGATACACGCTGACCTGGGTCACCCCCTCGGAAAGAGGAGACAGCATGTGGCAAAGCGATCCCGGCACCCCTACCACCCGGGGGAGGGCTACCAACAGCTGGCAATGGACCTGCTCCAGAAGTCCGCGTATGGTTTTGAGCGACTCGTCATCCAACCGTTCAGCCTCGTCCAGGGCCATCATCAACACTCCCTGACCCTGTCCGGCACCGTGCTCTTTTCCAAAATAAAAAAGCAGGCTCAGACAAATAGCCAGATTCATGCCCAGCCCCTCGCCTCCGGAAAGCCCTCCGGTCCGATTCTCGCCGGACTCATCCTCTACCTCGTATCCGATGCGGATATAGCTGCGGTAATCCAGGATCTCCTCCTCGGCCAGCCGGGTTCGGCCATAGCGGTATATGGTATTCTGGATATCCGCGATGAATTCCTGCACGGAAACGCTTCCATCCAGCTGAAACAGATTCATCTGTTTTCCGCGCAATTTTTTAAGGCCCTCGTAGGCCTGATTTGTATCCCGGCGAAGAGAGATGCGCCGTATCCGCCCGAAGCGGAGTCCGGATAGAATGCGGTTTACACCGGAAATCTTGCGGTCCAGTTGGTGAATCTCCTGATCCACGCCGGTTCTGATCTGCTCCACGTAATTGCGAATCCTGCCCTCTATCTGGCCCAGCT
This sequence comes from Desulfonatronovibrionaceae bacterium, assembly GCA_046539845.1. Classification (GTDB taxonomy): domain Bacteria; phylum Desulfobacterota; class Desulfovibrionia; order Desulfovibrionales; family Desulfonatronovibrionaceae; genus CAYNNQ01. The sequence goes on from JBKHGE010000012.1 coordinate 42,059, forward strand.
CCGCGCGCAATTCGCGCAGGGTGTTTTCCTGATCCTCCAGAGCGACATCCTGTGGAAGCAGGTTGGTAAGCATGTCCGTGACCACCGTCTCCGGATCGCTGTCCCGGGGGACGCGTATTTCCTGTTCCTCGGCCAGGGCCTTTATTTCCTCGTCCAGCTCGCTGCTAGTCCTTTCCCATTCGCTTTCGGCCGTGGCTCTTTCTTTTTCCGTAGCCCGCATCTCCGGGACCGGTTCCCGGGGATAGAACCCGGAAAATTTCTGCAAGGCCTCGTCCCGTCTCTGTTCCGCCTTGGCCAGCTCCCGCTCCTGCCGGGCAATGCTTTCCGCCAAATCGCGTAATTCGTTTTTGCAGCCGCCTTCCTCACCCAGTTTCTGTTCCCGCACCCGGCGCTTGCGCTTTATCTCTCCCTGGACGCGCTCAAGCTCCCGTTCCAATTCCTCGGCCCGGCTAAAATCAATCTTCCCCTCCAGGATCTCCCGGGGTTCCTCTTCCTCAAGGGTCTGCATCCTGTTTTGCAGTTTCTTTTCCTCGGCCGCGTGCTTCTCGCATTTTTTCTGCAAATCCTTTATATCCTGTTCCAGCCTGGAAAGGGTCCTCTCCAATTCACTCTTTTCCGCCTGCTTTGTATCCAGACTCTCTTGCGCGCGTTCAATTCCTTTTTGCTCTTTTTCAAACTCTTCTGGAGCACCTTCAAAATCAAAGGCCCCTGCCAATCCGCTCACTCTGTCCACGGCCGCCCTTTGCTGGCGCATTAACTTGGCCCGGCCTTCCAGTTCCCGGACCTCCGCATCCAGGCGTTTAAACTCGCTTTCCGCGTCTCTGTCCAAATACGCGGTCCATGCGGACAAAAGCTTATCTATCAAGTCGATAATAAAGTTCAGCTCCTTTTCCCTCTCTTCGGTATCTCCTGCTTCCCGCCTTAAATTTTCCATTTCCCGGTTTATCTCGCGCATCTGCTCCGCGCGCGCCTCCACCCCGAGGAGGACCGGACCGCGCGGCGAATACCAGCCAAGCCCGCTGGTTCCGGCGATTGTTCCCTCATCGCTTTCAACCATAATACCGCAATCAGCCAGCTTGCTCTCTTCCGGCTCGACTATCAGAAAGGGATCCTCACCTTGTGCCAAATCTTGCCACCTGCTTCCTTTTGCAGGCTCCAGCGCACTGACGAAAGGACCGAGTCCGGCCTGCTGTTTTTCCGCTGCTTTCAGGTCCAGATGCTCGAAACGGGCGGCATAAGGAACGCCGTATCCGTTTTCAACCAGACGAGCGGCACCCGGCGGCAGGGGCGGACGCCCCTTTTTGAGTTCCTCCAGGTCCAGTTCCAATTTCTCAAGACGCTTGTTCAACTCCTCGCGTTTCACCCATTCTTCTTTGATAAACCCTTGACGCTTCTTCTTTTCTTCCTCAAGCCGCGCTTTTGCAAAGCCGGATTCTTTTTCCGGGGCGATATAGCGCTTGAGGCTGCTCGCCTTTTCAAGCGCGGCCAGATGAGCGTCCAGGCGTTTTTGGGCTGCATCCCGTTCGCGGCGCAAATGCTCCAGAGAACAGAAACGATCCCACTCGGTCCGAAACTCACGCCTGAGCTGCTCCCACTCTTGCCTGTTTTGCACGGGACGGGCAAAGAGTTCAGCGCATTGTTCAAGCCCGGCGCAAAGCTCTTCCCATTGCCCCTTCTCCCGGCTCAGACGCTTCACCCGCTCCCGGGCGGCGGCCAAGTATTCCTTGAGCTCAGCGATCTCGGCATCCACCTTGCCCAGGGATTCCCGACCGGTACCAACCTCCTGTTCGTGCCGCTTCAACTCGTTTTCGGCCTTTTGCTTTTGCTCTTGTTTCTCCGGCAGGGCGTCCGCAGCCTCTTTGTATGCCCGATAATGCTCCAATCTGCGGTTAAGGTCCGATTTTCTGCCCAAGTACTTGTCCCGCTGCGCCTCCAAAAACTCCAATTCCTTTTCCAGTCCGTCCAGTTCCTCACGCAGGGACTTAATCCTCTTCTTGCCTTGTGCTTCGCGCTTTTGTTGCTCTAAAAGTCCGGCCCGCAGCTTTTCATAAGCGGAAACGCACAAGACCGCGTCCATGCCCAGAGCCCTGAACCTCTCCCTATCCAGGCGCTTTAGAAGCCCTTCCAAACGCCTGCGTTTATCCCGGATCCATTCCAGTCGCCTTAGCTTTTGCTCAATTTCCCGCCTTTTTTGCATCAAGGTTTCCACATGGTTAAAACTCAACTTTTTCTTTTTCTTCTCCGAGCAAAGCATCCGTTCCAGAAACTTGTGCAGACGATCCATACGCGGACGGCTGACCTGCTGCCAGAGGGCGCCGAAAAGTTCCTTTCCCGCGCCCTTGGCAGATAGATCCATGGGAAAAAGACCGTTTTCAAAAAGAAAGCTGTGGTAAGCCTCCACGCTTTCAAAATCCCGGACCAGAGCCAGCGGGGAGGTCGCGAGCACGTTTTTCTGAAGTTCGCGACGGTCGGGGCAGATGCGTCCGGTTTCCTCATCCAGAAAAAATCCACTTTCCGGTTCCACCCCTTCCAGAACATACGGCTGCAATTCAACGCCCACCCCGCTCGGCTTGACCCGCATGCGCACTCCTACCGCACCGACTGTCTCGTGTCCGGTTATTTGCAGGCATATCCAGGCTATCCTGCCTCGCAGCTGCCCGGCCAGATCCCGCTCGCCATGCCCGGAGGCAGCATTCAGATTTATGTGCCGCAGATGGCAGATAAAAACAGTCTGCACCGCGTCCAGAAGCGTGGTTTTACCCACGGCGTTGTTTCCGGACAAAATGGTCATCCTCGGATGCAGCAAAATGTCAGCGTGCGGGAAATAGCGGTATCCGAAAAGCATGAGCCGGCTTACGTTTATCTCCTCCAGGGCGAACAACTTTTCAGGACTGTTCATCGTCTCCTCCGGATGCGCTTTCTTCCTCGTATTCCCCACCGCTTTCCGTTGCACCCCACAAGGCGGCCGCGATCTTTTCCACGTCCACTTCTCCCGGGCCTTTGTTTTCGGCCAGGGCGTATCTGGCCAAGTCCCAGAACCGCTGCAAGCCAGGCAGGCGGTAGATATCCAGATTTTGCCATCCGGCACGCATGTTCGGGGCAAGTTCTATGCAACGGATGCGATGCAAATCATCCAGACCGGAACGCATCCATTTCTTGAGGTTGTTTTTCTGATCCTCTTGCTCCTGCCGTGTTTTCATCCCCTTTTGCACCGGATTGAACACGGCCACGAGCATATTGAAATCAAAACTGCCGTACAGGGTTTCGTGCACTTTCGAGGCCCGAACATAGTCCATGCTTTCCATGCCCTGACTCATGAAATACCAGGCCAGGTAGAGCCCCATGAAGGTGGCCCCCCTTTTCAGCTTGACCGTTGATACCGCGGAAGAAGCCGAGTGCAGATAGTAAAAGGTTTCACCGCCGAACTCGCTGCCCACCACCTTGTAGCCAAGAAAGGAAAAGAATTCGCGCCATAAATCGAGGTTGATCTCGAAATAACGGAAAATCCCGCCGCAGCGGTCATCCAGACAGCATCCCGCCTGGAGCTTGTGCACGATCGCCCTGGCCTTGGCCTCGTCGCGTTGCAAAAGCTCGTGAATATTGCCGGGAAACTCGCTTTCAGACTGCCTCACATTGATTTCAAACTCGGACATTCCCTCCCCCGGAGTTATTTTTTTAAAAGCCAAAGCGGCGCCACGAAAATATTCTCCTCCAGGACAAACCAGTCTCCGTCCCCGGGCCGGGCGCGGACCATGGGCCGCCATTGCGGCCAATCGCAAAGCAGGTACCACAGAGCCAAGAGCCGATTTTCATCCGCCCGGGGCATTTCCGTCCAAAGTCCGTCCAGCCACTCTTGCAGGGAAACGCCCTCATCGGGCACCTTTTCCCATCTCTGCCGGGCTATGCGCAAAAATTCCTCCTTCCATTCGGCCTCGATTCCGCGGACTTCTTCCGGCACGTATTCCCTAAGGGCAGCGAGCGATTCCATATCCATGTATTCCGGGGGGTCTTCCCGGCTCCCAGGCCAATCAATCACAATGGAGCGCAACCTGGGTTTTTCCGGCAAGGGCATGTGCACCGGAGAAAACAAGGCTTGACGCATAATTTCCATCTGCAAAGCGCACAAGCGGTCCCGCGAAGACAGATTGCCAATGAACGACTGGTAGCTGACGCACTGATCTATGAAATCGACTATGTGCACCAGAAGCTGCTCCACCCGTTGACTGACCGCCTGCAGAAAATCAAGCCCCTGATCGGCCAATGCGAGCATGGACCGGTCTTCCAGATATTTTTGTCTGCATAAAACAAGCAATTTTTCCAGAACCGCAAAGGAGGAGCCTTCCTGAATGGCCTCCATGATTTCCTCGACATATTCCCGGTTGGTGCGGATCATATCCAGGGCCTTGTCCAGCTCTTCCTGATCACTGCCCCCGGCCAGCCTCTTGATCTCCGCCTCCAGGGACAGAACGCCCTCCTCAATGCCCTCCAGCTTGTGCTCGATCGCTTCCCGGCTCATACCCAGCAGACTGTGCTGCAAGGCCTTGCGCAGCTCCTCGCGATCTCCTTCGTCCACCGCGCTTTTCAAGGTAACGTAGGCCGTGTTTATATGCGTGCACAAGTCCTCGGTTCCGTACTGCACGTCCTCGACCAGATCCCGGGCCAGATTCCGGCCCAAACGGGTCAGGCAGTACTCATGTCCGGAATGCGGAGAAATCGCGTTCCGTAACAGATGAAAACGCATCAAGCGATCGATTATAGTCCGCGGCTCCGGCGTGTCTTCCTCCATGTCCAGATTTTTAACGCACCTGGCAAGCTGAATGCGAAGCTCCCGGTCTGCAATCGTCTGCCTGTCCCCGCTCTTTTCCCAGCGCCATAGCCAGCCCAGGGCAACCAGATGCACCGGCTGCAAGTTAAGCCCTTTTGGGAAACGGGTAAGCACCTGACGGAGCTGAAGAATAAACTCCCCGGCGATGCTTTCTTCCCCAAGCCCGGATTCGCTATTCATTCAACACCCGTTATTTTTCGTTTTCAAAAATATACCCCGAACCGCGCACGCTTTTGATGAATTCCGGATTTTTGGGATCATCCTCAAAATACTTGCGCAGTCTGGCGATGAACGCATCCACGGTCCGGGTCTCGATATTCGTGTTCGTCCGCCACACGTTTTTAAGGAGTTCTTTGCGGGAGAGGACCTCTCCCTTGTGCTGTATCAGGTACTGCAGCACATTGGCTTCGCTTACAGTAAGCCGGAATTTTTCTCCGGCCCCGGTCTCCACTTCCCGGGTGTGAAAATCAATGCTTTTGTCCCCGATCCGGGCCCTGGTCTTTTCCTCGCCGGTCTCCCCATACCACTGCTTGCGGGTGAGCATGCCCTCCACCCGGAGCAGGAATTCGGCCAAGTGAAATGGCTTGGTCAGATAATCGTCCGCTCCTATCTCCAGACCCCGGATACGGTCTTTAGCACTGGTCCGGGCGGTTAGTATCAATATGGGTAAACGGGCGTTTTCCTCTCTGATCCGGACGGCCACTTCAAACCCGTCCACCCTGGGGAGCATTATATCCAGAACTATCAGATCAAAATCCTCGCGGGAGAGAATATCCAGTGCCTCCCGGCCGTCCCCGGCCAGAACCACAACATATCCCTCCTGCTCCAGATTGAATTTCAGCCCCCGAGCCAGACTGGCCTCATCTTCAACCAAAAGGATCCTGCTGCCTTTAATCGCCTCCATTTTCCGCCTCCCGGGCCTTTATCCTCTGACTCATTTTTATTAGCCCTTTTAGGTAGCGTTTTTTCCGTGTCGGGTAGCGGGGCAGCTCCAGACGAAATGAGGCCCCCTTGCTCCAATAGCGCGGGGCCACGCTAATATCTCCGCCGTGATAGCGCATTATCTGCTTGGCCCAGTACAGCCCCAATCCCGTGCCTTTTATATTCGCCGAGTCCCTGCGGCTGATGCGGTAGAATTTGTCAAAGACATACTTGGCCTCGCTCCTGGGGACACCGATGCCCCGATCCGTATAATTGAGGACAAACCTGGACTTGTCGCAGGAGACAACTATGGATATCTGGACCGGACCATCGCTGTACTTGATGCTGTTATCCACCAAATTATCCAGGACAATCCGGAACGCCTTGCGGTCCACAACACACTGGCAGCAGGCCTGTCCGGAGAGGGTCACTGCTCCGGGGGAAAGCTTGAATTGCTCGACGAGTTCGCCAACCATGTCCTCGATCAGATCCTGCATATTGACCACTTCAAAGGCATGGGCGATCTGTTTCTGCTCCAGGGCTGGAATTTTCAGGATCGCGCTTATGAGGTCGCTTAATCGGTTACAGTCCTCAAGCATCATGTCCACGAAAGGCTTGTACTCCCTGCGGGAAAGATCCCGGGCCTGCAGGGTCTCCAGATGCAGCTGGATGGCCGCAAGCGGCGATTTGAGCTCATGGGTCACATTGGCGATAAAATTGTCATACAATTGAGACATCTTGAACTGAACACTCAGACGGTGAAAAAGTAGGGACATGCCCACGGCTATGGCCACCAGCAGGATAAGTCCCCCGATCAGGGCAAGCAGATTGTGCGCCGCAAAGTTCAGCTGCGGGGAGAACTTTTCCCCCATTTCATTTATGAGCATGTAACTGGATACATACCAGTATATCCACAGACCGAGCAAAATAAGCCAGGCCAATTGCACCGCCACGAAAATAAAGATGTGGTATTTAAAGGAATGTCGATATCTCATGTCTTCATGACCGCTCCTTTTACCCGGGCGGGGTTTTTTACATTTTTTTTACACAAGAGGTGGTTACACATAGGGACAAACGATTTATGTATATTAGTGAAAGCCGGATGGTTGATCCGTCGGGCTGTTTCAAACGCCCGGCCCTGTAAGGTGGCCGAAGTGCACCCAAAACCGGGTAAACGGCTTTCACTTACTGAGATACCCTGAACACTGCAAACGATCAATACATCCAAAACTGTACGGAGAGACTATGTACACAAGCAATATGCCTTCACTCAAGCTCGGCAGGCAGACCGTCCCCCTCCCCATTGTTCAAGGCGGAATGGGCGTGGGGATTTCCGGATCATCCCTGGCATCCGCAGTGGCTGAAGAAGGCGGGCTGGGGGTTATTTCCGGTGTTGTTCTCGGACTCCTCCACCGCGACCCGGACTCCACCCTGCGCGAAGCCAATATAGCTGAGCTGCGCTCCGAGATCAGGGCCGCCCGGGAAAAGACATCCGGGATGCTCGGGGTTAACCTCATGGTTGCGGCCACGGACTACGAGGACCTTTTGCAGGCCGCCCTGGAGGAAGACATAAACGCCGTGTTCATGGGTGCCGGCCTGCCGACCATTTTTTCGGACAAAACCACCCCGCAGATGATGCAGGAAAGCGGCAAGGCCTTTGTGCCCATAATCTCCTCAGCCAAGGCGGCAAGGGTCATTCTCAAATACTGGAAGAAGCACTTGGGTTTTCTGCCGGACGGCTTTGTCCTGGAAGGACCCAAGGCCGGGGGACATCTGGGCTTCAAACCGGAGGAACTACAGGACCCGGATTTCGCCCTGGAAAACCTCCTCCCACAGGTCCTGGAGGTAGTAAAGCCGTTTGAACAGGAAACCGGCCGGGATATCCCGATCATTGTCGCCGGAGGCGTGTATACCGGGGGGGACATCGCCTACTTCCTGGACATGGGTGCCAGCGGGGTGCAAATGGGCACCCGGTTCGTGGCCACCGAGGAATGCGACGCTGCAGATGAATTCAAGCAGGCCTTTGTCCGGGCGGGGAAGGAGGACCTGACCATAATAAAGAGCCCGGTGGGCCTGCCCGGAAGGGCAATAAAAGGGCCTTTTCTGGAAAGTGTGAAGCGCGGGGAAAAGCACCCGTTTAAGTGCCCCTGGCACTGCCTGCGGACCTGCGACTACACCAAGTCCCCGTACTGCATATCCAAGGCCCTGGTTCAGGCCAGGAAAGGCAACCTGAATCACGGCTTTGCCTTCGCCGGAGCCAATGCCTGGCGGGTGGACCGGGTCATGACCGTAAGGGAGCTAATGCAAACCCTGGCCCAGGAATACTCGGAAAGCCAAAAGCAGGAGCACCAGGCGGCCTCTTTTTAGGGATGCTTGTTACAAAACCCCCAAGAACTCAAGGCCATCCCGGATCAGAAACAGGGCGAATAAAAACAGGACCGCACCCAGAAAACGCATAAGGATAAGATAGCCCCGGCCGGACAAAAAAGACCTGGATCTACCGGCCAAAATGGCCAGAGCGGTCTTGGACCCGACAATGCAGGCGTAAAAGCCGCCCAGAAAGGCCGCCGGGGGGAAAAGCCCGGACTCGGCAGCAAGTACGGTGGTCGGTCCGCCGACCGAGAACCAGAAAATATACACATGGGGGTTGGCAAAATTGGTCAACACCCCCTTTTTTATCGAGGCTGGCGCCACCTGCATGTCCGGCAGTGCAAGCGGCCGGACCCGGAAGCATTCAAATCCCAGAAAACCGACCACGGTCGCCCCGGCAATGGAGATCCCGCCCATAAATACCGGATGGGTCTTGATCCAGGCCACCCCCATTATCGCCAAAACAAGGACCGGAAGATCGGTTAAAAGCGGAGAGAAAGCCACCTTGATCCCTTCTTTTGTCCCGTGACTGAGACTCTGCTTCAAGACCAGGGCCAGAAGCGGTCCCGGAGAAAGGCCCGCACCCAGCCCCAGAGCCGCCCCTGCACCCAGATAGCCAATAATATCGTATTCCAACAGCATCTCTTCGTAATATTCTTGTAAATTCTAACGGATCAGCTCAGTAAACTAACCAAAACTTGGATTTGCATACTCATTTAAAACATTATTGATTTCTTCCAATATCTCTTGCCTTAGCTTTTCGGGTTCAAGCACCCTGACTTCGGGACCATGCCCAAGAAGCCACCTTTTTACATCAAACCAACCTGAAGTCTTCATCTTAAAGATAATGCTACCATCCTCATTATCAATAATTTCCTGGTCCGCAGAAAATATCCTTTCTTTTATATATTTCGCTTGGTTGGGAGAAAAAACTACTTTCAAATCAATTGGTTCGTCATATACCAAGTCAAAAGAATTGGCCAAGATAGCTTCCGCATCAAATTCCTCAGGATATTCAAATCCGCTCTCTTGCTCTTCTATGCTCTCTATTCGTTCAACGGCCAATATGCGTATTTCATCAAATCTCGTGGCCCGAATAAAAATATATAGTCCGCCGCTAGATTCAAAAAAATACAAGGGGTCTATCCGGAAGCACTTACTTTTCTCATCAGTAAAAGAAAAGTAGTGAATCAGACAGGTTTTTTCTTTGATCATAGCCTGGGCAAGTGAATCTATTATCTCCTGCTTTCCGGAATAATCTTTTGTTATTTTTTGGGAAGAAAGAAATAATGAATTTAACTTGTTAACGCGGGTCTGAATATTGGCGGGCAAAAATTGAGAAAGCTTGCCATAAGCCGACCTTATCCTCTCAGCAATATCCGTCCCCTCAAAAACGCTCGATTCGGTTTTCAAAAAATAAAGCGCCAGCACTTCGGCCAAATTCAATCGAACATCCGGCAAAGTGATATTGGGCAGTTTTATGATGTAGTCAGAATCAAGCTTCCAAGACTTTTCCCTTGAACTATCCTGTTCTTCGTCAAATATCGGGAATCCGAGATCCTGAATAATATCCAAAAGCCTATACACGCTCCTGCGGTCAATCTCCAGAGATCTTGATAAACGATTAATTGAGATCCCTTCCGGCTGGCTAAGCAAATCAACTGCCCTCAAAAGCTGAACTATATTCCTTCCCCGCAAAATTTTCTCCTTTTTAATAGTGATATGACCAAAAATGTCATACCCAGGTGGTAAAAGATAACTGAAGGGAGAAAAGAGGGCAATCCCGGGCAAGGCAGTCCTTGCAAAAAAGTACCTTTGCAAACAGCATAACCGTGGAGAGTTATATGTCTAATGCACCATCAAATAATTCCAAATGGAAATTAGTATGGAAAAGCGGAGACATCCTGCCACACTCTTCCTATGAAAAAACATACATCTTGGATTTGCCCGAGGGATGGATGGCTAAGCATATATTTTTTAGCTCGACTTTAAGGTTTAAGGAGCCATAATTAGCACATTAACAATAATTTCGGAA
>JBKHGE010000013.1:0-50412 GCA_046539845.1 Desulfonatronovibrionaceae bacterium
TTAGGAAGGCATTTTCGGTGTCAAAAATCACGATATAAGCAATTCTGCCCAGAGCCAAAAAAGATCTGAACCGAAGCCATAGCTGCCGGATCCGTCGAATTTGTTGAGGGTATGAACTCTACGGCCTGACCGAGGAAGAGATAAAGATAGTAGAGAATGGTTAATTGTCATCATAAAATCCGTCAAATTAACAATTACCCATTGATAATTAACAATCATGAAAAATATCATTATCTACAACACCGTTGACGGCAAGGCCTCTGTTTCTCTGTACGCCAGAGACGGTATGGTCTGGATGAACCAGAACCAGATCGCCGAACTTTTTGACACCTCGGTGCCGAATATCAGCATGCACATCTCTAACATACTGAAAGAAGAGGAATTAGATGCAAATTCAGTTATTAAGGATTACTTAACAACTGCCGCTGACGGCAAACAATACAAGGTCACTTTTTACACGCTGGACATGGTTCTGGCCATCGGCTTTCGGGTGCGGAGCAAGCGGGGGACCCAGTTTCGGATCTGGGCCAACCGCAACCTGAAGGGATACATGGTCAAGGGCTTTGTCATGGATGATGAGCGCCTGAAAAATCCCGACGGCCGGCCGGACTATTTTGACGAACTGCTGGAACGTATCCGGGATATCCGGGCTTCCGAGAAGCGCTTTTACCAAAAACTCCGGGATCTCTTTGCGCTCAGCAGCGATTATGACCCCACCGATAAAGCCACGCAGATGTTTTTTGCTGAAACCCAGAGCAAACTGCTCTATGCCGTAACCGGCAAAACAGCCGCGGAGATCCCCGTGTCCAGGGCTGACGCGTCAAAACAAAACATGGCTTTGACCTCGTGGAAGGGGTCGATTGTGCGCAAACAGGATATTTTTATTGCCAAAAATTATCTCAGCAAAGATGAGATAGACACCCTGAACCGTCTGGTGGTCATCTTTCTGGAAACAGCCGAGTTGCGCGCCAAGGAACGTATGGATATTCCCATGTCTTTTTGGAAAGAAAACGTGGATCGGATTCTGGCATTTCACGATAAAAAGGTGCTTACCGGAAAAGGCACTATCTCCAATGATGAAGCAGAAAAAACCGGTATAACAAATGGCTGCACTGGATTTTTACTCCGCTGCGCTCAGTAAAAACCAGTGAGCTCAATCGTTCGCCATATCAAGATGAAGTTAATAAGAAACTACCTTCGGAGACATGATGTTTAAAGAACTCGAACTGAGCCCAAGGCAACGTGCGACCGTTGCCGCTGCGATGACGCTGGGAGCAGTGCTGCTACTTTTAACGGTTTTCAGTGGGTTCGTGTGGGGACTGGCGCGCTTTGTCGGCGCTTTCCAAAATGTATTGCTGCCGCCCGTGGTTGCGGGTATCCTGACGATGCTGTTACGACCTTATTACAGCTGGCTGGTCAAGGCCTGCCGCGGGTCCAAGGCCGGGGGCCTAGTTTTGTTTTTTCTTTCCGCGCTCATTCCGCTGGGAGTCTTTATCTGGTTCGCCGGCGTCTTTGCCGCCAATCAATTGTTCCGGCTGTTCGAAGACTTGCCGTCCATGCTCAATGCCATGCTGGAGGCGGGTCGGTCTCTTTGGCCGCAAGTCACCGCACTGTTGGAGAAGTACGGGTTGATGTCCGAGTTCGGCACCCTGCTGGAGAATCCCGGAGAAATGGTGGCCAAGGTGCTCCGGGCTTCGTGGGAGCGGATGTCGCAGCCCATTGCTCAGATGTTTCAGTCTGCGGCGGGATTGTTCGCCTGGGCGGTTATTCCGCTCTATCTTGCCTTCTTTCTCATGGCGAAGCCATTGGAACCCAAGCAGATTGGCGAATTTCTGCCGTTCCTAAAGAAGGAAACCAGAGAAGACGTTATCTATCTGTTCAATCAGTTCATCGGCATCCTCCTAACGTTCTTCCGCGGCCAGATCATCATCGCCTTGGCACAGGGCCTACTTTTTGCCACAGGGTTTGCCATAGTCGGCGTTCCCTACGGTATTGTTATCGGCATGATGCTGGGGCTGCTCAACATCATCCCCTACCTGGGAAGCATCGTGGGCCTTGGCGTTGCGCTGCCGCTGGCCTATTTCGGCGATGATGGAGGCGTCTTGCGGGTGGCGCTGACACTGGGCGTATTCGGTGTGGTGCAGGCAATCGAAGGCTATCTTCTCACTCCGAGAATTATGGGCAATCGCACGGGCCTGCATCCAGCCCTCATCATCTTTGCGGTCTTCTTCTGGGGCGTCGCACTCGACGGCATCCTCGGTATGATGCTTGCTATTCCTTTAACTGCCTTTGCCGTTGTGTTCTGGAGGTTGTTGAAGAAGAAGTATATTAAGGAAGTAGTGTAGAGAAGATCTCGAAACGGAGTCAAGCTGGCTATTGTAAAAGGCGAACATCACGCTGGAGGCGATTTGTCGATTGTCGATGGGGTCGGACCCGCACAACTTTCTGGATTGATTGACTAAAGCTGATTTGCAGGCCCCTCAAATTGTCTTAGGAAGGCATTTTCGGTGTCAAAAATCACGATATAAGCAATTCTGCCCAGAGCCAAAAAAGATCTGGACCGAAGCTATAGCAGCCGGATGCGTCGAATTTACTGAGGGTATCAAAGCCAGGCTGGGGATAAAAACCAAGCATCGACGAACCCACAGAAAGGAAAGTGCTCAAAAGGATACTGTGTACGCGTTATAGGAACTGCTTGCTGCTTACAGCGCTGATTTGGGCGGCGAAATTGAGACTCTAAAGGATGAAAACAAGCTTCTGTGGAATGTATTTAATGATATTTGAGTAACTTATGCAGGTCCGACCCCCACAAACATTTGCAGTTGGGTCAGAAAAAGGCTTCAGCCTTGGTCTACGCTTTGCCGAATTTTCTCTGCGCTTGATATTCAAAAACAAGCGCGGCTGGTTCGCTAACTACCTCAAATTTGCGGTCACCTTTTGAATAAGATCGTCCCTGTCCACGGGTTTGGCCAGATAGTCGTTCATCCCGGCCTGCAGGAATCTCTCCCTGTCTCCGGTCATGGCGTGGGCGGTCAGGGCGATAACCGGGACATCCCGGATTTCCTCCCTGTCCGAGGAACGGATATCCTGGACAACTTCCATTCCGTCCTTTACCGGCATCTGGATATCCAGAAGCACACAATCCACTTTTGTCCCGGACAGGATTTGCAACGCACCGGCCCCGTCCTCGGCCTCAAGCACGATCAAGTCCCGCTCCTGGAGCAACTTTTTGACCATCAGCCGGGTAGTTTTGTCATCATCGACAACCAGGACCTTTTTGCCCTTGAAAACAAAAGTACCGTTTTCAGACGAGGACTCAACCCCCCTGTGCCCGGCAGTCCCGGCAACTTCAAATGGCAGGGAAACGCAGACCATGGTCCCCTCGCCCTCGCGGCTGACAAGGGATATGCTCCCGTTCATCAGCTCCACCAGGCGCCGGACCAGGGGAAGTCCCAGCCCGGCTCCTTCAAACTCCCTGGCGTACGGGGAGTCGGAGCGGGTTACCTGGGTGAAGGTCTCGAATATCCTGTCCTGCATCTCCTGGGGTATGCCCGGGCCGTTGTCTTCGATGGTGAAAAGCACCCGGGCTGTTTTCAGACCATGCGGGAGCATAAACGCCTGCACGTCTATCAATCCCCCGGATGAATACTTGCAGGCGTTGCCCGCCAGGTTGAAAAGCACCTGGGCCAGCCTGGTACTGTCCCCTACAAGGCGCTCCGGAATATTTGCATCCGTTTTTATACGCAACTCGTTTTCATTGTCCCTTGCCGCATAGGCGAATATGTCCTCTATGGACTGCATTATCTCTCTTATCCGGAACTCTTCCTTGCGTACGTCCATCTTCCCCGCTTCAATTCGGGATAGATCCAAAATATCGCTCAGGAGCCTGTTCAGGCGCTTGGTGGACTTGTAGGCCATATCCACGTAATCTTCCTGTTCCCTGTCCAGGGAAGTGGTCTGCATGAGCTGGATCATGCCCATTATCCCGTTTAAGGGAGTCCTTATCTCGTGGCTCATGTTGGCCAAAAACTCGGACTTGGCCTTGTTCGCGCTTTCCGCGGCCTCCTTGGCCTCGCGCAGATCCTCTTCCATCTTCTTGCGCGGCTCCAGATCATCCACCACCAAGATGACCCCCTGATCCAGATCGGAGGGATCCAGGGCCTTGCCGGAAAGAAGACACCAGACAGGGGAGCCGTCCCGCCTTTTGAGCCGGTATTCTATCTGGATCTGCTCCCCCTGGGTCAGGGTATGATAAAAACGCCGGCCAAAATCCTCAAAATGCTCCTCATCCACATGCAGTTCGCGCATGCTCATTCCGGCCAGTCCCTCCGGGGAACCGTAACCCAGTATATCCGCCAGACGCTGGTTTCCCCGGGCAAATACACGGCCCGCGCGCAGGAGCATTATTCCTATCTGCGAATTCTCGAATATGGCCTCAAAGTCCCGTTTGGCCTGGGACAAGGCCTCCTGGGCCAGTTTACGCTCGGTTATGTCCTGCAGGGTCTCGATCGCCCCGGTGATGTCCCCCCGGACGTCAAAAAGGGGCACCGCGCTGAAGTAAACCCATTTTCCTTCCCGCATATGGGGGAAATAATCCTCCACTTCATAGGCGTCATCCACGAGCGTGGACGGACGCCATTTACCCGGGTAATACTCATCCATTTCCTTTTCCGGATCCGGGGAGATAACCACATCCGCCAGGACCTTTCTTTCCCGGGGATAAAACGCCCGCCACTGCCTGTCCGTGCCCAGGACTTCCTTCCCGCTTATCCCGGTCAGCCTTTCACAGGCCTTGTTCCAATGGGTTATTTTGTGCCCGCTGTCTATAACAAAAGTGGCTATGGTATTCCCGTGCACTATCTGGGACAGCCTGCTCCGGCTCTCGCGCAGGTCCTTTTCAATCACTTTGTCCTTGGTTATGTCCCGGAGCTCCTCAACGATATATGTCAACCCCTTGTCCTTGTCGTACAAAGGCGTGGCCCGGCAGTTAAGATACCTGTCCAGTTCCGGAAAATATTTGTCATATTCGGCCGGCTCTTGAGTGCTTATAGCATCGGTTGTGGCGCACGGGCTGCAGGGCCGGCTGCGTCCGATAAGCTCATAGCATTTTTTGCCCCGGACCTGAGACTCGGTTTTGCCCAGAAAGTCACAGCCGTGTTTATTGTAGAAAAGGATGGAATGATCCGGGAGTTGAACCCCGACTATATCCGGCAGGCTGTCCAGAACGGACCTAAATAGAGCCGCGTCTTCAGACAGTTCCTCCTTTTCCTCCGCAAGCCTCTGGTTTTCTTGCTCCAGCTCGCTGATTCTCCACCGCAGCTTTTCCTGCTCGTCCATTTTTGCCATGCTGTTCCTGCAACCTCGATAAATCAATCTCTCAAAACTGATTTTTCAAACTACATTATTAATCACAGAAAAAAACAGCAAAGGCAATAG
This sequence comes from Desulfonatronovibrionaceae bacterium, assembly GCA_046539845.1. GTDB lineage: Bacteria > Desulfobacterota > Desulfovibrionia > Desulfovibrionales > Desulfonatronovibrionaceae > CAYNNQ01. The sequence goes on from JBKHGE010000013.1 coordinate 5,437, forward strand.
CCGGATGTCAACACCTAAAAAAAGCCCTGCGCCTTTTAAAGGCACGGGGGCAAAAATGAAATCAAGCCGCATAAAGAAGCAGTCTCCGGATTTTAGCCCCAGGACAAGCCCGAGGTTTTTTATTTCGATGGGGTCGGACCCGCACAACTTTCTGGATTGATTGACTAAAGCTGATTTGCAGGCCCCTCAAATTGTCTTAGGAAGGCATTTTCGGTGTCAAAAATCACGATATAAGCAATTATGCCCAGAGCCAAAAAAGATCTGGACCGAAGCCATAGCAGCCGGATGCGTCGAATTTGCTGAGGGTATCAAAGCCAGGCTGGGGATAAAAACCAAGCATCGGCGAACCCACAGAAAGGAAAGTGCTCAAAAGGATACTGTGTACGCGTTACAGGTAGTCGCTTCACCCCCTATTTCATGCATAACCAGTTCCGAAGATAAGCTGGATGCATTATAACTGCTCAATATATCAGATAATGGCCTATAAAATTTAAAAAGGCTATTGAGTCCGGCCTGGTATCTTCTTTTTACCACATCCGTTGGAATATTATGTCCCCCTGCTGAACTCGCGATTTCAGGCACGATATAGCTATATCAGCACTGGAGAACCATAAAAAAAATAAAACTATTCGCTAGCCTTTACTTTTCATCTGTTTCATACACATTTCATATAAACAAATATCTTATAACAAAAAAGGGTTAGGCAAATTTTGCCTAACCCCATAATTTTCTTTGCTTGGTGGGCCATGGAGGAATCGAACCTCCAACCTTCGGATTAAGAGTCCGCTGCTCTGCCAGTTGAGCTAATGGCCCGTTTCTGCTACTCAGCTTTCCCTGCGCAACGAGACAAGGTATCTAAGCCTATCGCTTTTTGGTGTCAAGGAAAAAATAGACCAGACCGGAATCAAATGCAAAAATCAATCAGTGATTTACCTCCTGCTGCCTGGGCTTTTGCCGCCTTTCTTGTCCTCTTTTTGGCCCCCGGGCTCTGCTTTGCCGAACTTTTGCGCATTGACATCGAATACGCCCGCCTTCCCGGGCCGGACTAAGGACGTGCTCGGGGTCGTTTGGGTGCAGCCGGAGGGGGATTGGTATACCTATTCTCGCGATCCTGGTTCGCTGGGCAGGCCCACCCGGCTCAGTGCTGAATGCGCAGGCAATGAACTCAAGATATATTACCCTCCGGGTACGGAAAAAGAGACCGAGCTTATCCCCGAGGAAAAGGTTTCTGTCTATCCAGGTAGATTCCCCCTGTTCGTCCGCCTGCCCGCCGATGCGGACTGCACCAAGGCAAAAGGCACTCTGGAACTCCTGCTCTGCTCGGACAAAAGATGCCGGCCGGTAAAAAGGGATATCGCCTTGGATCCGCCTTCGCAGTCCGGACTTAAACCGGCCGAGGGAAAAAGCTGGTGGGGGCTGTGGCAGACCGCCTCCGGGGCAGAAAGCAGGCACCTGGACCGGGAAGGGGCCGAAAAAATACGCTCCGAGGGAACCGTGGCTTCGGCCGGGGACTACCCGAACTTCGACCCGGTCCCCTTTTCTCCGGGCACTGAAGTCAAAAATCTGGGCAAGGCGGTCCTTCTGGCCCTTATAGCCGGCCTGCTCCTCAATTTCATGCCCTGTGTTCTACCGATGATAAGCTTAAAACTCCGGGGGATGATGCCTTCCAGGCACGCAGCCGGGCTCAGGGCCCAAAAAAAAGAATTCCGGCAGCACAATCTGTTCTTTGCCCTGGGCATGCTATTTTATTTCCTTATCCTGGCGGGGATTGTTTCCTATACAGGAATGGCCTGGGGAAAAATCTTTCAAAATTCCTGGGCGATCGTTATTCTATCCAGCATAGTATTCGCCCTGAGCTTGAGTCTGTTCGGGATCTTCGATCTGCCCTTGATTGATTTCAAAGTCAGACCAAAGGGGGTAAAGAACCCGGCTTTGTCTGCACTTTTCACCGGCTTTCTGGCCACGCTTTTGGCCACACCCTGTAGCGGCCCTTTTCTGGGAGGAGTTTTGGCCTGGGGCATGATTCAGCCGCCGGCAATCATAGCCGCGGTGCTTTTGAGCATCGGCGCAGGTATGGCCTCCCCTTATCTGGGCATGGCTCTTTTCCCCGGATTGGTCCGCTTTATGCCCCGGCCGGGGAAATGGACCAGGCATCTGGAAAACGGTCTGGGGTTCGTGCTTCTGGCCACAAGCGTCTATCTTTTGGGGCTGTTGCCGGAAGACCTGATTATTTCCACCCTGGTTCTCTTTTTGAGTATTGGGCTGGCCGCCTGGATATGGGGAAGTGTCTCCGGTCCAAAAGGCACGCGATTGAAAAAGAGCATGACCGCTGGCTTGGGCGTTCTCATTATAACCATAAGCGCTTTTACCCTTTTCACCGGATCCGGGCCGGGAGCGAAAAAAGTTTGGCAGGAATTCAATAAAACGGACTTCTTGGCCCAATTGGGCAACAACACCGTGGTGGTTGATTTTACCGCCGATTGGTGCCCGAACTGCAAATACCTGGAAAGGACCGTTCTGAAAAACAAAAACATAGCCCCGCTTCAAAAAAAGCACGGCATCAAATTCTTTAAAGTGGACTTAACCCGCAAGAACCCGGACGGCGAGGCCCTGCTGACGGACATGGACAGCCAAAGCATCCCCCTCCTGGCCATATTCCCAAAGCAAAACGCGCAAGAAGCAATAATCTTGCGGGACATATTCACGAAGAACGAATTCAAGAACGCTTTGGATTCAGCCCGTGCCAACGAGGGGAATGCGGCTTTAGATTAGCCGAAACCCGGATTGACGGTTACTCTATATTTGGCTAACGTTAAGCATAGACTAAACTTGTCCAGTAAATTTTAGCGTAATATTGAGGACTTAAAACCGTGGAGTAAATTATGACTGACACCCCTGCATCTGAAAAGCCGCAATTCATTATTAACGAAAAAGGGGAAAAAGAGTCGATAATACTGCCAATTGACAAGTATTACCAACTGATAGAAGAAATAAAAGACTTGGCTGTCGTTGCTGAGAGACGCTCCGAAGACTTGATTCCCCATACAGATATTGTTGCCGAATTGAAAAATGAAGGCTACTTATAGTATCTTCTGGAAAACATCGCAAGAAAAGAACTCAAGCGGATAGATAAATCGGCTATTCCCAAAATTGTCTCGTCGGTTGAAAAACTTGCCAAAGATCCTTTTCCTGCCAATACAACAAAGTACTCAGGCACCAACCATACTTACAGATTGCGGATTGGAAACTACAGGATAATTTACTCCATATTCAAAGACATCCTGACCATTGAAATCATCAAAGTCGGTCATAGGAAAAATGCATACAAGGCTTTGAAATAACTAGGAAACCCCAAGAACAAAACAGCCACGCATACTGCGCCTACAAGAAAAAAACCGGAAAAATACATAAGCCGTATGAGTTCCTTTTGTTCCTCTAAGCCGGGACATGCGCCCTGCTGATTGAAATACGGCTTATCCTTGGTTTTCCCGAAATATTTTGCCGGTCCGCCCAGCCTGACTCCCAGCACATGCGCGGCAGCAGACATACACCAGCCGGCGTTTGGACTCTCCGCCCGGCGGGCATCTTCGGCTATTTTCCCCCAAACGTCTCCTACGCTTCCAAGAGAAGATTTTTTCCCCGCAGACAATATTTTAGCGCAAATTACGAACAAAAAAGCACTGATCCGGGCCGGAGTCCAGGCCAGGACATCGTCCGCCCGGGCCGCGAACTTGCCCAGTCTTTCAAAGCGCTCGTTTCTGTATCCCCACATTGAATCCCCGGTGCTGACCGCCTTGTATACCCACAACCCTGCCGGTCCCAGAAGGGCGAGATAAAAAAGCGGGGCGCAAAAGGCGTCATTGAAATTCTCGGCAAGGGTTTCGGCAAGGGAGGCATTTATCTCCTCCTTATTCATCTGCGATGTATCCCGGCTGACCAGCATGGCCAAAGCCTCTCCGGCTCCGGAAACATTTCCTTCTTGCAGAAGACGAAGCACTTTTTTCCCTTCCCTTATTAGACCTCCGAGGGCCAACCCGCTGTAGGCCAGATACAGGCCGAAAAACCAGCCGATAAAAGGCAGGGAAACAAGATAGGTCACCGCGATCCAGACAAGCAGGCAGAGGAGAATCACTCCGGCCCCTCCGCAAGGCAGCGGGTCCAAATTCACCCCCCGACAGCGGCGCTCCCAGAGATCGTAATACCCGCCCAGCCAGCGCACCGGATGCGGCCAACGCCGGGGATCACCCAGAGCCAGATCTGCCAGGAAGCCAGCAAGGACAAGAAAAATGATATCCGACATAGCTATAAATCTTCAACCCTGAAGCACAAAAAAGGGGCTGCCCGAGGCAGCCCCGAATTGCTCACAATGGGGGCAAAACTCCTATTTGCGCTGTCTGAATATCACCCGGCTCACTGGTCCGCCGCCCTGCATATCCAGCATGTGCGTGGAACAGGAGATGCACGGATCATACCCGCGGACCAGCATGCTCAGTTTCATCTCAATCTCTTCCGGGGGTTTCCCGGAAAGCTCCGGAGCCAGAGCGTTGAAATCGGCCTGGATATTGGCGTGATTCTGGTTAGTGGGGATCACACAGTCGGCGGTGGCTATCCGGCCGTTTTCATTGTAGTCATAGGCGTGAAAGAGGATCCCCCGGGGCACTTCCACCGCACCGATCCCCCGGCCGGCAAAAGGCTTTATCTCTTGCGGTGATTCCCGGCGCACTCCTTTGGCCAGAAGCGACTCGGTAATGTCCAGGGAGTCCTCCAGGGAATGCACGCATTCCACCATCTGGGCCAGGGAGTTATAGTACGGATTGGTGCACTGGGCCTTGAGCCCCAGCTTGTCCGCAGCCTGGGCCGCTTTCTGGCTCAAATGCCCGGAATTGAGGTTGAACCTGGCCAGGGCCCCGACCATATACGACTCGCGCATGTTTTTGGCCCATTTAGCAGTGGACTGGGGCACGCAGTACTCGTTTGTGACCTGCTCATAGAGGAGGCCGGGACGGCGCTGGTCCAGACTGGTCCCGATCTCGCCCCGGTACATAGCGTACTCGGTCGGAGCGACTAGGGCCACATACTCGGTGGCCCGGTCCAGATCCGGGATATTGTCCTTGAGGGAGACAAAGAGATTGACCAGCCGATCGGCCTGCTTCAGGCCGTTTTGGAGCTTTTTCTTTAGTTCCAGAAGCTCGTCCCGTTCCGGCACCTTCTCCATTCCCCCCGGGACCAGCCGTTGCGGATGGGTGGTCCGGCCGCAGATAAGCTCGCTGAACTCATTGGAGATGCGCCTGCAACCGATGACATCCAGAAGTTCCTTTTTGTGCGATTCAGCCAGGGCCAAAGCAGAGTCCACCCCGACCAGATCCGGCAAAACCAGATAGCCTATATGCAGCAGGTGACTCTGCAGATTCTCTGCATGCAGGGCCAGCTTACGCAGCTTAAGGGTCTGTTCGCTGGGCTCGATGTGGAATGCGTCTTCAGTGGCCTGGATGGAGCACAATTGATGGCCAATGGAACATATGCCGCAGATGCGGGAGACGATATGATGGATATCCGAATAAGGCCGGCCCTGGACCATAGCCTCAAAGAAGCGCGGGGCCTCCTCCACTTCCCACCTAGCCTCTTCAATCCTGCCCCCGGATCCCAGGGTAACCACGATATTGCCGTGCCCCTCCACCCGGGTGAGATGATTTATTTCTATTTTGCCTGGGCCAGCGGCGGTCTTTTTTTCCTGCCTGCCCTCTTGCTTTTTTGCTTCCGTGCCATTTTGGGAAGCCGTTTTTTTGCTCTGCTTAGCCATAATATCTCCGGGATTGAGTTTTAGCGGGTCCGAGCCCTGTCTCTGGTCTAGTCCCTGATACGGGCCAAAAAGTGGCCCTGATATAGCCTCAGCTGATCCTCGGCCTGCAGCCAAGAAAAGCCGTGTTCATCCATGACCTGTCTTGCCGCATCCAGATTCGCCCTGGGCAAGAGCCCTCTGCACCCCCAACACACACTGCCCTGAGTCACGCAGGCCGCACTACATCCCGCCCGGGTAACCATTCCCAAACACATCTTGCCCTGCTCCAGACGGCAGATGTTCCCGGCCTTTTTGCACTCCACGCAGACCGGATAATCCGGCGGGGTATACACCTTGCCCAATAAAAGCTCCTTTACCGCCCGGGCGAACTCATTTTTATCTATAGGGCAGCCATGAATCTCCATATCCACTTTGACCACAGCGGAGAGGGGCCGGGCGGCATATGTGGAATACCATCTGGCCCGGGGGCCGTAGACTATTTCCCTGTATTCGCTTTCCTCGAGGAAATTCTTCAGACAGTTGATCCCCCCTATGGTGGCGCAGGCGCCCAGGGCGACCAGGATCCCGGCGTTGGACCTGATTTCCTTGAGGCGCTTTTCATCCTCTGGCCGGGTGATTGACCCCTCGACAAAGGCGATGTCGTAATCATCGCTGTGCTCGGACTTGATCTCCCGGAAGCTAACAATATCAATGTGTGCGGCTATATCCAAAAGCCTCTCTTCCAGATTGGCCACCTGGAGCTGATCCCCTTCGCAGCCGGCAAAGTCAAAAAAGGCGACTCTGGGTTTGTTGCCCATAACTATACTCCGCAATGTTAAAATTCTCAGATCGCTTCCTGGAGGTTGGCGATCTGGGTGTAACAGAAAACAGGTCCGTCCACGCAGCAGCTGAGCCCGTTTATCTGACAGTGACCGCACTTGCCCAGCCCACATTTCATCTTCCGCTCCAGGGAGACGTAAATGCGGTCCTCGGATACTCCCCTCTTACGGCACTCCTCCAGGACAAACCTGTACATGACCGGCGGGCCGACCATAGCCACATAAGTATCACTGGGCTCGATCTCGATCTTGGGGATAAGCGTGGTTATCACCCCGACATTCCCGTTCCAGCTCTCGTCCGGCTGGTCCACAGTTTCGTGCACGGTAACGTCCTCGCGTTTAGCCAGATCCTCGAGTTGGGAGGTAAAAATACGCTCGCTCGGATTGCGGGTTCCCACAAGCACACTTATCCGGCCGTATTCGTCCCGGTGGCGGAGCATATAGTGCAGAACGCTTCGAAGCGGGATATATCCCAATCCGCCAGCGACAAAAAGCATGTCCTGACCCACGAATTTCTGCATGGGGAAATAGGATCCGTACGGTCCGCGCACCCCAACCTTGTCCCCGACCTGCAGACTGTGCAGGGCGGAAGTCACGGAGCCGATCTTGCGCACCGCTATTTCAAAGTGGTGCGATTCGCGTATGGGCGGGGAAGTAACTGAGAATGGGGCCTCACCCACCCCGTGTATGGAAATCTGGATGAACTGCCCCGGCCTGTGGGCCAGGGGCCAGCCGTTGTCCTGAGCGAACTCAAAAAGGGTCACATAATCCGAGAGTTCTCTCTTGCTGACCAGAGTGGCCACCCGGGGGACATAAGGGGAAAAATTAGATTTCATTTTTATAAGCCTCCCAGAGTTCGTTGAACACCGCCTTGGGATTGGCAATCCTTGCGGTACAGGCCCGAACGCATCTGCCGCAGCCCACGCAGCCCAGCTCGCCCAATTTGTCGTATATGTATTTTCCCTTGCGCATGTACCGGTGTCTGTATCTCTGCCAAGGCCTCTCCCGAAAATTGTGGTCCCCGGCGATGCGGGCGAACCCCTCCAGCATGCACCCGTCCCACATGCGGTAGCGTCTGCCGGTCTGCAGGCGGTCGTCCACTTCGTCCTGGATGTCAAAGCAATAGCAGGTGGGGCAGACCAGATTGCACGACCCGCAGGACAGACATTTCTTGGCCCTTTCTCTCCACAGGGGGGATTCGTAGCTGGCCTCCATGACCGTGGGGATATCCTGCCAGTCAAAAGAAAGCCCGCTGCCTGCGGCCGCTTTCAATGTCTTGGTATGCGCCCTTCTGGCCGCCTCTTTTTCCGCGGGGGAGGCCTCGACCACCTTCCCATTGGCATGCAAAAGCTCCTCCCCATGCCCGGACCCGACCTCCACATAAAAGGCGCCCGGACTGATCCGGGTCCAGAACAGATCAAAGCCCCAATCCACTTCAGAAGCATTCATGGCCGACCAAAAGGCGGTCTTGGAGACGCGCAGCGGCTCCAGGCCGATAACCACGGTGTTGTCCCGGCGCTTTCGATAATTGACGTCCATGCTGCCCATATCCATTAGCTGATCCAATTGATTTATGGCCTTGATATCATAGGGGTGGACCCCAAAAAGGACCTGCTTCGGGGCCTGAACAACTGAAGTGGATGAGTGGTCCCGGAGATCGAATTGTATAAGGTCCTCCTCCGGAGGGAGGAAAAAACGTTTGAGCGGGGTATAGGCGGTGTCGTAGTCCCAGGCGATATCAGCTCCCGGATCCCAGGACCGGAACTCGTAAAACCGCTTTTCCACCTGCTGCGGGACATACACGTCATATTTGCCCCTCCATTTTTCCAGCAATCCATCCACTTGGTCCAAATACACCGTGTAAGCAGTCATGCGCATAACCTCTCAGGGAATGACGATTGTTCTTGCGCCCGCGATCTTGGGGCCGGAAAGCGGCGGCTTCCGAATACAGCCGGTCCAAAGCCTTTTTTAGCCATATCGTTCCGGGTCCTCTATGTTTCCGGATAAAACCGCACATCCGCAACCAAAGGTCAAGCCAAGATAATAATTTCACATGCCAAAAGGCCGGAACCCCCAGGTGAACGGACAGACAAGGAGATGCTTGCCAAATTGCAGGGATACTACTAACGGATATTCACCTGTTTCGCAAAAACCCAAGCCCAAGCCCGAAAACCTCGCATGCAAGCAATCATCCCCCTTTTACTGATCATATTTTTTGCCGGATTCACCCAGGGGCTCTCCGGATTCGGCTCGATCATGATCTCTCTGCCTTTGCTGGCCATATTCCTGGACATAAAAACGGTGATCCCGCTTATCAGCCTGTATGCGCTGATCATAAACGCCATCCTGCTCGTCCAGCTCTACCCAAGCCTGCAGGTCAAAAGACTCGCTGTCATGCTTGTGGCCACCGTCCCCGGCATCCCCACCGGTGTATATCTCCTGAAGAACATCCCGGCCGGGATACTGCAGCTGGTCTTGGGAATAGTGCTCATCCTGTTTGCGGCTTATGCCCTGTTTTTAAGACTGCCCAGACTTAAAACAGGCAGGAAATCGGAAATCGCGGCCGGGTTCCTGGCCGGCTGCCTGGGCGGAAGCATCGGGGCCAACGGCCCGCCGATCATAATCTATACCGCGGTACAGCCCTGGGCCAAGGACGAAATCAAGTCCACCCTTGCCGGGTATTTCTTCACCGCCGGGATCGGCATCTCCACGACGCATGCGGTCTCCGGGCTTATAACCGGGAAAGTCCTGGCTTATTTCCTTGCCGGTTTGGTCTCCCTGATTCTGGGGGTATTCGCCGGAAGCAGGATGTACGGAAAAATAAGTGAAACGGCGTACAAAAAGGCGATCAGTATCCTTATACTGCTTTTGGGGATAGTCATGGTCCTCAAATTCGCAGCCGGCTGAAACCGAAAAGCCTGTCCGCCTCAGAAGGGAACTGCCACGACGCAAGGTGGTCTGCACCTGCCCCCTGTGCCCCGGAAGAGACAAAACCCAATCCTTCGCGCACTTGGCGCCTGCGGTTTATTTCATTCCCTAATCCGCCTGGACACCGGGGACAAATCCTTGCGCTTTGGGGCAAAAAAACTGCTCTTACACCCAGAAAATGTTTTGCAGCAATTCAGCTATCCCCGACCTCAACCGGTTCAAACTCCGTGCCGGTCAGCGGGCGGCCGCCTTCCGGGGTGACCTGGAAAGTATTCTCCACTCCGGCCATTCCCACGCCTTGGACCCCAATCTTCGGTTCCAGGGCCATGCAGGTATTTTCTGCAAAAGGTTGCCTAAAGGATTTGGCGATTACCGGCCACTCATCTATGGCCAGTCCGATGCCGTGGCCTACGAACGGGACCTTGTTCTGACCCAGACCCATGAACCCATCGCTGAACCCGGCCTTTTCCGCCATGTCCTGAGCCTTTTCGTATAAGCGGGCCGGTGTCTCCCCGGGTCTGAGCATCTCGGCCAGGGCCTCCTGGATATCCCGGCAGCACTCCTGGGCCCGGACAAATTCGGACGGGGGTTCCCATCCGGAGGGCAGGTACACCTGGGTCTTGTCCGTGTGATACCCCTCCACGCAGAACCCGATATCAATGACCAGTGGCTCGTTGTCCGCCCAGATCTTTCCGGCATAGCCCATGTGCAGTTCCGCCGGGTGCTCCCCGCGCACTCCGACCGGGCCGTTGAAGGTACTGGGATAGTTGGCGCTGTCTCCGGCCGAGACATGGCCCAAAAATATCTCCTCTCCGAAATTCTGCATGCGCATATGTCCGCTGTGGCCCAGTTCAAAGCACACGTTCCATAGTGTTACCGCGATCTCCCGTTCGCTCATGCCGGGGCGGATGCGGCCGGGCATGATCCGGTGCAAGGCCTCGTGGTGTCGCTCCCCGGCCAAAACCAGCTTCTCCAGTTCCCAGTCGGTCTTGACCGCCCGGGTTGCGGACAGAGCCATGTCCGCGGCTAAAAAATCCACTTCGGGCAGCCATTTCTGCACGGACTCGGCCAAAGACCAGGGCAATCCGGATTTTTCCGCGGCAACCGGACCCTTTGGCTCACAGCCGAATTCCCGGAGAATCCCCGGCATATCCCGAAAAGAACGAAAGGAGACCTTGTTTTTCAGTCCGGACTCCAGACCGGCCCGGCCCAGTCCGCGGCGGACCATGAGCACCGAATCCCCATGGACCGGGATATACAAAGCCCCGTTCACCCAGCTCCCGGAAAAATAATAGATGTTCATCCGACTGAAGACCAAGACGCCTTCGGCTTGCGGAACAAACTCCTCCACATTGGCCTGCAGACGGCTCAGGCGGTTTTGACTCTCCTCGCGGGGTAAAATTTCCAAAGGTTCAAACATGTCTTGCTCCGTCACCGGGCCGATACGGCCCGTCAGTCTTCTTTCAGGTATTCGTAGAGCATGGTCCTGCGGCGCGGGGTAAACCCTGCGCTGTGGATAAGCTCGCGCATGTCTTTTTCCGGGAGCTTGAAGCACACCCCGGCCGAGGAGACCACGTTCTCCTCAATCATAGTCGATCCGAAATCGTTTGCCCCCCAAAAAAGGGCCAGCTGACCGATCTTCGGCCCCTGCGTGACCCAGGAGGCCTGGATATTGGGGATATTGTCCACAAACAGCCGGGACAGGGCCAGAAAACGTAGATACTCCACGGAAGAGGCCTCGCGCGTACTCAAACGGGTCCCGTGCGGCTGAAAGGTCCAGGGGATAAACGCGGTGAATCCTCCGGTCTCGTCCTGCAGGTCCCTTATCGCTTGCAGATGCTCGATGCGCTCTTCAATCCCCTCCACATGCCCGAACATCATGGTCGCTGTGGTCTTAAGCCCCAAAAGATGGGCCTGGCGCATGACCTCCAACCACTCCGCGGCCGTGCATTTATTGGGCGAGACCCGGGAACGGACCCGGTCCGCCAGTATCTCCGCCCCCCCGCCCGGAATGGAGTCCAGTCCGGAGTCTATCAGTCTTTTCAGCACCTCGCTGCACCCCATGGAGCTACTTCGGGCGAGATAAAATATCTCCGGCGGAGAGAATCCGTGTACCCAAACGCGGGGATGGTTGTCCTTGATAAATCTCAAGAGATCGCTATAATATCCCAAATCCAGGTCCGGATTCATGCCTCCCTGCAAAAGGATCTGATACCCGCCCAGCTCCTCGGTCTCCCGGATCTTTTCCTCCAAATCGGAAAAGCTCAGCACATATCCCTCGGGGTGCCCCGGGGGGCGGAAAAAGGCGCAGAACTTGCAGCCGGAAACGCATACATTGGTGTAGTTTATGTTCCGGTCCACCACATAGGTCACGTTTCCGTCCGGATGCAGGGCCATGCGCCGGGCGTGCGCCCTTGAGCCCAAATCAAAAAGATCAGCCTCTTGCCAAAGCTCCAGGGCCCGGCTAATATCCAGTCTGGCGGGGCCCGGGCCCAGTTTATTGTTTTCGTCCATGGTTGCTTCTTTAGTTTATAGGGTGAAAAAACCGGGGCAAAGCATCAGAAAAAAAGGCTTAAAGGTCAAGGGAATATCGCCCGGCAGACTGGGCTGGAACAGAGTAGAAAAGACGGGAAAACGCAGAAATGAGCGAGCCGGTATTTGAGTGCCTGATGTGCGGCAGCTGCTGTCAGGGACAGGGCGGGATCGTGACCGCGTTGCACGAACAACAGAGGATGGCCGACTATCTGGGCCTCAGTGTGCAGGACTTTTTCTCCCGCTATCTGGAGATCAGGAACCGCAAATACTGCATCAAAACCAGGGAAGATGGATACTGCATATTCTTCCGGGAGGGCAAAGGCTGCGACATCCACCCGGTAAAGCCGGATGTGTGCCGTGCATGGCCATTTTTCCGGGGCAACCTCCTGGACGAGCTGAGTTTTGACCTGGCCAAGGACTATTGCCCGGGGATAAATCCCCGGGCCGGGCACGCGGATTTTGTCCGGCAGGGCATATCCTATCTGATTGAGCACGGTTTGGCGGACGGATTGCAGAAAGGCCCAGCCAACGCCCTGCTCATCAAGGACCTCAATGAATGCAAGTAGAACAGGCGCAGAAAATACTTGAACTTGGTCCGGACGCAGACCTGCAGCAGGTCAAAAAGGCCTACCGCAGACTGGCCTTTAAATTCCATCCGGACCTCAACCCGCAAAAACCGGATGCGGTGGCTCAATTCCAGCGGGTGAACAAGGCCTACATCCTGCTAAAGCGTGTGGTCCCGGAAACAGTTCATAAAGGGCCGACAGGCGAGCAAGAGCAGGACAAAGGACCAGCTCCGCCGCCAGGAGGATCAGGTAGTGCGGCCGAAAGCCCCGGATTCGAGCGCGGGGGGCATCGAAAAAGATTCCATTTCCGCCAGGAGGAAGTCCTGCGGGATATATTGAGTGATCCGTTTGCCAAAAAGGTGTTCGAGGACATCTTCGAGCGGGTCAAAAAAAACAAGGGACCGGGATCGGGAGAAGCCCGGCCGTGGAAGAGCCCCGGTCTGGAACCGGGTTCGGACCGGGGCTTTCTCCAGGGAATAAAGAAATGGTTCGCCGCCCAATTGGATGACGAGCAGACAGTGTATCTCCGTCCGCAAAGAATGCTCCCCGGATCCAGGATCCGCATCCAGATAGGCCGCAAACTGGGCGGGGAGACCAAGAGCATAGACGTGACCATCCCATCCGACTATATGGCCGGCCGGCCCATCCGGCTGAAGGGATTGGGCCGCTGCCTGGGACGCTGGAAAGGGGATCTGTACCTCAAGCTCATGGTCCGCTGATATGAGCGAACCGATCCGACTGAACAAATTCCTGGCTGCAGCAGGGGTATGTTCCCGCCGCCGGGCGGATGGGCTCATTGCCTCGGGCCGGGTCTTTGTCTCCGGACACCGGGTCACCGAGCTGGGATGCAAGGTGGACCCGGAAAAGGACAAAGTCGAGGTGGAAGGGGTGGGGCTGGTTAGTGTAGCCGGTCGGCCGCTGTATATAATGCTGAACAAGCCGGTGCGGGTGATAAGCAGCGTGTCCGATCCGCAAAACAGAAAGACGGTTGTCGACTTCCTCCCCCGGGAAATCCGCACCCAGCGCATCTACCCCATAGGCAGGCTGGACTACTATTCCCAGGGACTCATCCTCCTGACCAACGACGGCGACCTGGCACATAAACTAACCCATCCCGGATTCGAACACCCCAAGACCTATGAAATCAAGATCCGGGAAAAGGTTTCAAAAGAGGCCCTAGACAGGATGCGCCTGGGAATGACCTTGCGCGAGGGGGATAGACTGGCCCCGGCCCAAGTGAAAAGAATCCCGGGAAAAGAGCAGAGCACCCGGCTGGAGATGACCATCACCCAGGGGGTAAACAGGCAGATCCGCCGCATGTGCCGCGATGAGGGGCTGACTATTTTACGGCTGGAAAGGACCGCCCACTCCGGAATAGTCCTCGGGGATTTGCCGCCCGGAAAATGGCGCCATTTAAGCCCTGAAGAGGTAAACGGACTGAAAAAGGCCGGATCTGACGAAAACAGAGGGTCATGCCCACAGTCTTCAGGCAAAGCGCAGGATTAGCTGACTGCTGGTGGAACAATCCTTATCCTGCAAACCGCTCACACTCTCAGGGGGGCGCAAAAAAGTTCAAGATCTAAGTCTACTCAGTTGCCGCTAAGAGCTTGAACTTACTGCCGCATTGCTGCCACCGGCAGATTATAGGCCGGACTGCTAGAAATTCTTGACTATGACCTGCTCTCTGTTCAGGGGGCACCATCCGGGCAGTTCCCTTTCCGCAACCACCTCCCGGTGTTTGGGCACACTCAGGTTGCAGGTCTTTTCCCCGTTGCACTCGGCGCAGAACGGGCATTGGCTGCACCGCTTGACCACCACAATCATTGACCGCCTCCTGCGCTGGACTGATCCGAACCGTTTTTAGTATTGTCCTGAATGAGGACATCCTCAGGCGGGGAGAACTCAAAGAGCCCATCGTCCAAATCCGGATTCAGACTGATCCCGGAAAGGCGCAGCTCATTTCCGTTGCCCCAGAAATCGACTACAAGCACCTTTTTGACCAGCCAGTTTTCTTCGTCCACCCAGATATAGGCCAGGACCAAATTGGTCTCCGGCTCGTGTGGGACCAATTTGAGCTTGGCCAGGCCGTCTTCCCGGCCCTGGTCCTCAATCTTAAAGTCTTCCTTTAAATTAGCCCGGCCGGAGATAAACCGGAGCATAGTCTTGGAGGAGAGTATCTCCCGGACCGGGTACTTGTAGGCGGTATCTTCCTCCGGAAAATAGTCCCAGACGGTTTTTGGTCCGACTATTAAGACTTCCTTCTCCGGAGATTCGGTCACCCAGCGGATAAGTTCAGGCTCGCTGTAATAGATCCGGCCCGTCCTCTTGTCCTGCTCTTCGGTTGCGGCATTGGTAAGGATCTGGACAAACTCGGCTTCAAGGGAGGCAAGGGATTCATACTTGGACTGGACCCGGTCCGCAACAGACGAAGCGTTGGCTGCGGGGATGCAAAGCAAAACAAACAATATGCTAAGAACACTTTTTTTAGGCATAGATAACCTTCGCGGTTGTATTTTTTTAAAAAGACCGTTTGCTTTCCGGACTGAAAGGCCCGGGAGAAATAAACAGACCGGATTGAAGATATTCCAGTGTCCCGGCGGTGTCAAATACCGCAGCCGTTGACTGCCGGACAATAATCAGGCAGTGTTACAAATAGGATAACGGGAATATGTTCAAAACGGCTGTCTTGTCCCCTAACAGGACTTAGGCCCCAGCCGATTTGGACGCAATAGCCTTGGGAACCAGGAATTGACCAAAACTCTCAGGCAAGGATGATTTCATGGCCTCTTTAAAAAATCTGTCCGTTCGCAACAAAGTCATGCTCATGAGCGTGGGCATCCTGGCAGTGGTAGTGCTCGGGTTTACCGTGTATATGTTTAAGAGCATGCGCCAGGATTTCTTTCAGGCCCAAAAGACGCAGCTCAAGGCCAGAAGCAATGTCTTGGTGAACAGTATCGATTCCGCCAGCCGAAGGGCCTATTCCCTTGCCCGGTGGGTGGCGGCGGAACCGGAGGTGAAAGAGGCCTTTGCCGCCCGGGACAGAGAGGCCCTTTTAAACAGACTGCTCCCGATATACGAACAGACCCGGGAAGACATAAACGTAAACCAGTTCCAGTTCCATCTCCCGCCAGCCGAATCCTTCCTGCGGCTGCACAGCATTGATCAATACGGGGATGATCTCTCTGAGATCCGCAAGACCATAGTCGTGGCCAACCGGGATAAAGAACCGGCCATGGGTCTGGACCGGGGCAGGTTCGGATTCGGGATAAGGGGCGTGGTCCCGGTGTCTGAAAACGGAGAGCACATAGGGAGCGTGGAATTCGGTGCTGCGCTGAATGACGAGTTCCTGGAGAACCTAAAGGAAGAATTCGGGTTTACCGGGGCCTTGATTGTCAGAGACAACGGAGAACGGGCCGTACAGGCCAGCACCATGAACCAAAATCCTTTAGACCGGCTGGATACGGAAATAAAAAAGGTCTTTTCCGCTGAAGAATCGATTTTTTCCACCGGCAAGGCCCGAGACCGGGACTTTGCCTACTACCTGACCCCGGTCCAAGACTTTGCCGGCCAAACCGCTGCCGTACTTGTTTTGCCCCGGGACATCACTGCGGATCTCAAGGCGATGTCCTGGAACCTATATATGGTTATCGCCGTCGGACTGGGGGCGATAATCATTTTTCCCCTGATCCTCTTCTGGCTTCTGGACCGCACCGTGTCCAAGCCTTTGGGCCGGGCCACAGCCTTCGCCCAGGAAATGGCCGGGGGCGAATTGACCGGGCACCTACAATCGCGGTCCGAGGATGAGATCGGGAAGCTGACCCGGGCCTTGAGCGAAATAGCCGCAAACTGGCGTAAAACAATAATCAATACCAACAACGGGGTGGAGACCCTGGACATCTTTTCCGGGGAAATGAACCAAGTCTCGCATAATCTGTCCTCCGGATCGGACCAGACCTCGGAAAAGGCCAACACTGTGGCCTCGGCCGCCGAGGAGATGAGCACGAACATGAACTCCGTGGCCTCGGCCATGGAGCAGACCTCGACCAATGTTAACAACCTGGCCTCGGGCGCCGAGGAAATGAGCACGACCATAGGCGATATAGCGGGAAACGCGGACAAGACCAGGGAGATCACCAAGGCGGCGGTCAGCGAGGCCCGCAAGAGCTCGGAGAACATCACCAGACTGGGCAAGGCGGCCCAGGAAATAGATAAGGTCTCGGAGAGCATTGCCGCCATTTCCTCCCAAACAGACCTTTTGGCCCTGAATGCCACCATCGAGGCGGCCCGGGCCGGAGAATCCGGAAAGGGTTTTGCGGTTGTGGCCGGAGAGATCAAGGAATTGGCCCGGCAAAGCGCTGAGGCCACTGAGGATATCGCGGCCAAGGTCAAGGATATCCAGGATGTCACAGACGGCGCGGTCCGGGATATTGAAAACGTGGCCGCAACCATCAATAAGGTGGACGAATACGTGGAATCCATTGCCGCTTCCGTGGAGGAGCAGAGTTCAGCCACCCGGGAGATAGCGGACAACGTGGCCCAATCCTCTGCAGGCGTTTCCGAGGTCAACGAGCACGTCAGTCAGAGTTCCTCGGCCGCAAATCAGATCGCCGAAGAAATCGCCAGCGTAAACAGCGAGGCCCGGGACATCTCCGCCCTGAGTACCGAGATAGAGGCCACCTCCAGGGAACTGAAGAGCATCTCCACCCGGCTGCGGTCCATACTCAAGGAATTCAGCTTCGGAGAGCCCATGTTTGAGGTGGGCAAGGTCAAAAGCGCGCACCTGAAATGGCGGACCAAGATGGAGAACCTGGTCCACGGGGACATCAGTCTAAAGCCCGAGGAAGTGGCCTCGCACCATGAATGCGAGTTCGGCAGGTGGTATTACGCAGACGATACCCAGAAAAAGCTCGGGGACATGGAAACCTTCAAGCATCTCGGAGAAGTACATGCCGAGTTGCATAAGGTGGCCCGGAAGATAGCCGAGGAGATCCAGGCCGGGCGGACTGAAAAGGCCCGCTCCCTATTGGAGGAGATGGAAGGTATCCGCAAAAGGCTGTTCGAGAGCCTGGACAGACTCTATCTCGAGAACTTCTAAGCAGCTGAACATGCAGGCGGTAAACAAGAAAGCCCCGGCCTGCCGGGGCTTTCTTGTGGGCTTTACAGCCAATGGTCAAGACTAGGCAAAGGCCTTTTCAAAATTGGGAACGACCTGCTTTTTGCGGCTCATAACCCCGTCCAGCCAGGCCTTGCCGCCCGCGGGCTTCACACCAAAGGCCTTTTCCACCACGGATTCGTCGTCGGATACGATCAAGAGCTCGGTGCCTTCCTTCATGATGTCTGTAAGCATCAAAAATACGGAATGGTTGCCCTTTTCATCCTTGAGCTTCTTTATGTCCTCTTCCAGATCGGCCTTGACCGGCTCCACAATCGACAGATCAACCACTTCCAGCTGGCCGATGCCTACTTTGTTGCCGCTCATGTCAAAGTCCTTGTAGTCACGCATGACCAATTCCCGGGCCGGGGTGCCCTCCACAGCGGACTTGACCTTGAACATGTCCATGCCCAGGGAAGTCATATCATCCACACCGGCCTTCTTGGCCAGCTCAGCCGCTACTTCCTTGTCCTTTTCCGTGCAGGTAGCAGACTTGAAGATGACCGTGTCTGAAAGGATGGCGCAAAGCATAAGCCCGGCGATATTCTTGGGGATCTCCACATCATAGTAGTCGTACATGGCCTTAAGCACGGTGCAGGAGCAGCCCACCGGCCAGATCCAGCATTCCAAAGGATTGGGGGTGGTCACATCGCCCAATTTGTGATGGTCCACTATGCCCAGGATCTCAGCCTGGTCCAGATCATCCATGCTCTGGGACTTATCGGAATGGTCCACGAGAAAGACCTTTTTCCCGGCCACGGAAGTGGCCACTTCCGGATAGGCCACGCCGAATTTATCCAGAATAAACTTGGACTCGGGATTGATCTCTCCGGGTACAACCGGTTTTGTCTCCAGGCCGGTCTTGCTCTTCAGATCGGCCAGGGCAATGGCAGCGCACACGGTATCCGAATCCGGATTCTTGTGTCCAAATACTACAACAGACATAATAAACCTCCTCAAAATGATTTTGTCAAAATTTTTGCTTGATTAAAACCGCTTGTGCCAAATAGCACAAAGTTTCCCCCCTGCCAAGTGCAAATTCAGGCGGAGAAAAAACTAGGGCCTTAAAAACAAAACTCAATTATTACAAAATATTAAAACACCTAATTAAACAATTCCTTGAGCCGGTCAGCCTTTTTTTGGAGATCAACATCTTTATCCCCGTCGCCTCCTTCAAGGCGGCGGCGCAGATCTTCCCCGAGCCCTTTAACGCAATCTGGGTCCAGGTCCATAAAACCGTTGACCAGGACCGTAGTCAGCTGGCCCATAACCGCCCTTATGACCTCCTGGGAGACCTCTTTCGGGGGAATACCGTTCTCGGCCGTCCCTATATCCCGGAGCCTGATCTCCGGGAGGGTCACTGCTGCGCTTCTGCCGGGCGCATCCACTTCCACCCGGACATCGGATATGCGGAGTTCTCTTATCTCCAAAAGCAGACCGCTTTCGCCCTCCTCTTCGGAGCCGGACATCTTTTTTTCCCCCGAATCCGCGGAGTCCGGAGAAGAAACCGATCTCTTTTTCCTGTTTTGGGCCAAAACCTGCAGATTATTAGTCCGGCTGTTTTGCTCTACATACAACTGGGCCCCGCTGACCTCTACCTCCCGTATCAGAACCCGATTTGAGAATATTGAGCTCAGGTCCAGATCAATCCCGGCCCGGTCCACAAAGATGGCCCTGGCCTCCTTGAACCCCCGGGGATTATCCACGGACAGGCCTGTCAGTTCCCCCCGGCCCTTCCAGATCGAGAGGTCGGCTCCCTCCAGGCGCACAGCACACCCCACCGCCCGGGAGCCATATTTCTCCACACCCCTGACTATCATGTATTCCGCAAACCCGGTGAGGAAAAAATACCCCCCGACCAGAACAAGACTGACAACCAGCAACCAGAAAAACTTTTTCATGTCTCCCCCTGAACATCCGATCCACAGCCGCTTTTTAGGCATCGTTTATGCCGGGAACAGAAATGTTGCCCTCAGGGCACTTTCTATTTATAGTTAAAAATTCATGTCCTGCCTTCGAATCCATAAACAGCACTCAAAAAGAAGCACCTTATGAAAGAAAGATACTACCAGATAGCCGGCCTAATCGGCTTTATTCTCTCTGGCTTGTTCTTTATCGCCGCAGGCCTGAAAAACAAAGACCTGCCCACTATCCTGGGTAGCCTGGCCTGGATAGCGGCGTGCGTAGTCTGGCTCATCCCCCTGTTACGGCCGCAGCGGCAACCGGAAAAACACGACCTGGCGGGAAAAAAGCCCCCCGGAATGTCTTGATCCCGGGCAGCCAAAGATTTATGGCCCAAGCTCTTATTCTCCGGGGATAAGTCTTGATGTCTCAGTGCCTGTAGTGCAGCTTGATCACCGCCGGGTCCTGTTTTGACTCCATGCTCATCTGATCCACGTGGCTGCGTAGGAGCATAAGGGACAAACGCATCATCTGTCCGGGATCGCCGAGCAGGCCTTCCATATCCGGAGCCCCGGCATCTGCCTCAGGACACCGGCCGTCATAGGTAAAGTAAATATCCAGGCTCAATTCATCAAAGCGGATGTCCATGCGGATGTCCCCGGAAGCCAATCCGTGCTCGATCACTATCTCCAAAAGCTGCCTGGCCGCCCAGCTGGCCCGGTCCACTATCTGCTTTCTCGCCCCCCAGGAGCGGCCGCTCTTGAGGATCTGCTCCTCGGCCGCATCCATGGAAGCGGGCACCGCCTCCAGGAGACGGGTCACCCGGCTGGAAATCCCGATGCGCAGTACCAGGTTGAGCAAAATCGCGGTCAGTGCCCCGGCGGACAAAGAAGAGCTGAACACCGGACGCAACCAGGGATGCACGGTAGCGAACGCCTCCGGGATCAGATCAACACTCAGGCCGAAAATCAGGGAGATACCCACGACAAAGGTCTTGCGGGCATCCAGCATCCTGGACATGACTATCTGGAACCCGGCCACCACCATAAAACTCAAGGCAAAGACAAGGGTAGCCCCGACTACCGGCTCGGGCATCACCGCGAAAAAAGAGGACAATTTGGGGCAAAAGGCCACGGCGATAAGGATCGCGCCCATGGCCACGCCGACAAACCGGCTGGTTATTCCGGTGGCTATGGACAGGCCGATATTCGAAGAGGAAGTGGACTGGCCCATTCCGCCCAGGACCCCGGCGCTGGCGCAGCCGGCAGCATCCGCCAGGATCCCCCGGCTTATATTCTCCATGTCCGGGCGTTGCCAATTGGAGTCGTTTATCTTCTGGCAGGTAGTCAAATCACCTATGGATTTGAGTCCGGAGCAGATCATGGCCAAAAGGAAAGGGACTATCAGAAAGCCGGAAAAGTTCCACCCCGGATGGTGCAGAAAAGGCAACCACAAAAAATCGGATAAGGCCACGGCCTCTATCTGCTGCGGGGAAAAAAGACCCAGAGCCCAGGACAGGACATATCCGGCGATCATCCCCACCAGCACGCAAAAGAGTCTGAGCCTCCCCCTGCTCCAGACATTCAGTCCGACCATAATGCCCAAGGTGGCCGCGGCCACAGCCAGGCTGGACATATCTGGGCTGTCTCCTCCAAAGTCGCCCATACCCAAAAAATTAAGGGCCGCAAAGCGGATCACGCTCACCCCGACCAGGACCACGATTATCCCGGTGACCTCGGTGGGGAAAAAGACCCGCAGCCGGCTTACGAACCGGGAAAAAATGGCCTCGAACATGCCGGCCAGCAAGGTCATGCCCAAAAGGAGGCTGATCCCTCCGGTTTTGGCCGCCAGGATAGAGGCGGTCAGAAACGAGGGGCCGCATACCTGGGGACACAGATAACCCGCACCCAGGGGTCCCAGCCTCAGGGACTGCAAAATCGCACCGATCCCTCCGGCCAGCAGGGACATACTCACCAAAAACGAGGCGTCATGAATGCTTCCCCCGGCCGCACGCACCACCAGGACCGGAAAGACCAGACTGATGGCATAGATGCACACATGCTGCATCCCCTGTCCCAAGCAGATCCAGAAAGGCGGACGCTCGTTCACCCAGTATTCGATGTTTACAGGCCGGGCAGAACTCATACCCCTCCCCTAATGCCCGGCAAACCGGGCTGCTATACCCGTTTGTCTTGAACCAAAGCGGCGAAACGTTCAAAAGAGCGGTCGTATGTCTTTTCCTCCCGGTCCGGAAAACAGCATCCCGGGAGTTGACGCATCCTCAAGTGATATTGGATGCATTCGCAGCAAATACCCTTGCGTGGACACGGCTCATAGGTACAATTGCAATGCTTGAGATTTTCATCCTTCTGACATTCCATACCCTTACCTCCTGTCCAGGCATTTTTATGCAATCAACCATTGCCTGCCACAGCCGTGCTATATTTTTTTTCCAATGGCAAGCCCGGGAAAATAATAATTCGGAGGCAAAAGGTAAAACCACCCAAACCAAGCCTCTCCCTGTTTTCCCTTTACCTGAAAATGGGCGCAAGTTGCCCCTCCGGCCGCATCCAATTTGCCCGGACTGCAGGCCAAAACCCATCCTCGGCTCACAAAAGGAGCGGACCAGACAGGTATACCCGGTAAAATAAAGAAAAGGATGCGGGACTGACTCCGGGAATCTGTCAACACGCGATCAGACGAAGGGCCTCAGATCTGCCCGCTGACCCGGGCCCAGGCCAGGCCCAGACATTCGTAAAAAAATCTCCTGGTCTTCTCCAGGGCGTTTGCGCTGGGAAAGAAATCCCAGGGCGAATAATCCATGTGCAGGGCTCGGTAGTCGGTACTGGAAGGCAGCGGATCCAGCCCGCCGGCCCGAAAGAGGGCGGCGGCCCTGGGCATGTGCGATGCAGAGGTGACCAAAACGAATTCCTTGGCCTCTAAAATAGGCTGTAGATAGCGGACATGGTCCGCAGTATCCATGGACTCCTCCTCAAGGATCATCCGGGAGCGCTCAAGGCCGAGACCCCGGGCCACCCCGGCCATAACCCGGGCGTTTGACTGCGGATCATATATCCTGCCCCCGGTAAAGATCACTTTTGCCCCGGGGGCCAGGCTTTTGATCCTGAGCCCCTCGACCACTCTGGCCACTGTAGTGGACGAGGCCCGGGAATTGGCCGGAAACCCGGGCGCTGAATCGTGTCCGGACCCGAGGACAACAATATAGTCCAGCCCGCTGGGTACTTGGGCGGCGGGAAGAGGTACAAAGGAACCCTCCAGGCGCTGCAGAGCAAAGTCGGCAGCCGGCTCCATGCTGAAGACGAGGAAAAGAAAAAAACCGCACAGGACAAGCAATCTCCCCGCCCTGTCCCGCCGGAAAAAAATCAGGATCAACCCGGCCAGGATTAGCTCCAGGCACAGCGGCACCGGGAAAAAGACCCTGGACAAAATCTTTTTCAGTACAAACATGTCTTGCCCCCTGTCTGCCGGGCGCCTGGAACCAGCCTAAATCAAGCGCCGTCTCTATTTGCCTCCGGATCGGAATCCAAAACCCCGGTCTGGCGCAGGCCCTCGTAAAGGACCACGGCCACAGCATTGGCTAGGTTTATGCTCCGCACGTCCCCCAAAATGGGGATACGCAGCATGGTTTCAGCCCCAGCGGCCAACTCCGGTGGCAGGCCTTTTGTCTCCGGACCGAAGACAAGCAGGTCTGTATCCCGGTACAGGTGGCGGTGGTGGGCCAGACCGCTGCGGGCGCTGGTCATGACCAGCCGGCCGGTACCCTTTTTTCGGGCCGTGAATTCCTCCCAGCCCGGCCAGACCTTTAGCTCCACTTGCGGCCAGTAGTCCAGACCGGCCCGTTTCAGATACCTGTCCTCCAGGCTGAACCCGAGTGGCTCGATCAGGTTGAGCCGCACGCCGGCTGCCGCGCACAGCCGGGCGATGGAGCCCGTGTTGGGCGGGATCTCCGGACAGAAAAGGACGACTTCCATCTACGCTTGCCCCGAACCGGCAAGAATTGTATGCATTGAATAACCGGACATTATTTACGGCCTGTAAAAAAGGCCCTTAAAAGACTTAAGGGCCCATGCAGACGAATGGTGGTGGGCGGTCAGGGATTTGAACCCCGGACTTCCACCGTGTGAAGATGGCACTCTCACCACTGAGTTAACCGCCCGAACTGTTATTCCTTTTACTGCATACGCCGGGCGGGCGCAAGCGGTTTTTTAAACGATCCGCTCCCCGGGCGCAGTCCACAGGCCCGAACCGGACAAAACCCAGCCTTGCGCATGCAAACAAAGAAGGAAGCCTTGCTTGATATATCCGCCCGGTTTCTGTACACAAAGGTGTCTTTTCTGCCGTGCCGAACCACCCCCGGACAGCGGCAGATGCTGATACACGCATGCCGACGGGCGGCTGGGGCAGGCATCCCCGAAAAGACAAAAGTGAAGAAACAGGATCTTAAATTATGGCTATACTGGTAACCGGCGGCTGCGGCTTTATCGGCTCCAATTTCATACACTACTTCCTGGAAAAATACCCGGCAGCAGACGTGGTCAACCTGGACAAGCTGACCTATGCCGGGAACCCGGACAATCTCGAGGGGCTCCGGCCGGACTTAAAAGACAGATACACTTTTGTCCGCGGGGACATAGCGGATATCGATCTCGTATCCCGGTTGCTGCGGGAATATGCTGTCCGGGTCGTGGTCAATTTTGCCGCGGAAACCCATGTGGACCGTTCCATTGACGATCCGTCGGCATTTATCACCACCAATATCCAGGGCACATACAACTTAATGGAATGCGCCCGGAAAATGGACATCCACAAGTTCGTGCACATCTCCACGGACGAGGTCTACGGTTCGCTAGGCCCGAGCGGGGAATTCACTGAAGACACCCCCCTGGCCCCGAACAGCCCGTATTCCGCCTCCAAGGCCGCAGCCGACCTTATGGCCCGCTCCTATTACAAGACCTATGGCTTTCCGGTCATAATCACCCGCTGCTCCAACAACTACGGTCCGTACCAATTCCCGGAAAAGCTCATTCCCTTAGCCTATCTACGGGCGGTGCAGGACAGACCGGTCCCGGTTTACGGCCGCGGCGAGAATATCCGGGACTGGATATTCGTCCGAGACCACTGCCGCGGGATAGCTCTGAGCATGGAAAAGGGCCGTCCGGGCGCGGTATACAATTTCGGCGGTGACGCGGAGAAAAAAAACATTGACGTGGTGCGCTCCGTGCTTGATTTTGCGGGCAAAAGCCATGAGCTGATCACCTTTGTCCAGGACCGGCCCGGCCACGATCTGCGCTATGCCATGGACTACAGCCTGGCCCGGTCCGAACTGGGCTGGGAACCCCGAACCACTTTCGTGGACGGCCTGGCTGAAACTCTGACCTGGTATAAAAACAACCGGCAATGGGTGGCAAAGGTGCAAAGAGGCGAGTATCAGCAATTCATGGACAAATGGTACAAGGAGCGCTGCTGATGGAACCTGGAAAGGCCCTGATACCCGGCGGAAAAACCGGACTTCTGGGGCAGGCGTTGACCGCGGCCCTGGACGAAAACGGCTGGAGCGTTCTACCCCTGAAAAGCGACGATCTGGATCTGTTTGACCGGGAGGCAGTAAACAGCGTGCTACAAAATCGGGGCATCACGCACATCTTTAATTGCGCCGCTTACACCCGGGTGGATGACGCGGAAGAGGAGCCGGCCGAGGCCCGACACCTGAACCGAGATCTGCCGGCCGCCTTGGGCAGGGCCGCCTGCGACAGCGGGACCGCTTTGATCCATTTCAGCACTGATTTTGTGTTCAACGGCAAAAAAAACTGCCCTTACTCCCCTGAGGATGAGCCCGATCCGATCAATGTCTACGGGCAGACCAAGCTGGCCGGGGAAAAGGCCCTTTTGAAACTGGAGATACCTGAGCTCTTGATAATCCGCACCGCCTGGCTTTTCGGGCCGGGGAAAAGCAATTTCGTGACCAAGATCCTGGAGCTGGCCCCAAAAAACAACCCCCTGCACGTGGTCCACGACCAGATAGGCTCACCCACGTATACGAAAGACCTGGCCCGCCACACCCTAGAGCTTTTGGAAAACGAAGGCCGGGGAATCTATCACGTGGTCAACAGCGGAGAGGCCTCCTGGTGCGAGCTGGCTGCGGAGGCCCTGGCTTGCGTCGGCTCCCCGGTAAAAGTCCACCCCGTGGACTCCAGCGCATTCCAGCAGAAGGCCAAGCGTCCCGGGTACTCTGTTTTGGACATCTCCCGGCTGACCCGGACCACCTACCACAAGCCCAGGCCCTGGGCTCAAGCCCTGCGCGATTTCCTCTATCACACCGAGGTCTAGGGGGACAGTAGGCCCTAAAACATCCACTTTTTTCTTCCCCGGATATCTGGTTTGCAAACAACCGGCCTTGACACTTCCGGCACAGGCATTAGCTGTATTGATTGATGCGGCCGCATCAAAGCCGGTTTCAGGGCCAGAATCGACTAGGACACCGGCAAAACACTGCCGCCCGGACACAGGACCATGCCCAGAGCCGATTATCTTGACCGCGAAAAAAAGATCCTGGAGACAGTGATCCGGGAATACATCCGTACAGGACGCCCGGTGGGATCGCGAACCGTGGCCCGGGCCCCGGGGATAAACCTGAGCGCGGCCACAGTACGCAACGTGATGTCCGATTTGGAATCCAGGGAACTTCTGACCCAGCCGCATACCTCGGCCGGAAGGGTCCCTACTGTCGCGGGCATGCGCTTCTACCTGAACTCCCTTCTCACCCTGGAAAAATTGGATCAGCGCCAAAAGGAACTTATCAAAAGATCCCTCATGGAATCCGGTCCGGACTTCAAGGCCACTCTGCGCCGGGCCTCCAGGGTCTTGTCCTCGTTTTCCAACCAGATAGCCATGGTCATGTCCCCGGCGGAAAAAGCGGCGGTATGGAAACAGATAGATTTTGTCCTGCTCAAGCCCGGCCTGGTCATGTCCGTCCTGGTCCTGGAGGGGGGGCTTGTCTCCAACCGGGTCATCGAGACGGGGAAAAAGCTGACTGCAGACGATCTCATCCGGTACTCTAATTACCTGAACGACAACTTCCAGGGCCGGACCGTGGCCGGGATACGCCAGAGCATAATAAGGCAGCTCCATAGCACCAAGCAGAGATTAAAGGACCTCTACCAGCAAGCGCTCAGCCTGGCCTATGACGCCTGTGAGGAGGCCCCGGAGCGAGAATTGTACGTGGGCGGGGCCACCAACGCCCTGGATCAGGAAAATCCGGATTTTTCCCAGCTCAAGGATCTGCTTGAACTTTTGGAGGAAAAATCCAGCCTGCTCAACCTGCTGGATAAAACAGTCAAGGCCTCGGACCTGCGGGTCTTCTTCCCCCAGGATCACGGCTTGAGCAATCTGTCCAACTATAGTCTCATCTCCTCCCCGTACGGGCCGGGAGAGAACGTTCTAGGCACGGTCGGAGTGGTCGGACCGGTACACATGAACTACCCGCTGCTCATACCAACGGTTGACTTGGTCGCAGAAATTCTTACTCAATTATTTCAGAACAATTCCTGAAAAAAGCGAGCATACTCATATTACGGAGGTTTACGCATGACCAGGGACAAGAAGAAGGACAAAAAGGAAGAACAAAACCGGGAAGCAGGACCCGAGGAGCAAAAAGAGACCCAGGAACGGGAAGAGGAGCCTTCGGTAAAGGATAAGCTGACTGCAGCGGACATTACCGGGGATGAATTGTGGGAGTACTGTCAACAGGCATTCTGCGGAGAATGCGTTCTTTTGAAACAGTGCCAGGAACAGCAGCTGCGCACGGTTGCCGAGGCGGAAAACAGGCAGAAGAGACTGGAACGGGAAAAGGAAGAATTCTGCAGATACGCTTCCTCCCGGATTATAGAAGAACTTTTGCCGGTGGTGGACAATCTGGAACTGGCTTTGGAACACGCGGGCGACGACGAGGCCTGCCGGGGGCTGCGCGAAGGCGTGGAAATGACCAAGAACATCTTCCTGGAGACCCTTAAAAAGCACGGTCTGACCCCGGTCGGGGAGAGCGGGGAGGAATTCGACCCCAATATCCACGAGGCCATGGCCCAGCAGGAAACCGAGGATATGGAGGAAGGCCTGGTCTGGCAGATGCTGCAAAGGGGCTACAAACTGAACGACAGGCTGTTGCGGCCGGCCAAGGTCATAGTCAGCAAAAAAAGCAATAAGGACTAATTTCCTTTTCCCTCTTTACACAGCCGAAAACAGACTTATCAATGATAACGGAACCACAAAATCAGACTAGGAGGCAAAATATATGAGCAAGATTATAGGTATTGATCTGGGAACGACAAACAGTTGCGTGTATGTAATGGAGGGGAAGGAATCCAAATGCATCACCAATCCGGAAGGGGGCCGGACCACACCGTCGATCGTGGCTTTCACGGATAAGGAGCGTTTGGTCGGTGATATCGCCAAGCGTCAGGCGGTGACCAATCCGGAGAACACTGTCTCCTCGGTGAAACGGCTCATGGGCCGGGAGTTCAACGACCCGGTCCTGGAAAAATGGAAGGAAAAGAGCCCGTATAAGATCGTGGCCGGAAAGAACAACGATGCTTATGTGCAGGTGCGGGACAAGAAATACAGCCCCCCGGAGATCTCGGCCATGATTTTGCAGAAGCTGAAAAGCGATGCTGAATCCTATCTCGGGGAGAAGGTGACTGAAGCGGTAATCACCGTGCCGGCCTATTTCAACGATAACCAGAGGCAGGCCACCAAAGACGCGGGTAAGATTGCCGGCCTGGAGGTCAAGCGGATAATCAACGAACCCACCGCAGCCTCCCTGGCCTATGGCGCGGACAAGAACAAAAACGAAAAGATCGCCGTGTTCGACCTCGGCGGCGGAACATTCGACATCTCCATCCTGGAGGTCGGGGACAACGTGGTCGAGGTCAGGGCGACCAACGGAGACACCTTCTTGGGCGGAGAGGACTTCGACCAGCAGATAATAAACTACCTGGTGGATGAATTCAAAAAGGAGAACGGGATAGATCTCTCCCAGGACAAGATGGCCCTGCAAAGGCTGCGCGAGGCCGCGGAAAAGGCCAAGAAAGAACTGTCCACCTCTATGGAGACGGACATCAATCTGCCGTTTATCACTGCGGACCAAAACGGGCCCAAGCACATGAATATGAAGCTGACCCGGAGCAAAGTGGAAGCCCTGGTGGACCACTTGGTGGACCGCTCCATAGAACCATGTAAAAAGGCCCTGGAAGACGCGGAAATCAAGGCCTCGGACATAAACGAGGTCATCCTGGTCGGGGGGATGACCCGCATGCCCCTGGTGCAGAAGAAGGTAACCGAATTCTTTGGCAAAGATCCGAACCGCAGCGTGAACCCGGACGAGGTCGTGGCCATGGGCGCGGCCATCCAGGGCGGCATCATGGCCGGAGACGTCAAGGATGTATTGCTTCTGGACGTAACTCCTCTGTCTCTGGGTATCGAGACCATGGGCGGGGTATTCACCAAGCTGATTGAAAAGAACACCACCATCCCGACCAAAAAGAGCCAGATCTTCACTACTGCCGCGGACAACCAGCCCTCGGTGTCCATTCATGTCCTGCAGGGCGAGCGCCCCATGGCCGCGGACAACATGACCCTGGGCCGCTTCGAGCTGACCGGGCTCCCGGCTGCTCCGCGCGGCGTACCCCAGATCGAGGTCACCTTTGACATCGACGCCAACGGCATAGTCAATGTCTCGGCCAAGGACACCGGCACGGGCAAGGAGCAATCCATCCAGATCACCGCATCCAGCGGACTGTCCGAGGATGATATCGAGAAGATGGTTAAGGAGGCCGAATCCCACGCCGAAGAGGACAAGAAAAAACAAAAGCTCATTGAGGCCAGGAACAACGCGGATACCCTCATCTACACCACAGAAAAATCTCTGCGCGATGTGGGCGAAAACATCGACCCCGGGACCAAGAGCGAAATCGAAGGCAAGATTGAAGAGCTGAAAAAGGTGATGGAGCAGGAAGACGAGGAAGCGATCCGCAAAGCGACCGAAGACTTGGCCCAGTCCTCGCACAAGCTGGCCGAGAACCTGTATAACCAGCAGAATGAAAGTCAGCAGCAGGCCGGCACTGATGCCGGCGGCGCCCAGGCTGGACAGAACGCCGGCGGCGAAGGCGGTAGCGACGACGAGGACGTTGTGGACGCAGACTACACAGAGGTCAAATAACCGGAAGGCAATCCGGGACTCTCCTTGACACCCGGGCACCCGCTCTCTATATCAGAAGGCCTGGACCGTAATAGGTCCAGGCCTTTTTGCATTTGCGGCCGGAACCAGATCCGGATTCCGCCAACCCTGAACCCGGCTTTTGCAGCCTGCAACAGGTTTGAAAGACAACATGAACAAGACTCTGCCCGGATATATCGTTATTCTTTTTTTGATGCCTCTCTTTGTCTTTGGGGGCTGCGCCCCCAAAAAAAAGATCGAGCCCCCCAAGGTCCCGGAACCAGCGCCGATTTCGGCCGAGTCCGCTGATTCCGCCTGGGAGGACGAGGATTTCAGACGCTCAGCAGAACTGTATAAAAAACTCCTGCAGGACACCGATCCCGAAGGGGAAACAAGGTCGCTCTACTATTACCGGCTGGCCGCCTCCTTAAAGAACCTGGACCGCTGCTCGGAAGCGGAAAGGGCTCTTGAGGCCTGGTCCCAGAGGGATCCCCTGGCCCGGACAAAATGGAGATGGCACGAGGTCCGGACCGAATGCCTGTTAAAGGCCCAGGATAAAGAGGCCTGGAAAGACCATCTGACCGAGGTCATTCTCGGCTCCAGATATCCCTACCCCTTGAAAAAAAAGGCGGCCGACCTTTTAATCCGGCACTTCTGGAAGCAAAAGGACTATGCAGCCGCCCTGCCCATTCTGTCCGAACTCTTTGACCGGACCGAGGAAAAAGACCGGCGCGTGGAACTGCAAAACATGGCCCTGAACCGCTTTAACGGCCTTTCCGACCAGGCCCTCTCCCGGCTGGAGGAAAGCGAGCGCAAGACACAAAAACCCCCGGGGTTCCCATACAACCTTCTGGCCTGGAGCTATTGGCTACGCGAAGCAGAGCAGAACCCGGAATCCTGGGAAGAGATATGGCCGCATCTGCACTCCGTGGCCTACGGCGATGACCTGCCGGACCCGGATCCATTGCGGGAGAAGCTCCGGGAGTTGGAAGAGGAGCTGGGCGAAATCGGCAGGCGTATCTGCCTGACCATTCCTTTGTCCGGGTCCTACTCCAAAGTGGGCTGGAAGGTCCTGCGAGGGGCGAGCCTGGCCCAGTGGGAACTGGCCAAAAAAGGCAAAAAGATCCGGGTCACAACTGTTAACACCGGAGAAAAAGGCTGGAGAGACAAAATAGACGACCTCCCCGGGACCCGAATCTTTGGAGGGCCTTTGACCGGGGAGAACTGGGAGCGGATCAAAGAAAGCGGGCTGCACCGCAACCGGGTTTTCTTCACCTTCCTTTCCAGCCTGAAAAACGAAGGCAGGGACGGATGGCGATTCTTCCCCTCCCCCCGGGATCAGGTACGCAGACTGCTTCAGCCCAGCGTGGACCGGCTGAACATTCGCCGCTACGCCATCCTGTATCCGGAGGATGACTACGGCAGGGATATGGCCCGCATTTTTTGGAAAGAGGCCACAGAGAACGGGGCCAAAATCACCGGAATGCAGTCCTATCCCCCGGACAAACCCACAGAATGGGGGAAAGCGGTCCAAACACTTTTACAGGTGGAAGACCCGGAAGACCCCACCCAGACTCCGGACCCAGATTTTCAGGCGGTGTTCATCCCGGATTCCTTTTCCCGGGTCGAGGGTATTGTCCCGCAATTCTTCTACTACGATGAAGAGAGGCTCTTGTTTTTGGGCCCCATGCTCTGGTCTCAGAGTTCCGCGGCCTCCAACCTGGAAAACAACTACTTCGGACTGGCCCTGACTAACGGGCCCTGGATGCCGGATTCCCCTTCCGGTTCCAGGCGGGACTTGGCCGAGGCCCTGGAGCTGACCATGCAGGGCGAGCCGGACTTCTGGACCGCCCTGGGCTACGATTTTGTCCGCCATTGCTCCCGGATGCCGGATATCGACTCTGGGCGGGAGGACATTAACCGCAGCTTGGCCGAGCTGCCCGCCATGCAGTGGACCATGGCCCCGATTACCTGGGACCGGGATGGGCTGGCCACTCAGAATCTGTATGTCCTGCGTTTCTCCGGGACCGGGCTCGTTCCGGCCCACTATCCCAGTGTCGAGGCCCTTATCTTGCACAGGAAGGATAAACACTCCAAGCGCATGGAAAAACTGGAGAAAGAGCTGGAGGAAGAAAAAGAGGCCGGGGAGGATAATCCCGGGGAGCTACAGCCGTAAACAAGTTGTAACCAGGATAGACATCATGGCAATAAGCAAGGACGAAGTGCGCAGCGTGGCCGAACTGGCCCGGCTGCAACTGGAAGAAAAAAAATTGGACCAGTTCGCTAAGCAGATGGATTCCATACTGGAATACGTGCACAAGCTGGAGGAGGTGGACACCTCAGCGGTGGAGCCCATGTACACCCCTGTGGACAATACCACTGTTTTGCGCAAGGACCGGGAAACCAAGGAACACTCCAGAGAGGAAATCCTGGAGAACGCCCCGGGCGCAGACGGACAATTCTTTACGGTCCCGAAGATAATTTAGCTGACTGTTAAAAAAATTTTTGTAACCCAGGCCGTTAAAAATCCCCAGGAACGGCGGTAAACAGTTCAAGACTCACGCGTACTTATCTGTATTGAACTTTTTCCCGCCCTGCTCACATTGGGAGATTTAAGGCCGGCCGGTTAAGGACAAAGAGATGACATCCATCAATACCAACCAAAGCATGCTGGAGACAGCGGAACACATCGCCGCAGGCCGGTCAAGCGCCCGGGAGGTGACCGAGGTTTATCTGGAGCGGATAAAAGAGACCGAGCCGGGGATAAAAGCGATCATCACCCTGGACGAACAGGGGGCCGAACAGGTCGCGGACGAGCTGGACCGCCTCGGTCCCTCGCCGGAGCGCCCCCTGCACGGAGTGCCCTTTCTGCTCAAGGACATCCTGGTGACCAAAGGGCTCAGGACCACCTGCGGATCGCGCATCCTGGAAAATTTTATCCCTTTTTACGAGTCCACTGCGGTGAAAAGACTGCGGGCAAGCGGGGCGGTCATCCTGGGTAAGACCAATCTGGACGAATTCGCCATGGGCTCTTCCACCGAGAACTCCTCATTCGGCCCCACTTTCAACCCCTGGGACAGGAAACGGGTGCCCGGCGGATCCAGCGGGGGGTCGGCGGCCGCGGTGTGCGCCGGACAGTGCGCGGCCAGCCTGGGTACAGACACCGGCGGGTCCATCCGCCAGCCTGCGGCCTTCTGCGGGGTGGTCGGGCTGAAGCCCACCTACGGCCTGGTATCCAGATTCGGACTCATAGCCTACGGATCCTCCCTGGATCAGATCGGCCCCATAACCAGCACAGTGGCTGATGCAGCCGCAGTCCTCGGGGTCATAGCCGGGCACGACCCCAGAGACAGTACCAGTGTTAACCACCCGGTCCCGGACTATCTCCGTGCAATCCGCGGCTGCTCCGAGGATCTCTCCGGGCTGCGGGTGGGGGTGCCTGCGGAATACTGGGGGGACGGCCCGGACCGGGAAGTCAGCGAAAAATGCGCCGAGGCGCTGCAGGGCATGAAGGCGCTGGGGGCCAAAGAGGTGGAAATCAGCCTGCCGCATACGGAATACGCAGTGGCTGCCTACTATATCCTGGCCATGGCCGAGGCATCCTCCAACCTGGCCCGGTTTGACGGGGTCAGATTCGGTTACCGGGACAAAAGTGCGCCCGAGCTAAAAAAGATGTACGAGCTGTCCCGGAGTATGGGTTTCGGGGACGAGGTCAAGCGCCGGATTATGATCGGAACCCACGCCTTGTCCTCGGGCTATTACGACGCCTACTACAAAAAGGCGGCCCAGATGCGCCGCCTGATCCGGGAGGACTTTATCCGGGCCTTTGAGCACTGCGATGTAATCTGCGCCCCGGTGGCCCCGACCACCGCCTTCAGGCTGGGGGAGAACACCTCTGATCCCCTTCAGATGTATCTGACCGATATCTATACCAATTCCTTGAACCTGACCGGCCTTCCCGGGCTGAGCCTGCCCGTGGGCCTGGGCCGGGACAGCGGCATGCCCGTGGGGATGCAGATATTCTCCCCGGCCTTCTCTGAGGAACTCTTGCTTTGCACCGGGCATATCCTGGAAAAAAACCTGCCCGCTTTGCCTGAGCCGGCCGATCTCTTCTCCGCGGAATAGGTGCATTGCTTGGCTGTTTGCTAAACTGCCCGGGGCTCAAACGGGCATATTTTGAAAGAGGGCCTGCCGCGGCAAAACACGACCTATCCGACAGGCTGGCAGCAAGAATCCGTCCCGCTCGTCCGGGGGCCGAAAACCGGTTTACGACCTGGAATAGCCCATGCTTACAGCTGTCGCTTTGAGCGGCGGAGCGGACAGCCTGTCCGCTCTGAGCCGGGTCCGGGCGCAGGGAGACAAGGCCATTGCCGTGCACGCCTTTTTCCTGCCCCCGGAGGATCAGGACCGCTGGAAGACGGATCAGTTGCAAAAACTATGCTCTCTTCTGGATGTCCGCCTGGTTACGCTCGATCTGTCTGCAGAGTTTGCACAGGAAATAATCCACCCGTTTATGGCCGCCTACAAGAACGGACTCACGCCCAACCCTTGCAGCCTGTGCAACCGAAGGATAAAATTCAAACTGCTTCTTAAGCACTGCCTGGACCTGGGTGCGGAGCGCATGGCCACCGGTCATTACGCAAGGCTTGTCCGGGGTTCCCTGTGGAGGGGAAAGGACCCGGCCAAGGATCAGAGCTATTTTTTGTCCCTGACAGAGGAAAAAAATCTGCGCCGGGCTGTTTTCCCTTTGGGGGAATCTTTTAAGCATAAAATCGTTTTTGATCTCAGAAAACAAGGACTCACCCCGGTGCAAAGAAACGAGAGCCAGGAAATCTGCTTCATCCCCGGGGATTACCGCGATTTTCTGCGCCGTAACTGCCCGGACTTGGGCGGCCCGGGGCCGATAATCGGGCCCGGGGGGGAACGCCTGGGGACCCACCGCGGGCTGTGGGCCTATACTCCCGGACAGAGACGCGGCCTGGGCGTGGCCTACAGATATCCTTTGTACGTCCTGGACAAGGATCCGGCTGAAAACGCCCTGATTGTCGGGGCAAAAGAAGACCTGGCGGTCTCGGGGTGCATGGTGCGCGCTCCGAACTTCCTGGTCCCACCCGAAAACTGGCCGGATACGGTCTGGATACAGACCCGTTACCGTCAAACGTCCAGTCCGGCCCGGGTCTTGGAAATAAGCAAAAAGAGAATGCGCATAAGCTTTATTCATCCCCAGAAAAAACCAGCCCCGGGCCAGACAGCCGCGATATACAGTGAAAAGGGACAGGTCCTGGCCGGGGCGGTAATAGCAAACGAAATCCCTTAGCCGAGGGTTGAAAAATGCTTATATCCCTGCCCGTTCGAGAATCTCCAGGCCCGGCGCAAAAAAAGTTCAAACGGATGGAACTTTAAAATCCAGAAGCTGGGGGGGCAGAGATTTTAACCCACTGCCGGCAGGATAAACAGACAATGGACGCAAGTAAGAGCTTTTTCCCCATCACCTTAGGCTGCAAAATAAACCAGTACGAAACCCAGGCCCTGATCGAAACCTGGGAGACAGCGGGCCTAAAATGCAGACAGAGCGCCAAAGAAGCGGATATCGTGCTGGTAAACAGCTGTGCGGTAACCGCGCGGGCGGTGCGGGACACCAGAAAGGCGATCCGCAAGGCTGCGGCCGAGAATCCCATGGCCGGGATAATTGTCACCGGATGCGCGGCCCGGGCATTCGGCCCCGAATTCTCGGCCATGCCCGAGGTCTCCCGGGTTGTGAGCCAGGAGAAAAAGTACTCCCTTTCCCCGGGCAAGGAAAAAGACAATCTGGACCTGGAAATCAGCGGTTTTTTCCGGGCCCGGGCCCCGGTACGGGTCCAGGACGGCTGTAGTCACTGCTGCACCTACTGCATAGTTCCCCGGACCAGGGGCAGGGCAAGGAGCCGCCCTTTGGAAAAGGTGCTGCCTGAAGTAAACCGAATCCTCTCCGCGGGCATCCGGGAGATATCCCTGTGCGGGACAAATCTGCGCCAGTACGGGCGGGACCTGGATCCAAAGCTTGATTTCTGGGATCTGGTCCGCAGCCTGCGGGATGCTTTGCACACGGAGTGGTCCGGGCGGGCCAGATTCCGGCTGAGTTCCCTCGAGCCCTCGGAGCTGACCGCCAAGGGACTAAAGACCCTGGACAGGTGTTCGGACATGCTCTGCCCTCACCTGCACATCTCCCTGCAAAGCGCAAGCCCTGCGGTTTTAAAGGACATGGGCCGGGGGCACTACCACCCGGAACAACTCGCAGAGTTCTGCCGCAGCCTGAAGAATGTCTGGCCGGTTTTCGCCCTGGGAGCGGATCTGCTGCTGGGATTTCCCGGAGAAGAGCACCGGCTCTTCTGTGAGACCCGGGATTTCGTGGACAAAATCCCGTTTACCTATGCCCATATATTCCCTTTCTCGCCGCGACCGGGCACCCCGGCGGCCGGCTTTTCCAGCCGGGTGGACCCGGAGGAGACCCGGGCACGCTGCCAAGAGCTGCAGGAGCTGATCAAGAAAAAAAAGCTATCTTTTCAGCGCGGTCTTTTGCATCTGCCCCGGGTGCATCCGGTTTTGGAGACCCGGGACGCGGGGACCAATGAATTCTTCGTCCCCACCAGGCTAGAGGGTCGGATCTTTGCTCTGGGTCGCAAAAGCATTGTCCCGGCCGTGCCCGTAAGATTCAAGGACGGCACCCTGACTGCGGAGGTGTGTATATGAGCAGACCGGCTAAGCCGCTGCCAGGCAAACTTTTTCTCTCTGTCTTGGCCTCGGACTGGGAGACGTTTTGGCCACAATTAATGGACCGGTTGCAGGAGAGATTCGGGGAGGCTGACTACAAAAGCGATCCCATCCTTTTTACGGAAACAAACTACTACGATGCAGAGCTGGGCACGCCCATTTCCAGAAAGATCCTGTCCTTCAAAGAACTTGTGCCCCAGAACCACCTGGTGCAGATAAAACTAGACACCAACGCCCTGGAAAAAGCTTATCAGAGAAACAGCCGCCGGACTTTCAACCTGGATCCAGGGCTTGTCACTCACGAGCGACTGGTCCTGGCCACAGGCAAGAATTTTACCCATCGGATATACTTGGACCGCGGGATCTGGGCCGATCTCACCCTAATTTACACCCGGGGCGGTTGGCAGGACCTGCCCTGGACCTTTCCGGACTATGCCGCGGAAAAGACCAAATCGCACCTAGACCGCATCCGCAATATCTACTGCGGGCAAATAAAGGCCCTGCTTACAAAACAACAATAACCACCCGACCGCGGCTATCGGTTCGGGTCGCACACCTGCGGACAACACACTGCAATCCGCCCTTGTCACCAGTGTATAGTTCCTTTAAAATGTATTTCGCACATAACGCGGGCAAGTACCTGGGCGGGCTTTACCACAGGGACCTCAACCGACAATAAGATTTATGATAAAGAGCATGACTGGATATGGCCGGGCCGCAATCGAAGACACCGCCTGGGGCGCAGCCTGGGAGATCAAGAGCGTAAACTCCAAATTCCTGGACATTAAATGGCGTACCCCCCAGAACCTTTTGGGCCTGCAGGCGCAATGGGAACAGGCCGTGCGTTCCTACACCTCCCGGGGCCGGGTGGAGGTCTGGCTCAATTTGCGGTTCAAAAACCAGGAGTTTTTGAACCTGAACCTGGACCAGGCGGTTGCCTCGCGCATGCTGTTTGAGCTCAAGGATCTGGCCAAACAGGAGAAAATAGCCTTTGCCCCGGATTTGAACCGGCTCTTGAATGTACCCTCGGCCTGGAAAGAGGACGCCGAACTCCCGGAAGAAATCTCCGGGGGTATAATCGAAGCCCTAAAAAGCTGCCTCAAAGACTGGGACCAATCCCGGATAAGAGAGGGAGAGAAAATGGCTGCGGATATTGATGCCCGGCTCAGCGGACTGCGGGATACAGTAAAAGACCTGAAGGAGATGGCCGGGGAAAACATCCACACCCGATTCGAAGCCCTTAAATCCAGGCTGGAAAAGACCATGCGCTATATGGAGCTGAAAGAGGTGGACGAAACCCGTGTGCACCAGGAACTGGCCATAATGAGCGACCGCCTGGATGTGTCCGAGGAATTGACCCGGCTGGAGAGCCACCTGCAGGAGCTGGCCCGGTTGCTGGAAAACGGCGGCGAGATCGGGCGCAGACTGGATTTTTTACTCCAGGAATGCTTTCGGGAGATAAACACCTGCGGGAACAAATGCCAAAATAGCTCCATGAGCCGACTGGTGGTGGATTTCAAGGCCGAACTGGAAAAATGCCGCGAACAGGCGCAAAACCTGGAATAGCCCCCCATGAACAGAGACAGTCAAACCCTGCTCAGTATCGGGTTCGGAAACAGCGTAGTCCGCCAGCGCATAGTGGGCATCGCCAACCCGAATACCGCACCCATGCGCAGACTGCGCGAGGAAGCCCGGGAGGACAAAAGGCTCATAGACGCCACCCACGGCCGCAAGACCCGATCCATAATCGTCACCGACTCCAACCACGTCATTCTCTCCGCCATCCAGTACGAAACCATAGCCCAGAGATTCGCCGCACATGAAAAACAATCCTCTTGAGATAAAAGGGCTCTTGCTGGTCATTAGCGCGCCCTCGGGCACCGGGAAAAGCACCCTGATCCGCAGGCTCACCCGGAAGTATTCGCAGTTTACGTTCTCCACCTCGTACACCACCCGAAAACCCCGGCCCGGGGAGCTCAACGGCCGGGAATATTGGTTCTGCAGCAAAGAGGAATTCGAAGACCGGATAGAGAACAATTTTTTTGCCGAATGGGCCAGGGTGCACGACGACTACTACGGTACGCCGCGGGAGCCGGTACTGAAGGCGGTGGAAAGCGGGAACAACCTCATCTTTGACATTGACGTGCAGGGGGCCAGACAGCTCAAGTCCTCTCTCGGATTCGGATGTTTCGTGTTTCTGTTTCCCCCTTCCCTGGACGAACTGCAGAACAGACTCCTCACAAGGGGTACTGATGACCCGGAAAAGATAAAGACCCGGCTCAAGAACGCGGCCGAGGAAATCAAACAAAGCGATTTTTTTCACTACTGGGTGATAAACGATGATCTGGACCGGGCCTTCAGGCAGGTGGAGTGTATCATCAGGGCCGAGGCCTGCAGGCCGGATCACAATCCGGGGCTGTTGCAAAAAGTCCTCTCCGGGGTTATCTAATGACCGAGTTGGTGGTCGCCCTGGATTTTGACCGGGAAGACCGGGCCTTGGCGGCGGCGCATTCCCTGCGTCCCAGCGTGCGCTGGTTTAAGGTGGGTCTGGAACTCTTTACGGCCGCCGGTCCAGGAATCGTGTCCAGGCTCAAAGACATGGGGTGTTTGGTCTTTTTGGACCTCAAATTCATGGACATCCCCAATACAGTCTACGGGGCGGTTAAAAGCGCATGCCGGCTCCAGGTGGACATGCTAACCGTGCACATCCTGGGCGGCACTGACATGCTCGCCTCCGCCCTCAGGGCCAGAAACGAATACGGGCAAGGGCCCCGGATAATGGGCGTCACCCTGCTTACCAGCCTGGACCGGGCGAGCCTGGCCTGGCCGGAGGTCAGATCTGAACTTGAGATCGTCGTCGATCTGGCTGACAAGGGACACGGCAGCGGACTGGACGGACTGGTCTGCTCCGGCCGGGAACTGTCCCACCTGTCCGGGCGGTTTCCAGACAATTTTGAATTCGTCACTCCGGGAATCCGGCTGCCCGGCAGAAACGAGGCCAGCGACCAGAAACGGGTGTACACCCCGCAACAAGCGGCCCGGGATGGGGCGGACTACATCGTGGTCGGGCGTCCAGTCACCAGGGCCTCGGACCCGCGCGCAGCAGCGCGGGACTTTCTACAGACAATCACCGCAGCAAACTCCGGGGAAGGAATATGACCCAGAATATAAACGAAGAACAGCTGCCCAAGACGGAAGATAATCGGATCAAAGGCGTCTTTTCCACCCAGACGCTTATGAAGGTGGGCACCGGATCCACCCAGAAAAAGACCATCCAGAAGTCATACTGGTTCGTAAACGAACTGGATGACGAACAGATCGAGATCCAGCCCTTAAACGTCAATTATGTTCCCTCTGGCCCCAAGAAGATAATCACCAAGGACGCTTTGCTGGAGAAATTCTCTCCGGAGCCGGAGTTCTATACCTATACCGTGTATCCCAAAATGCGGGAGCTGAATAAGACCATTGCCCGGGCAGACCGCCACCGCAAGAGGAACGAGACCTACAGTGCGGAATTCGAATACAGCAACGCCCTGAACGTGGACGAGGAAAACATCCGGGCCAA
Source organism: Desulfonatronovibrionaceae bacterium (assembly GCA_046539845.1). Taxonomy (GTDB): domain Bacteria; phylum Desulfobacterota; class Desulfovibrionia; order Desulfovibrionales; family Desulfonatronovibrionaceae; genus CAYNNQ01. The sequence goes on from JBKHGE010000013.1 coordinate 45,681, forward strand.
TTTCGGGCTGGGACTGACCTATCTGGAACGCGGGGACAAAGATAAGGCCAACGACATCTTCGAGCGCCTGGTCAAGCTGGATGCGGCGTTCGAATCCGAGCACAAACACCTTTTCAACGACTTCGGGATAAACCTGCGCAAGCAGGACATGTACGAGCAGGCGGTGGACTACTACGGCCGGGCCCTGGAGCTTTCCACCCAGGACGAGAACCTGCACTACAATATCGCCCGGGCCTATTACGGGCTGAAAAAGCACAAAAAGGCATACGAGCATCTGAAACAGGCGCTCGAACTCTCCCCGGAACACAAGGAAGCAAAAAAGTTCATGGCCTACCTGGAAAAAAACAGGCTGGTCTGATCCGGAAGGGCAAACATGGCAGATCAGGAAAGGGGACGGAGGCTCCTGCACACTATCTCGGAAAAAAGACCCGAGCCGCCCATTTCTCCGGAACTCGTACACAAACTCTTTTCCCGGGCCCGGGAGGACTCCATGTCCTCCATGGAGGATATCTCCGCGATCATCAGCCAGGACCAGGGACTAACCGCCCGGGTCCTCAGGTGGGTCAACTCGGCCTATTACGGCCTCCAAGCCCAAGTATCCTCGATTTCCCGGGCCGTGTCCATCCTGGGTCTCTCCCAGATCAGGGACGCGGTCCTGTCCATTGGGGTCAAAAGCGTCACCCGGGACCTGGACTTGAGCCTGATCGATCTGCGGCTGTATTGGAGACACCAGATTTCCACCGCTATTTTGGCCCGGGAACTGGCCCGGAAAACAGAGTGCAGCGAACCGGACGACCTGTTTACCATAGGCATCCTGCACGATCTGGGAAAAATCATGACCGCCATCTACGATAAACAGGCCTGGCTGGAGATAAACGCCCTGGCCAGCGAGGAGGGTCTTTTGTTCCAGGCTGCAGAACAAAAGTACTGGGGAATAGACCACGCCCTGGTCGGGGGCATGCTCTTGCAGCAATGGAATCTCCCGGAATGGATCACCGAGCCAGTCAACTGGCACCATAACCCGGAAATGTCCTCCCCGCAGCACCTTGTTCCCTCCCGGCTTGTGTACACCGCAAACAACCTTGTGCACCGCATGGACAATGAACAGGCACAGGACATTGATGGACAGCTGGAAAAGATCTCTCTGGACCGGGACTTGGCTGAAGGCATGGCCTGGGAGGTCTCCCGGGATCCGGGGATAAACCAGATGCAAAAGCTTTTTGTCTAGTGGGCATGAGATGGCGAGTGATCGACCCCCCTCCGGATCCCGCGCGGATAAAAGATTTGGCCCGGGACCTGGAGATCTCCCCCCTTTTGGCCACCCTCCTCGTGCAGCGCGGATATGACACTCCGGAACGCATCTCCTTCTTTCTGAATCCCGGACTGCGTTATCTGAACCCCCTGCAGGACTGGCCCGGGGTGGACCACGGGGCGGATATCCTGGCCCAAAGCGTCTCCCGGGGAGAAAAAATAGCTGTCTGGGGGGACTACGATGTTGACGGCATCACCGCGACCGCCCTGCTCAAGGATTTCTTTTGCAGGCGTGGAGTCAAAGTGGAACACTATATTCCCGGCCGCCTGGAAGAGGGCTACGGTCTGAATCCGGAAGGGATAAAGGAACTGGCCGGACGGGGAGTGCACACATTGGTCACCGTGGACTGCGGCATCTCCAGCTCCGAGGAGGTAGCCCTGGCCAGAGAGCTTGGCATGCAAGTGCTTATCACCGACCACCACCTGCCCGGGGATACCCTTCCCGCGGCTGAAGCGATAATAAACCCCAAGTGCGGGAGCTGCCCTTGTCCGGAACTGGCCGGCGTGGGGGTGGCCTTTCTTTTGGCCGCGGCCCTGAACCGCAGGCTGGAGGGTGCTCCCGTGGATATCCGTGACTTTCTGGATCTGGTCGCCCTGGGTTCGATCGCGGATGTGGTCGAACTCACCGGCCAGAACCGGGTACTGGTCAAAAACGGGCTCTTGCTTCTGAACCAGCCCCAGCGCCCTGGTATCCAGGCTTTGAAGGAAATATGCGGGCTGAACAATTCTAACTACCTGGGCTCGGGACAGATCGGTTTCGGCCTGGCCCCGCGCATTAACGCGGCCGGAAGACTGGGAAATGCGGAGCCGGCCTTGGAGCTGCTTTTGGCTAAAGACGGCCCCACCGCGCGGCTGAAGGCGGCCGAACTGGATCGCATGAACCAAGAGCGCAGAAAACTGGAGGAGTCTATCCTGGGCGAGGCCAGGGAGCTGGCAGACAGCCAAAAAGACCGCATGGGCCTGGTCCTTTATTCCCCAAAATGGCATCACGGGGTAATCGGGATTGTGGCCTCGCGCATAGTGGAGGAATTTAACCGGCCCTGCCTGATACTGGCCCGCAAAGGAGGGCTTCTCAAGGGGTCCGGCCGGAGTGTGTCCGGTTTCGATCTCTTTTCCGGTCTGAGCCGGATAAGCCCTGTTCTGCACGGATTCGGCGGCCATACCATGGCCGCTGGCCTGAGCGTTGCGGAAAAGGACCTGGACGAGCTCTGCACTGCCTTTGACCGGGATGTCCGGGGCGTTTTGGGAGACACACCCCCGGAGCCGGAAATAGTGGCCGACGCCCGGGTCGGTTTCAGAGAGCTGTCACCGGAATTTATCCGCGAACTGGAGATAATGCAGCCTTTCGGACTGGGTAACTCCAATCCAATATTCGTCTCCCCGCCGCTTGAAGTCCAGGATATGTACCTCTTTGGGCAAAACCGCCATGTGGGCCTGGAGCTGCACGACCAGGACAGCGGACTCACCTTTCGGGGCAAGATATGGCGCCGTGGTGAACAATACAGGGAAATAAACCTCAAAGGCAAGCGGGCCGTGGTGGCCTATCGTCCAAAAATGGAGGAATTCAAGGGTCTTATGAGCATCAACCTGCACATAAACCAGGTCCTGGAGATAAGCTAGATGGTCCTTTCCCTCTTGGCCTCCCTGCTCGGCGGACTGGGGCTTTTTCTGCACGGAATAAGCCTCCTTACCAGCGGCCTGAAGATGGCCGCCGGAAACAGCCTGCGCAGCATCCTCAAGAAATGGACCCATCCCCTGTACAAGGGCGTTCTCTCCGGGTTCTCCATAACCGCCCTGGTCCAGAGTTCCTCAGCGGTCACCGTGGCCGTCATCGGGTTCGTGAACGCCGGAATCATGGATCTTTCCCGATCCATTGGAGTCATTTACGGGGCCAACCTGGGGACCACGATCACCGGCTGGCTGGTCACCGCCATCGGCTACAGCGTGCACATAAAAAGCCTGGCCCTGCCTTTGATCGGGATCGGCGTGTTCATGCGCATAATCGGGAAAAACAGCCGCAAGGCCCATCTGGGGGAGGCCCTGGCCGGATTCGGTCTTTTCTTTCTGGGTATTGACCTCTTGCAGGAGGGATTCGGCTCGCTGGGCCAGGACTTGAACCTGACCGCCCTGGCCTCCGGCCATTTCTGGACCGTTCCCGCCTTCGTGGGGATTGGGGTCTTGCTTACCCTGATCATGCAGAGCTCCAGCGGGGCCATAGCCGTAGTTCTGACCGCGGCCTCCAGTGAGATGATCGGGATGCAAAGCGCGGCAGCTGCGGTCATAGGCACCAATATCGGGACCACTTCCACCGCGATGATCGCTGTTATCGGGGCCACGCTCAATGCCAAGAAAGTGGCCCTGGGACACCTGTCTTTCAATGTGGTCTCCGGGGTGGTTGCGCTTCTTTTGCTGCCGGTCCTCCTGTACATGGTGGAATATATTCAGGCCAACTTGGCCTTTGCCTCCGGCCCGGCCGGGACTCTGGCCCTGTTCAACACCGTGTTCAACTTTTTGGGGCTGATCTTGATCTGGCCGTTTACCAAGCGGCTGGTCAACTTCCTGGACCAGACCATTTCTCCGGTGGAGGCCTCGAGCACAAAGTACCTGGACCAAACCCTTATAAACACACCCAATCTGGCCTTGGACGCGTTAGCTCTGGAACTGGAAAGGATCGGGCGCAAACTGCGCGGTCTTTTAAAGGACCTGCTTTTTGAAGATCAAAAACAGGTCTCCGCCCGGACCAGGCAGGAGGCCTCGGAACTGATCCGGGCCTGCCAGGGTTATGCCCTGACTATCCAGCAATACGACATCCCTTCCCAGGTCGGGGTGAAGATCCCGGTAGCCCTGCGCGTGACCCAGTATTTCCGAAGCATAGAGGAAAACATCCGGGAAATACACGAGATGCAGGTCCTTCTCCCCAGCTCCGCTTCAAAAGATATCCGGGAACGGGTCGAGACCTTTATGGACGAGTGCTGGTATATCCTCAAGCTGGCGGAAAACCCCTGCGCTGAGGACTTTGAGGACGCCGAGGACAAGCTGGAGCATTTAACCACTGTCTACCACCGCCTGAAAGAGACCCTCCTTCAGGCCGGAGCGGAAAACAGGCTGGACATCTCTCAGATGGTCCAGCTTCTGGACTACTACAGCTTGGTGCACAAGACCATGGAACGGACACTCAAATCCACAGTGTACTGGCTGGAACTCCGGTCCAAAGAAGATGCCTGCCCCACCGGATAGCCATCCCTGCCTTTTTGTTGATAGTTGCACTATGCCTCTGGGTCTTTAAAAAATATTTTCCCAGCCCAACCCGCTGCCCTTTTTTTGATTTCCGCTTTTAATTTGCGAATAAATCAGGTAATGTCTTTTAGACAGGACTTTCACTTTTTTTAGGCCTCAGCACTGTTTTTTGTCAATAAAATTG